>JBEKAA010000003.1:0-140518 GCA_050018455.1 Thermoanaerobaculaceae bacterium | reverse complement strand
GGGTCGCGGTCCTCGGCGGCGGTCTGCTCGCGCTCCTCGGCGGGCGCCCACGGCTCGGTCTTCTTGCGGGTGGTGGCATCGATCGCGTCGAGCTCGCGGTGGGCGATCTCGCGGATGTCTTTGCGCAGGCCCTGCGCCGCAATCTCCTCGGTGAACTTCCGCCGGCCGTCCACGAGGTCCGCGACGTACGCCTCGATCTGCTCGTCCGAGTAGTAGACGTGCGCGTCGTACTGGGCGAGCTCGGTGCCCTCGGACTTGACCACGAACTCGGTGCCGAGGCGCCCTTTGGCGTACTCGTTGGTGCCGCGGAGGTCGCCGCGCTGCAGCGCCGCCATCAGGTCGATCGGCACGCGGGTGACCTTGCGCACCTGCTTCCTCTTGCCGGTCACCTTGTCCACCTCGATGATCTCGCCCATCCCGCCGGTGTTGTACTGGAAGAAGTGGACCTTGCCCGGGTAGCGGGCCACGAGGTCCATGACGATGTCGTAGAACACGTTCACCTTCCGCCCCTGGGCGCCGATGATGAAGTCGTCCATCCCGACGATTCGAACGCTCTCGCCCGCCTTCGCCGGCACGGTCGCGAACGAGTGCGTGGACTCGCCCCACAGGTACGCCATCACGCCTTGCTCGGGGGTGAGGCGCTGGGCGAACGGCATGATGGTGCCGCGCCGCGTGATGAACGCGAACACGATGCCATCCACCTCGTCGAGGTTCGCGGTGTTGATCGTGTCGGCGCAGATCGATTCCATCTTCCGTCCGCGCTTGACCTTGAGCTCACGGCGGTCGAGCACGCCGCGGCCGTTCTCGCCGAGGCGCTCGTCGAGGAAGTCGATCTTCCCCTTGGCGTCCACCATGACGTTCTCGAGCAACGCGGTGTGGTGGGTGAGGGCGTGGTACATCGCCTCCTGGAGCTTCACGTCCACGTCGGTCTTGACGTAAAACCCCAGCTCGGTCCCGTACGAGCTGCCGTCGCGGCGCAGGAACACGATGTCGTCCTGGCTCACCCAGGTTCCCTCGCCGGCGCTCGAATCGAGCCCGAGCTGGTGGCAGCTCCATGTGGACTTGCCGGTGGCGGTCAGGCCGAACATGAAGACGGCGTACGTCTTGAGCTTCCCGCTCTTCGCGTCCCGCGCGCGCACGAGCTTGGTGCCCGCGTGCAGGCCCAGCATCCCGCGCCCGTCGGCGCGGAACATCCCCTGGCGCAGGAACCCCTTCTTGCACTCGCCGGTGTAGTCGGTGCCGAGGGCGATGTTGATGTCGTGCTCCGGGATGGTGAGGATCTGCATGCGCAGCTGGTGCTCCTGCGGCACGTCGATCATGATGAACTCGGGGCCGGGGCGCGACTTCTTCACGTCGCCCATCGTCATCGCCCACTCGTAGGCGAGGCGGTAGTTCTTCTTGTCGGCGACGCACACGTAGAGGTTGCAGATCGGGTTGAACTCGTTGTTGTCGCCCATCTGCCGGCGCACGTGCACGAACGGCATCGTGCGCATGAGCTGCAGCACCTTGTGGATCTGGTCGGGCGCCTTCTCGACGATGCCGAGCTGCTCGGGGGAGGCCTTGGGCAGCACGATCTCGGGGCCGTTGCCGAGGTACACGGTCTTCGCCGCCATGCGCGAGGAGACCGCCGAGAACCAGAGCGGCGAGCCGTTGGCGGTGATCACGGCGGTCTCGAGCGCTTTCCTGCGAAGGGCGCGCAGGGAGATGTGCTCGATGTTGGGACCGTCGAGGGCGCCGCGCAGGTTCTCGGCGAAACGCCGGTAGACATCGGGATCGTACGGTGCGGCCATGGCCACCTCGCGGCGGGAAGCCCCCGCCGGCAGCGAGGATAGCCGCTTGTGACCGGGGAGGGCAAGCGGCGAAGACGGAGGTCCGGGCAACTGGAACCGGGGTTCGCAGAGACAAGCAGAGGTGCAGAGGGGCGGAGGAGCAGAGGGGAAAGGCAGAGACAGGGCAGGTCTCGTCTTTTGCTCCTCTGCTCTCCTGCGCCTCTGCCCCTCTGTAGCTGTCGTGCAGGTCGCTGCGCAGCGGAGAGTGGCGATGCGGTACGTTTGGCCTAGGAGACTGCCATGGGGTTCGGATGGGAAGGCGAAAAGGTGAGGCTCGTGCCGCTCGAGAAAGAGAGGCACCTGGCGAACGCGGTCGTGTGGCCCAACGACCCTGCGGTCACCGAGTGGACGCTCATCGGTGACACGCCGATCGCGCGTCTGGCGGAGGAGGAGCTCTTCGATCGGATGATGCGCGGCGACGCCGCGGAGATCACTTTCGCGGTCGAGACGCTGGCCGGCGAGCACATCGGTTTCACGGGCTTGCACCGCATCGACTACCGGCACGGCGTCGCGCTCACGGGCTCGGTCATCGGCCGCAGGGACCTCTGGGGACAGGGCCTGGGCACCGACATGGCTCGTACGCGCACGCGCTACGCGTTCGAGGTGCTCGGCCTGCGCATGCTGCTCTCGGAAGCCCTGGAGGGCAACGAGGCGTCGATCCGCATGCTCACACGCTGCGGCTACGCGGAGGTCGGCCGCATCCCGCGCCGCTACTTCAAGCGCGGCGCCTACCGGGACGCGATCCTGTTGGCGATCGAGCGCGGGTGATGCGGGCAGAGGAGCGGAGGAGCTGAGGAGCAGAGGGGAAGACGATAGCCCTCCGGTGTTCCGCCCCTCTGCTCCTCAGCCCCTCCGCTCCTCTGCTATCGGAGTGCGGAACGCGTCGATGCACGTGGAGCGGGGGTCACTCAGTAAACGACTGAGGGACGGCGACAGGGGATTCGCGGGTGAAGAGCACGGCCCGGTCGGTCCAGTCGAGGCCGACGACCGTGCCGGTCGGCACGAACACATCATGCCCGGCTTCGCGGGTGAGGAGCCGGATCACCCCGCCGTGCGTGAAGACCAGATGGCGGCCAGGAGCGAGTTCACCGAGAAAACCGCGGACGCGCGCGCGGACCTGATCGAGGCTCTCGCCACCTGTCGGGTGGAAACCGTTGAACTCGACGAACGACTTCCTCACTTCGGGGTCGAAGATGGCCCACTCGCGCCCCTCGAGCTCGCCAAAGTTGATCTCCCGCAGGCGCACATCGCGGCGGGCGCCGCCGTGCGCGAGGCGGGCGGTCTCGACGGCGCGCTGGAGGTCGGAGCACCACACCCCGTCGAACGTCTCGCCCTCCAGGGCCGGGCGCACGGCTTCCGCCTGCGCGAGTCCGCGGGGCGTGAGCGGGACGTCCGCCCACCCGGCAAGCACACCGTCGCGGCTCGCCGCGGTCTCGCCGTGTCGCACGAGCCAGAGCTCGAGGTTTCCCATCCCCCCTCCGAGCCGCGGAGTATACGCTCCGCTCGCGCGGCTCAGATCTCGGGTCGGACGAGGAGTCCGCACGCGACGAGGCGGTCGATCTCGGCACGGATCGTGGCGCGCTCCTGCGTGCCAAGGGGGGACAGCGGAGGGCGCGAATCGCCGCCGGCGAGCCCTCGAAGGTCCATCGCCGCCTTGACCCCGGCCACGCCGTGGCTACCGAGGACGAGCCGCGTCGGTGCGACGAGTTCCTTCTGGACGGCAAGCGCCTCCGCCGCACGTCCCTCCGTGTGGTGGCGGTAGAGCCGCACGACCAGCTCCGGGAAGGCGTCGCCGGCCGCCAGGATCGCGCCGACCGCACCGCAGCTGAGAGCCGGCAGAACGGAGAGGGCCGAGCCGGACAGCACCTGGAACGTGGCCGGCACGCGGGCGAGGACCTCGAGCAGCCAGGGCAGATCGCCCGCACTGTCCTTGAGGCCGATCACGTTCGGGTGGGAGGCGAGCGTGGCGACCGCCGCCGGCGGGATCACCACCGAGGTGTACACCGGCACGTTGTAGAGCATGATCGGAACAGGTGAAGCGTCGGCGACGGCGGTGAAGTGCCGAACCAGTGCGTCGGTGCCGAAACGCGAGCGGAAGAAGAACGGGGTGATCACGAGCAGGACATCGGCACCCGCGTCGGCCGCCGTGCGGGCAAGCCGGATGGTGGCACGGGTGCTCTCGACCCCGACGCCCGCCATCATCGTCCTGCTCGTCGGGATCGCCTTGCGCGCCGCGGCCAGCACGGTGAGCTTCTCGTCCTCGTCGAGAAGCGCCGCCTCTCCGGTGGATCCCAGGACCAGATACCCGGCGAGGCCGTGTGCCTCGTAGCGGGCAATGTTGTCGGCCAGCCTGGCCGGCGCCACGGCACCGCCGTCGAACGGCGTGGTGAGAGGGAGCATGACACCGGACAGGTTCATCGTGGCCTCCTTACAGGACCATGGTCTCGTGGATCAACTCGTCGCGGGCAAATCGTGCGACGGCGAGCGGTGTAAGGTCGATGCTCTCGCTGCGCCCATGGACGATGAGCTCGGCGATGGCGCGGCCGGCCGCCGGGGCATGCATGATGCCGTGGCCGGAGAAGCCGTTGGCGAGGTAGAAGCCGGGCCGGCCCGGAGCCGCTCCGAGGATCGCGTGGTGGTCGGGCGTCACCTCGTACAACCCCGTCCAGCTCCGCCGCAGATCGAGGCCTGCGGCGGCCACCGCCGGGAATCGCGACTCCAGCGGCTCGGCGATCCGCGCCGGGAAGTCGGGGTCGAACTCCGTGTTGAAGCCGGCCGGCTCGTCGGGGTTGGAGTAGGCGATCAGCGCGCGGTCGCCCTCGCGGCGGATCAGCACCCCGCTGTCGGCGTCGATCGTCATGGGAATGATGGGCGGCAGGGAGGGGCATGGGCCGCTCATGATGAGGTGGCGGCGGACCGGCTCGACCGGGAGGTCGACGCCGAGCATGGATGCCACGCGGCGCGCATGCGGACCGGCCGCGTTGACGACCACCGGAGCGATGAAGCTCCCCGCAGTCGTGGACACCTGCAGATCCCCGGCGAAGTCGCGCCTCAGCGCGGTGACCTCGGCGCCATAGTGGAACCGGACGCCCGTCCGGGAGGCCTCGCGCACGAAGAAGCTCGTCAGGCCGCCGGGATCAATGAAGCCGTCGCGGGGGCCGAAGGTGCCACCGACGATCGGACCGTCCACGTACGGGACCATGGCCCGCACGCGCTCGGCGTCGAGGAGATCGACGCTCACCCCCCGTGCCCTTTGGAACTCGGCGGCGGCGGCCATTGCACCCAGGCGTGCCGGGTCGCCGGTGAGGAAAAGGTAGCCGGCCTTGCGGTAAATCGGCGGATCACCGATCTCGGCTGCCAGGCTTTCGAGGATCGCCATGGAGAGGAGGGACATCCGGAGGTTCACCTCGGTGGTGAACTGGGCGCGGATGCCGCCGTTGGCCTTCGAGGTGGAACCGCTCCCGGGCAAACGCTCCTTCTCGACCACGCCCACGTCCCGCGTCCCGAGCCGGGCGAGATGGAAGGCGACGCTGCACCCGATGACTCCGGCACCGATGATCACCACCTCGTGGCTCTCGGCCAAGGGACCGCCTCCCCGCGGGGACTATAGCGGTGCGGTGTGGGTCCCTCAAGCTCGTTTGGTGCCGGCGCACCCGCGGTCCAAGAAAAGGCGCCACGCAGTGGCAGAGGACACTCAGCCTGCCACCCGTGGGGCACGAACGAGTCACGAAATGGGAGGAAATCGAGTTGCGGTATCGCCCGGTGAAGGCAAGGCTTGTACCCTCCAAGAACTTGCGTTAAGGTGGCCGCATCCGCCCGGCCGGGCGGCGGAGGAAGCCATGGCGTTGCTCCCCTGGATCATCGGCGCCGTCGTTCTCGTCGTTCTGCTGCTCTTCTTCGGCCTGTGGGCCTTCAACTACCGCAAGGTCGGCCCCAACCAGGTGCTGGTCATCTCGGGCCGGACGTCGACGGTCACGGAGCCCGACGGCAAGCAGCGCACCGTCGGGTACCGCCTCCAGGTCGGCGGCGGCACGTTCGTGATGCCGTTCGTCGAGACGGTGGACACCCTGCCTCTCGAGGTGTTCTCGATCTCGGTACGTTGCCCCGAGGTGCTCACGGCCCAGGGCGTGATGATCTCCGCCGAGGCGTTCGGCCAGGTGAAGGCGGCGAGCGACGAGCCGCTGGCCCACCGCGCGGTCGAGAACTTCCTCTCCAAGGGGTCGTCCGGCATCACGTCGGTGGCGCAGGAGGTGCTCGAAGGGCACATGCGCGCGGCGCTCGGCATGATGACGGTCGAGGAGATCTACACCGAGCGGGACAAGTTCGCGGACCGCGTCCGGCAGGCCGCCGGCGAGGACTTCGAGCGACTGGGCCTCGAGCTGCTCTCGTTCTCCCTCAAGGACATCTCGGACGCGCAGGGGTACCTGCAGGCGCTGGGCGCCCGGCGGATCGCCGAGGTCAAGCGCGATGCGACCCTCGCTCAGGCCGAGACGGAACGCGACTCGACGATACAGGCGGCCGAGTACCGCAAGCAGGGCGACATCGCCCGCTTGCTCGCGGAGGCCGAGCTCGCCAAGGCCACCCGCGACTTCGAGATGCAGCGG
Organism: Thermoanaerobaculaceae bacterium; assembly: GCA_050018455.1. Lineage (GTDB taxonomy): Bacteria > Acidobacteriota > Thermoanaerobaculia > Thermoanaerobaculales > Thermoanaerobaculaceae > RBG-13-68-16. The sequence goes on along the minus strand of JBEKAA010000003.1, from coordinate 134,085 downwards.
GCCGACTTCCAGTCGGCCGTCAACACAAAGCGCGCCGCCGCGGACGTGGCGTACGACCTCGAGCGCGCCAAGCTCTCGGAGGAACTGAAGCGGCAGGAGTACGCGGTGCGCCTGACCGAGAAGGAGCTGGCAGCCAAGGTGGAGGAGCAGGAGATCGTCCGTCGGGAGAAAGAGCTGGAGGCAACCATCAAGCGCCCCGCCGAGGCGATGCACTACCAGGCCAAGCTCGAAGCCGACACCGACGCGTACAAGAAGGAGCTCGAGGCGAAGGGCAAGGCGGCCGGCATCCGGCTGTACGGGACGACGGAGGCGGAGGCGATCGCCGCCAAGGGCAAAGCCGAGGCCGACGCGATGCGCCAGAAGGCGCAGGCGTGGAAGGAGTACACCGACGCAGCCCTCGCCGAGATGGTGATCAAGCAGCTGCCCGAGCTCGCCAGGGCGGTCTCCGAGCCGCTCTCCAAGGTGGACAAGATCATCATGGTCGGCGACGCCAGCGGCGCCTCCCAGCTGACCGGTCAGGTTGCAGGTGTGATCGCGCAGTTGCCGGTCGTGGTCGAGTCGCTCACCGGGATCAACCTCCGGGAGATCGTCAAGCGCGGCAAGAAGGACGAGGACAAGAAGTGAGGGCGGTGTCACCGCCAGAGGTGAGGTGATCCGTCATGCTCTCTGACCGCGTCAACCGCATCGCGCTCTCCCCGACCCTGCGCATCAACGCCCGCGCGACCCAGATGCGCTCGCAGGGCATCGACGTCGTCGATTTCTCGGTCGGCGAGCCCGACTTTCCGACCCCGGAGCTGGTGAAGCGCGCGGGCAAGGCCGCCATCGACGCCAACTTCACCAAGTACACCGCCAACGACGGCATTCCGGATCTCAAGAAGGCGATCTGCGAAAAGCTCGAGCGCGAGAACGGCCTGAGGTACTCACCCGATGAGATCATCGTTTCGGCCGGCGCCAAGAACTCGCTGTTCAACGTCGCGATGGCGCTCTACGACGAAGGCGACGACATCCTGATCCCGGCGCCCTACTGGGTGTCGTACCCCGACCAGGTCAAGCTCGCGAAGGCCAACCCGGTCGTGGTCCCGACCCGGGAGGAGGACGGCTTCCGGCTCCAGGCGCGCGACCTCGCCGCGGCGATCACGCCCAACACAAAGGCGATCATCCTCAACTACCCGTGCAACCCCACGGGGGCGACGTACACGCGCGAGCAGCTCGAGGAGATCTCCGAGGTGTGCGTCCGCGAGCAGATCTGGGTGATCTCGGATGAGATCTACGAGAAGCTGATCTACGACGGACAGCGGTTCGTCTCGATCGCTTCCCTCAACGACAAGATCAAGAAACTCTCCGTCGTGATCAACGGTTTCTCGAAGGCGTTCTCGATGACGGGCTGGCGCCTGGGCTATGCCACCGGTCCGCGGGAGATCGTCGCCGCCTGCTCGAAGATCCAGTCCCACAACACCTCGAACGCGACCTCGTTCGTGCAGAAGGCCGCCGTCGTGGCGCTCAAGGAGTGCGCCATGGATGTGGAGCGCATGCGGCAGGAGTTCGAACGGCGCCGCAGCGCGATCGTGTACCGGCTGCGCTCCCTCCCCGAGGTCTCCTGCGCGTCGCCGTCCGGGGCGTTCTACGTGATGCCGAACGTCACGCGCTACCTGGACCGCGAGTTCGGCGGCGCGCCGATCCGCAATACCTACGGGCTCTCCTACTACTTGCTCAAGGAAGCGCACGTCGCCGTCGTTCCAGGCGAGGCCTTCGGCACCGACGCGCACGTGCGCATCTCGTTCGCGACCTCGATGGAGCGCATCGAAGAGGGGTGCCGGCGCATACGCGAGGCGCTCGCGCGCCTGGAGGAGCCGCGGCGTCTGCGCCCGCGTGCGCTCAACAACGTGGCTACCAAGGTAGCGACGTACGCGGAGGCGAGGCCGGTCGTCGGGCTCGACGCGCGCAACGCGCTGCTCGAGGAGGCCTCCTCGCACCTCGCGCCCGACGCCTACTTCGAGTGGAACGCGGCGATCGCCGGGATCGTGGTGCAGCTGCGGACCAACTCCCCGCACCTCGCCGACTTCTACCAGGAGAACTTCTACCCCGCGCCGCTCGAGGGAGACCTCGAACCGCACGCCGTGATCTACGCCGTCAAGGACATCACAGGGCGCGAGCCGTCGGGGCTCGTGAGCCTCGAGACCTCGACCGCGTTCGCGTTCAACACCGCGTTCTACGGGCAGGTCCGATCGCTCGCGCTTCAGCTCGCGGCCGAGACCGCCTCCCGCACATCCGGGGCGCTGCTCGCCCACTGCGCCACCCTCGACGTCGGCGGCAAGGGGGTCATGATCTGGGGCGGGCCGGGCTCCGGCCGCACGGGGCTTCTGGCTGCCGCTATGCGTGAAGAGGGCGTCCGGCTGGTCAGCAACGACTCGGTGCTCGTGCGCCTCGGCGCGTCCGAACCGGTCGCCGACCTCATCGAGCGCAAGCTCTACCTCAAGGCAAAGTGGATCGGCAAGTTCCGGGAGATCGAGAAGCTGCTCGAGCGCTCCAAGCTCGAGAACATGGTGGTCTCGCGTGAGGCGTGCACGGTGAACCACCCGAACGACGAGTGCCCGCTCGACCGCGGCGCGGCCGCCTGCATCGAGGCTTCGAAGAACGGGCGCGTCATGCTCGACCCGTACTGGCTCGGTGGTGCGGCGCGCCACGCCCGGCGCACGGCGCCGCGCCTGGCCGTCCTGCTCGGCAAGGACCCGGTGCTGCCGATGGTGCAGCAGCTCGATGCCCGAGAGGCCGCGCGGGTCCTGGCCTCGGGGCAGCTGCCCGGGGGCACCGGCAAGGCGTTCCCGTTCACGAACCCGCACCTCGTCGGGCTCGACGCCGCGAGGACGGACCTGCTCCGGGCTCAGCACGAGCGGCTGCTCGCCTCGACCAATGTCGTGGTGCTCAACACGGCGATCGGTTCGGCCGACAGCGCCGTCAAGCGGTTGCTGGACCTTGTCCGATGAGGGTTGCTGGGGAGTGATGAAGTAGACGCCTTGGCACCCGGCCGCGGGGGACGCCGCCGCCGGAAGCGCCGGGCGAGTCGGTTCGGCAAACGGAGGGACGTCACATGGTCGCGGCGGCTTTTCCCTGGATGGGGCTTCTCGTCGGCATTGCGGCACTCTTTCTCCTGATCGTCTTCTTCAAGTCGTTCGTGGTCGTGGGCGGCACCGAGCTCGCCGTGCTCGAGCGCAAGTACCTCGGGAGGGACCTCCCGCAGGGGCGGGTGGTGGCCCAGCGCGACGAGATCGGGATCCAGGCCCGCACGCTCGCGCCCGGACTGCACCTGCTGATCCCGTTCCTGTACAAGGCGAAGAAGGTCCCGTTCACGGTAATCGCGGAGGTCGAGGTCGGGATCGTCGAGTCGATCGACGGCGACCCCGTTCCGGCGGGGCGGATCTTCGCGCGGGTCGTTCCCGGCCACAACCTCTTCCAGGACGGGGAAGGCTTCCTGAAGAACAGCGGCGAGAAGGGCCCGCAGATCAGCATCCTGCCCCCCGGCAACTACCGCATCAACCCGATCCTCTTCAAGGTTCGCAAGGTGCCGGTCACGATCATCGACAAGGGCCGGGTCGGACTCGTGAACTCCATGGACGGAAAGCCGATCCCGCCGGGCCGGCTGCTGGCGCAGAAGGTCGAGGGCCACAGCGCGTTCGAGGACGGCGAGGCGTTCCTGGCCAACGGCGGCCAGAAGGGCCCGCAGATCGAGATCCTCCTGCCCGGCACCTACAGGGTCAATACCGACCTGTTCCGCGTCGAGGTGCGGGACGCGACCGTGATCCCGCCCAACAAGATCGGCCTCGTCACCGCGCTCGACGGCGAGCCCTTGCCCGAGGACGAGTACGTCGCCAAGTCGGTTGCGGGGCACAGCGACTTCCAGAACGCGTCGGCGTTCCTCGCGGCGGGCGGCCAGCGCGGCCCGCAGTTCGACGTCCTCAAGCCAGGCACCTACTACGTCAACCCCCAGATGTTCCAGGTGGAGCTGGACGACGTCGCCGTCGTGGAGCGCGGGCAGGTCGCGGTCGTGGTCTCGAACGTCGGGGAGGAGCCGAAGCAGATCAAGGAGCTCGTCGACGCCATGGCGGCGCGGGAGGGCACGACAGTTGACAAGGAGCAGACGTCGCAGCCTGACGACCGCTTTTCCGTCGGGATCGAACGCTACGTCGTCCCGAAGGGGTTTCGCGGCATCCAGCAGGAGGTGGCCGGCCCGGGCATCTACTACCTCAACCGCCGCGCCTACATCGTCTACATCGTCGACACCACGAACATCTCGGTCGACTGGGACGACTCCAAGGAGACCCGCTTCGACCCGCTGCGGGTGGTCTCCCGCGACGGCTTCGAGATCTCCGTCTCGGTCAAGGTCATCGTGCGGGTGCGCCCGGATCAGGCGCCGTACATGGTCGCCAAGATCGGCTCCATCGACAACCTGATCATGCACGTCATCCACCCGATGATCGACTCCTCGTTCCGCAACCAGGCGTCGTCCACGTCGGCGATGAACTTCCTCCAGGACCGCCAGGAGGAGCAGAAGAAGGCCGAGGAGCGTGCGCGCGTCGAGCTCGAGCGGTACCACGTCGAGTGCGTCTCCGTGCTGATCTGCCAGATCAAGCTCCCGCAGGAGCTGATGGACACGCAGACGAAGAAGATCATCGCCCAGCAGCAACTCGCGATGTACCAGGAGCAGCAGAAGGCCGAAGGGACGCGAATCGCGACCGAGAAGACCCGCGCCGAGGCCGACCAGCAGAAGAACCTCGTCGAAGCCGAGATCGGCGTCAAGATCGCAGAGCAGAACAAGCAGAAGGCGATCCGTTTCGCGGAAGGCGAAGGGGAATCGGTCCGCCTCCGTGCCGAGGGCGAGGCCAAGGGGATCCGAGCCAAGGGCGACGCCGAGGGCGCGCGGATCCTGGCTATGGGAGAGTCCACCGCGAAGGCGTACGAGCTGCAGAACAAGGCTGTGGGCGCGCAAGGCGTCACGGCGATCGAGATCGCCAAGCAGGTGGCGTCAGGCAACGTGAAGGTCACCCCCGACTTCCTCGTGCAGGGCGGCGAGAACCTCGGCGGCCTCCTCTCGGCGTTCCTGACCAGCCTCATGACCGCCAAGGCGAAGGCCGTCGAATCCGCGGACGGCGCTGCGCCGCCCAAGACCTGAGCTCGGGTCGGGCGGAGGCATTCATGAGCGGGACTCTCGGCCGCCTCAAGGCACTCGACCGCGAGGTCCGCGTTGCGATCGTGGGCGCGGGCGCAATGGGCCGCGGCCTCTTCTACCAGTGCTGCCGCACCCCCGGCATCAGGTGCGTCGGCATTGCGGACATCGAGATCGAGAGGGCAGAAGCGTGCACGGCGATGATGGGGCGCGCATACGCCGCCGCCGGGACGGCCCGCGACGTTCGTGAAGCCCTGAGTCGCGGCGCGGTGGCCGTGTGCGGGGACGGGATGCTCCTCGCGGAGTGCGAGGGCGCCGACGTGCTCATCGAGTCGTCGAACTGCATCGGCCACGCCGCCCGCTTCGCGATCGCCGCCCTCCAGAGCCGGAAGCACCTGGTGCTCATGAACTCCGAGATCGATCTGATCTTCGGTCCCTACCTGGCGGAGCTGGCCCACCGCAACGGCCTCGTCTACACGAGCTGCGACGGCGATCAGCACGGCGTTCTGAAGCACCTCGTCGACGACCTGACGTTGTGGGGGTTCGACTTGGTGATGGCCGGAAACATGAAAGGGTTCCTGGACCGGTACGCGAACCCCACCAGCATCGTCCCCGAGGCCGACAAGCGAAACCTCGGGTACAAGATGTGCACCGCGTACACCGATGGCACGAAGCTCTGCATAGAGATGGCCTTGCTGGCGAACGCCCTCGGGCTGGCCACGCCGGTTCCAGGGATGCACGGACCCCGGGCGGCGCAGGTCCGCGAGGTCTTCGGCCTGCTGGACATCGAGGCGCTCTGGCGCCGCCACGGGCCTTTTGTGGATTACGTTCTGGGCGCTCAACCCGACGGCGGCGTGTTTGCGATCGGGCGCTGCGAACATCCGTATCAGCAGGAGATGATGGCGTACTACAAGATGGGGAAGGGGCCCTTCTACCTCTTCTACCGCCCCTACCACCTGTGCCACGTCGAGGCGATGGAGTGCGTCGCCGAGGCAGCGCTGGACGGACGGTCACTGCTGGAGCCGGCGGCCGGCTTCCGGGCCAACGTCTTCGCCTACGCCAAGCGCGACCTGCGGTCGGGCGAAGTGCTGGACGGAATCGGCGGCTACACCTGCTACGGGATGATCGACGGCTGCGGGGCAGGGGGTTCGCACCCGGGCCTGCCGATCTGCCTGGCCGAAAACGTCCCTCTGACGCGTGGCGTGCCCAAGGACGAGCCGATCATGCTGGACGGCGTCGGCCTCGATCCGGCCGGGTTCGAGTGTGACCTCTTCCTGCGGGCCCTCCAGGCCTCGAGCCGGGCCGGTCGGCCATGAAGCTGGGGATCGTCGTCGTCTACATGGTGCGGGAGGGCAGCGAGCGGCTCCTCGACCTGCACCTCGAGTATATCCGCAGGCACACCCCGACTCCCTACACGATCTACGGCTGCGTCACCCGCCTGGCCTCGCCGTTGCGCGCGCGACTCGCCAGGGATCCGGCTGCGACGCTCCTCGACCTCCCGGCCACGAAGGAGAGGAAGAGCGAGGAACACGCGCACTACCTGGAGCAGTTGATTTCAATCGCGCTCGAGGACGGCGCGACGCACGTTGCGACCCTCCACGTGGACTCCTTTCCCGTCCGTTCCGGGTGGTTCGAGGATCTGGCGCGACCTCTCACGCCCGGCTGCCCGTTCGCGGCCGCCGTGCGCGATAACCGGCTGGACCGCAAGCCGTTCACGGCGGGAATGCTGATCTCGCGGGATTTCCTCCGGGAGCGGCGCCCGCGTTTCCTGCTGAGCGAAGCCGAGCGTGCCTCGGCCGACTACCGACGGTACCGACGGCGGTTCCGTCACCATCCCGACTCCGGTGTCGGCTACGGTTTCCTGGCGTTCCGCGAAGGTCTCGAATGGCTGCCTCTGGAACGTACGAACCGCGGAGAGGATCACTGCCACTTCGGGAGCATCTACGGCGACGCGTTCTTCCACCTCGGCGCCGCTGGATGGAAGCGGAAGGACTTTCCCGGCAGTCGCGGGCCGACGGCGGCCCTCGACGTCCGCGCCCGGCTCTCGTCCCGCCTGGCCCGTCTCCTCCCGGACAGGGTGCGAATCGGAATCAAGAGGGCAGTGAACCGGACAGTTCCGGCGCTCGACATCGGGCGCAAGTACGCCGCGAACGAGAGGGCGTTCGAACTGGTCCGGACCCGTCTGTTCGCGGACCCGGACTCGTACATCAGATACCTGCGGTTCGGCTGAGGAGGGCGCTCTACGGCCCGGCTGGCCGACACGCCCGGGTCGGGTGCTACGAAGGACGCTTGGCCATCTCCAGCTGCAGCATCCGCTGGTGCTCGATCTCGGACAGGCGCAGGCTCTCGAACAGCTCGGCGACCTGAGGCTGGGTCACCTGCTGCAACGCGGCCGCATAGTACGCCTCGGCGTTCCGCTCGGCGGCCATCGCGATCTCGAAAGCTTCCTGAGCGGTGACGGCGTCGGACGCCCTCACGTCGTGCGACGCCTCGACGCCCCATAGCGCCCGGTTGGCAAGGTTGGGTTGCGCGCTGGCGTAAAGCGCTTCGCGGCGCTCCGCCAGTTGCTGGCGGTGGAGTTGCTCGCGATGGGCCATCTTCCGGAAGAAGTCGGCGATGTCCCGATTGCCGTGAGTGTCCATCACGGTGGCGAAGTGCTCGTACTGCTCGTGTGCCTCCTCCTCGGCGAAGATCGCGAGATCGAGGACGTCGTGGGGCTGGAGCTTCGAGAAGTCCATATCGAGGGCCATCGTTCCTCCGAACGGTTGCTTTCAGCGCGCACACCCAGGGGCGCGGTTCCCCCCGCCGCGCCGTCACTTTGCCTTCGACGCACTGTTCTGTCAACCGCCCTGAGGCGAGGAGAGGTTCCTACCGCCCGGCGGCCTTCGTGAGAGGCCGGAGACCTCCGGAAAAGACCCTCTCGTTCTTTCCGCCGTACTCGGTCCCGGACGTCATGAAGGCGCCGGTGAGCTGCGCATCCTTGTTCAGTTCGACCGGGATGCAAATCTCTTCGCGGACGATGTTCTCGGCCGCGACCAACGGGCCGTCCAGGTCTGCCTCGACAACGTACTTCGTTTGCAGCGTGAACCCCTTGGGCGGTTTGCCCGGGTTCGGATAGAGGTACCCGTCCTTCAGCGTGGCGTTGCCCACCTTCCCGGTGACCGTGCCGTCCTCATTGATCGTGAGCGAGACGTCGAGCTCCTTGGCGTTGCACCAGTTTACGGCCACTTCGGCTTTCCCCTCCCAGTGGCCCAGCATCGAGGAGGGAGGCGCGACCGGGGCTTTCTTGCAGGCCGAAAGCGTCGCGGCCAGGCCAAGGGCCAGCACGGTAAGGCGAGCGTTGCGGCTCATGATCGAGTCCCTCCTTGGCGGCTCTCCGGTTGAAACGAGTGCGGTGTTTCACGAATGCGCCTCGATATCACCCATTTCCAGGCAGTACGTTTCTCAATATAGATCGCACTGGGCGAACACGCAAGGTCGGTCTGAACCCCCGACCGCGCCCGCGAGGAGACCCCATGGCCGGCCCGAGCGAGCCCACTCGCGAGTGTACGAAGGTGTACCGGGAACCTGATGGCACCGGCGTGGGATAATCCGGCGTGGTCGCCGCGGAACGACTCCTGAAGCACTGGCCGCTGATCATCGTCGGCGCGGTGTCGCTCCACCTCGCATTCGGGGTCCTCGGCAGGGGGCTCTGGAAGCCGGACGAGCCGCGGGAGGCGGCAATCGCCGCGCGCATGGCGCGAGCCGGAGGCGATCTCGCGGTGCCGCACCTGGGCGATGCGCCTTTTTGCGAGAAACCGCCGCTCTACTACTGGGTGGCTGCCGGCTCGGCCCGCCTGTTCGGTCCGGGGGCGGTGGCCGTCCGCCTGCCCAACGTGATCTACGCGCTTGCCGGTGCCCTGCTGGTCGGCGTCCTCGCGCGGGCAGCGGCCGGACGGGTGGCCGCGCTCGCGGCAGGCCTCTTCATGGGCACTTTCTATCTCGCGTACCGCGTCGAGATATGGATCGCCACCGATGCGCTGCTGCTGATGTCCGTGGCCGGCGCCCTGCTCGGATGCTACCGGGGGCTGATGGCCGAGCGGGGTTGGGCGAAGCTCGGCTGGTACACGGTGATGCACATGTTTCTGGCGGTCGGTTTCCTGACCAAGAACGCGGTCGCCTGGATGGTTCCGGCCTTGGCCGTGGTCACGTTCGTTGTGTGGGAGCGGCGGTGGCGTGAGCTCGTTGCGTGGGAGCTTTTCGCGCCCCTGGCTGTTCAGGCGGCGGCGATCTTCCCCTGGGTGGCGGCCGTGGCCGCACGCCCGGATGGGGCGAGCTTTCTGAGGGCGTTTTTTTTCAACAACCTGGTGGGGCGCTTCACCGAGGTTCCCGGTGTCGGCTACACCAGGTCGCACCCGGGCTCGCCGGGCACGTATCTCCTGCTGCTGCCGGTTCTATTGCTGCCGTGGACCCTTCTGATGGTTTCCGCTATGGCTGCAGCGTGGCGAGGGTGTGGGACCGGCGCCCGGAGATCGGCATGGCGTTTCGCGGTTGCCGCGATCGTGCCCGGCCTGGTTGTCCTCTCGGCTGCGGCGACCGCTCGCGACATCTACGCGGCCCTCATGATGCCGGGTTTCGCGCTGCTGGGTGGGGTGTGGGTGGGCGAAGCTGTCGGGGCCCCCGGCCGCCTCGACCGAACGATGGTGAAGGCCACCGCCGTGCTCATCGGGGCCGTGGCGCTCCTTCTGCCGCCCGCGCTGTTCCTCGCGGTGCTGCACCTGAAAGCGCCGGCGCCTGCGGCGCCCGTGGCGACCCTGCTCGCGGGATGGGCGGCAGGCACGTATCTGGCGGTGAGGTCATGGCTCGCGGCGCGCGGCTGCCGCCTGGGGGCGGCACTCGCCGGCACGGTCGCCTGCTGGGTCATCGCGTGGTCATGTTGGGCGCCGCTGGTCTTCCCGGTGATCGACCGGGCGCAGGACCTCGCGCCGGTGGTGAGGGCGGCCGAGGATGCCGCGGCCGGCTACCCTCTCGGGCTTTGGCAGCCCGACGAGACCATCATCGCCGCGATGGACTTCGAGGCAGGCCTGACGCCGCGCAGAATCGTCGGTGTCGCCCAGCTCCGCGAATGCCTTGCCGCCTCGCCGGACCTCCATCTGGTCGCGGAGACGACGCGAACCAAGTCGAAGGAAGCCGGTCTCGCGCTGCTGCGGGACCGGCTGGGGTTCACCGTGCAGCGGCGCATCGACCTGCCCCAGCCGGGCGGGCGCAGCTACGTGATCCTGGCGCCCCCGGCCGCCCCCTGAGCGAACTCAGAGGCCGAATCGCCTTCGCCAGGGTCGGGTGCGCTCCTTGAACGTCTGTCGGAGCGAGCGGAGAGCGAGCCTGGTGTCGTAGAGACCGCGCAGCCGCACGGGGTCGAGGTCGCGAGCGCGGCAGTACCCGAAAAAGATCTCGCCGTCGTCGTTGAGACGGAGCTGCACGAGATTGGCGATGCCCGCGAGCACGCCGACGCGGCCGAACCGCATCCGGTTGATGTCCACGAGCTGGAACTCGAAGCCGTCGGGACGGCCGGAGTCCGGCACGAGCAGGACGTTGCCCGCCGTGAGATCGAGGTGCAGCACGCCGAGTTCGTGGAGACGGCCCACGAACCCGCCGAGCAACCCGAGGAGGTGCGCCCGGTCCGGCGTGTCGGGAAAACGCAGGACGCGGGCCTCGAGGAAATCCGGCACGAAGGCCGAACAAAAGTACGAGGCGACGGGCCACCGGTCGCGGAGGACATCGACGGCCGCGAGCGGTCGCGGCGTCCCCACCTCGAGATCGAGCAGGCAGACGCCATGGTCGAACGCTCGGACGGCCTTGGTGGCGCGAAGGCGGTAGATGAGGCGTTTCCCGACGCTCGTGACCGGGAAACGCTTGACGGCGACCTCGCGGTCGCCGGTGCTGGCGCGGAAGATCACATTCCGGCCGCGGTAGATCACGGCATCGTGAGGCACGGTCGGCGCCAGGGCCTCGAGACCTTCGCACCAGGCCCGCATCTCCGGTCGGTCCCACGCCGGTGTCACGCGCACGACGGTGGAGGTTCCCGCGGCCACGCCGGTATCTTACGGCATCGTCCCGGACGATCTTGGGGGCTTCGCACCGGGTCTCCGCGCCCCGCCGGTGCGGCGTTCGTATCCGCGCCTCAATCGGCAGCGCGGGCGGTGGCGATGACGGCGTCCTCGGCGGCTGCGGCGCGCTCGCCCGCCCTCACGTCGACCCGTGAAAGCACGGCAATTCCGAGGGCGAGAAACAGCGCAACGGAGAGGATGCTCGCGCGGGGGTTGTGGGTGATCTCGCCGACCACGCCGTACAGCAAAGGACCCAGGATGCCGGCGAACTTCTCCGAGAGGGCATACAACCCGAAGAACTCCCCGGACTTGGCGCGCGGCGACAGCGCCGCGTAGACGGCCCGGGAGAGTGCCTGCGTGCCTCCCTGGACGCTGCCGACGAGGACGCCGATCAGGAAGAACTCCGCCTCCGTCCGGAGGAAGTACCCCCAGATCGGGATGGTCGCGTAGATCGCCAACCCCAGGATGATGGCCCTCTTCGCGTCGAGTCGTGCGGCGAGGCGCTCGAGCAGGACGTCGCCGAGAGCGCGCGCGAAGGCGAAACCGACTGCCTGGTCCGCAGCGACGAGGGCGAGAGTGAGGAAGACGCCGAGGTTTCCGTGATAATTGGCGACGCAGCCGATTGCCGGGAGGGTGGCTGCCGTCCAAAGCACCATTGCCAGCGCCCGTCCCCTCCGAGTGGCCGTGGGGTCCGGGATCCGGCCGAAAACGAGCGCGTAGGGGAACGCGACGAACTGCGTCAGCAGCAGCGTACCGATGAGCGCTGCGGTCGGGAGCCCGAGTGCCGCTCCGTAGGCGGTCGCGAGGAGGATGATCGCCCCGATTCCCTCCATGTAGAGCCAGAACGCGAGCAGCATGGTGAACAGCTCGCGGCGGCCGCGGAGATCCCGCAACGTGCGGCTCAAGCGGATCAGCGCGTCCCGTATCGGGCTTCCGGTGGCGCCGTGGGCGAGCGGCACGGCGGGCGGCTCCGCCACCCCGATCGCGAGCGGAATCGCGAAGCCCAGCCACCAGACGCCCACGGCGAAGAAGGCGCTCCGCACGGCGACATCGCGGCTGATCCCGAACCGGTCGGCGAGGAGGTACGTTGCGGTGGCGATCGCAAGGAGCAGACCGCCGCCGACGTACCCCATGGCGTACCCGAGCGCCGAGCTCCGATCGATGTCCTCGGGTCGCGCCAGATGCTGGAGGAGGCTGCTGTTGAGACCGAGCGCGATGTTGACCGCGATCTGCGAACCGACGTACAGCGCGAGCGCCAGCACCCACCGACCGGTCGTGACCGCGACCATCGCGGACGCAAGGCCCGCCCCGAGGCACGTCGTGAGGAGCAACAGGCGCTTGCGCCTGCCGGTCAGGTCGGCGACGGTGCCGACGATTGGCGCCAGCGCGGCGACGGCCAGGAGCGCGCCGGAGACGGCGAACGCGTAGACGTTGGACGCCGTGTCCCGCGCCTGTGCCGCGCCCACGCCGGCAGCGAACGCAGGCGACGCCACGGCCACGAAGTAGGGTGGGAAGAACGTAGTGGCGGTCACCGTGACGTACCCGTGGTTGGCCCAGTCGTACAGCGTCCACGCCCGAATTCGGCGCTGGTAGGTCTTGTCTGGGAAGCTGCCGGTCACGTGCCCGCATGCTAGCGCACCGTGGCGGTCGCCGCGACCCCTGAGAAGGGCAACTTCCGGTGCGAGATGCCGTAGGATGAGCGTGATCCTTGGTTGGCAGACTTTGCGGCTCCGGGCCGGGCAAGTAAGGAGGGTGGGATGAACGTGTTTCGCGCCGGCGTGCGTTTCCTTGTGGTGACGTTGATGGCGACCGTCGTGTCATCCGGCATCGTCCGCGCGGGAGGTCACGATCAGGCCCCGTCTCAGCCCGTTGTGGCTCAGGCCGATCATCCTGGCGCCTTCGATGCGGTCGCAGCGACGGACGCCTATCTCGCGAAGGTCAGCCCCGAGCAGAGAGCGCGCTCCGACGCTTACTTTGAGGGAGGGTACTGGCTGCAGCTCTGGGGGTTCCTGTACGGCTTCGCGGTGGCGGTCTTGCTGCTCGCGACACGGCTGTCGGCCAGGATGCGCGACCTGGCGGTGCGGGTCACCCGCTTCGCGAGCCTGCAGACTGCGCTCTACTGGCTGCAGTACCTCCTGGTGACGACGGTGCTGTCCTTCCCGCTCACCGTGTACACGGGGTTCTTCCGAGAGCACAAGTACGGTCTGGCCACGCAGACCTTCGGGCCCTGGATGGGTGACGAGGCCAAGGGCCTGCTGGTCGGCGCGATTTTTGGCGGGCTGGCGTTGATGGCCATCTACGCCGCGATCCGCCGCGCGCCGCGGACCTGGTGGTTGTGGGGCGCTGGCGTGGGTGTGCTCTTCGCGGTTGTCGCCATCGCGATCGCTCCAGTCTTCATCGAGCCGCTCTTCAACACGTACACGCCGCTCAAGGACGAGTCGATCCGGGGCCCGATCCTTCGGCTGGCCCGCGCCAACGGCATCCCGGCCACCGACGTGTTCGTGATGGACGCCTCCAAGCAGACGACCCGGGTTTCGGCCAACGTCGCCGGGTTCCTCGGGACCGAGCGCATCGCGCTCAACGACAACCTGCTGAAACGCTGCTCGCTGGCCGAGATCGAGGCGGTGATGGGGCACGAGATGGGGCACTACGTGCTCAATCACGTGTACAAGGGCATCGTCGAGTTCGGGGTGCTCATCGTGGTCGGGTTCGCGTTCCTGCGCTGGTCGTTTGACCGCGTGTGGGCGCGGTGGGGTTCGCGGTGGGGAATCGCGGGGGTCGCCGACGTCGCCGGGCTGCCGCTCCTTGCGCTGCTGCTGTCGGTCTTCTTTTTCGTGGCGACGCCGGTAACGAACACCATGAGCCGAACGCAGGAGGCGGAAGCCGACATTTTCGGCCTCAACGCCGCCCGCCAGCCCGACGCCGAGGCCGAGGTCGACCTCAAGCTCGGCGAGTACCGCAAACTCAAGCCCGGCCCGGTCGAGGAGTTCATATTCTTCGACCATCCCAGCGGGTACAACCGCATCCTGATGGCGATGAAGTGGAAGGCGGAGAACCTGCGGTAGCCTTCTCGTGGCAGGGTTCCGCTCGTGACGGATACGGCCCGGGCACGGGCCATCGCCGAGGGGCTCTTCGCGGTCCTGGTCTGGGGCGCGTCGTTCATCGCCACCAAGATCGCCCTGACCGAGGTGTCTCCGGCCACGATCGTGTGGCTGCGCTTCGCCATGGGGGTGGCGGTGCTCGGCGTTGCGGTGACGGCCTCTCGCCAGCTGGAGGCGGTCCCTCTGCGGACGCTCGGCTTCTTCGCAGTCCTCGGCCTAGTCGGGATCACGTTCCACCAGTGGCTGCAGTCCAACGCCCTGGTGACGTCGCGGGCCAGTACGAGCGGTTGGATCGTGGCCACCACCCCGGTGTTCATGGTGATCCTGGGCCGGTTGGTGCTCAAAGAGCGCCTTGGCGCGTTACGCATTACGGGGATCGCGCTGGCGGCGATCGGCGTGGTACTGGTCGTGACGCGAGGGGAGCCGGCGACGCTCCTGCACGGTAGGTTCGGGGCGGCCGGCGACATTCTAATCCTGATCTCCGCGCCGAACTGGGCGGTGTTTTCGGTCCTGTCGCGCCGGGCGTTTCGCTCCCACCCCGCCATCCGGATGATGGCGTACGTGATGGGGATCGGGTGGCTCTTCTCGACGCTCGTGCTGGCGGGTGGTCCTGGCCTCTCGGAGGTTTCGAGGCTCTCGGCTCGCGGGTGGGCCGCCGTCGCGTTCCTCGGGGTCGCATGCTCCGGCCTCGCCTACATCGCGTGGTACGACGCCCTGCAGAGGATGCCGGCCTCGGAGGCGGGCGCGCTGCTCTACCTCGAACCCTTGGTGGCCATGACCGTCGCGGCCGCCCTGCTGGGCGAGCGCGTCACCGTGACGACGGTCATCGGGGGCGCCGTGATCCTGTTCGGGGTCTGGCTGGTCAACCGGTCGCCGGGCGCCGGCAGGGAGGCCATCGCGCTGGGTCCCGGCGAAGAGTGACCCGCGCGGGCGAACTCAGGACGCCGAACGGGCGAGGACACTCATGCTCCGGCGAGGTCACACTGATTCAATAGCGCCGGAACATACGCTGAATCTCTCGCGTGTCGGCCGTCCGCGTCAGCGCGAGGATCAGGAGGACTCTGGCCTTCTGTGGCGACAAGTTGTCGGCGGCCACGAAGTCGAGCGCATCGTCGTCGGCCTCGCCGTTGCGCGCCACCGCGCCGCCCGGCACACGGCTCGCCCGCACCACGACGATCCCCTTGGAGCGGGCCTCGACGAGCGCCGCCTTAGTGTCGGTCGCAAGGCTGCCGTTGCCGGTTCCGGCGTGGACAATACCTCGTACGCCCGCCGCGACCATGGCGTCGATCGCCACGCGGCCCGAACCGGCGTACGCGAGGACGATGCCGACCTTCGGCAGCTCCTGGATGGCACCGACGTCGAACTCGGTCGCGCTGGTGTGAAGACGGGTGGGAGCGCGGTAGAAGGCGGGGTGGCCCGATTCCATGACCCCGAGCGGGCCGAGATCGGGGGCGCGGAACGTGTCGAGCGTTGCCGTGTTGGTCTTGGCGACGTCGCGCGCGGCGTCGATCCGGTCGTTCATGCACACCATCACGCCCCGTCCGGCGGCATCGGGGCTCGCAGCCAGCGCCACGGCGTTGTAGAGGTTCATCGGGCCGTCCGCGCTCAACGAGGTCGAAGGACGCATCGCGCCGACCAGCACGACGGGCTTGGGGCTCTTGACCACGAGGTCGAGGAAGTACGCGGTCTCCTCGAGCGTGTCGGTGCCGTGGGTGATCACCACCCCGTTCACGTCGTCGCGTGCGAGCAACTCGTTCACGCGCCTGGCGAGCTGAAGCCAGTGAGCCGGGGTCATGTTCTCGCTGGCGATCTGGAACACCTGCTCGCCGCTGACGCGAGCGACCCTGGCGAGCTCCGGCACCGCACCGATGAGGGCATCCACGCCGAGGGTGGCAGCCTTGTAGCCTACCGTGGTCGTGCTGGTCGCACCGGTGCCGGCGATGGTGCCGCCGGTTGCCAGGACCGTCACGTTCGACAGGCGCGGCTCCCGCGCGGGTTGAGCCGACACGGAGAACGCCGTCGCCAGGACCCCGACCGCAAAGCGAATGAGCCGTGCGTTCATCGAAGAAAGCCTCCCCGGGTTCCGTACAAGCGTAGCAGGCGTGTCCCCGGCCGGCCCGGGAACAGACCCGCGTGGACGCGTCCGGGCGATCGTGATGGGTGCGGGGCGGGGAATCGCCGCCGCCTCGGCGGTAGCAACCCATCTGTTGAGATAGCACCTCATTTGTAATACTATCCAATTTCCGGCGCGTTTCGGAGCAGGGGCCGGCGTCGAGTAGGTGCGGAGGATCCGATGCAAGGCGAGAAAGCGATCCCAGGCGGCGGAGCGCGAGGCTGGCTCGCGCGGCTCGCCATGCCCGACCGCTTGCCGAAAACGAACTCCGTTCCCCTGCTCGACCGTCGGATCAGGACAGGTCTCTGGGTCCTTCTGGTGCTCTTCTCGTTCCACGGTGTGTTCGGGCACTCGCTGTGGGGCGGCAACGAGACCCGCGAGGGCGGGATGATCTGGGACATGGTCCGCAACGGGACGTACGTCACCCCGACGATCAACGGCATTCCGTTCCTCGAGAAACCGCCGCTGCTGCACTGGACCGGCGTCGCCATCTGCCGGGCCGCCGGCAGGGTGACCGAAGGGCTGGTGCGGCTGCCCGCCGCGCTGTACGGGTTCGGGACGCTCGTCCTCCTGGTGCTGTTCGTGCGGGGCCCGCGCTCGCCGGGTGACATGGCGGTCTCCGACGGCCGCGAGCTCGCGGCCTGGGCCGCAGCGTTCCTGTGCGGCACGGCGGTCGAATTTCAGGAGTACGCCCGGATCGTCCTCACCGACATGGCGCTCGTGTTCGTGGTCACCCTCTCGTTGTTCCTGTTCTGGCGCGCCTACCTCCGGCCCGGGACGGGACGCTGGCTCGCATTTCTCCTCGCCGCGGCCGGGGCTTTCTACGCCAAGGGCCTGATCGGCCCCGCGCTGATCTGGGCGTCGGTCGGGGTCTTCCTGGTGTGGAAACGGCGATTCCGCCTCCTTGCCGGTTTGTCGGCCGCGTACGTCCCACTGCTCCTGATCCTCGTGCTTCCATGGGTTGCGGCCCTCTACCGTTTCGGCGGCGAGCCGGCACTCAGGTTTGCCTTCTGGGACAACCAGGTCGGGAGGTTCTTCACCTTCGGGAACCAGAACCTGCCCCACGACCCGTTCTTCATCAACAAGGAGCCGTGGTACTACTACCTCCTCCACGTCCCGCCCTACCTCGCGCCTTGGACGCTGCTCCTGGTGCCCGCCGGCATCGCCTGGGTCCGTCGGGGGTCGCCCTTCCGCACCGCTTTCCACGTCTTCGTGGCGAGCAGCCTGGCGGGAATGGCGCTTGTACTGCAGATCTCGTCGGCAAAGGTTGCCAGCTACACGCTTCCTCTTTACCCGATGCTCTTCGTGGCGGTCTCGGTGTGGTTCGTAGACCTTCTGGCCAGCGAGCGGCCAACGTTGCTCGAACGGTGGACGGTCAGAGTGACCGGCGCAGGCATCGCCCTGCTGTTCGGACTCGTGTCGGTTGTGCTGATCGTCGGGGCCCTCGCATGGCCTCAATTGCTTGGCGTCAGCAGCTGGCCGCAGGCCACGGCCATCATCTCCGGCGCGGTGGTCGTGCTGGCGCTCGTGGCCGCCGCGGCGGTACTGTTTCTACGGCTGTTTCGCTCGTCCGACCGCCCGCTGGTGAGCGCGTTGGGACCCGCGGCCTATGTGGTCGTCGTGATGGGTGTGCTTCAGCTCGTGACCCCGGTCATCGACGAATACCGTTCGTACAAGCCGATCGCCACGCTCGCGACGAAGGAAAGCGGCCACGGGGTAGCCGTCGCGCTCGGAACCGGGGAGTACCGCGACGTCGGGGCGTTCACCTTCTACCTCGATCGTCGCTTGCCGATCCTCAAGACGGCTGCCGACATCGTCTCGTTCCTCCGCGCGTCCGAACCCCGGGCGGTCCTCGTCCCGGTGGTGACCCTCTCACTGCTGGAGCCGGAACTAGCGGAAGTTCCGCACACCCGGCTCTTTGCGGGAGAGCCGCGCACTTTGAGCCGTGAGTACGCGTTGCTCGAGAATCGGGCGGGACAGATCGCCGCCGGGCGGATCCAGTCTCTGCCCGAGGGCATGATCGTGGTGGCCACCACCCACGCCGGTCCGTCCTCGGAGGGGACCGCTTCGGCGTCGCAACGGAAACCCTGGCGTCGACGGGCCACGCGTCGATCGTGATTTACTAGCCTTGAACGCTGGGGAGAGTTCTGCTGCGAGTTTCAGTGCGAGCCTCAGGATGAAACGAACGTACCGGAGATCAGGCCGGGGTCTGCTCCGCGAGGGCGTTCTCGATCGCCTGCCTGTCCTTGGGGGAGATGCTGAGGAACTCAACGCCGACCTCGACGCGTCCGGTTTCCACGATCACTTCCCAGACGACACGCCCCTGAGCCTTGATGACCCGACCCGCGAGCGAGATCAGCAGCTCGACGCGCGCTCCGACACCCAGCGGCTCGTGATGGACGAACATGCAGCCTCCGCCACCGACCGTGCGCGTCTTGGCCAGAGACTCCGAGGCTTCGTCCCCGATTTTCTTGACCAGCAGGGCTTTCTCCGCGGGGACCCGTGGAAACTTCCGCTGCTCCCTGGGTTTGTCAGGCATCAGCTCACCCTCGCCAGTGCACCCTGAATACCAATCTACCAGCGAGGCATTCGCAATTCAAGGCGCGACGGGGAAGACCCGGCGCCGTCCGGTGCAGCCGACCTCCGAACCTGCGGGTCGCTCCTGGCCCGCTTTTGCTAGAATCCGCACCCCTGGCCTGGAGGTGCCGGAAAGCGGGTGGTGCGTATGACAGTCCCCAGACCCGAACGGTTCCCAAGGGCCTTTTGGACAGCCAACGTCACCGAGCTGTTCGAGAGGGCGGCCTACTACTCGATGGCCAGCTTCATCGTCATCTACCTTGGCCAGCTCGGCTTGGGGACCTACTGGCCGGCGATCTTCAACACGCTTCTCTGGTACCTGGTGTACTTCCTGCCGGTCCTGTCGGGGACGATCGCCGACCAGATCGGCTTCCGCCGGGCTCTCCTGATCGCCTTCGTCCTCCTCACGGGTGGCTACTTCCTGATGGGCTACCCGGTCTGGATGGGCGGCGCCTCGCTGGCGCCCACCATCGAACGGGGGGTGAGCGCGGGGATGAACGTCGTTGTGCCGGCCATCCTCGGCATCGTGCTCATCGCGGTTGGCGGGTCGATCGTGAAGCCCTGCATCCTCGGGACGGCGCAAAAGACCGCCGGGGCACGCGCTACCCTGGCGTTCGCGATCTTCTACGTGGTGGTCAACATCGGGTCGCTGTTCGGCCGCGCCGTCGCTTTCTACGTTCGGACGCGGCCCGGAGCCAACCTTTCCTTGATCTTCGGCGTCGCCATGACGATGGCTGTTCTCGCCTTTCTGGTCGTGTCGGCGCTTTATCGGGACGTTGGGACGACTGCCGGTGGGCGCGCGCCGGAGAAGCCGCGCCGTTCGGCGAGCGAGATCATCCTCGGGATGATCTGCGTGCTCGGCAACCTGCGCTTCGTGCTGTTCCTGACGGTTTCGTGCGGGTTCTTCTTCCTGTACAACCAGGTGTACGTCGCGCTGCCGCTCTACCTGAAGACGGTCGTCGAGTCGAGTCCGGCCATGGACATCTACACCATGGCCAACCCCTTCGTGATCGTGTGCTTCCAGCTCCTCGTGACGCGGACGTTCGGGAAGATGAAACCGATCCGCTCCATGATCGTGGGCACCGTGATCATCGGCCTCGCGATGGCGATCAACCTCGTCCCCATCCTGGTCGGGGCCGACCTGCGGGCTCCGATCTGGCACTGGCTTCCGGTCGGGTCGCTCATGGTCGTGACGTGCATCGCGTTGGGGGCGTTCGCCGAGCTCTTCACCTCGGCTCGGATGTACGAGTACGTGGGCGCCATGGCCCCGAAGGGGCAGGAAGGGCTCTTCCTCGGATACGCCAACCTTCCGCTGGCGTTCGGGTCGCTGCTGGGCGGGCCGGTGGGGGCCTTCATCTTCAATGAGGTGATGGCCAGGGGTGCCACGCGCCGGCCGGACGGGCTGCTCGACCTGGTGCCGTCGCACAACGCCCTCGGGTGGGCGATCTTCATGGGTGTCGGCCTCGTGTCGGCCCTGAGCATGTGGCTGTTCAACCGCTGGCTCGAGCGGCAGAAGGCGTAGGCCGGCGCCCGGGGCCCATCGTCGTTTGCAGACCGAGAGCTGGACTTCCGGCGCTAGGTGCTGGGCGAATGGGTGCGGCGGAGCTCGGCGATCGCGCCCTGGCCGGCCTCTCGGAACGCCCGCGAGACGCCCCCGACGCCGAGCTTGACGCCGCCGAAGACCCGCGAGACCAACAGCCCGCCCTCGAGGTCCTCCCGTCGCAACAACTCCAGCAGCACGCGCCCGGGATGTCCCACCTCGCCGTCGTCCTTCGAGCGTTCGACGAGGACGCCCGAGGCGTCGCGGCTGCGCAGCGCCCAGCAATGATGGTTCGCCTTGCGGTGCTCGCTCCGCTTGCGCTTGAGCATGGCGGCGACGTCGTCCTCGGAACGTGCGGGAAAGGCCGCCGCATGGAAGCGTGAGCGCTCGACGGTGAGCTTGAACTCGGCCTCCGAGGCAACCTTCACGAGCCTGCCCCGGAGGTGCCAGGAGAGGCGCCGTCCCTCATCGCCCCCATCCTACCCGGTTTCGGTTCCGCCGCTGCGGGTGTCCAAAGACCAGCAGTACGGGACACGGACGAAAGGAGGCCGCCATGTTCGACACCACGCTGATCGCATCGAACGCCAGGCGGGAGGTGAAACGGAAGCTCGCGACACTCCCGGCGGCCCTGGCCGTCCACGCCATGGCGCTCGGTTTCGTCATGGTCGGTCAGCTCTGGGCGGTGGACCAGGTCCCGGAGATGGTCACGGTGCCGCCCTTGATCGTGCACATCCTGCCGCCGATGGGCGGCGATGGCGACGGCCGCCATGCCGGTCAGCACATCCGACGCACGGCACCGTCGCACGTCGCGCGGCCGACGCTGGTCCAGCCATCGATTGTTCCGCTGGAAATCCCCAAGAACGCCGGTCCCGAACCGCCAGGGAGGGAGACCGTACCGGGGAGTGAACGGATCGGCGAGGGAGAGGAAACCCCGGAGGGGCCTGACACCGGACCCGACACGGGTTCCGGGGACGACGCCAAAGAAGTGGATCCGCCCGTCGGCGAGCCGATCCAGATCGGAGGCGACGTCAAACCGCCGGTTCCTATCGAGCGCTCGGCTCCCCGGTATCCCGAGCTCGCGCGCAAGCTGCGGATCCAGGGCGTGGCTTCCCTCGAGGCCGTCATCGACCAGGAGGGCAACGTGACCAAGGTACGGCTGACGAGCGACCCCGGATTCGGTTGCGGGCAGGCCGCGCTCGAAGCGGTCCAGACATGGCGATACAAGCCCGCGACGCTCAACGGGCACGTCGTCGCCGTTTACCTGACGATCTCCGTCACGTTCCAGCTCAACGGAGTCGGTTAGCGTGGGGTTCGTCGTTTTCTCCTCGCGTGGTTCCACGGCGGCCGGGGGCGCCCGGCCGCCGCCCTGCAGTCCCCGCCACGCCCTCGACAACACACCAAGCAGAACAACTCTGGCGCAGGCCGTGCCGATCCCCGGCACGGTTTGTTCTTCCGGCGCCGCGCGGCATCCCGCGGCTTGTATCATGCCGTCGGTATGATCGAGATCACTGTGGGTCTGGCAATCCCGGAAGGGGAGCTGACGTTCAACGCGTCTCGTGCCGGCGGGCCGGGGGGGCAGAACGTCAACAAGGTCGCGACGAAGGTGACGCTCACCTTCGACGTTGCGGGGTCGCCGAGCCTCAGCGAAGCGCAGCGGGCGCGCATCCGTGAGCGCCTCGCTACGCGCGTCAACCGGGACGGGGTCATGCACGTCGGCTCGCAGCGCCACCGGACCCAGGGGGCAAACCGGGCCGCGGCGCTTGAGCGCTTCGTCGAGCTCCTGCGCGACGCGCTCGCCGAAGAGGCCCCGCGCGTCCCGACACGGCCGACCCGCTTCTCGAAGCAACGCCGCATCGCCGAGAAGAAACTCCGCGCCCGGGTCAAGCAGGACCGGCACCGCCCGGTCCCCGACGACTGACGAGGCTCCTCGCCACAGCGGTAGGGAGCGTTCTCATGGCCATGAGGGGCTCTCGGAGCCCGGACCCCGGTCTCTCGGCTACCAGCTGCTCGACGCGCCGCCGCCGCCGAAGCTCCCCCCGCCGCCGGAGAAGCCGCCGGCGGAGCTCCACCCTCCGCCGGAGCCGGCGTGGCCGCTCGAGGCCGCGAACGCGATGAGGCCGGGATGGGCCGCCAGGAAGCTCTTGCCGGCGACGGTCTTCCCCAGCACGAGCTTCGCGATCGGGAAGCCGAGGATCCAGATCGGGATCAACGCCGCGCCGGGCGGGCCCCAGAGGGCAAACGGGAAGGCGGCGTAGAACGGCATCAAGAAGACGTACAGAAACCAGCTCATGCAGCCTTGGCCCACCAACGCCACCACGGAAAAGACGCCGATCACGATCACGAAGAGCAGGGTTGCGAACAATCTGACGCCGAGCGGCGTCAGGGCGGCGCTTCGAAGCGGCGCCGGTGCCCGGGGCGGGAGCACGTCCTTCCCCTGGATTGTGCCGATGATGGCGTCCACCCCGGCCTCGACCCCCGGGCCGAATTGGCCGTCGCGGAACGCCGGCCGCATCACGTCATCGAGGATCCTCTTGCACGCGATATCGGTGAGCTTGGCCTCGAGGCCGTAGCCGACCTCTATCCGCATCTGGCGATCATCCCTGGCGACGAGGAGCAGGGCTCCGTCGTCGACTCCCTTGCGGCCGAGCTTCCACGTCTGGCCCACCTTAAGCGCGTACTCCTCGACCGGCTCGCCCTCGAGCGAGGCGATCGTGAGCACCGCGACCTGCGCCCCGGAAACCTTCTCGAACTCGGCCAGCCTGTTCTGGAGACGCTCGCGCACTTCGATGGGAAGCATCCCGGCGGTGTCGTTGACTCGCCCGGTGAGATAGGGGACGTCCCGCGCGCCCACTGTGCCGGCGAATGCGAGGACCGCGGCTGCCAGAGCGACCGGGCGGAAGCGCGCGGCGCGCAGCACTACTCCTCCCTCATCTGCAGCTGATCGGGGAGCTCGTCGGCGTCGTCCCCCCCAATCTTCAAGCCATGGCGGTCCAGCAGCTCGCCGCAGCGGGCGATGGCGGTCGCGAGGGCCTTGCCGGGGTGTCCGGCGCGAATCCCCTCGACGATGCCGCCGACGATTGCGTCCCACTCGTGCTGCTCCACGTGAGCGTTGATCCCGGCGTCGCCCAGGATCACGACGCGGCGTTCGTAGAGCGAAAGAAAGACCAGCACGCCGGTGCGCCCGCGCGTCTTGAAGATCTCGTTCTCGAGGAACGCCGCCGCGGCCCGCCCCCGAACGCGGTGCTCCACCTTGGCCGCCCCGGTGAGCGCGAGCTTGAGCGGGCGTATCACGGCGGTTGCAACGTAGCCGACGGCTCCACCCAGAAGCGAGGGGAGCAGGACCCACCCCAACGACGGCACGCCCCAGACGTCGCCCAAGTAGTGCGCCACGCCGGCAGCCACCACAGCGGCGAACGCACCGAGCGTGGCGCCCTTCCAGGCCGCGGTCTCGTAGTGATCGGAGTGCGAGACGGCGTACGGGACGATCTCTCCGGAGGTTCGCTTCTCCGCCTCACGGACGGCCGCCTCGATCTCTTGCAGGTCGGCAGCTGAGAAGAACTTCTCGACGTGCATGGCTTGGAGCGCCCCTTTCTCGTCAGTCTCGCGAGTGCCGAGAATAACACGATGGCGACGGCGCAACCGGGCTCGCTGGCGATTCCTCACCGATGTGGACAGGAAGGCGGGCGAGGTCACTGGTACAGGTGCCGCTTGATCTTCTCGGTCGGGGTCTTGGCGAACTCCTGCTCCATGAGCCGGAAAGAAGCCAGGCGCGAGAACGCCGGGAGCTGGACGTTGACATCGGCGAGGACGGTGCGGAACAGGGCGTCCAGGCGCGTCTCCGTTTCGCGATCGGGGCGCCCGAAGAGCTTCAGCTCGCGGGAGAGCAGATCGTAATCGGGGAAAATCAACGCCGTCAGGCCGTCCTCGGTCTTGACCACCAGCGACTCGGCCACCCACGCCGACTGGTCGAGGAGGTGTTCGATCTCCTCCGGGTAGATGTTCTCGGCCGACGGGCCGAGGATCAGGTTCTTGGACCGTCCGCGCAGGTGAAGGTAGCCGTCGGCGTCGAGCGCGCCGAGATCCCCCGTTCGCAGCCAGCCGTCGGCGCAGAACAGCTCCGCCGTGGCGTCCGGGTTCTTGTAGTACCCGCTCGTCACCATCGGCCCTCGGACCTGCACCTCGCCGACCCCGGTCGACGGGTCCGGCGCCGCGATGCGCAGCTCGATCTCCTGCACCGGGTACCCGCAGCTCCCGGGACGAGTCTCGCCGAGCCCGCAGCCGGCGATGAGGGGCGCGCACTCGGTCATGCCGTACCCGACGAAGTATGGGAAGCCGCCCTCGCGCATGAAGCACTCGACGTCCGCCGACAGCGGCGCCCCGCCGAATCCCATCTGGCGGAGGGAACCTCCGAACGCCGTCAGAAGCTGCCGCACAGCCTTCCGGTAGACCATGCGGCGCAAACCGGGAAGGCGGGTGAGGTGCCGGATCATGAAGCGGCCCTCGATCTTCGGCCGCACTTTCTTCCGGTAGATCTTCTCGATGACGAGCGGCACGGCGAAGACCATCGTCGGTTTGACCGCGGAGAACGCCTTCTGAAGAACCGTGGGGCTCGGCTTTTGTCGCAGGTAGTGGATCGAGACACCCCCGCACATCGGCCCCAGAAAACCGCACGTGCACTCGTATGTGTGGGCAAGCGGCAGCATGGACAGGAGTCTGTCGGCCGGAGAGATCGTGACGTACCGAACGGCGGCCACGACGTCCGCGAGAACGTTGCGCTGCGTCAGCATCACGCCCTTCGAGTGCCCCGTCGTCCCCGAGGTGTACACGATCGCCGCCAGGTCGTCCTGCCGCGGGGTGTACTGCTGCGGCGCGCCGGGGAGGCCGTGCTCCGCGAGGAACTGCCCGGCCCGCTCGCGCAGGATGTCCACCCTCGCCTGGATCTTCTTGACGAGGTCCGGGAGGACCTGAACCTCGACCACCTTGAAGTCCTCGAGCAAGAACATCCGTGCGAGCCGCGGGAAGGTGCCACCGGCGACCTTTTCGAGCAGCGGGGAGGCCACGAACAGCGCCTTGGCCTCGGACATGTTGAGGATGTTGTGGATGTTCGGAGCGGAAAATTCGGTGAGGATCGGCACCGCGACGGCGCCGGAGGTGATGATGGCGAGGTAGACAAGCGCCCAGTGGATCGAGTTCGGCCCAAGGAGCGCCACCTTGTCGCCGGGGCTCACGCCCGCGCGGCGGAGGCTCTGGCGGAGCGCGGTGACCTGCTCGCGTGCCTCGCCGTAGGTCATCGAGATCCCCTCGATCTCGGCAAGGAAAGGGTGCTCGGAGTGGCGGGTCAGACACAGCTCGACGTACTCGGCCAGCGTGCGGGCCTGGGTGTAGAAGGGCGTGGAGGGGTTGGGAGTCGACACCGTGCAGTCCAGGAACTCATTGTATCAGCGAAGAGTAGACCTCAGGAACCATCTCCGGACGGCAGTTGAAGCTGCCGCTCGGGGCTTGTGCTAGAGTGCACGAGCCATGCGCGGCCGGAGGCCGTCACCGCGTCGCCGGTGAGCGGTGCCGCGTTCGGGCCTCGAGCCGCACCGATCGATGTCAGCAGCTCGGGCCGGCGAAAAGGACCTAGAGAATGTCCCTACGACAGAAACTGCGTGACTTCTTCAATCGCAGGGAAGCGGCGATAACGGGCGGCGGGCAGAAGGCGATCGAGAAACAGGTCGCGCTCGGCAAGCTGCCGGCCCGCGAGCGCATCAAGTTCCTGCTCGACCGCGACACGTTCCACGAGTACGACCTGTTCGTCGAGCACCGCTGCCACGACTTCGGCATGGACAAGAAGCAGCTCGCGGCCGACGGTGTGGTCACGGGGACGGGGAAGATCTCCGGCCACCCGGTGTGCATCTTCGCGCAGGACTTCACCGTGGCCGGCGGCTCGCTGGGGCTGATGCACGCCCGCAAGATCACAAAGATCATGGACCACGCGATGAAACTCGGCATCCCTCTCATCGGGATCAACGACTCGGGGGGCGCACGCATCCAGGAGGGCGTCAACTCGCTCGCAGGGTACGGCGAGATCTTCTTTCGCAACACGCTCGCGTCCGGCGTCATCCCCCAGATCTCCGTCATCCTGGGCCCGTGCGCCGGAGGCGCCGTCTACTCCCCGGCGCTCACCGACTTCGTTTTCGTCGTGGACAAGATCTCCAAGATGTTCATCACGGGGCCCGAGGTGATCAAAACCGTGCTGGGCGAGGAGATCTCCATGGAGGAGCTCGGCGGGGCCCGGGTGCAGACCGAGATCTCCGGCAACGCCCATTTCTACGCCGAATCCGAGCTGGAGTGCTTCGAGCAGATCAAGAAGCTCGTCACCTTCATCCCCTGGAACAACAGGAAGAAGGCCGACCCGTTCCAGGCGAGGACCCCGAGACCGGGGCTCGACATCGAGGGGATCATCCCGCCCGAACCAACGAAGCCCTACGACGTGCGCGCCATCATCAAGGCAATCTGCGACGACTCGGACTTCTTCGAGGTCCAGAAGTACTGGGCCGCCAACATCGTGATCGGGTTCGCCCGCCTCGCCGGCGAGACGGTCGGGGTCATCGCCAACCAGCCGCTCGTGCTGGCCGGCGTGCTGGACGTGGACAGCTCCGACAAGGCGGCGCGCTTCATCCGCTTCTGCGACGCCTTCAACATCCCGCTGGTGACGTTCGTTGACCTGCCCGGCTACCTGCCCGGCGTGGATCAGGAGCATGCGGGCGTGATCCGGCACGGGGCCAAGGTTCTGTACGCGTACTCGGAGGCCACCGTTCCGAAGATCACGGTGATCCTGCGCAAGGCGTACGGCGGCGGGTACATCGCGATGTGCTCGCGGCATCTCGGCGCCGACTTCGTTTTCGCCTGGCCTACGGCGGAGATCGCGGTGATGGGCCCGGAAGGAGCGGCGAACATCATCTTCAAGGCCGAGATTGCCGGTGCCCAGGACCCGGACGCCATGCGCCGAGCCAAGGTGGAGGAGTACACAGAGAAGTTCGCCAACCCGTACATCGCCGCAGCCAACGGCCACGTCGACGCCGTGATCACGCCCCGCGAAACCCGCGGCTGCCTCATCCACGCGATCGAGATCTCCGCCGCGAAGCACGAGTCGCGGCCGGCCAAGAAGCACGGTATCCCCCCCTTCTGACGCCATGAACGACCATCCCGATCTCAAGACGCTCGTCGTCGACGGCGCGGCCTATCAGACCCGGTACACGCGGAAGTTCGCATTTCGCAAGCCGTACGCCGCTCCGGACGCCACAAAGCTCTCCGCCCGCATTCCCGGGGTGATCCTGACGGTGCACGTGCGGCGCGGCCAGCGCGTGAAGCGCGGCGACCCGCTCCTGGTTCTCGAGGCGATGAAGATGAAGAACGACCTCACGGCGGGCCACGACGGCGTGGTGAAGGCCATCCACGTCGAGGAGGGGCAGATGGTCGCCAAGGGTCAACTCCTCCTCGAATTCGCATGACCATTGGCGTCGCCGGCGTCGGACCTCTCGCTGCGTTGCGCTCGCCGGCTCGATTCCTCATGTAGCCTCCGGCTACACTCCGGTTCGGCCGACTCGCGCGCCTTGCGATAGGCCCAACGGCGGCGGCGCGCTTCACGCATGATGCCCTCGCCCTGCCTGCGGTCGAGAGGGAACAGGTGATAGGGAAAGGGGAGACGGAAGAGGAAAGACACGCAACAGAACATACGTCTTGTCTTCCCTCTACCTTCTAACCTCTACCTTTTCCCCCCTGTTCTCGCCACCTCCAAACGTGCGAACGGTCTTCGCTCCTCCGCTCCTCAGCCCCTCTGCTCCTCTGCCTGTCTCTCCGCTGCCCGGTGGGGCTACCATGGCCAGGGAGACGAAAATGAGGGCGAATCTTGGTGTGCTGGCGATCGGGTTGATGGCAGTGGGTGCGGCTGCGGCGCCACCGCCGACCGCCGCTCCGCCGCCTGCCGCGCGGGTGGTGTTCGTCGAGCCTGACGGGCCGACCCCGACCGGTGAACTCCCGCTGTACCGGAAGGTGACGGATCCCGAGCGCCTGGCCGCCCTATCGAAGTGGCTCGACAACGAAGCCGGGCGGTGGGCGCTCGACCTCTATGCCCGTGCGCGCGGCATCGCGGTGGTGCACGGCACGGCGCGGCTGCAGCCCGCCGAGTACATCATCGCGCTCGTGCCCGACGGCAACAACGGCGCCGTCGGGTTTCGGATGCGGACCGCTCGGGGGGTCGAGAGCTACCCGCAGGTCGCGTTCATACAGCTCGGTCCCGAGGAGTGGCGCTTCTCGACCACGCTGCTGCACGAGACGGGCCACGTGGCGCTCGCGATGCTGGCCGGCGGCCGCGAGGTCCCGAAAAGGGAGATCGCCGCGATCCCCCACACCGTGGCGGCGCTGACCGACCGCGGCACCGCCTTCGACGAGGGGTTCGCGATCGGCCTCGAGACTCTTGCCGCCCATCTTTCGGGGGCGCCCGAGATCGGCAGACGGTACCGGCACGAACAGTTTCTTTTCGGCCCCGCAGCCAAGATGCGAGCGGAGTATTTCAGGCCTTCCGCCGATCTGTTGACGTTCGCGCAGACGTACGCCCGATACGGCGAGGTGCGCGACAACGCGTTCGCGTTTGCGCCGGCGTTCAAAGGCCCCGACTACCTGCGCGTGCAGATGGAGAAGGCGCGCGACTTTGCGACCCTTCGGGATGCCGACCAGCTCCTGGCCTCGGAGGGGTTCACGGCGAGCTTCTTCTTCTCGCTCCTGGTGTGCGGGGAGAAAGCTCCGGGTGAGGAGACGCTGCGGGCGCGCGAGAACGCCGTGATGACCGTACTTGCCGAGACGTTCGCCCACGAGCCTCCGTCGCCCGAGGCCCCGCTGCTCCTCGAGTTCGTCGAGTGGTACGGGAGGGTCTACCCTTCCGAGTGGCGCGAGGTTCTGGACGTTTTCCTCGATCTCTCGCGGGGGGTGTTCGTGGACGCCGGCGCTGCCGCGATGTGGCGGGCGCACTACTTCGCGGCCCTCGCCCTCGATCTCACCCACCTCGACCGGGAGCGGATCGACGCCGCCCGCGACCGCTGGCGTGCGGCGATCGTGGCAGACCCCAGGGTGCTGGTCTCGCGGCTCGGGCCGCAGCTTCGATGCGAGGTGGCGGGGCAGTCCGTGAAGCTCGTCGGCCTCGCGAGCAACAGGCCCCTCTCGTTCGACGTCAACACCGCCGAGGAGGGCGTGATGCGCCTGGTCCCCGGTATCACCCAGGCCGAGGTCGACTCGTGGCAGGCACAGCGCGCCACGGCGCCGTTCGCAGGGGCGGACGATTTCCGCGCCCGGTCGGGCCTCTCCGCCACGTCACTGGCATCCCTCAGGTTCTGAGCCGAGCGTCGAGATCTCTCACATCCCGAGCTTTGCGAGCGCGACCTCCAGGCGTTTCTTGTCGTTCCCCTGGAACGAGGAGAATCGTACGCCGAGGCCGGCAACTCTCTCGCGTTTCTCGAGAGTCTGGCGCACCACGACGGCAAAGCCGCGAATCGGGTTGCTGTCGCCCGGAATCGACACCTCGAACGCCATTTGGGTGCCGATCGGGTACGGGTGGTCGGTCTTGATCAACATCCCGTGGAGGGAAATGTTCTCTGTCTGGCAGATCGTCTGGCTGGTGCCCCAGGAGAGCTGGACCTTGAGGCGGGAGATCGCCCGCATCGCGAAACGTGGCGGCACCTCCAGCAAGCGGAAGAGAGTCTGGGGGAGCTCGTCCTGGAAGTCCTCGATGGCCAGCACCCGGTTCGCGCCCTTGCCTATGAACGCTTCCACCTCAGGGAGCATCCCCCGCAGCGCGAGAATTACGAGGCAGGCCTGCCTGCAGGGAGAGTCCTTCTTGCGGACCGTGTCGAGGAACGTCTGCATCTGCATGTCGGGCAAGGGGTATCCGGTGACGATCGCGTCAAACGGCAGAAACGATGTGGATTCGAGGGCGGCTGTCCCGGTCTCGGCGTAGTCCGCGAAGAACTTGACCGGGCCCAGGGCCTTGGAAACCTCCTCGAAAGTCTGCTGATCGACCCCGACAACCAGCGTACTCCGCTGAACCCCTTGCATGTCCCGGATCCTCCAGGTGTCCTACCCCTCGGCGCGCTCCCAGGAATGAGGGATCTCGGCGGGGAAGCGCCAAAGGCTTACACGCGTCCTGTCGCCGGCGTAGATGCCGCCGTCGGCCTCGTGGCGGTAGCCCACCCAGGCTGGGAACGGCACCCGGTTGAAACAGTCGGCGGAGACGATCGTCTTGGTCTTCTTCCCGGGGCTCTTCTGGAACTCCTCACGCGCCTGCTGGAACAGGTTCTCGGCCGCGAGGCCCGTCTGGTCGGCTTGCAGCTCCGCGAAGAGGACCTGGCGGAAGATCTTGCCGGGCCGGTGAGTGGAGTACCAGGCGTATTCGGCGGGAGTGAGGCTCGAGAGCACGATGAACTCGACCGGACAGAAAACCATGTAGACCCGCGGCTGGCGGTCCGCCTGCCTGGGCTGGCCGATGGCGCCCGCCACCTCGTCCGGCGTCATCGCCTCGTGGCAGTCGCTGGCCGCGAACCGTTCCAGCTCGCCCGCCCGCACCATCTCCATCACCTGGCCGCCCGTCTTGCCGAGGAAGACGTGGCGGTAGGCGTCGATCGGCGTGCAGGAGAAGGCGTTGTTGGACAGCGCCGTCTTGGTGCGCTTGCCGGGGACCATGGCCGAGAGCGCGTTGAGCGTATCTTTCATGGCGTCTCGCCATCCGCCCTCGTCGAGGAAGGCGAAGTCGGGCCGGCCGTTGGAGAGCGCCATGTCGACGAAGATCGTGCGTCCCTGGAAGTACTTTCCCGAGCCGGGACGGCGGTGCCAGCCGAACCCCTCGATGCCGAGGTTGGTGGCGGTGAGGGCGCCCTGCGGGAGGGTCAGGACCAGGTTCAGTTGCTCCATGCTGCGCTCCTCCATGCGCCGGACCTATGATGACCGGCTTGTATTAAGCTTACTGCCAACCGTCCCGCGCTCCAAGCGGCCCCGCCCCTGCACCGAGAGGCACCCTACCAAGGCCCCTCGCGGGTTCGACGACCCTGCGCGGTGGCGGCGCGTCAGGGCGGGCGCCGCCTGACGCCGAAAGGCGGCTACAATCGCGCCATGCGAGCCGATGTCCGCCACAAGGGCGAGGTGATCATCGTGGATTTCAAAGGGGACCTCGTAGTCGAAGACGGCGAGGAGGTTCTCCGCGACGTAGTGGGCGAACTTGTCGCCGAGGGGTGGGCGAAGATCCTCCTGAACCTCGCGCACGTGAAGCGCATGGACAGCGGCGGCGTGGGGGAGTTGGTGACGAGCTGGAAGCTGGCCCACGAGTTCGGCGCCGCCCTCAAGCTCCTGCGTCCGGGCGACCGCGTGAAGTACACGCTCCACCTCAGCCAGATTCTTCCGCTCCTCGAGGTGTTCGAGGATGAGGAGGCAGCGGTGCAGAGCTTTACGTAGCCCTTCACCGGGTCGGCCTCCAGCCGGGGTCACACTTCGAGGTTCTCAAGGTTTCGGGCGCCCAACGCGAGCGGCAGCAGCGTTGTCAAGACCGCGACCGCAAGGGTACCCGCCACGACGGCCGCGACGACCCACGGGTAGGCTCCGGTTTCCCCGGCGCGCGAGCCGATTCGGTGCCAGTTGAGGACCACGGTCTCGCCGCCGGCGGCCAGCAACACGTAGACCGCGCTCAGGATGAACGTGAGTGTCCCGCCGAGTCCGGACACGATCCGTGCCGGGCTCTCCTCGGCGAGGTTCGGGTAGAGGCTGCCCAGCCCCACGGCGAGCCCGGAGAGCGCGAAGCTCGCAGTCACGACCGTGAAGAGCGAGTACGCGAAGGGGAGTGGCGGAAGGTGCAACCGCCAGCCGGAGACGACGGTCAGCACGATCGTGATCGCGGCGCTGAAAACGACGCTGAGCCAGAACTTCTGCGCGACCAGCAGGCGTCGCGATAGCGGCGCCTGTGCGAGGACCCAGAAACGCCGGCCTTCGAGGCTCACGAGCGGGAAGACGAAGCGCGTCGTGAGCGTGGCGAGCACGAGGAGGCTCGCGGCTGAGTTCAGAAGGGTCACCAGGCTCTGCCACATCGCGGTCGAGGTACCCCGCGTGCCGGTTCGCATGCCGGCGACGTAGAGCAGCAGCATGCCGAAGAAGATCAGGAACTGCGACCACTGTGCGGGCTCGCGCGCGAAGAGCCGGACGTCCTTGACCGTGAGCCAGCGCGCCGCGCCGGGGATCGGCCGCGAGAGGCGGGCCAGCATGTCGCAGGGCGCGCGAGCGGTGCGGCGGACCGCGCGTTCGGCGCCGGCCAGTCCGGACCAGCCGGGGTGGAAGAGCCGCTGCGCCGCCTCGCCGGTGAGCCAGGCCAGAAGGAGCGCGTTTGCGAACAGGAAGAGAAACTCGTACGTCGCGTCGCCGAGCGCGCCGTGCGTGCCCGCCACCATGCCGTTGGCGAGCCAGAAGCTCGGCAACAAGGGGCTGTCCGCCTGCGCCGTGAGCCGCAGGGCGGCCGACAGCTCCACCACCTCTCTGAACTGGGGGTCGCGAACCTGGGCGCGGAAGAAAGCGAACGCAGCAGCGAGCAGCACGATCGCGCCGATCGCCAGCGCGGCCCGCGGCAATCGGGGTGCCACGCGCACGATGACCATCGTGAGGAGGGTGCCGAGCGCGGCCGGGATGATTACGAAGGGTACGAAGAGCGCGGTGGCGACGAGGTAGAAACTCCACGGCGCGTGGCGCACGAGGCCGTAGGCCAGCACGACCGGGGAGCCGAGGTAGGCCGACGACCAGGAGCTGAAGACCGCGATCCCGGCGAGGCGGGAGAGCACGACCGTGCGGAAGGTGGTCGGGGTTGTCAGCAACATTGCGGCCTGTCTGGAGCGGTAGAGCGTCGCGTGCGCCAGCAACGCGTTCGAAAACACGAGCAGGATGAATAGCACGAACGCGAACACCGAGAGCACGCGCGGGATGAGTAGCTCGACGAGGCTGAGATCCGTGGTACCGAGGAGCCCGACCCCCAGGCGGTCGAGTGCCGCGAGGCCCGCCTTCGCGAGCGCGAACCCGGCGAGCCACAGCAGCGCGATCGATGCCGAGACGAACGCCAGCTTGAGCTTCGACTCGCGGCGCACGGCGGCGAGCGTGTGAGCCGCGGCGCGGAGGTCTGCACCGAGGATCGCAGCGAGCGCGCTCACGCCCCCTCGCGGGTGAGCTCGAGGAAGATGTCCTCGAGGGTACCGGGTTGGGTTGCCAAGGCCTTGATTTCCCCGACCGAGCCGAGGGCGAGCAAGTGGCCGTTGTGGATGATGCCGATGCGGTTGGCGACCTCCTCGGCGATCGAGAGGGTGTGGGTGGACATGAACACGGTCACGCCCTCGCGGGTGCGCTCGCGCAGGTAGGTTTTGACGTTCCGGATGCTCCTCGGGTCGAGCCCCACCCAGGGCTCGTCGACGACCACGACCCTGGGCTGGTGGAGGAACGTGGCTGCGAACGCGATCTTCTGGCGAGTGCCGTGGCTCAGATCCGCGATGAGTTGATCGGCCACCGCGGCGACATCGAACGCGCCGAGGAGGTCCCCGATGCGGCGGGGAAGGTCGGCTCCGTCCATCTCGTAGAGCCCGGCGACGAACCGCAAGAACTCGCGGGCCGTCAGTTTTTCGTACAGGAAGGGTTGGTCGGGGATGTAACCGAGGAGGCGCTTCGCCTCGACCGGCCGGGTGACGATGTCGAAACCGCCGATCAGAGCGCGCCCGCCGGTGGGTCGCAGCAATCCGGTGAGGAGCTTGATGGTGGTCGTCTTGCCGGCGCCGTTGGGCCCCAGGAAGCAGAAGAACTCCCCCTCTCGAACGTCCAGGGTGAGGTCCTCCACCGCGGTCGTGGCGCCAAACACCTTCCGGAGGCGGTCGGTCCGGATCATTCAACCTCCAGCACCTCGAGCCGGATGCGACCGAGGAAGACGGCGACGCCCTGCCAGTCGCCGACGCCACCCGTCGCCAACTTGAGGTGGGTTGCGTCGGCGACCGGCTGCCCGAACGTCGGGTCGGTCCACACCCAGCGGCCGACGAAGACCTCCGGCCACGCGTGATAGGCGAATGCCTGCAGATCCTCGCTCCACACGAGCCCGGCCGCCATCCGCGTCGGCACGCCGGCGGCGCGCGCGAGCGCCGTAAACAGCACTGTGAGCTCGCCGCACTCTCCTTCGCGGCTGGCGAGGACGTCCACTGCCGACGGGAGCGACAGCGCGGTCCGCTTCCGGATGTTTCGATCGACCCAGTCCTCGATCAGCAGCGCGCGCGCCCAGGGATCGCGCTCGGAGTGCACGATGACGGCCGCGAGCGTGCGGATTTTCGGGTCTTCGCACTGCACGAGGGCGTCGCACTCGAGGAAGCGTGCCGCCTCGGACTGGGAGCCCGAGTCGGGCGTAGGAGGCGCGGCCAGCGGCCCGGGCGACCCGGAGACTACGACTTCATCGCCTGCGCCGATTCTTTGCGTGTCGTCGGCGGGCAGCTCGCGATTGCTGACGCCGGACACCCGGACCACCATGCGGCTCGCGTCGCGGCGTGGGCGCACTCCCGTTGGGATCACCTGGAAGGTCGCGAGCAGCTCGGGCGATTCCGCCTCGACGCGCGTCGCGATCGCATCGGCACGGCTGAAGCGGCGCAGCGTGATCCCGAACGGCGCCTCCGCCTGCACGACCCCGCCCTCGCCGTCGAGCCACGCCGTGATCGTCGCCTTGCCGACCGTGACCTCGACGACCCGGGTGGCCACCGGCACGCCGTCGAGCGTGAGCGTCTCGAGGCGGAGGCAGCGCGCGCGGGCGGTGGCGGGGCGCAGCGTCAGCGGGTCGAACCCGGGGAACGACGCCTCCTCGCCCGGGGCGAACACCGGGGAGGGGAGCAGGGCGAACAGATCGTCGCTGCCGCCCAGCAGTCGCCCGACCGGAAGGCTGACCGGGACGTTCTGCCCGGCGGATCGAACGACCCCGTCGAGGCGGCCATCGGCGACGGTCCCCTCAGCTTGCACTTCGTGTCCGGCCGAGTCGACGCGGAGCTCGAACTCCGCCCGGGGTGCAGTGACCGCGCGCCACATGGAGCCGGCGAGGCGAAGCTCCACGGGTGCGTCGAGCACCCGGGCGCGCAAGTGAAGGTCAAGGCGCTGCATGAAACCGGCGAGCCCGCCGCGATCCTCCGGTTGGGTCACGAGGTGCGCGGTGCCGACTCGCTGGCCGGCCGATCAGGACTCCGAGCCAGCTCTCGCCCGGGTGCGGCAGGACCACCCTGGCGGGATGGCGGACGATGATCCCCCGCCCTCCGAACTCGCGGTGGACCTGGACTCCCATCATCGCAACCCAGAAGACGACGATCGCGGTACCGATCAGTCTTCGCCTCGCTGCCGGCGAAAGCATTCCCATCGCGTCGATTGTAGGGGGTCTGATCGTCTTGGTGCTGGGTGGGGGGTGGGGGAAGACTGTCGACTGTGAACTGTCGACGGGGCGGGTGGGGGAAAGCTGTCAGCTGTGAGCTGTCAGCTTGTCGCGCGGGGTCTCAGTCCCAGATCCCCAGCTCGGCCTTGACCTCATCGGAGGCCTCCGTGCGGGGGTCCCACGGTGGGTTCCACTGCAGCTCGACCTCCGACTCGACAACGCCCGGCAGGGCGGCGATGATCTGCTTCACCTGCTCGATGATCATCGGCCCCTCGGGGCAGAACGGCGTCGTCAGCGTCATGGTGACCTTGACCTTGCTGCCGTCGGGCGCCACCTCGACGGCGCGGATGAGGCCGAGCTCGACGATCGAGATGAAGATCTCCGGGTCCACGATCGGTTTGAGCGCTTCGCGCACCGCTTCGGGTGTCAGCTCGCTCATGACCCCACCTCCTGCTCCGTGGTGCTGGTCGTCTCGGCGGTGCCGGTGCGCCAGGCCCGGAGGGCGTCGGCCAGCGTGACCCAGGGGAGCATCGCGCACTTCACGCGCACGGCGAACTTCCGCACGCCCTCGAGCGCCTCGAGATCGCCGAGGTCGATGCCGGCCGGCGCCTGCGTGCCGTGCATGACCCCGCGGAACGCCTCGGACGTCGCTTCGGCTTCGGGAATGGTGCGGCCGGGGAGCATCTCGGCCATGATCGACCCCGATGCGGTGCAGATCGCGCACCCGCCGCCCTCCACCTGAACCCCGGCGATGCGCTCGCCGTCGAGGGCGACCGAGAGCAGCACGTCGTCGCCGCAAACCGGGTTGAAGCCGTGGGCACGGGTGTCGACGCGGGCGAGCGGCGCCCGGCCGCGGGGGTGGCGGTGGTGGTCCATCACGACCTCGCGGTAGAGCTCGTCGAGCGCGACTTCGGGACGGTCAACCATTGGGCCGCCAAGCCTCCCTTAGCGTGAGGTGCCTTCCTGCAGGGTAAAGGGAAAAGGGAAAAGGGAAAAGGGAAGACAAATCCACGATTTCCGTCGTCATTCTTGATTCTCGTCGTTCGTTTGACCTTTGACCTTTACCCTTTTCCGTTCCACGTCACGCCACCCCGAAGTACTTGCGAGCAGCGATCAAACCGTCAACGAGTGCGTCCACGTCGTCCCGGTCATTGTAGAGGCCGAACGACGCGCGCGCCGTTGCCGCGACGTCGAGGCGGCGCATCAGCGGCTGCGCGCAGTGGTGCCCGGCCCGGACCGCGATCCCGACGGTGTCGAGCACCTGGGCGAGGTCGTGAGGGTGGATCTCCGGGTCGACGAACGAAACCAGGCCGCCGCGCCTGTCGGGGTCGAGCGGGCCGTGGATCGTCAGCCAACCGAGGCCGAGCAGCCGATCGAGTGCGTAGCCGACCAGGTCGCGCTCGTGGGAACGGACAGCGGCCATCCCGAGCTCCTCGAGCATGTCGAGAGCGGCGGGAAACGCTGCGGCGTCGGCGATGTTGGGCGTGCCTGCCTCGAACTTGTGCGGGATGTCGTTCCACGAGGCCCAGTCGAGGCGGACCTCCCGGATCATCTCGCCGCCGCCGGCGACCGGCTCCATGCGCTCCAGCAGCTCGGGCTTCGCGACCAGGAAGCCCACCCCGGTCGGGCCGTACATCTTGTGGGCGGAGAACGCGAGGAAGTCGGCGCCCAGCGCCTGGAAGTCCACACTCATGTGGGGTACTGCCTGCGCTCCGTCGACGACCAGCACGGCGCCCACGCCGTGGGCCGCCTCGGCGATCTCGTCCATCGGGTTGATCGTGCCCAGGACGTTAGACATCGCCGTGAGTGCCACAATCCGCGTGCGCCGCGACAGCAGCGTGGCGAACGCGGCCATGTCGAGCCGGCCGTCGGCGGTGATCGGGACGTGGCGCAGCACGACGCGGCGCTCGCGCGCCAGCATGATCCACGGCACCAGGTTGGAGTGGTGCTCCATCTCCGACAGCAGCACCTCGTCGCCAGCCGAGAGCGTCGCGCCCCACGAGCGGGCGACCAGGTTGATCGCCTCGGTCGCGTTGCGCACGATCACGACGCCGCGCGGGTCCGGCGCGTTCACGAAGCGGGCGACCCGCGACCGGCACGCCTCGTAAAGACTCGTGGCCTCCTCGGCGAGGGTGTGCACGCCGCGGTGGACGTTGGCGTTGGAGGTGGAGTAGTACGACCGGATTGCGTCGAGAACAGCGACGGGCTTCTGAGTCGTCGCGGCGTTGTCGAGATAGATGAGACGGTGGCCGTGCACTTTGCGCTCGAGGATCGGGAAGCGCGTCCGCAACGCGCGGGGGTCGAAACCGACGGCGGGGAGAGCGACCGGAGTCATAGCTCAGTCCGTGTGCAGGCGTGCCGCCACGAGGGCGGCGATTCGGTCGCGGGTCGTCTGCGGCAGGCGGGCCAGCGTCTGGTCGAGGAACCCGTAGACGATCACCCGCATCGCCTGCAGGTGCGGGAGGCCTCGGCTCTTGAGGTAGAAGAGCTGCTCGGGGTCGAGCGGCGAGACGGTGGCGCCGTGCGAGCAGCGCACGTCGTCGGTAAGGATCTCCAGCTCCGGGATCGACTCGGCGCGCGCGTTCTCGGAGAGCAGAAGGTTGCGGTTCTCCTGGTACGCCTCGGCTCCGGCCGCGCCCGGGGCAATGCGGATCATGCCGGTGTACGCGGAGCGCGCCGAACCCGTAAGGGCCACTTTGAAGTCCAGGTTCGAGTGCGTCTTGGGGCTTTCGTGGATATGCTCCGTGTGGTGGTCGAAGTGCTGGGAGTCACCGCCCATCGCCACGCCGTACGTCTCGACCTCGGCGCCTTCGCCGGCGAGGAAAGCCCCCACGTCCGCCTTGAACGCGGTGCCGCCGAACGAGGCGAGAGACATCTGGAAGCGCGCCCCTGCAAGGACGCGGGCTCTCGCCGTAAGGTGCCCGACGACGCCGGGCTCCCAGCGCTGAACCAAGCCG
Organism: Thermoanaerobaculaceae bacterium; assembly: GCA_050018455.1. Taxonomy (GTDB): domain Bacteria; phylum Acidobacteriota; class Thermoanaerobaculia; order Thermoanaerobaculales; family Thermoanaerobaculaceae; genus RBG-13-68-16. Next base: position 95,111 of record JBEKAA010000003.1, on the reverse strand, counting down.
TAGCGTACGTTCGCTCCCTCGCCGACGAGGATCTCGGAGACGCCGATGACCTTCCCCGCGCCGCGGTCGCCGCCGACGTGCCCTTCGATGACCTCGAACGAGCTGCCTTCCCCCGCCACCACCAGCACGCGGGGGAGGGAGAGCCCCCCCGCCACCAAGCGGAGGCGGATCGGGTGCTCGAGCGAAACTCCCGCCGGAACCTTCACCAGCACGCCGCCGCGCCACGCCGCCGTGTTGATCGCCTCGAGAAAACCGTGGCTCGCCGGCACGGCCGTGTCCAGGAGATCGGCGGCCGGGGTGCGGTGCAGATCCTCGACAACGACGCCTGCTTCGCGCGCCTTCGCGTCAACCTCGACCACGCGGAGCGCCCCGCCCGCGAGCAGGGCCGCGACCGAAAGCGGCTCGTCGAGCCGCCAGGTCGGGCCGACGTCGAAAGGTTTCAGCGCAGTCGGATCGCTCTCGGGGAGGAAACGGGCGGGGTTGGTGTACCGCCAGAGGTGGCGGGCGCGGTCGGGCAGCGCGAGCGGGACGAGACGTGCCCTCGCCTCGTTGCGGATCGCGAGAAGCGTGCCGTCTTCGCCCGCGACCCTCGAGAGCTCTTCGATGTGGTCAAGGGCGAGGGCGGGGGGGGCATCGACGACCGGGCGGCTAGCCAACGGAGCCCTCCATTTCCAGCTCGATGAGGCGGTTCAGCTCCACGGCGTACTCCATCGGGAGCTCCTTCACGAACGGCTCAATAAAGCCGTTGACGATCATGAGGCGCGCCTGGTCGTCCCTGATTCCGCGCGAGCGCAGGTAGAAGAGCTGCTCGTCCCCGATCTTGGAGACGCGCGCCTCGTGCTCGACGCGAACCTGGTCCTCAGCGATCTCCATCGTCGGGTAGGTGTCGGTGCGGGCGGCGTCCCCGATCAGGAGCGCGTCGCACTGGACCGACGTCTTGCAGCCATGGGCCCCTTTGCGGATCTTGACGAGGCCGCGGTACGAGGAGCGTCCGGTCCCCTTGGAGATCGACTTCGAGGTGATCTTGGAGGTCGTGTTGGGCGCCAGGTGCGTCATCTTCGCGCCGGCGTCCTGGTGTTGCCCGGGACCGGCGAAGGCGATCGAGAGCACCTCGCCATGGGCGCGCTCGCCCTTGAGGATCACGGCCGGGTACTTCATTGTGAGCTTGGAGCCGATGTTGCCGTCCACCCACTCGACGACCGCGTCCTCATGCGCGACGGCGCGCTTGGTGACCAGGTTGTAGATGTTGTTGGACCAGTTCTGGATCGTCGTGTAGCGGATGCGGGCGCCCTTCATGGCGATCAGCTCGACGACCGCGGAGTGCAGCGAATTGGTGGAGTACACGGGTGCGGTGCACCCCTCGATGTAGTGGACCTTGGAGCCCTCGTCCGCGATGATCAGCGTTCTCTCGAACTGGCCCATGCGCTCGGCATTGATGCGGAAGTACGCCTGCAGGGGGATCGCAACCTCGGCGTTCTTCGGCACATAGATGAACGAGCCACCCGACCACACGGCGCTGTTGAGGGCCGAGAACTTGTTGTCGGCGGCGGGGATCACGGTCGCGAAGTGCGCCCGCACCAGATTTTCGTGCTCGCGCAGCCCGGAGTCCATGTCGAGGAAAATCACCCCCTGCTTGGTGAGCTCCTCCTTCACCGAGTGGTAGACGACCTCCGACTCGTACTGCGCCGACACACCGGCGAGGAACTTGCGCTCGGCCTCCGGAATGCCGAGGCGGTCGAACGTGCGCTTGACGTTCTCGGGGACCTCATCCCAGCTCTTCTCCTGCTTCTCGGTGGCGCGCACGTAGTACGTGATCTGTTCGAAGTCGATCTCCGACAGCATCGCAGTGTCGCCCCAAGTCGGCATCGGCTTGGCGAAGAAGGTGTCGAGCGCCTTGTGGCGGAACTCGCGCATCCACTCGGGCTCCTTCTTCAGAAGCGAGATCGCCTCGACGACTTCGTGGGAGAGTCCCTTTGGCGTGCGCATGAAGTACTCTTCGGGGTCGTGGAACCCGTAGCGACGGTTGTAATCGCTGCCGATGTCGGCAACGGTCGGAGTCGATGCCATCAGACACCTCCAGCGACGGTGGCCGGTTCGAGCCAGTCGTAGCCACGTTCCTCGAGCTCGAGGGCGAGCTCCGGCCCGCCCGCTCGCACGATCCGGCCGTCGATGAAGACGTGCACGACATCGGGGCGCACGTAGTTGAGCAGGCGCTGGTAGTGGGTCACCAGCACCATCCCTGTGTCGTTTGACACCGCGGCGTTGATCCCCTTGGCCACCACCTTGAGGGCGTCGATGTCGAGCCCGGAGTCGGTCTCGTCGAGCAGCGCGAACTTCGGCTTGAGCATGAGCAACTGGAGGATCTCGACGCGCTTCTTCTCGCCGCCGGAGAACCCATCGTTGAGGTAGCGCCCGGCGAACGCGGGGTCCATCTCGAGGTCTTCCATGCGGGCGAGAAGTTCCTTGCGGAACTCGCGCACCGGGACATCGACTCCACGCACGGCAGAGACGGCTGCGCGCAGGAACGACGCGACGGTGACGCCGGGCACCGCCACCGGATACTGAAAGGCGAGGAACATTCCTTTGCGCGCCTTCTCGTCCGGAGGCATGGCGCTGACGTCCTCGCCGGCGAGCATCACCGTGCCCTCGACCGCGTACGCCGGGTGCCCCATGAGCCCATTGGCCAGCGTGGACTTGCCGGAGCCGTTGGGCCCCATGATCGCGTGGACCTCGCCGGGCAGCACCTTGAGGTCGACGCCCTTGACGACTTCCTTCTCCCCGATGTGGATGTGCACGCCGGTGCACTGGAAGACCGGCTTCGCTTGCGTGTTCATAGCGTCCCTCTCTCCTGCGGGCCGACGACCGCGGGTTCACGCCACCCCTCGGGTATTGTGAGCGGCCAGCGCTCCTGCAGGTGCTTGTCGGTTCGTCGCTCGCCAACCGCGAGGTCGGCGAGGGTCGTGTTTTCGAAGAAGCGCTTCAGCAGCGCGTCGAGGTGCGCCCACACCGGGCGCAGCGAGCAGTCGGTGAGGCGCGTGCATGCGCTCTCATCCGGGCTGCCGTGGTCGCGGCAGAAGCTTGAATCGAAGAGCGGCTTGCCGAGCGCCTCGAAGATTCGCAGCACGGTGATCCGCTCAGGGGGCGACGTGAGCACGTACCCCCCGTGGCAGCCGCGGGTCGCGGCCACGAGGCCGGCGCGCCGCAGCCGCATCAGCACCTTGGCCGCGAAGGGCACGGCGATCCCTTCGGCGCCCGCGAGCTCGGAGAGCGACACGGTCTCTTCGTGACGCAGCGCCAACTGCAACATGCAGCGCATCCCGTACTCCTCGGTGGCGGTGATCTTCATGGGTTTCCTCGGTGCCGGCTCCGGCCTCTGTTCGGTGCCCGAGCGCGGCAACGGCGTAATCATGACTTAAATTTCCGAATTTGACAAGTGCGGTCCTGACGGGCATTTCTGCGAGCCCGAGGGAGATTCCGTCAGTAAGGGTTCCGTCAGGGGCAGTGACCGACCATGTCGAGTCGCGCGAGCTGGGCGAGCTGTGCGAACGTCTCGTCCAGGGTCTTCCCGCTCGCCTGCTCGAAGTCGTCGCCCTTCTTGGCCTCGGCGTGCCAGGTCAGCCCCCAGTGGACTTTCCAGCCGTCGATTTCGAGCTGGTGGAGGGCGGTTTCCCAGCCGCTGCTCGTCTCGTACCTCAACGTCACGATGGCATGAAAAGCGGCCTTCAGCAGCTCGACATCGAGCCGCGTGGGCTCGACGCCGGTCGGCAGCGGAACCTCGATGCTGGATGCGCCCGCCATGGCTGTCGCCTCCCTCTCGCCGTACGAACCCCCACGAATAATCCGGGCTAGAGCCCGAACTTTTCGACGATCTGGTTCTTGTTGAGGCCGAGAATGCCGTGCTTCTGCCCGACCTTCCTGAACGCGTCGGCTGCGGCGTCGAGGTGGTGCTTCTCGTGGGCCGCCGAGAGCTGTGTGCGGATCCGGGCCTGCCCCTTCGCCACGACCGGGAAGAAGAACCCGACGGCGTATATCCCCTCCTCGAAGAGGTCACTCGCGACGTCCTGGGCCAGCTTGGCGTTGTAGAGCATCACGGGCACGATCGGGCTCTCGCCCGCTTTGATATCGAGCCCCGCCTCGGCGAGCCGGGAGCGCCAGTACTTCGTGTTCCACTCGAGCTTGTCGCGCCGTTCTGTCGTCGCCGAGATCAGGTCCATCACCTTCAGTGCCCCCGAGACGATCACGGGCGCGACGGTGTTCGAGAACAGGTAGGGACGCGCGCGCTGGCGGCACATCTCGACGAGCTCCGCGCGGCCGGAAACGCAACCGCCCGAGGCGCCTCCGAGCGCCTTCCCGAGCGTGGTGGTGATGATGTCGATGCGCCCCACGACGCCGCAGTGCTCGTGCGTGCCTCGACCGGTTTTCCCGATGAACCCGCTGGCGTGCGACTCGTCCACGAACACCATCGCGTCGTACTTCTCGGCGAGGCGGACGATCTCGTCGAGCTTCGCGATGTCGCCGTCCATCGAGAAGACCCCGTCGGTGATGACCATCCTGAAGCGCTTGTCCTGATGCTCCTGGAGCTTCTCCTCGAGATGCTCCATGTCCGAGTGCTTGAACGTGTCGGTCATGGCTTTTGCGAGGCGCATCCCGTCCACGATCGAGGCGTGCACGAGCCGGTCGGCGATCATGACGTCGGCCTCGGAGAGGATCGCCTCGAACACGCCGGCGTTGGCGTCCATGCAGGAGGGAAAGAGCAGAGTGTCCTCGGTGCCGAGGAACTTCGTGAGCTTGCTCTCCAGCTCGCGGTGGATGTCCTGGGTGCCGCAGATGAACCGGACCGAAGACATCCCGTACCCCCGGACGTCGAGGCCGGCGTGCGCCGCCGCCACCACCTCGGGGTGGCTCGACAACCCGAGGTAGTTGTTGGCGCACATGTTGATCACCTTCTTGGGCGGGTTGCCGGCGGGAAACTCGACTTCGATCTCGGCGCCCTGGGGCGCGTGGATGAAGCGCTCCTGCTTGAACAGGCCCTGGCTGCGCAGGGTCTCGAGCTCGCCCCTGTACCACTCGCGGGCCTTGTTGGCGTACGCCATGGCGTCCTCCCTACACTGCGTTCGTGAACTTTCTGACCAGATCGGCGATGCTGTTCACCGTGTCGAACGCCTGGGGCGTGGCCTGGGCGTCCGGGATCTGAATGGCGTACCTGCGCTCCAGGAAGCGCTTCAGCGAGACCATCGAGAAGGAGTCGACGATCCCTCCGGTGATCAATGGCGTGTCCTCGCGAACTTCGCGGTCGTCGCCGTCCTCGAGGTACTCCTTGACGACGTAGTCACGGATCGCCTTCTTCAAGTCGTCCATGTGTCCCTCCGCTCCGGGCGGCGCCTCGCCCCCGGGTTTCTTCCGGAAAAGAAGTCGACAGTCGACAGTTAACAGTTGACAGTTGAAGCACATAAGCCCAGCTTCCCAGTGGCATCGGGACTGTCGACTGTGAACTGTGAACTGTCAACTGGTTCTCCTCACTCGTCCATCAGGGTCGACGTGTCGCCCACGGGCTCGCCCCATTCCTTGGCGCGCAGCACCCGGCGCACGATCTTTCCGCTCCGGGTCTTGGGGAGCGCGGCGACGAACTCGATCTCCTGGGGCATCGCGAGCGGCGAGAGCCGCTTGCGCACGTAGTTCATGATCTCCAGCTCGAGGTCCGGGTTGCCCGCGTACCCCGGTTTCAGGGTGACGAACGCCTTGACCACCTCCATGTTCACCGAATCGGGCTTTGCCACCGCGGCGGACTCCGCGACCGCAGGGTGCTCGAGGAGCGCCGACTCGATCTCGAAAGGCCCGACCAGGTGGCCGCCGGTATTGATCACGTCGTCGTCCCGGCCAACGAACCAGAAATAGCCGTCGGTGTCGACGCTGGCCCTGTCGCCGCACAGGTACCATCCATTCCTGAACTTGTTGGCGTAGCCGGTCGGGTTGTTCCAGTAGCTGCGGACCATCGAGGGCCAGCCGGGCCTCAGCGCGATCAGGCCGACGCTGCCGGGCGTCGTGACCGGCTCGAACGTCCTCGGATCGAGCGCCGTTGCGGTGATCCCCGGGAATGGCTTGCCCATCGAGCCTGGCTTGATCGGCATCCCCGGGAAGTTGGTGATCACGATGCAGCCGGTCTCCGTCTGCCAGAAGGTGTCGTGGAAGGGGAGGCCGAACGCCTCCTTCGACCAGATCACGGCCTCGGCGTTGAGCGGCTCGCCGACGCTCGCGAGGTGGCGCAGCGAGGACAGGTCGTGGTGCCTTGCCGCGTTGGTTCCGTCCCGCATCAGGAGGCGGATCGCGGTGGGCGCCGAGTACCACACGGTGACGCGGTGCTTGGCGATGAACGAGTACCAGCGCTCGGTGTTGAAGCCGGAGTCGAGCACGACCTGAGTGATGCCGTTCGACCAAGGCCCGATGATGCCGTAGGAGGTTCCGGTCACCCAGCCGGGGTCCGCGTTGCACCAGTAGATGTCGTCCGGCTGCAGGTCGAGCACCCACTTGGCGGTGAGGTACTGGGAGACCAGAGAGTAGTGGACGTGCTGTGCGCCCTTCGGCTGGCCTGTCGTCCCCGAGGTGTAGTGCAGCACGGATGGGGTCTCGCCGGTCGAAGGGTAGACCTCGAATCGATCGATGCGAGGCAGGGAGTCAAGGGCCATCGCGGTCTCGCCCGGTTGCAACGGCGCGTCCCCCGCGTCCACGACGACGACGTGCTTGAGCGCCGGGAGCCGGTCGCGGATCTTGCGCACCTTGTGGGCGTGTTTCTTCTGGGTGACGATCGCGGTCGTTCCGGCGTTTTCGAGGCGTGTCCACAGCGAGTCTTCGCCGAACGCCGAGAACAAAGGCTGGGCGATAGCTCCCATCTTCAGGATTCCGAGAAAGCCGATGTAGAGCTCGGGTATGCGATCCATGAACAGGCACACGCGCTCGCCGGGCGCCACGCCGAGATTCTGGAGGAAACGAGCGATCGTGTTGGAAAGGACACGGAGATCGTCGAACGTGTAGACGCGGCCGGCGCCGGCGAAATCCTCCCAGATGAGGGCCGGAACCTGCGCCCGCCCGAGCTCGCAGATGCGGTCGCTGCAGTACCAGCCGATGTTGATGCGTCCCTCCCGGCTGACACCGAGCTCGTTCTCGGAGAGCGCCCAGTCGAAACCGGCCACTCGCTCCTCGTAGGTCGGACGGGTCGCCACCGTGTTCATCCTCGTTGCCCCCCTTCGCCCGACTTCCGTCGGGACTCCATGACTACGGTCGCGGACGCCAACTCGGCGATGTGGGCCAGGGTCACGAAAATCTCATCGACGGCGAGCCTCTCCGCGAGCTCCCGTGTGGAGCCGTGGAGGACGATGTGCGGCCGTCCGCTCTCCTCGCGGAGCACCTCGGCTTCGCGCCATCGCATCCCCGCCTGCCCGTCGGCGCCCAGCGCCTTGAAGAGGGCTTCCTTGGCCGCAAAGCGCGCGGCGTAGTGCAGCGCGGGGTAGCGCATCCCCTCGCAGTAGGCGATCTCGGCGGCCGTGAACACCGCTTCCCGGAAGCCGGCGCGGTCGCGGAGCTCGGCTGCCATCCGCGGCACTTCCAGGACGTCGGTCCCGAGACCGACGATCACGGGTGCCGCCTCGCCGGGACGTGCCCGGGGTCCGCACCCTGTTGAGACGAGTTCGCTGTCATCGAGAGTTCACCGCAGCGGTCCTACGATACGGCTCGCCTTTCTTGAATGTCAAGATCGTGTGAGGTCTTTCGCTACCTCCCGTTCCGAGGGTGCTCTGCGCGGACGCAGAGCGGTAGCGACCGGCGCGTGACGGCGGCTTGTGGAGCGAGATCGGCGCTGTCCGAATGCGCTCTCGCGATCTTGGGCTTGGGTCTCGGTCCGGACTGTCGTACCCTTTACTCGGACAGGCTCCTGGGGAAGGCAAGGGGGATCCGATGCGCCAATTGTCCGGCTCGGCGCGGCGCGGTGCGGGTTTCGACACCAACCTCGCGCGCTGGCGAGACGTTCTCGACGGGTTGCAGGAGGAAGAGGCGAGGCTGCGAGCCGGCGGCGGGGACAAGGCCGCCAAGCGCCAGACCTCGCAGGGCAAGATGCTGGTGCGTGAGCGCCTGCGGGCGCTGCTCGACGCCGGCGCGCCGTTCCTCGAGCTGGGGGTGTGGGCGGGGTGGAGGATGTACGAGGCGTGGGGCGGCGCCCCGTCGGCCGGGTGCGTGACGGGAATCGGTACCGTCTGCGGCCGCCGTTGCGTCGTCGTCGCCAACGACGCCACGGTCAAGGCCGGTGCGTGGTTCCCGATCACGTGCAAGAAGATCCTGCGGGCGCAGGAGATCGCGTTGGAGAACCGGCTCCCGGTGATCTACCTGGTCGACTCCGCGGGCGTGTTCCTTCCTCTCCAGGAGGAGATCTTCCCCGACAAGGAGCACTTCGGCCGCGTGTTCTACAACAACGCCCGCCTGTCGGCCGCGGGGATCTACCAGATCGCGGCGATCATGGGCCCGTGCGTGGCCGGCGGCGCCTACCTGCCGATCATGTCGGACGAGGCGTTGATCGTGGAGGGGACCGGCTCGATCTTTCTCGCCGGCCCGGCGTTGGTCCGCGCGGCGATCGGCGAGCAGATCGACAACGAGCAACTGGGCGGCGCGGAGGTGATGGCCGACGTGTCGATGGTGGTGGACGACCGCTTCCCGGACGACGCGTCGTGCCTCACCGCGCTACGCGACCGCGTGGGCCAACTCGCCGTCCCGCGCCTGGCCCCGTTCGACCGGATCGAGCCGGCTGAACCTGCGGTCGATCCGGCCGAGATTATGGGGGTCATTTCCGGCGACCGCACGCGCCCGTACGACACCTATGTGCTGCTGGCGCACCTGCTCGACCGATCCGAGTTCGGCGAGTACAAAGCGACCTCAGGGCGCACGCTGGTGTGCGGCACGGGCCGGATCGACGGCTGGGCGGTGGGACTCGTGGCGAACCAGCGTGCCGTGGTGGCGCGCAAGCGCGGGCTCGACCCCAAGGAGCGCGAGATGCAGATCGGCGGCGTCATCTACGCCGACGCCGCCGACAAGGGCGCGCGCTTCATCGAGCTCTGCAACCAGAAGGGAATCCCGATCGTCTTCCTCCAGGACGTGACCGGGTTCATGGTCGGCTCGCGGGCCGAGCGCGAGGGGATCATCAAGGACGGCGCCAAGATGGTGAACGTGGTGGCCAACAGCGTGGTGCCCAAGATCACCGTCGTCATCGGCAACTCCTACGGCGCCGGAAACTACGCGATGGCCGGGAAGGCATACGGCCCGCGATTCATCTTCGCGTGGCCGTCGGCGTGCATCGCGGTCATGGGCGGCGAGCAAGCGGCTCAGACGCTGCTGCAGCTCCAGGTCGGCAAGCGCGCCGTGAGCGAGGAGGAGAAACAGGCCCTGCTCGACGAGATCCGCGCGCGCTACGAAGCGACCGAGGACCCCCGCTACGCCGCCGCGCGCCTCTGGGTGGACGGGATCCTTGACCCCCGGCGTACACGCGAGACGGTTTCCGGGTGCATCGAGGCGTGCGCCCACCAGGGGGAGTTGCCCCCGTTCCGCTGGGGCGTGTTGCAAACCTGAGAGACAGTCGACAGTTCACAGTCAACAGTTTCCCCCACCCACCCAAACTACGCACCCTGCAAAGAGGTACGTGTTGGTTCCTTGCTTCTGACTGTCAACTGTCGACTGTGAACTGTCGGCTGCCTCACCGGAGGCGGAGCTTCACGTCTCCGACGCCGACGTGGGCACGGATCGTGGATTTGCCGGGGCCGTGGGCCGTGAGCGTGTGACCGATGAAGCCTGAGCCTTCGTCGCGGCCGGACGGAGTGCGCAGGCTGATGTCACCCACCCCGCACGCCGTATGGACGTCCCCGAAGGACTGGTATTGCCCCTCGACCCGGACGTCGCCGACACCGACCTCGACCTTCACGTCTCCGGTGAGGTCGAGCACCGTGGTGTCGCCCACCCCGAGCTTGACGGATGCGGCAGAGGCGGCCGGCACGCGCACGGTCCAATCCTCGATCCAGTGCGCACCGTCACGCTGATCCGGCGTGAGGGAGAGCGTCAGCTCGGAACCGGAGACGCGAGCCTGGAGGTCTGTGCTCTCGGCCTCGCGCTTGGCCTGGCGGTCGCTGAAGAAAAACCCGTCCTTGGACCTGATCTCGACCCGAACGGTGATCGCGTCGCCGCTGTCGCCCTGGATCTGGATGTCGCCGACCCCCGCCTTGATGGTGACCTCGGTCAATCCCTCTGCCGGGCGGGTGAGGGTGAGCGTCTTCAGGGTCTCGCCGGCTGCGAACGTTGCGGCGAGCCACGTTGCCAGAACGAGTGCGGTGCGGCGCATCGGCGTGTTCCTCCAATCCCTTAAACGCGGTTCGCCGAGCGGGGGTTCTCGCCCGGTGCCGGGTCTCAGCCGGGGACGAACGGATTGGTGGCCTTCTCGGCGCCGATCGTGGTCTCGGGCCCGTGCCCCGGGACGACGCGGGTGGCATCGGGAAGGACGTACAGCACGTGGCGAATCGAGCGTTCGAGCTGTTCGAACGAGCCGCCCCACAGGTCGGTGCGACCCACGGAGCCGGCGAACAACACGTCGCCGACCACGGCCAGAGGCTCCGCCGGATGCTCGCGGACGAGGACGACATGGCCGGGCGAGTGGCCGGGGCAGTGTCGAACGAGCAGGCTCTCTTCCCCGATCGGAAGCGTCTCGCCGTCGAGCAGCAGGTGCTCCGCGGGGGCCACCTCCGGAGCCGGGAACCCGAAAGCGGTTGCCTGGCCCGGCAAGTTCTCGTAGAGGGGAAGATCATCCGCGTGCATCATGAGCGGGGCTGCCGGGAACGCCGCCTTGAGCGCCGCGACCCCCCAGGCGTGGTCCAGGTGAGCATGGGTGAGCACAATGGCAACGGGCCGAAACTTCTCGTGGCGGACCGCCTCGATCACCGCCTCGGGCTCGAACCCGGGATCGACCACGGCCGCGAACCCCGTGGGCTCGCACGCGAGAAGAACGCACCGCGCCGCGAACGGCCCCAACTCCAGCGAGACGACCCTCACGCCCCTCCCAAGGAGAGCTCGGCGACCAGGCCCCCCAGGAGTGTCTGCAGCCGCACCTGAGCCGCCTCGCCGGCCTCGAGGACCTCCTCGTGCGTGAGCGGACGCCCCCCGATTCCTGCTGCCATGTTTGTAGCCAGCGCGAGCACGAGGACCCGCATACCGAGGTGGCGAGCGGCGATGACCTCCTGCACGGTCGACATGCCGACGACGGTGCCTCCCATCCTGCGGTACGCCTCGACCTCGGCCGGTGTCTCGTAGTTCGCCCCCAGGGTGGCTACGTACACCCCCTCGTTCACCGTGAATCCGGCCTCGCGCGCGCAACGCACCGCGACGGACCGCAGATGGGGGTCGTAGGCGTCGGTGAGGTCGGGGAACATCGGCGCGCGCCATCGGATCCACTCGCCCGTCAGCGGGCTGGTCCCCTGGAAGTTGAGATGGTCCCGGATCACGACCAGGCTGCCGGGGGGTGCGGCACGGTCCATCGAACCGCTGGCATTGGTCGCGACGTACACCGGAGACCCGAGGAGGCCGGCCAGCCGAGGTATCGCGGCAACCTGGGCGGCGCTGTACCCCTGGTAAAGATGGAAGCGGCCGTTGAAGACCAGCAGGCCCGCGGCGCCCCGCCGCCACACGGTAACGGTGGGCGTGTGGCCCGGCAGCTCGAAGACCGGGAACTGGAAGACCTCGGTGAACGGGATTTCCGGACCCTTCTCCCAGCCCGGGGCCGCGAGCGAGATCCCGGAGCCCGCGACGAGGGCCCCGAGGAGCTTTCCGGTCGGGACGCGGTCCGCGAAGGCGCGGGCGGCGTCTTCCAGCAGGCGGGGCGTGAATATCTCCATAGCTGGCAAGGATACTCCAGAGGGAGATCTCGGGAAGCGGCCCGGCGCTGGGAATTCTCGGCAGCGGCACCGCGCCTCGCATTCGGATGCTCACTGCGGCAATGCCGCCAGGACGCCGTGATCGGGGTCGCTCGGCCTGTCGCTTCTGGCGCGCCGAAGCGCGGAAAGTGTGGGCTCGGAGGAGTCCCGGCGGCCGCAACGGAGGTCGGGCTTCTCAGCGCCGGATCAGGGTCCTGACGATCGGGTAGTCGGCATCGCGCAGCGAACCGGCGCGGATGCAGCGCACTGCGCCGCCCGGCGCTGCGATGACCTGGAGCGGGACCGATTCGGTCGGCGCGCCGGGGAACCCCGCGAGCCACCGGTCGAGACCCGCTGGCGAGGCCAGCCGCAGCGAGGTTCCGGGCGCAACCTCGGGGTTCTCGCTCAGGAAGCGCGTGAGGTCCGCCTCCCGATCGTCGACCGAGAGAAACCAGAGGTCCACAGCCTCGCCGTCCCTGGCGAGTTGCTTCTGCCAGGCCAGCAGCAGCGGCATCTCGCGCCGGCAGGGTTCGCACCAGGTCGCCCACACGTTGACCCACACCCAGTGGTCGGCGGGTAGGAGGGGCACTGTCGTGCCGGGACGCGCCGACCGCACCGCCGGCATGGCGAGGCGCGGCGCATCGGCGCCGGTGTAGAAGGCATCGCACCACCGGTGCGGGTCGGGCGCCTGGCTGCTCGCCGCGACGCTTTCGGTTCGGGAGAGCCGAGGCTTCTCCCCGCCGCCGCATGCGACGGCGAGCGCAGCCAGCGCTGCGACGGCGAAGAGGCCTCGCCTCACAGGCGGCAGTCGATCCACGCGATGAACGCCGACCGGTTCAGGTGGGCCGTCGTGCAGGCCTCGTTGGGGCGCGACCGGTGCCACTGGCAGAAGTCCTTGTCGAGCTGGGCGAACTCGGCGCCGAGCCAGAGCAGACCCACCTCCTGGTCGAGGTCAGGGTCGGAGAACCTCGATCGGATGTGATCGAGCACCGCCTGAGCCCGCTTGCGCGAAAGCTCGCGGTTGTACCCGATTGCGCCTTCGGGGGAGGCGCGCGACACCACCAGGAAATATGAGGCGCCGCGCTGGGCCGCGAACGTCTTGTCGAGGAGCGCCAGCGCCTCGCCGTCGAGGTCGGCGCTGTCCTGGTCGAACTGGATGATGGCCGCGCGGTCCGAGAGGGGGACGAACAGAGCGTTGAAGTCGTCGCCCGACATCGCCGCGACGCTGCGCGCCTGCATCGGCTGACAGCCACGCTGCGAGCCGCCCTTGATGAGCCCGCACGAGGTCAGGACGCGGCGCAGAATCTGTTTCAGGGCGCCGGTGCAGTACCCCTCGTCCGCCGCGGTCGCGACCGCAGCGCCGGGCCCCTTGCCTGCCGATTGGATCTCGGCGAGCCGGGAGGACGCGGAGTGAACCCAGACGGCCACCGTCCCCGAAAGCAGCGCCAGCACCACGAGAAAGAACGCGAGGTGGGTCCGGTTCGTCGTCATGCCCTCACCTCACCTTCGTCCGGCGGGCTGCGGCGCCCTGAGCAGGCGCGCGAGGACGAAATCGAGCCCGAGATCCGTGTCCTCCTCGCACACCTTCTGCCCGCGAACGAATAGCTGCGGGGTCTGGACCGGCAGCGAGTTCGCCACCGCCCACCGCAGCGACCGGTTCAGTCTGGCCTTCACGGCCGGCTTGCCGAGACAGTCGCCGAGCTCGGGGAACTGCTGCCGGATCCGGGCGTAGAGCCGGTTCGTGTCGTTGCCGAGATCGCGCAGCTCGCTCTGGTTCGCGAGCGCCCACTCGAGCACCTCGCGCGCCTTGACGCCTCCGCAGAGGATGGCCTCGCTGACGGCGCACGCTCCCGGGTGAAGCGACTCGTTGACCATCCAGTTGCACTCCTTGTCGAGCGGAAACAGGACCAGCTCGCGCTCGAGCCGTTCGGAGAGCCCGCTGACCGCCAGCCGTTCCGAGAACCCCTTGCACGCCGGGCACAACGGGTCGAGCACCTCGACGGCCGGCACCCCGCCGGCCGGGGACGTGAGCTTGACGCGTACGTTGTACCGGTCCTCCGGGTGGAGCAACTCGCCGCACTTGGCGAAGGTGTCGGCGTACGCTGGCTTGAGCGCCAGGTAGAGCAGCACCGGCACTGCGACGAAGACGACGCCTTCGAGAAACGCAGTTGCGTGCCTGCCCAACGTGGTTGGTTGCGCCTCCGGGTCGCGAGTCGCCCTTCGATGCGCCAGGATTGCGCACACGAGGGCCCCGAGCGAAGCGGCGTAGATGCCGACGCACAGCTTGCACACCGACCCGACCCGCAACACCGCGATCAGGAAGTAGAGGATCGAGGTCAGGACGGGAAGCAGGGTGGCCGCGATCATGAAGCTGGTCTCCTGCGAATCCTCGGTCCGGTGTCGGAGCAGGAGATCGCCCGCCCGGAACAGGATGAAGGCGAATACGGCCAGGGCCGCGAGCGAGATCGGGACGCCGCCCCATGTCCAGGTCCGCAGCACGGCTGAGTACGGGCTCATCAGCACCGCGTGGCAGCCCGACGCGCCCGTGGTGTCCGCCGCGCCGAGACCGGGCACGAACGAGCACGTGACCGAATGGACCTGCCTGTCGAGGAAGGCGATGAAGTCCGCGGTCGAGACCCCGGAAAAGACGACGCCGGCGAGAGCGAAAACGGCCAGCGCGACGACGGCGCCCGGACGCGATTTGTTCACGGTTTCGACCCTCCGGCGGATGTCAGCGTGAAGAGCGGAACGCACGTCACCTGACCGGATGGTAGCACCGGGCTGTCGGCGGTCAAGCGGCGGCGATACACCCGCTTCGCCTGGGCCGAAACGCCGTGACCGATTGATGCGACGGGATTTGCGCTTCGTCCGGGTTGGCCGTCACGTGCTAGAATGCGCCGCTTTGGCGAGCCGGAAGAAGGCACGCGGAGGTGCCGTGGAACCGTTGGAAACGTTGCGAGCGCACCGCCGGGGCAAGCTCGACGAGCTTCGGCGCCGGGGGCTGGACCCGTACCCCCCGCGCTTCCCCGTGGACGGCAGGGTCAGCGAGATCGTCGCGCGCTATGCCGGCCTCGATGCGGCGGCCCTCGAGGTTCGCCTGGCCCGGACTCGGGTCGGCGGCCGCGTCACGGCGATCCGCACCCACGGCAAGGCGGCGTTTCTCGATCTCTCCGACGGCGACGGCCGCATCCAGGTCTACGTGAAGCAAGACGTGGTCGGGGCGGAGGCATTTGGGCTCCTCGAGACGCTCGACCTCGGCGATTTCTGGGGGGCCGAGGGCGTGCTCTTCCGCACCAGGACAGGCGAGCTCACGGTGCGGGCGGAGAGCGTGACCGTGCTCTCCAAGGGCCTGCAGCCTTGGCCGGAGAAGTGGCACGGCCTCACCGACCGGGAGTTGCGTGCGCGTCAGCGGTACCTCGACCTCGCGACGAACCCCGTGTCGCGCAGGGTGTTCCAGGCTCGGGCCGCGATCGTGAGGGCGATCCGCTCCTTTCTCGACGGCCGAGGTTTCACCGAGGTCGAAACCCCGATGATGCAGCCGATCCCCGGCGGCGCCAGCGCCCGGCCGTTCGTCACGCACCACAACACGCTCGACATGGACCTCTACCTGCGGATCGCCCCCGAGCTGTATCTGAAGAGATTGGTAGTGGGCGGGTTCGAGCGCGTCTACGAGATCAACCGCAATTTCCGGAACGAGGGGATCTCCACCCAGCACAACCCCGAGTTCACCATGCTGGAGTTCTACTGGGCCTATGCCAGCTACGAAGACCTGATGGCCATCACTGAGGAGATGCTCTGCGGCATCGCGAAGACCGTGGCGGGCAGCACCGTGTTGCCGTGGGGGGAGCGCACGATCTCGCTCGCACGGCCGTGGGCGAGGGTGTCGATGCGCGATGCGGTGATGGCCCACTCCGACCTCGGCCCGGAAGACCTCGGCGAGCGGTCCCGTCTCGAGGCGGCCGCCTGTCGGTACGAGATCGCGGACGTGCACCGGCTCTCGTCCGGCAAGCTGCTGGCGGAGCTGTTCGAGGCGACGGCGGAGGCCTCTTTCCAGGATCCGACGTTCGTGACCGATTTTCCCGCCGACATCTCGCCGCTCGCGAAGCGCAAGCTCAGCGAGCCCGACCTGACCGAGCGCTTCGAGCTGTACGTCGCCGGAATGGAGCTCGCCAACGCCTTCACCGAGCTCAACGACCCCGACGACCAGCGTCGGCGGTTCGAGGAGCAGGCGCGCCTCGGCGGTGGTGTGGTGGACGAGGACTACGTCCTGGCGCTCGAACATGGAATGCCGCCGACGGCCGGAGAGGGGATCGGGATCGACCGTCTCGTCATGGTGCTCACCGACTCGCACTCCATCCGCGACGTGATCCTGTTCCCTCTGCTCCGTCCCAGAGAGGGATGATGACCGCAGTTCACAGTTCACAGTTGACAGTTCACAGTCCGGGCCCGCGCTCGAGGCCGGGTCGCCATCGGGGGTCCGAACCGAGCGTCTTCACTGTCAACTGTCGACTGTCAACTGTGGACTGGGTGGGTGGGGGCGCGGCGTGAGCAACGTGCTGGGTTTCCTCGCGGGGCGGTACCTCATCGGCCTGCGCCGCAGGACGCACGTAGCGGCGGTGAGCGCGATCTCGTTCGGTGCGATGGCGCTCGGAGCGGCGGCGCTGGTGGTGACGCTGGCGCTCCTCGAAGGGTTTCAGGCCACGATTCGGACCCAGCTCGCCGAGGCCGGCACGCACGCAGAACTGCGACCGCGCGTGGGCCGCACCTTGCCCGACGGGGACTGGCTGTCGAGGCTTCGGCGGCGCCACCCGGAGCTCGAGGTGCGAGCGTCGACCGGCGGCGCGGTGTGGTGCCTCGGCCCGGACGGAGCGATTCCCGCCGAGCTTGAGGCGGTGGACACCCTGTCCCGCGTGGAGGTCAACAGGGTTCTGGCGGCGCGGTTGGGCGTGGGTGCCGGTTCGGAGGTCACGATCGCGAGCCCGCGGCTGGTGCTGACGCCGCTGGGACCGATGCCGACGCGGCGTCGGGTGGTCGTTGGGACAGTCAGCGCCGTGCAACCGGGGGACGATCGCGCCGTGATCTTCGTCCCGGTCGGCGTGGGAGCCGCGTTGCTCGACCTCGGCGCTCCACGGACGGTCGCGCTGCGGGCGAGGGACCCCCGCGAGGCCTGGCGAGTGGCATCGGTTGTGCAAGGCGAAGTCCCGGAGGGGGTCGAAGTGGTGTCGTTCGGCGTGTTGAACCGCCCACTGCTGGCCGCGCTCGCGCTCGAACGCGTCATGATCGGTTTCGGCGTCGCGCTCGTGATGGCGGTGGCGGCGCTCAACCTGCTGTGCAACCTTGCGCTGCTTGCCGCCGAGAAGCGTGCCGATGTGGCGCTGCTCACGGCGCTCGGTGTGACGCCGGCCCGGGTGCGCCGCCTCTTCTTGCTGCTCGGCGTCGGTGTCGGAGCTCTCGGAGGAGTCCTGGGCACTGTTTTCGGCGTCGTCGCCGCCGAGGTCCTGGACAGAACACGCGCGTTGCCCCTCCCGCGCGGTGTCTTCATCGTTTCGCACGTCCCGTTCCGCGTCACCCTCGCCTCGGTCACCGTAGTGCTCACGGTCTCATTGGTCGCGGCTCTCCTCGCCTCGCTCGCCCCTGCGCGCGCCGCCTCCCGACGGGACGTCCTGGAAGGGTTGCGGTATGAGTGAGGGGCGTGGCGCGTGGACCGGGCGAGTCCCGCCTCCGGCGGGACGAGCGGGGGGTCCGGGGGGTCTAGAGCCCCGCCGACGGCGGGGCGGGACCCCCCGACCGGATAGCGGGTTGCGGTATGAGTGACGAACTCGTCATCGCTCGCGGTCTGCGAAAAGGGTACGGCGTCGGCGAGCGCCACGTCGAGGTGCTGCGAGGCCTCGACCTCGCGATCGCGCATGGTGAGATGCTCGCCGTTGTCGGACCCTCCGGCGTCGGCAAGAGCACCCTTCTGCACCTGCTCGGCCTCCTGGACCGCCCGGACTCTGGCGAGCTGCGTCTGTTCGGGAGCGACGTGGGCGTCCTGACGGTCGACGAGAGGGCGCGCTGGCGCAACCGCCGCATCGGGTTCGTGTTCCAATTCCACGCCCTGCTGCCCGAGTTCACTCTCGAGGAGAACGTGGCGATGCCTTTGCTGATCGCGGGGGAGGCCCGTTCGACCGCGTTCGCGGCGGCGGCCGAGCTCATCGAGGAGGCAGGACTCGGCCCGCGGCGGGGCCACTTCCCCGACGAGCTCTCGGGCGGCGAGCAGCAGCGCGGCTCGGTGGCCAGAGCGCTGGTGGCCAAACCGGAGCTCCTGCTGGCCGACGAGCCGACCGGGAACCTCGACGCCGCGAACGCCGAGAACCTCTTCGGAATGTTGCGGCAGCTGCATTTGAGCCGCCGCCTTACGAGTGTTATTGTGACCCACAACGAGGCCCTGGCCGGTCGCTGTGGACGTACACTGCGGCTGACCGGGGCCACTGTCGAGGAGGCATGCTCGAGAACCTGACCGAGAGGGCTAGGCGGACACTGTTCTTCGCCCGCTACGAGGCGGCCCGGGCGGGAGCCCAGGCCATCGGCTCCGAGCACGTGCTCCTCGGTCTCCTGCGCGAGAGCGACGAGGTCGTGGAGCAGCTGCTGGTGCGCTTCCAACTATCCGGCGACGAGTTGCGCCAGGAGCTCGGCGCCGTTTCGGGGGCGGCCGACACGCAGGCACCCGCCGATCTCCCCCTCGCAGAGGACAGCCGCCGCATCCTGCTGCTTGCCGCCCACGAGGCGGAGGTCCTGGGCCAGTCCGCCGTGGGCAACGAGCACGTGCTTCTCGCGACGCTGCGCCTCGAGTCGTGCGCAGCTGCACGGGCCCTCGGCCGCCATGGGATGTCGCTCCTGGCGGTCCGCGACGAGCTTGGCGAGATCTGGCGCGAGCGCGACGTGAAGAAAGGCAAGCGCGAGCTTGCGGCCCTCGGCGAGTTCGCCCGCGACCTCACGGAGTTCGCCGCCACCGGGGGGTTCGACCCGCTGGTCGGACGCGAGGAGGAGGTCGATCGCATCGTCCAGATCCTCCTGCGCCGGACGAAGAACAACCCGGTCCTGCTGGGCGAGCCGGGCGTCGGGAAGACCGCCATCGTTGAGGGTCTTGCGCAGAGGATTGCGTCGGGGCGCGTACCGGTGCAGCTGGCGGACCGACGGATTCTCGCGCTTGACCTCTCGCTGGTGGTGGCCGGCACCAAGTACCGCGGACAGTTCGAGGAGCGCCTCAAGGCGATTCTCAAGGAGCTTCGCGAGAACCCCGAGATCATCGTTTTCATCGACGAGCTCCACGTGCTGATCGGAGCCGGGTCCGCCGAGGGTTCGCTCGATGCGGCCAATATCCTCAAGCCGGCGCTGTCGCGTGGAGAGGTCACCTGCATCGGCGCGACGACGCTCAAGGAGTACCGAAAATACATCGAAAAGGACCGCTCCCTCTCCCGGCGCTTCCAGCCGGTGGCAGTGCAGCCTCCCGACGAGGAGGCGACGCTCGTGATCCTCCAGGGCGTGAGGGACCGATACGAGAAGTTCCACCAGGTCCGCTACACCGAGGAGGCCCTGCGTTATGCCGTCGCGCAGTCCGGGCGCTACATCACCGACCGTTACTTCCCCGACAAGGCGATAGACGTGCTCGACGAGGCCGGGGCCCGCGTGAAGCTCCGTGGCGCCGCATCGACGGTGCACCTGCGCCTGAAGCAGAGCGAAGCGAGCCGGGTCGTGCGGGAGATGAAACGGGCGATCTCGGCCAAGGACTTCGAGGGCGCGGTCGGGCTCCGCGAGCGCGAACTCGCCCTCCGCTCGGAAATCAAGAGAATCTCGCAGGCTCAACCGACGCAGGAGCCGCTCGCCGAGGTAGGACGCGCCGAGGTAGAGGACGTCATCGCGTCGTGGACTGGTATCCCGATTACGACCCTGCGCGAGGACGAGGCGGATCGCCTCGCGCGCATGGAGGAGATCCTCCGCCAGCGTATCGTCGGGCAGGAGGAGGCAATCTCCGCCATCGCTCGCGCGATCCGGCGCTCGCGCCTGGGCGTGTCCCGCGGGCTTCGCCCGATCGGTTCGTTCCTCTTCCTCGGGCCCTCCGGCGTGGGGAAGACAGAGGCTGCACGCCAGCTTGCCCGGTTCCTCTTCCACTCGGAGAAGACCCTCGTGCGTTTCGACATGTCCGAGTACATGGAGAAGCACGCCGTCTCGAAGCTGATCGGCTCCCCCCCGGGGTACGTCGGCTTCGAGGAAGGCGGGCAGCTGACCGAACGTGTCCGGCGTCAGCCGTACTCCCTGATCCTGCTCGACGAGTTCGAGAAGGCTCACCCGGACATCGCCAACCTCCTGCTCCAGATCCTCGAGGACGGCATCCTGACCGATGCCTACGGCGATCAGGTGGACTTCAGGAACACCCTCATCATCATGACCTCCAATCTCGGCACGAGAGAGCTCTTGGCCGGGGGCGCCCAGGTCGGGTTCGCCGAGCGCGGCGGCACGCCGTCCCAACCGGAGATCCGCGAGGCAGTGCTCCGCGAGCTGAAGCGCGAGTTCCCCCCCGAGTTCCTAAACCGTCTGGACGACATCGTGGTTTTTCACTCGTTGCAGCCAGACGAGCTGCACCAAGTGGCGCAGTTGCTCGTCGGGGACGTCGTTGCTCACCTCGCCGGACGTGGAATCGCGTTGGAGGTGCCGGCGGGCGCCATCAAGTGGTTGCTCTCACACGCGGGCGGCGAAGCATCTGCGGGCGCACGGCCGCTGCGCCGCGCCGTCGCGCGGCACCTCGAGGACGCGGTATCGGACTACCTGATCTCGCACCGACACGCGAACGGCGAGGTCCTGCTGGCATCCGTCGAGGGAGAACGCCTGGTTGTGGGGGCGCGGGAGGGTGTGTGCGAAGAGTAGCTGCCGCGGTGTTCGTCGTACTGGCGTGTGCCGTCGGGGCCGCGGGCGGCGCTGGTTCCGGCCCGACCGGCGAAACCCCCAAAGGTACGACGACCCCTTTGCCCGCCGAGACAACCAAACCAGCCGGGGTGCAAGATTCCGCACCACTCGCTAAACCAGTAGAGACACCGCAGGCTGATCAGCCGGCACAGGCGCGGTCGGCGAAGGACCGCAACGCCGCGACCTCCGGAGATCCCTTGCACCCGGTGATAGCGGAAATCAAGATCGTGGGCGGTGCGACGATCACTGCAGAGACCGTCGAGTACTACCTCAACGTGTCGGAAGGCGACCCCTACGATCCGCCAGCAATAGCCAAGAGCTTCGGCCGCTTCTGGGACTCGGGCCTGGTCGAGGACCTCAAGATCGAATCGGAAGAGATGGCGCCCGGGAAGGTCCGCCTTATCGTCACGGTGCGCGAGCGTCCAAAGGTGACCGAGTTCCTCTTCGAGGGCAACAAGAAGCTCTCCACGTCGACGATCAAGGAGAAGCTCGACACCGCCAATGTGACTATCAAACGGAACGTGCCTCTGAGGGCCTCCGAGCTCCAACGACTCAAGCAGGCCATCCAGGACGTCTACGCCAAGGAAGGGTACCCGAGCGTGCTCGTGGACCCGGTGATCACCGAGGTCGGCCCGAACCAACGCAAGGTGACGTTCAAGATCGACGAGGGCGCCAAGATCAAGATCGGCGCCATCCACTTCGAGGGGAACAAGGTCTTCTCCGACAAGAAGCTGCGAGGGGCGCTCAAGAAGACCAAGCAGAAGTCGCTGATCTGGATGTTCAGCAAGAAGACGATCTGGAGCAAAGAAACCTGGGGCGAGGACTCGGAGAACCTCAAGAAGTTCTACATGAACCACGGGTACAAGGACATCGTGGTCGGCGAGCCCAAGATCGAGCTGAACGCCCGCAACCCGAAGGGGAAGACCCAGAAGGACAAGAAGTTTCGTATGGTCGTGGTGATCCCCGTCCAGGAAGGCAAGCAGTTCAAGATGGGTGATCTCTCGGTCAAGGGCAACACGGTGTTCCCGTCCGACTGGCTTCGAAAGCGCTACGAGGTCAAGCCGGGCAAGATCTACAACTATTCGAAGATCGAAGAGGGCAACGAGTCCGTCCGCAACCTCTACCAGGCGCGCGGCTACATCTACTCCTATACCAACCAGGTCCTTGTCGAGCGCAAGGACAAAGCCGACACGGTGGACGTCGTGGTGAGCGTCTACGAGGGCGACCGCTTCCGACTCGGCCGGATCGAGTTTTCGGGCAACACCAAGACCCAGGAAAAGGTGATGCGGCGGGAGATCCGCCTCTTCGAGGGCGACTGGATGAACATGGCCTCGTTCAAGAAGTCCGTGTTCAAGGTCAACCAGCTCGGCTACTTCAAGCTCAAGGAAGATCCCGTCGATTTCAAGTTCGACGACAAGAACCACCTCGTCAACGTCACGATCAAGGGGGAGGAGAGCGGCAAGACCGACGTTCAGTTCGGCGCCGGCTACTCGGAGCTCGAAGGCATGTTCGGCCAGGCCAGTTTCAACACCCGGAACTTCCTCGGGCGCGGCGAGACGTTCGGCATCGGCTTGCAGGCGGGCGCGACCGGCAGGAGCTACAACCTCTCGTTCGCGGAGCCCTATTTTCTCGACAAGCGGATGATGATCGGGGCCTCGGTCTACAACCAAACAGTTGACTACTCCGCCATCACGGCGCTCTTGAGCGACTACCAGCGACAGGGCAAGGGCGGGTCCCTTTCGTGGGGCCTCGGGGTCTCAGACTTCGGCAACTTCTCGATTATCTACAGCTACGAGGATGTCTACGCGAAGTACAGCACCAACCGCACCCTGTCGTCCGACAGCGACCTCGACTTCCCATATCGTCAGCCGATACCGACCCCATATAACGGCATCACCGGCGAGGACAAGTTCTACGAGATTTACAGGGGCACTACCTCGGCGCTCACCCCGGGGTACGGGTACGACTCGCGCGACGACCCGTTCGATCCGAGCCAGGGAATCTCGTACTTCCTCCGTTTGCGATACGCCGGCGGGTTCCTGGGCGGGGACTTCCACTACCTGCGTCCCGAGTGGGGTTTCGCGCTGTTCCAGCCGCTTTCGAAGAAGACAATCTTCGCGTTCAATTTCGAGGGCGGCATCATTATTCCGTTTGCGGGGTACCAGATCCCCTTCTACGACCGCTACCGTCTTGGAGGCGAGCGTTCGCTGCGCGGCTTCGAGTGGTACTCGGTTCTGCCGCGCACCAAGACGGGCGAGTATTTCGTGGACGCGAACGGCGTTCAGCTCGGCGGCGACCGGTACCTGCAGTTCAACATCGAGTACCAGATCAAGCTCGGCGGTCCGCTCAAACTGATCTTCTTCACGGACATCGGCAACACGTGGTACGAGACCCAGGGGTGGGAGCTGAGCCTGATGCGGTACTCGTACGGGGCGGAGTTGCGGGTTTTCCTTCCCATCTTCCAGGCTCCGTTGCGTTTCATCTACGGCATCAACCCGCATCCATTCTCGGACGAGAAGAAGGGGAACTTCCTGTTCTCGATCGGCAGCACGTTCTGAGCCAGTGAAGAGTTGAGAGTGAAGAGTTAAGAGTCAGATGATCTCTTCGGGGATCTGAGGAGGGCCGGGCATAATCCGGCCCTTCGCTTTGCTGATCCCCGGGGTCAGGCCAGGATCTTGGCCTCTCCAACTCTTTACTCTGAACTCTTGACTCTTCACTCGGTCTTCCACGGTGGGCCGCTGCTACACTTCCACGATGGAAGAGCGGCAACAACCGACGCCAGGGGGTGCGCTGCCGCCGCATCCGAGCCTCGGCCGCTACTACACCCATGATGAGGAGAGGCCGCGGTTCGTGCGCCGGCTCTTCGACTCGGCCGCGCGCGACTACGATCGCATCGAGGGGCCCATGGCGCTGGGCTGGGGGCGCCGGTACCGCCGCGAGGCGTTGCAGCGAGCGGGACTCGGCCCGTGCATGACGGTGCTCGACGTGGCGATCGGAACGGGACTCGTGGCCCGTGAAGCGGCCCGACTTGCCGGAGAGAGACGGGTCATCGGTCTTGACCCCAGTCTCGGGATGCTGCTCGAGGCCCGCCGACAGCTCGGCGTCGCCGGGGTCCTGGGACTCGGCGAGCAACTCCCGATCCGCGAGGGCGCCTTCGACTTCCTGAGCATGGGGTATGCGCTTCGGCACCTGGCCGACCTGAAGTCCGCGTTCAAGGAGTTTTTCCGTGTGCTCAAACCCGGCGGCACGGTGTGTGTGCTCGAGCTCACGCGGCCAACGAACAGGGTGGGGGCCGGTCTCATCCGTTTCTACCTGAGGCGCATCGTCCCGATCTTGACGAGGCTGCGCACCCGTAACGCCGAGGCGGAACTCCTGATGCGCTACTTCTGGGACACCATCGAGAGGTGCGTGCCCCCGGCCCTGATCCTCGAGGCGCTCGAAGCCGCCGGCTTCACGGAGGTCACGCGGGTTCTGTCGATCGGGCTCTTCTCCGAGTACACCGGCCGGAAACCGGATGGGCGTGACGCCGTTGCGCGCCCGGGCCGCAGCGAGAGCGGCGGCAACTTCTTCGTCCGCACGATGGAGCGCTAGGAGACCTTCTGGTGGGCTCCGGACGCGACCCCAGCGGTCTCTCCGCTGTGGGACTGCTTCACGAAACCCGCCAGGGTCAGCATGTCGAGTCCTTCGTCGTCCGGATGCGGGGAAAGGACTCCGGCGCGCTCGCGCACCTCGGCAACGGTGATCGACTCCGGCGCACGGGCGAGTCGCCAACCCGAGGATCCCCCGGACAGGATCGCCGGCGCCGAGGCGAGACGGGCCAGCAGATCGTCTCCGGAATGTCCCAGGAGACGGACGACCGCGTCGGTGGAGATGCTCCCCTGCCGGTGAATCGCGACGAGCATGTTCAGCAGACGCTGGATGCCGTCGCTTCGCGGCGCGGGCAAGGCATGCCCGACCACCCACGACGCCTCGGCCCCCAGCAGGATCGCGAACCAGAGCAGAAAGATCGACAGCAGGAAGAAGAGCAGCATGGCGAACGAGCCGTAGATCACATTTTGATCGGAAGCGAGCCCGACGTAGGTCTGAAAGGTCAGGTGGAGGAGCGTGAGCGCGAACGCGCCGACCCCGGCGCCGGTAAAGGCGGCGCGCCAGCTCACCTTGGTATGCGGAACCCACCGGTAGAGCGCCGTCAGCACGACGGCCGCGAGCACCGCGGGCAGCGGTCGGGTGAGCGGCGCCACGAGCCGATACCAGGGTCGTGACGAAAGCCAGTACAGCGCCGAGAACAGCGCCGTGAGCAACAACGGACCGGTCACGAGCAGGGTCCCGATCGAGACCAGGCGGACCTCCCAGCGGCGTCGTCTCGGCAGCCCCCAGATCGCGTTGATGACCTCCTCGATCTGCCAGAACGCGTTGAACGTCACGAAGACGGAGATCACGATCGCCAGCCAGCCGAGCGCCGCGGTGCGCTGGGCGAAGGCCGCGAGGGTTGCCTGGACCCGCATTGGCGAGAACGGAAGCACCGTCGCGATCGCGCGCACGACGACGGCGGCCCGCTCGGGCTGCACACGACCCACGGTGACGAGCGCCACCGTGAGCACGGGGACGATCGACAACAGGGTGGTGTAGGCGAGCGCTCCGGCTCGCAGCATGAGCTGGTCCCGGTACTGAGCGCGGACAAGCTCGGTGGCGAAGCGGCTGAAAGAGCCGAGAGCCCTGCTCACAGCGTCACCCTTTCCTCGAGAGAAGGAATGACGCATCGCCACCCGAACCGCGCGGCGAAGCGATCGGCCAAGGCCTGACTTGCCGCGGGCTCGCCGTGCGTCACGAAGACGATGGACGGTGCGGTCTCGGGCGCCCCCGCCCAGATCGTGAGCTCGTCGGCGTCGGCATGGGCCGACAGGGAGGTGATGCTGCGAACCTGCGCGGACACCGGGACCATCTCGCCGAAGATCTTGACCTCGGGCTCCCCGTCGAGGATCCGGCGCCCGCGGGTACCCTCGGCTTGGAAACCCACGAATACGACGGTGGCGCTGGGGTCGGGGAGGCGGCGGCGCAAGTGGTGAAGGATGCGGCCTCCGGTCGCCATTCCAGAAGCCGAGATGATGATCGCCGACCCCGAGACGTCGTTCAGCCTCTTCGACTCGTCCACTCGCCCGACGACCTGAAGGGTGGGGGGCACCAGCGGATCCACCCCTGAGCGCACGAGCTGCCGCATCTCGGCGTCGTGCTCTTGAGCGCACGCACGGTAGGCCGCGGTCGCTTCGCGCGCCATCGGAGAATCGAGGAAAATGGGGAGCGGCGGAATCGCCTCGTCCTCGATCAGCTCGCGCAGGAGGTACAGCAGCTCCTGCGTGCGGTCGATGGCGAACGCCGGCACGAGGATGATGCCCTTGCGGCCCGCGGCCTCGTTGATGACCTCTGCGAGCTGCTCGCGGGGGTCTCCGGGATCGTGCAGGCGGTCGCCGTACGTGCTTTCGACGACGAGGACCGAAGAGCCGGGGTACGGCTCGGGTTCCTTGAGGATCGGGACGTCGTAGCGGCCGACGTCGCCGGAGAAGTAGATCGTGAGATGGTCCCCGCCCGCGACCTTAATCCGGAGCTCAACCGCGGCGGCGCCGAGGATGTGTCCCTGGCGGTGGTAGGCAAACTCGATGCCGGGCCGGAGGGTGGTCCGCTGCCCGAAGGGCACGCCCCTGAGAGTGCCCAAGGCCCGCCGGGCGTCGCGCACGGTGAACAGCGGCAACGCCGGCGAGTGCCTCGAGGAACCGACCTTCGTGGCGAATCGCGCCTCTTCCTCCTGGAGATGGGCGGCGTCGGGAAGAACGGCCTGGAGCAGCCGGGAGGTCGGGGGCGTGACGTACGTGGGGCCACCGAAGCCCTCTCGGACGAGGCGCGGGAGAAAACCGGTGTGGTCGATGTGCGCGTGGGTGAGGACGACGGCGGTGAGCGAGTCCTCCGGCACGCCAAGCGGGGACCAGTTTCGGAGGCGGAGCTCCTTCTTCCCCTGGAATAGGCCTGCATCGATCAGGATCCGCGAGCCGTGAGCCTCGACGAGATAGCGCGAGCCCGTGACGGTTCCCGTGGCGCCGAGGAAGGTGAGAGAAACCATCGGGACTTTCTACCATACCCGCGCGATTCGGCCGCAGCAAGCGCACCGGGCGCATGTTCTTCGCCTCGTTTCTCTTGCGCCACTCCGGGCCCGGGCGTAGAATCGGTGTCATCAAGGGATCACTGGGAGGTGCCCATGACCACAGCGAAGAAGGCGTCGGGAGTCGACGAGAAGATCGATCAGCTGGAGGGCGCGGTGCACGACGTGCTCGAAGGGGCTAAGGAATCGATCGCGCGAGCCGAAGACTCGATGGAGAAGGCCAAGGAAGTGATCGGAGGGGGGTATGGGAAGATCCGATCGCGTTCGTCGGAGGCTTACAGCAAGGCCAGAGTTTACCTGACTGAAGCCTGGGCCGCGCTGGAGACCGCCCGGGAGAAGATGGGTGAGCTGTACGGCCGATCGCGCGAGGTGGCCGAGGAAGCCTACGAGAAGGCAAAGGCGAACTTCGAGAAGATCAGCGCCGAGGTCAAGAAGGGCTATGCCAAGGTCAAGGCCAAGGTTCAGGAGATCGATGTCAAGGAGGTTCGTGACGACGTGGTGGACTACATCCGGCGCAACCCCGGCAAATCGGTCCTGATCGCCCTCGGGATCGGTTTCGCCGTCGGCTACCTCGTGCGCCGTCGGGAGCCATGACGAATGGACGACGAAAAACCGCGTGACGACGAGCCGAACCACGACCTCCCGGAGCCGGAGGAGGAAATGTTCGAGCTTCAGGAGGACGAGGACGAGGCGGGTTCTCACCGGCAGCGCCTGAACGCCGACCTCCTCCTTGACAAGGTGATCCCCGACGAGATCGACTGGCGTGACCTGGTCCGTCGTCACCCCATGCTTTCCGTCGGCGTGGCCGCCGGTCTCGGATTCCTGATCGGTCGGTCCAAAGGCGCCGCGATCGTCGCGGGCGTCTCGGCGGCAGTGACCAGCGGAGTCATGCGCCAGCTCACCGACGTTCTGGACGGCGAGGTGTTCGAGTTTTAGCCTGGACTGTTGATGAGGGTTCTGCTGCGAACGCGGATCTGGCCGGCCCGGCTGGCGTATTCGGGGTTCGGAGCCTGCGACGTATCGCAGGGGATACGACTCGGCTCCTCACCCTGGAGCGAGCGAGGCTGTGCCTCGCGAGCTCGGGGGCGCGGGGGGCGTGAGGCGCCGGTGGTGTGGGTGGGGTGGCGCCGTGCCCCCCGCGGCAGATGGTCGCCCACCATACCAGCCACCTCCGCATTCTCGCGACGAACCCCCACGAAAGATCCAGATTAGTCGCCTTGCCCTGGGGGTGAGCCATGCCGTGGTGTCCGAAGTGTGGCGCTGAGTACCGCGAAGGTTTCGCCCGCTGCTCGGAGTGTGACGCCGAACTTGTGGATTCGCCGCCCCCCTCCCTCCAAACCCAGTCGGAACCGGGCCCCGCGTGGGTCGAGGTGGCGTCGTACACGACCGTCGAGGAGGCACGTCTCGCGCAAGGGCTCCTGGAGGAGCACGGGATAGCCGCCGAGGTCGTTGACAAGCACGTCGTGCTGAACCCTTTCCCTCAGGTCGACGAGGCCGAGGTGCTGCTTCTCGTCGGTCCGGACAACGCCGAACGTGCCGACACCGTGCTCGCCCAAGCCGATGCCGGGGAGGACACGCTCCCCGAGGATGTCGAGGCCGAGCCCGACACTTTGGGGGACGCCGAGAAGTGACGCTGCCGGCAGCGGTCGGGCGCTACACCGTCCTCGGCGAACTCGGGCGTGGCGCTATGGGCGTGGTCTTCCGCGCCCTCGACCCTGCTCTCGACCGACAGGTCGCGGTCAAGGTGATCGCTTCCCGCGGCGGCGAGACTGCCGCGGCCAAAGCCGAGCTCGAGGCGCGCTTCCTGCGAGAGGCACGGGTCGCGGCGCGCATCAGTCATCCCAACGTCGTGACTGTCTTTGACGCGGGTCGGGAGGGAGACTCGCTCTACCTCGTGATGGAGTTGGTGAGCGGGGAATCCCTCGGCGGACGGCTCGTGCGGAGTGAGTTCCCATCGGCGCCGGAGGCGCTCGAGATGGCGGCGCGGGTTGCGGATGCCCTCGCGGCGGCCCACGCGCTCGGCGTCGTGCACCGGGACATCAAGCCAGGAAACGTCATGGTCACGCGGTCGGGCGGGATCAAGGTCGCCGACTTCGGGGTCGCCAAGGCCGTCGGCGAAGAAACCAACCT
The DNA here is from genome assembly GCA_050018455.1 of Thermoanaerobaculaceae bacterium. GTDB lineage: Bacteria > Acidobacteriota > Thermoanaerobaculia > Thermoanaerobaculales > Thermoanaerobaculaceae > RBG-13-68-16. The sequence continues at coordinate 65,957 of JBEKAA010000003.1, read as the reverse complement.
CACCCGCACCGGCACGGTCGTGGGCAGCCCGACCTACATGGCTCCGGAGCAGGTCCGTGGCGAAACGCTTGACGGCCGCTCGGATCTCTTCTCCCTGGGTGTCGTGCTCTACGAGCTCCTGATGCACCGAAGGCCTTTCCCGGCCGAAACTGTCACCACGCTGATCTACCAGATCCTCCACGAGGACCCTCTTGCCGACCCGGCGGTCTCGACCGCACTCGGCGAAAACGTGGCTGCTTTCTTGCGATGGTGCCTCGAGAAAACGCCCGAGAAGCGCATCCCCGACGCAGCCTCCTTCGCGGCCGGCGCCCGCACCGTGGCGGCGAGCCTCGGCTCCGGCGACCCCGTCACGACGGCGCCGACCGCGGCGATCTCGGCGGGACCGATGCGCACCTGGAGGCCCGCTCGGGTCGTCGTGCCGGTGACGCTCGCGGTGCTGGGCGCCCTGGCGGCCTTGGGAATCATGGCGGCTCGGCACGGCGTCAGGCGACCGGTGCCGGCTCCTGTCGCCGTTCCGTCCCCCTCGCCACTCACGGCGGCCACACCGGTCCACAGAGCCGCCGGGCCCCGAGCAGCGGCATCGAGACCTGCTCCGTCGTCGCGGCCGACGAGACCGCCGGACTCCACCGCGGCGGTCGTGGCGATGGTACCGGAACCGCCGGCCGCGTCCGTCCCAACGGCGCCGCGGGTCGTGGAGATCTTCTACTGCCAGCGCGCCGCGGAGTTCAAGGTCGCGCCAGAAGATACGCTGGTGACGGTCGATGGTGTGCCGATCGGCCGAGCCGACAACTCCGATCACGCCCGAGCGGACAAGAAGTACCTCTTCTCGCAGCCGGGACGGCACTACGTCAAACTCACCGCCCCCGGGTACCGCACGACGTGGATCGCGGTCGTGGTCGATCCGAAAGTCACCGAGGAAACGGCCGAGATCGAAACCCGCCTCTTGCAGTAGTGATACCGCTAACTCAACCCGCGGCTCCGCAGTTCCTCGAGGGCGCCGCGAACGGGTTCCGGCACGAGCCCGGAGACATCGCCGCCGAGATGCCAGATCTCGCGGACGACACGCCCCGAGAGGTAGGTGAACTCCTCGGTGGGGGTGAGGAAGACGGTCTCGGCGGGGCTCCAGAGTCTCCGGTTCATGAGGGCGATCTGAAACTCGTACTCGAAATCGGAAACCGCCCGCATGCCGCGCAGGATCACCCGCGCCTGGCTCTCGCGCATGAAGTCGACCAGCAGGCCAGAAAACGCCGTCACCTCGACGCCGAGCATCCCGTCGAGCGTGGCGTGTATCAGCTCCACCCTTCGCTCTGCCGGCAACAGGGGCGTCTTGTCGGTGTTGCGGAGGACCCCGACGACCACCCGCGGAAAGATGGTGACTGCCCGGCGGACGATGTCGAGGTGGCCGAGATGGAACGGATCGAAGCTGCCGGGGTAGACCGCTGTGATCGGTTGGTCGCTCACTGGTGCTCCTCCACCGCGGCGGTGGTGCGGTTGTGGTGCCCGTCCACCGCGCGCACCGCGATCACGTGCGCCCCCGCCTGGGCCGGGATGCGGAATGTCTCGTGTTTCCTGTCGAGCAGGCCGTCCTCGGGCGCCAGGGCGTGCCAGGCGTCGGCATCGCGGTTCCACTCCACACGAGCGATCGGCGAGAGCGCATCGTCGACTGTGACGAGCCACACGTCGCCCTTGCGGACGACCGTGACGGTCGGCGGCGTGTTGTCGACGACGAACCAGCTCGAAAGCGCCTGCGCGGTGCCCGGGTCGACGGGATTCGCCGGCGAGTCGGTAGCGGTGAGACGGAAACGGTACATGCCGTCGGCCAGTGCCTGAGTGTCGAGGGCAAGCGAGGTCGCCTCGATGTTCTCCCGCACCTTCCACCAGGCAGAGCTCCCGGCCTTCTGGATCTCGACGCTGAACCGTAGGGGGTCGCCGTTGGGGTCCTCGGCCTTCCACGACACGGTCTGGTACCCGATGCGGTAGTACTTCTTGCCAAGCCGGTCGGGGGCCTCCTTCGCGTCATCGTCGAGGGTCGTGAAGATGCCGGACAGGTCGGGGTGCTGGACCTCGACGATTCGGTCGGACGGCGGCGGCCCCTTGAGGAAGATCTCTCCCGGGTCGTGGACGGTGAGCTCCCTGATCTCCGGGGGCAGGTTGATCTGGCGGTACGCGACCTCAACGCGGCCGACGCGGGGCGACGGGGCGCCCGCCGCCGGTTCGAGTTCCACCTGCCACTGGAGGTAGCGGGCGGGAGGCGCGGTCACCTGCCCTCCCGGGCAGGCGATCGACGCGGACCAGGCGCTCCATGTTTCGTCCGGTGTGCCGGTCGCGCCCGAGCGGAAACGCAACACGCACCCTCCGGATGGGGCCAGCTCGCCGACGAGCGCCCAATCCCCCCACTGCGCAGGCTGGCCGGCGTCGAGGGGCGGGGACGCGAACGTTCCATGGACCTTCCCGGAGCGATGAAGCAGCTTGGTGGGGGTTTGGGTCAGCACCCAGTCACCGCCCGCCGCCACGCGAACGACCTGCGCGGCGTCGACGGTATCGAGCATCGCGGCTGCGCCATCCACGAGCTGCCACAGCTCGCCCTCGAGCCCGGTGCCGACGATCAGCCCGGTGTCGCCCCACGCCAGCGCGCCGGCGAGCTGCTTGGTGAAGCGATGGACCGTCGTCGCAGCCCCCTGGGGAAGGATCCGCACGATCTCGGACGTCGCGGGGCCTTTCGTCGTTTGGGGCGTCGCGCTCGGGCTCTCGGTCACGGACACCGTCACGGTGGCCTCGCCGTCCTCTTTCGGCGGCGCTTTGCCGAGTGACGGATCACCGGTCAACGCCGCCGCGTACGTGACGCCGTCCGGCGCGACGGCGAGGGCGGCGATCTCCGTGAAGCTCGAGTCGTAGACAACGCCCGGCGGGGAGTCGCCGGTCCAGCGCATGACGAGCCCCTTCCCCGAGGTGCCGACGAGCAGGGCGCCTCCGTTCGAGGCGAGGCACCGCGCGTGCCGGTCGGGGATCGGCGCTGCGAGTTCAAGGCCCTTGGTGGTGAGACGCATCAGCCTGCCGGGGTTGCCCGCGGCGGCCACCAGGCCGCCCCTGAACCACGCGAGGTCCCAAAGGGTCCCATCCTGTAGTCGCGCGGCCTCTTCGAGCGTCCCCTTCCCGCCGGCGCAACGGAGCAGCAGCGCCGGTGCGGCGGTGCACGCCCAGAGGGTCCCGTCCGGATCGAGCAGCAGCGCCGTGATCTGGTCCGCCTTCGCCTCCCCGATGAGCTCTTTTTTGCCCTCGCGCACGCGGTAGATCCGGGCCGGGTGGCCCGTGCCGACGAATGCGGTCCCGTCGGACGCCACCGCCAGTGCGAGGCCGAGCGGCTCGTCGAAGGTCGCCACGGGCGCGAGCGGGGCCAGTGGGCGCAGCGAGCCGTCCGGGAAGATCACGACCCCGTGGCCGGTGGCACCGGCAAGGGCAGATGGGGTATCCAGGACGAACCACCGGGTCTGCGACGCGTAAGCCGAGCCGAGCGCGATCAGGGCGAGCAGGAAGGCAACTGAGCGTCTCATGGCACCTCCGGTCCGGGGCGGACGATGAGCTGCAGCCGCAGGGACCCTTCGAGGGGGTAGGAACCGGCAACCCGTTCGGTCGCGATCACGACTGTGGACAGGCGCGTCAGCGCCCGGCTCCCGAGCCCGGAAGCGAGCGTGGCGGACCAGGATGGCGGGAGGCCGGGCTGCGACACCCCGGGCAGCGCCGCCCCGCGCTCGCGCCCCTCGAGCGCGGTCACGAGGTCGGTGCTGCTCTGGAGCCGCCCGAGCTGGTCGATCTGGTCCGAGAAATCGGCCGGGACGATCGCTTCGGCCCGCAGTCGGTACTCGCTCCAGGTCGCGCCGTCAGCCACGATGAGGTCGAGTGGGCCCGGAGGCGTGCCCGCCGGCACCCGGATCGTGACCCTGCGGTGCTCGACCGGGCGCTCCTGCTGCTGCAGGCGCACGTCGACGGCGAGCTCATCACCCGGCCTCACCGTCGTCCTTGCGGGCACGGCTTCCAGGATTGCAGCGCCGCGAGGCTGCTCGTCACGGTCCAGGACCAACTCGACGCCGCCCACCGTGGGGTGAGGGAACGGCGAATTGGCGAGAAAACTCACCGCGGTTCCGGCGAAGACCGACATGCGCGGAACGGCGTCCGGTCCGCGCAACGCCTGGCGGACCGTGACATCCCGGCCGTCGCCGGTCTTGATCGTGAGCGCCAACCGCACCGAAGCCTCACCCGCGACGGCGCCGCGGGCGGTGAGGCAGGCGTTTGCCAGGAAAGTGACGAGCAGCGGCTGCAGGATCGGCATCTCGGCGATCGCGAAACGCCACGTCTTGTCGCCGGTCACGTCGCGGACCCGCACCGTCACGGGGGTCCCGTCGGGCGCCGCGCCGACCTTCGCGAGCACGCCGGCAGGCCGGTCGGCGACGAGTGTTCCGAACGGCTCGCCCACCGCGAACACCTTGAACGGGCTCTGGTACGACCCCTGGATCGCCAGCACCCGCGCGCGCGCCACGGGGAACTTCACCTCGCCGAGCCCGTACAACGGATGGCCGAACGCCCACACCCGGTCGCCTTCGCTGGCTGTCACGGTCCCGCCCGCGGCCAGCGATGCGTCCCCCCACACGAGCTGGACCGCCACCATGTCTCCGGGCGACGGAACCCCCGCAACATCGCGTGCGCTCCCCGCCGGCACCGGCTGCAGTCCCATTCGCGTCAGGAGGTCGGCCGCAAACCCGGTCGGCACCCCCAGTCCCGAAACGGCGAGCAGCTGTGGCGGAAGGTCGCGCCTGGACGGGAGCTGCGGCAGGACCGCCCATGGGTCGGTTGCGCCGGCGGCCACAGAGGCCAGTTGGGCCAGTGTCGGCCCGGGCGTCGTCGTAGTTGGGCCCGCGAGAGGAATGTCGTGCATCGTGGCGAACGGCGTCACGATGCCGAGCGGCTCCCGTGCCCACGCCCACCCGAGGGCGAGGGCGCCGAGGAGCTTGCCGTCCACGTACACCGGCGACCCGCTCATGCCGGCGACGACGCCGGTGCCGGCAAGTCTCTCGTCTTCGAGGCGCACCAGAACGCCCTTGCGGTCCGGGCCGTAGGCATCGAGCACCCCCATCACGACCACGGGGATCTCGCGCCGCTCCCCGCCGGTCCACTCGGTGACGCAGGTCCCTCTCTGACCCGGCCGAACGGTCGCGGGGTCGAGCCAAGAGAGCGCGGCGGAGAGAGCGAGCGGGAGGAGTGCGGGAGCCATCGGCCGTCAAGCGCTCAGCTTGAGCGCCCGGGCCAGGTGTCGGCCGGTGAGCGGAAGCAGGGTCGGGAGCTGCCGCATGAGCTGCGCGAGCTCCTCCGGGAGAACCGCCTGGGCCGCGTCCGAAAGCGCCTGCGAGGGCTCGTGATGGACCTCGACCATGACGCCGTCGGCTCCCAAGGCCGCCGCCGCGCGGGCCATCGGGATCACCTTGTGGCGCTTACCTGTTCCGTGCGAGGGATCGACGATGATCGGGAGGTGCGAGAGACGCTGGACGGCGACGACTGCGGCGAGGTCGACGGTGTTTCGAGTGTGGTCGGCGAACGTCCGGATCCCCCGCTCGCATAGGACAACCTGGTAGTTTCCCTCCGCCAGCACGTACTCGGCGGCCATGAGGAGCTCCTCGACCGTCGCAGCCATGCCGCGCTTGAGGAGGACCGGCTTGCGGGTCTGACCCACGAGACGGAGCAGCGAGTAGTTCTGCATGTTGCGGGCGCCGACCTGGATCATGTCGCAGTGCTCCGTGACGAGATCGAGCGAGCGCTCGTCCAGCGCCTCTGAAACCACTGGCATCCCGACCTCGCGCCCGACGTCGCGGAGGATCACGAGGCCCGGCCCGCCGAGCCCCTGGAAGGCGTAGGGCGAGGTGCGGGGCTTGAAGGCACCGCCGCGCAGGATCTGCGCTCCGGCGCTGCGCACGGCCCGCGCGATGGTAAGTGTCTGCTCCGGCGTCTCCACGGAGCACGGCCCGGCGAAAACGGCGAAGTTGTCGCCGCCGACCGGGACTCCGCGCACCATCACGACGCTATTCTCCGGTTTGGCCTCGCGGCTCACGAGCTTGTACGGGTGCGATACCGGGATGACCTCGAGGACGCCGGGCAGGTTTTCGAAAAGGGCGGGTTCCACGGCGCCCTGGTTGCCGGTGATCCCGATGGCAACCCGTTGTGCGCCGGGGATTGGGTGAGCCTTGAGCCCAAGCGCGGCGATCCTCCCGATGACTTGCTCAACCTGCTGCGGGGTGGCCCCCGCCGTCATGACAATCAGCATCGTGGCTCCCTCAAGACAGGGGCTATACTAGCCGAGGCAGGGAGGTTCTCAAAGTGAAGAGGGTGGTGCTCTTCGGCGTCGTTGTCATGCTGGCGGCTCAGCAAGCGTTCGCTGTCTATGTGTTGATTCTCCGCAACGGCGACCGCGTGGTTGCCAAGGAGAAGTACCAGGTGAAGGGTCCCAACGCGGTCTTCGTCACCAAGACAGGGATCTGGAGATCGCTCCCGCTGTCGCAGATCGATATGGAGTCCACGCAGAGGGTAAACAGCCAGGGGCTCGGCGATGCCCAGCTCCTGGAGTGGGTGGACGCGAAGAAGCCGGTGCCCACGGCTACGCCGACCGCAGCGGTCTCGACTCTCGGCCACATCAAGGCCGGAATCGCCGCGAAGGAAGGGGTCGCCGCGAGGCCGACCCCCACTCCCGGGGTGATGTTCCGCGAGGCGCACTTCCGGGATGCACAGGTGGACCAGGCTTTTCAGCAGGGACTCGAGAGCTACCATCTCTACCTCTACCGGACGAGCGAGGGGACCGAACCGGCCTACCTGTTCATCGAGATCCAGGTGAACGGCCAGGCCGAGACGCTCAAGGCTCTTCAGGCTGTGGCTGCGACCTACCAGCTTCTCGTCCAGAAGGCTCCAGAGCGTGCGCCCGAGCGCGTTGAGCTCCAGATGCTCAACGAATCGGGGAAAGAGGCCGGCGTGTTCCGGATCTCGTCAGCCGACGCCGCCGAGTTCGTCAGCGGCAAGGTGACGCCCGAGAACTTCTACATCCAGCACGTGATTTTCTAGGGTTCCACGGTCTTGGCCTTGCGTCGAATTCGCGGCCCGCATCCAACCCGCCTTTTCGCTTTCCCGTGTGCCCTCGCAATCGCAGCTGGAGTGTCGATTCTCTCGTCGTGCCGGGGCCCGATTCCGGCTCCCGAGCTGAAGTACCGCGCGGAACGCGAAGAGGCCGTGAAAGCCGCGCTGCCTGAATCGGAGGCGAGGCGCTTCAAGGGCCTGCGCTTCTATCCGTTCGACCCTGCGTACAGGTTTCGAGCGATGATCGAGCCGATCGTCCCGCCGGAAGAGCTGCGGCTCGCCGCGAGCAACGGTGAGCAGCGCCCCGCCCACCGCGTGGGCCGGGTGCGCCTCCGCCTTCCGGGCGGTTCGGCGGTGCTCACCGTCTTCCAGCTCGACGACATTCGGGCCCGGTACCCGGACGCTCTGTTTCTGCCGTTCCGCGACGCCGGTGCCGGCACCGAGACGTACGGCGCCGGGCGCTACCTGGAGATCGAGAGGTTGCCGGGCGGTGTCGTGGGCCTCGACTTCAATCGCGCGTACAACCCCGACTGCGCGTACGGCATCGCGGCCCAGTGCCCGATCACCCCACCGGAGAACACCGTTCCCTTTGCGATCAAGGCGGGCGAGATGATCCCAACTGGTTTGCACTGAGGACGTAACGTGCTCGTAGCCAGCGTCCTCCTTGCGGTCGCGCCGGCGCTCGCCCCGGTGATCGCCGACCCTCGCCGGGGGCCCTCCGGGTGGCAGGTGGTCCGTGCCGACGAACCGCTGCCCGCGCCGAGCGCCGAGGGCTACCTGCTGGTCCTGCCCGCGCCGCCGGCCGAACCCGGCCAGGGTTGGTTGGAAGCCGCCGTCGCGCTGGCGGCCCGGCGGGTACCGGTGGTCGCGGTCGGGCCGACGCCGCCGCCGGCCTCGGTCCTGCCGTACATCGACGGCTTCGCGCCTGAGCCCCCGCCGCAACCGGCGGCGCTGTCCGAGCTGCTGGGCCGGGTCGGCGGGATACCCGTGATCGTTGCCGTCGCGGACCCCGAAGCCGCGGTTACGGCACTCGCCGGCGGTGCGACGGCCGTGCTCATCGGGCACCCCGACCCTGCGTGGGCCGGTGAGCTCGAAGGGCTCCTTCCCGAGCCGCAGCCGGCCAGAACCGGCGCTCGCGCGCTTGCAACCGCGATGCGACCGGCCGACCTCGCGACCGTCGTCGGACTCCCGGCCGGCTTTCCCGGCGGCACCATCGCGCTCCCCGGCCCGTGGTACGGCAAGGCAACGCTGCTCGCCGACGGCAGGCACGCCGTGGCGGTGCAAAAGAGCGGTGCGGGCGCGACGGTCGTATTGCCGCAGCTCCCTGACGGCGGCGTGCTCGTGGCCGCACGGCCTGCCGACGCGGGCAAGGCGTTCGAGAACGTCGCGGTGAGCGGCGAACGGTCGCCTTCGGCCGCCGAGGTGCTGGCGCGCCACCAGCGCGCTGCGGCGCGCCAGGAGCGGCTGGTCCCGCGGTGGAGCGGCGAGCAGCGGCTCCTGGTCCGGGTCTGGGTGGCCGAGCTCTCCCGCAGCTTCGAGGTCGCGCTCGCTGGCCCGGCGTTCTGGGAGCACGGCGTGGGCACGGACTGGGAGATCACGCGCGCCTGGGTGGATGGCGTGAGCTGGGACCCCGACCACCTGCCGGACCTCCCGTTGCTCGAGCCTCAACGCGCGCCGGTGCCGCCTCTCACGCTGCGTCTGCAGTCGTCGTACCGGTACGAACTGGCCGGGGTCGAACAGCGGCAGGGACGGCGCTGCTATGCGCTGACGTTCGCGGACGAACGACCGAGCGGTCCCACGCGGCACGGCACTGCGTACATCGACGCGGCCACCTTCGGTCTCGTGGAACTGGACGAGACGGCGGAGGGGCTCCCGGACGAGGTGAGGGCGACTCGACAGGTCACGTCCTACACGGCGGTCGAGCGCGGGGGCGATACGTTGTGGCTGCTCTCGAAGGTCGTGGCCGACGACCTGCTCTCGGTCTTCGGAGGCTCGGCGACCGTCCATCGAGAGCTGGATCTCTCCGGCATCGTGATCGATCCGCCCGGTTTCCCGTCTGACCGCGCGGCCGCCTATGCGCGCGACCATCGCATGCTTCGTGATGCCCCGGCCGGCGTCGTACCGCTGGTGCCCGATGGTCGGGGCGGACGGATCCCCGGCGGGACGGCGAGCCCAGCGCAGCGTTTCCTCATCGCGGGCGCGGCGTACGACCCGGGGTTCTCGACCCCGGTGCCGTACGGAGGGATACAGATTCAGGACTTCGACTTTCGCGGTCGCGGCGACCAGCTCCGCCTCCTCGTCGCCGGTGTTGTCAACGACGCCGCCTTCTCGACCCGCCGCGGCGACCTGGACCTCTCGCTGCGCGCGTTCGTGCAGTTGCTGCCTTTCTCGAACAGCCTCTACCTCGACGGCGTCGAGCAGAAGGAGCAGGCCGTGAAGGTGATGCGCCAGAGCGTGGGTGCCGGGATCGCCACCTCCGTGGGCGTCGTCCGGGCCCTCCTCGATGTGGGCGTCAATCGGCTGGACTTCTCCCGTGACGACACCGCGGCCGCCAACTTCGTCCGGCCGTCGGGGACGTTCGAGCCGACCGTGCGGCTGCAGGGCGAGGCGGCCCTGGGCGCGGTCACGACGAGCCTGATGGGCGAGGCCGGGTGGCGCACCGACTGGCGCGCCTGGGGGCTCGACGGGAGCGAGACGCTGCAGAAGAGCTGGCAGCGGGAGCGGCTGCTGGTGGTCTACGAGAAGGCACTGTTCCCCCTCGCCAAGCTGCACCTCGACGCAGAGGCCTGGACCGGCCATGATCTCGACCGGTTCTCGGCGCCGGCGCCGTCACGCTTCGGAGACCTGCGCATCCGCGGCATCGCGTCGGACCGGGTGCTCCCCGAGCGGATCGCGGTGGTGCGGGCATCGCTCGCGCTGCCGCTGTCGCCGACGATTCGGGCGGAAGCCGGTGTGGACGCCGGGTGGGTCCACGACATCACCGGCCAGTACCGCGCCCAACCGCTCTCCGGCGCCTCGTTCGGCCTCACGGCGCCCGGCCCGTGGGGCACGCTGGTGCAGGGGGCCGTGGGCTACCCGATCGCGACCCCCGGCCCCCGCCGCCCCACTGTGGAACTGTTTGTCCTTCGCCCCCTTGCTCACAAGTAGTGGCGCCGCCGGCGTCGGACCTCTGGCTGCGTTGCGCTCGCCGGTTCGCATCCTCATGTAGCCTCCGGCTACGCTCCGGTGCGACCGCCTCGGCCTCCTAGCATCCGGCCCACTCTCGGCGTCGCCCCTAGAGGGTAACGAGGAGGATGCCGGCGATGGCGATGACCGAGGCCAGGATCTTCCGGCGAGTGAACGGCTCCTTCAGGAAGATCGCAGCCAGGACAAGGACGTAGATCGTGCTCGACTGGTTGAGAATCGCGGCGATCCCGACCTTGGTGTACTTCATGCCGGCGATCCAGAAGATGAGCGCGAGGTACGAGCCGAGCACGGCGCCGGGCAGCGAGAACCGCCAACCCCGCGACGGCCGGAAGACATGGAAGATCTCGCGGCGACGCGGCGAGAGCAGCGCGATCGGGAGCATCACGCCCAGGCAACCGATCTGGCGGACTGTGGTCGCCCACAGCACCGGGGAGTGATCGAGCACCGGCTTCGCGATCACGATCCCCAGTGCCAGCGCGATCATCGCGAGGACGCCCCAGACCACGCCCAGGACGAGCTGGCGCGGGGTGACGCCGTGGGGCGGTTCGTGCTGGGCGGCGACGAGGACGCCGGTGATGACGAGTGTCATCCCGAGGAGCTGGAGCGCCGAAAGCCGTTCGCCGAGCAGCAGAGTGGCGAGGAGCACTGTCAGCGGCGCGTAGAGACTATCGATGATCGCGGAGATGCCCGCGCCGACCGCGTTGAGGCTCATGTGGAAGAGCGTGTCGGAGGTGGCGATGGCGATGATCCCGCTTGCGAAGAGAATCAGGACGTCTCGCGGCGAGCCATGGCTCCAGCCTGCCTGGCCGGCCACGACCACCGTGGGCAGCAGGAGCGCGGTCGAGACGACGACGCGGAAGAGGTTGAGCGAGAACGGGGACACCGTCTCCCCGGATCTCTTCAAGAGGATCACGGCGGCGGCCCAGATCAGCGCGGTCAGAAGTGCGAAGAGCTGGCCCACGGATCACCTGTCGAGCTGCATCGGTGCAAGAGTACCCGATCCGCTCGCCGATGAGAGAGCTCTCAACGGTGGCGGAGCAGGGCAAACGGAAAACGGAAAAGGGAAAAGGGAAGACGCACAACGGAAGCTCGACGTCAACGCTGTCTTCCCTTTGACGTTTGCCCTTTACCCTTTTCCGGTCTTCGCTACGGTTGGGCCGCGGGGGTGCCCTCGTACATCCACGGGTGTCTCGCGCCGTAGCCGGAGGCGTCGAGTCGGCCGCGCAGCTCGCGCGACAGGGCCGTGTCCTTGATCTCCCGGAAGACCGCAGGGTTGAGATGGACCGCTCTGATGAGCTGGTTCATGCCTTCTTCCCTGTCACCGGCCATCAGCAGGGTCATGCCGACGTCGAAGCGCACCTCGGGCCGGTCGGCGAGCGCGAGCGCGCGGCCGAAGCTGTCGAGCGCCACGCCGGTCTCGCCGGCCGCCGCAGCCACGTTCCCGAGAGTCACGGCGGCCTCCCAGGAGCCCGAAAGCCAGCGCGCGCGGGGCTGGAGGTTGGCCAGCGCGGCTCGCGCCAGCTCGGTCTTCGCGGCCGGCCGCATCGGCGCGGTGCGGAGCGTGTCGACCAGGGCCCTGGCCTGCTGCATCGCGGTGGAGGCGCGGTATCGCCCCCACGTCGCCGTGACGGCGGCCCCGATCAGGAGCCCGATCGCGAGCAGCCGCAGGCGCCCCGGCCAGCCATGGGGATCCTTTGGCGGCGGCAGCGGCGGAACCGCCAGAGCCGCCAGCACGACCCACTGGGTCGCGATGGCGGCGAGGTGAAGCGGAAACTGCGTGAGCGCCAGGACGAGCGCAGCGATCGCGATCGGCGCCACGTCGAGCGAGGCCGCCGAGGGCGGGGCGCTCCGGCGTCGTACCGCGAGGGCCACGCCTGCGGCGGCGAGCAGCAACCCGAGCATCCCGGTCTCCGCGGCGTACTGGAGGAGGTCGTTGTGGGCCTCACCGAAGCCGGTCACCATGCCCAGTACCCGCCCGCGTTCGGCGAGCGCTTCCTGGCTCTGGAACCGGAACGAGTTGGCCTCGAACAGCCCGAACCCGACGCCGGTCGCCGGCCTGGCGGCGAGCATCGAGCCGGCGGCCACGTACGCGGCGCCGCGCGCGCTTCCGAGCCAGATGAGGCCGCCGCCGCGGGCTTCCCCGACGGCAGCGGCGACTCGCTGCGAGAGGGGTGTGACGACGAACGCGGCGGCGGCAACGACGAGAACCGACGCGATGACCGGGAGGCGTTTCGAACGCGGAGCGGTGCGCCACGCGAGAACGAGTGCGCCTGCCGTCAGGGCGACCGCCCCGGTGACCGTGCGGGTCCCGAGCAGCACGCCGGTCATGAGGACTGCGGCGCCCGCCCAGACGAGCCTCCGGCGGTGGGCCCCGAGGGCGCGTCCGGCCGCGAGCAGCGCCGGAAGCGCGAGGAAGGTCGCCACGTCGCCGGGGTTGCCCATCGTTCCGACCCAGCCGTAGCGGCCGCCGAGGCTGAGCGGCGAGAACGCCCGCGGCTGCCACTGCGGCAGAAGGAAGAGGAGCACGAGACCTGCCTCGATGACGCCCGCCCAGACCACGAGGCTGACGAGCGAACGGCGGTGCTGGGCGGACAGCTGGCGGAGCGCACCCCAGCCGACTGCCGTTACGGCGACCGGAAGGAGGTTGACGACGACCCGGGCAGGCTCCGGGCCGAAGACAGCGCTCACGAGGCCGCCGGCGAGAATCCCGCCCCACGCGGGCCACCAGCGATCACGCCATGCGGCGCCGCCGAGGTTCGTGACGGCAAACACCGCGGCCAGCACGGCCCATGCAGCGGCGGCCAGCTCGCGCTTCGGAACGCGGAACGCGTCGAACGCGGCGCTGTCGAAGACCATCGGCACGACGAGGACGAGCACGATCGCGGCGAAGAACGAGAGCGTTTCGAGTAGACGAGCGCCCGAGCTTGCGGCCGCGGGAGCGGGGCGTGTGCGGCCCACGGCTACTCCTCGAGGCGGACCGAAACGATGCGGGACACGCCCGTCTCCTCCATGGTGACGCCGTAGAGCACGTCGGCGTGGGCCATCGTTCTGCGGTTGTGAGTGATGAGCAGGAACTGCGTGCCTTCGCTCATCTCGCGCAGGAGGGATGCCAGGCGCTCGACGTTCGCGTCGTCGAGCGGAGCATCCACCTCGTCGAGCAGGCAGAACGGCGCCGGGCGGATGCGGAACAGGGCGAGCAGGAGAGCCACCGCCGCGAGGGCCTTCTCGCCGCCGGAGAGCAGCAACACCGACTGCGTGTGCTTGCCCGGCGGCCGCACGCGGATCTCGATCCCGCTCTCGAGCGGGGCCTCGGGGTCGGACAGCTCGGCCCTTGCCTCGCCGCCGCCGAAGAGCTGCCTGAAAACGGCGTCGAAAGAGATGTTCACCTCGGCGAGCGTGGCGAGGAACCTCTCGGCACAGGTGGAGTCGAGCTCCTTGACCGTGCCGCCCAGCGACTCCATGGATTTCTCAAGATCGCGGCGCTGCTCCTTGAGAAACGCGTGGCGCTGCTCGAGCTCGTCGCGCTCGGCGACGGCGAGCTCGTTCACCGGGCCGAGTGCCTCGAGATCGGTCGCGAGGACCTGCTCGCGCGTCTCGAGCTCGGGTACGGTCTCAGCCGGCGGCGGCGACGGCAGCTCGGCCTGGCCCGCCAGCGTCAGGGCGATGGTTTCCTCGAGTTTCTCGCGTGCCCCGTTCGTCTCGGCGAGGGCGAGGCGGGCTGCGTGGGCCGCGTCGCGGGCTGCGAGATGCCCGACCCGACGCTGCTCGGTTTCACCCGAGGCCGTCTCCACCCGCGCGCGGATGCCTTCGACCTCGGCAGTCAGACGCTCGACGTCGTTGTGCGCGGCGGTCCGATGCGCCAGCAGCTCCTCGAGCTCGACGCGCGCCGAGACCGCCGCGCGTCCGGCCGCCTCGGCGCGCTCGCCTTGCACTCTGGCGTCGTCACGAGCCGCCGTCTCGCGCCGCCAGAGGCCCGCCAGCTCCTCCCCGTGGCGCTCGACGTCCCGCCGGGCCGCGGTGACACGCTCGAGGGCTACGGCCTCCGCGCCACGCGCTCGCTCGGCTTCGGCTCGCGTCGAGGCCGCGGTCTCTCGCGCGCGGTCGGCGTCGCGTGCAAGGGCATCCACCTCGGCCTCCATCTCGGAGGCGCGCTTCCCGAGTCGCTCGACTTCCTCGCGCGCGACGACGAGACGGCCTGCCAGCGCGTTGCCCTCCTCGCCGAGGCGCGTCAGCTCGGCGGCGAGGGCTTCGAGCTCGCGCTCGAGGCGCTGGCGCTCGCGGTGGAGCGAAGACCTCGCGGACGACGCTGCCGCCAGCGCCTCTGCGGCCGCCTGAACGGCGGCATCGCGCTCGGCCAGGCGCGGGGCGATCTCCGCGAGCTCGTGCTGGACCTGGTCGAGCACCGCGACGGTTGCCTCTTCACGGGTGGAAGCGGCTTGCTCCGCGGCGAGCACGTCGCGCTCGCGGATGCGCAGTTCGAGTGTGCCGGGAGCGGCGGCGCGAGAGCCGGGGAGCTCGAGGAACGTGCCTCGCCGCCTGCCGCCGCCCGGCAGCAGGACGACGAGATCCGGGTCGGTGACGGCAAGCTCCCGTGCGTGCGCCATGTCTCGGGCCACCGCTGCGCGCGGAAGCGCGGCGGAGAGCCAGCCGATGTCCTCCTGCGCCGCGCCGCCCTGCTCGAGCAGCGGCGACGGCCACTGGGGCAGCGAGCGGTCGGCGATCGCCACGGCGAGCTTCCCTTCAATCTTGGGCGCCTGTGCGACGAGGAGCGCCGCGCTCTCCTCGTCGGCGCACACCGGGAGGTTCAACAGGTCGCCGTAGGCGCTGTCGAGGAGCTTCGCAACGTCGGGATCGGGGGACAGGAAGTCCGCCACGGTGCCGAGGAGCTTCTCGGCTGGGAGCGCGCGGGCGAGGGCCGTAGGCAGCGCGCGCGCCTCGGCGAGCAGGCGGGCGAGACCCTCGCGTTCGTGGCGGGCCTGCCACCGCTCGTGGCCGGCGCGGTCGCGGTCGGCCGTCAACTCGGCCGCCTTGGCCGCGAGCGTCTCCTGCCGCCCTCGCAGCTCCTGACGCTCGCGCTCCAGGGACGCCGCGGTCGTCGCTGCAGCGCTCTCCTTCACGGCCTCCTCCTCCTCGCCCTTCGCCGCCTGGGCGAGGTGAACCGACAAACGCTCGTGCTCGGAGGTCAGGCGGGCGCGCTGGTACCTGTCCTGCTCGAGCTCGACCTCGAGCCTGTGGACGCGGTTCTTGGCCTCGCTCGTGGTCGCGACCGCGGCGAGCAGGTTTCGGCGGGCTTCCTCGGCCTGGGTGCCGGCCGCTCGCGCGGCGGTGTCCGCGGTCTGGGCCGACGCTCCGGCCGAACCCGCTTCACGCTCGCGGTCTGCGCGACTCTCCTCGGCCGCAGCGAGCGCGGCTGCGACGGCCGTCCCCTGCTGCATGAGCGCCTGAGCTGATGCCGCCAACCGGTCGGCCTCGACGGCCGCGGCCTCGCGCCGCGCCAGTGCCTCCGCATTCTCCCGGCGGGTAGCCGCTTCCTCGACCTCGCGCCGCTGCGCAAGGGCGTCGCTCTTGGCCTCCTGGTCACGGACGGCGGTGAGGCGCTCCTGGGCGCCGTCGAGGTCGCGCCGCAGCGCAGCCAGAGCGGCCTCGGCGCTCGCGAGCATCGTGGCGGCCTCGGCCTCGGCGAGGCCTGCCGCCGTCAGCCCCTGCTGCTTCTCTTCGACGGCCGTGACCAGCACCGCGCGTTTGCCCGAAAACAGGGCGGCGCGTACCTCGGCGAGCGCGGTTCGCAGGTCGCGGTGCCGCTCGGCGCGCCTCGCCTGCCGCCTCGACTGTTCGAGCGCCCGCTTCACCTCGGCCGCCACGTCGGCGAGCCTCAGGAGGTTGGCGCTGGTCTCCGCGAGCTTCAGTTCGGCCTCATGGCGGCGAGCGCGGAACTTGGTGATGCCTGCCGCCTCCTCGAACAGGTTGCGCCGCTCCGTGGCTTTGACCGAAAGGACCTGGCCGATGCGCCCCTGCTCGATGATCGCGTAGGCACGCGTGCCGAGGCCGGCGTCCATCAGCTCGTCCATGATGTCCTTGAGACGGACGCGGCGCCCCTGCATCCGGTAATCCGACGTGCCGTCGCGCATCACCCGGCGGGACACCGTGAGCCTGCCGTCGGTGCCCGGCCAGCGGCCGTCCGGGGAGGCCAGGGTGAGGCTCACCTCGGCCGCGCCCAGCGGGGGTCGACTCGGGGCGCCCGCGAAGATCACGTCGGCCATGTTCTGGGAGCGCAGGAGGCGCGCGGACTGCTCACCGAGCACCCAGGCGATAGAGTCGGAGATGTTGGACTTTCCGGCGCCGTTGGGTCCGACGATCGCGATGATCGCACCCGGGAAGGAGAGCTCCACACGTCCGGCGAAGGACTTGAAACCCTCGAGGGTGAGCGAAGCGAGACGCACCGATCCCATCGTTAAAGTCGTAATCCTACCACCGAATGCGGACCGCGGTGAACGGCTGACTTGCCGCGCGGGCGATCCGCCGGCAGGCAACGAACGGTTCCGTCACGAAGCGGGCGCGCCTCGAGGGGAATGCTAATGTGGCATGCTGTAGCAACGTTGCCGGGAGCGTCCATGGACCACGAAGGGCTGTACGCCACGCCGCGAGTGATTGGGAATGTCGATGACTGCTGCTTCTACCACACGATGGACCTTCCCGGAAGCGGAACCGTCGTCGGGTAGTGTCCTAATTTGGGGTCTGGCAGTCGCTGATCGTGGCGGATAATGCTGTCTCAGGTTGACCGCCTATCTAGCGTTTGTAGCGTTTGTGCCCTATATTTCCTCCATGGACGCCAATCCCAATGTGGAGAGTGTCGTCAGTGATCGAACTCAACGGCGAAAGCTCCTTGAGGAGCTTCAGGAACTGCGAGATGGGCACCTGGTCGTTGCATACGTAACGTCCACCCGACCCGGACATGAGATTCAGCTTGGCGATGACATCCTTCGGTTTCTGTTCGACCATCTTGAGAGCAACAAGGAGCGCGCCAAGAAGGGAATAGATCTCTTTCTCCATAGTCATGGGGGGTCAGGCACAGCGCCGTGGCGGATTGTCAGTCTGATTCGGGAATACACGAAGAAGTTTGCCGTGTTGGTGCCCCACCGTGCCTTCAGTGCGGGGACACTCCTTGCGATGGGCGCGAACCAGATCGTGATGCACAGGATGGGGTGCCTAGGCCCGATTGACCCCTCGGTAACGAATATCTTCAATCCGCCTCACCCAGCCAGCCCTGGTCAGCTAGCGCCGATCAACGTTGAGGATGTTTCGGCCTACATGACCCTCGTCAAGGAGGAGGTTGGCATCACGCACGAGGACGAGTTGGTTCAAGCGTTCTTGGCGCTCACCGAACAGATTCATCCGCTCGCACTTGGGAACGTGCAACGATCTCACCGCCAGGCGAGGATGATGGCCCGTAAGTTGCTCGAAACACATATGTCAGCGAAGGATCAGCAGCACGAGATCGATGACATTATCGACAAGCTCAAGTCCAAGCTCTTCTACCATGGCCACCCAATCAACCGCCTCGAGGCCAAGAAGGATCTCGGACTGAAGGTGGTCTTTGCCCCAGAAGCCCTCGAACAGGTCATGTGGAAGCTTTATCTCGAGTACGAACGCGCGCTATCGATCAAGGAATCGTTTAACCCGGTCCATGAACTGGAAATCCGCGGCAAAGGAACACCACAACCGGCCCTCACGACCGAAGTCATCCTCCAGCAAATGGCACAGATGGCCAAGCTCGGGCTTGGCCTAGGAACACCCAATATCACCGAGGAGCAGTTAGTCAGGCTTGCGGCGGCCATGGTAAGGTGTATTGGGGACGGCGGTGAGGCCGCTAAGAAGGCTGCAATCGATGACATCCCCGGCGCGTTCCTGGAATCGGATAGACTCAGTCACGTGTTAAAGACCAATGTGACGATCGAACGTGCTACGATCACTACCAAGTCTGGGCCTCAAGATGCTGTCAAGCAGGAGATACGCTGGCAACGTTGGGAGGAAGAACCATGAAGACTCCAAGGGTCCCGGAGAAGGAAGAGCTGAAGTCTTCTCCGCTCGTACCTGCCCAACCTGAAGCAGGTTTGGGTTTCGTGATCGGAACGATGCGGGTTGACGTCGTTGCAACTGGAATGTTCGAGCTGCCGAGCATCGGTATTCCTATCATGCGGGAGGACTTTGTCACCGAAAGTGGCCTCATGACTTCATGTGAGCCGGAGCAATAGCACACGCTGCTCCTAGGTGGGTTTCCCCTCCTTGTAATCGTCCACGATGGCAGCCCTCACCGCATCGGCCGGAGAGACCACGGGAGGCGTGCGCAGCACGGCATAGAACCGGCGCCGGCCCGATCCTTCGACCGGCGAGGACCACGCGTAGCAGATCACCGCGGACGGATGACCTTCGATGCTGAAAACGTGGATCACCCCATCCCACACCACGGCGCCATGGAACCGCTCCACGACTCTCACGGCCTCAAGCAGCTTGGCCTTGCAGCCGTGCAGGCGCTCTACGGCCTCGCGGAGAGCGTTGGCGTCTTCCAGCATTAGGAGTCCTTCTGTGTTAGGTCTGGGGGCGCGTCGGGAGCTGGCTCAGGGTCGGGCCTAGTCAACCCCGCTTCCATTGCCTTCAAAACCGCAAGCATCTGCCCCCACGCGTCTTTCGTTAGCGGGAATGCGGCCTTTAGGATCGGCCAGGCGTTCCCCGGAATGGGGATCGGGACTTCGCGCACAGGGCCACCGGGCGGTAGAATATCGGCGGTTCGGGCATTCACTCGTTTGCCCTCCTCACCATTCAATTTATCGCCCTGTTGCTCAGATTGCAAGTCCGTCTCCTTGACCCCCGCGAAGCTGATGGTACGCCGAAACTGCTGGATTAGTTCCTCGGCGCCGCGATCCGTAAAGCCGCGCTCGCGCGTCAGATACCACTTAACGTTGGCGTCCGTAGGTAGTTTCCCCTTGTACTTCTCCCAGAGTTCAACATGCACAGGAGGCTTGAAGGCAGCCTCGCGGATTCGCTCGGCCTTCTCAGGCGACTCTTCGCGCTCATCCCTCAGAATGTCCAACGCCAAGGTAGAGAGCCTCACCTTGCCACCGGCGCCGTCAAGTAGACCGAATTTCTTCAGCGCAGCAATTGCAACCAGTGCCGGCCCCGTCCTGTGCTTCATGCCCCAATCATCCCACACGGCCTCGATTGGAGCATCGTGAGACCGCTCCTTCTCCCAGATCACCCCGGCGAGGTTCAGGGCGCGCTCAAGGTCAATTCCGGGATAGGACGGGCTGCGCCCTTGCGTCCGCTTCTTCGTAGCCTCGGGGGCGGTTTCTTCCTTTTGCTCGTTGGTCTGGTCGTCCATTGCCGATTCTCCCTTCTGGTGCTACATTGTTGTGGCGGAGGGCGGGGGAGTTGAACCCACCGCTGCTTCCACAGCGATCGCCAAGGTGTAAAGCCTGGAGCCCGAGCCGTCGAGCGACCGCCCTCCGTTTTCCACTCCGCCCCCAATCTACACCCCTGCGATAAGTTTGTCAAGCCCGCGATTTCGATCTTGGGAGATTACGTCTCCACCCCTTGATTTTTATCGGATTAGACATTAGATTGTAGGCATGGCAAACATCCTCCCCCGGCAGAAGCAGGAAGCAGTTCTCCGGTGCCTCGTGGACGGTGCCTCGGTCCGGGCCACGGAACGGATCACCGAGGTCCACCGGGACACCATCCTCCGGCTCATGGTCCGCGCTGGCCAGGGTTGCGAGAAGCTGATGAACGAGACAATGCGCGACCTTCCCTGCCGACGGATCGAGGTTGACGAGCTGTGGGCCTACGTGGGCAAGAAACAGCGCCACGTGACGGCAGAGGACGATCGGCGGCTCGTGGGGGACTTCTGGACCTTCGTGGCCCTGGACCCCGAGAGCAAGCTGGTCCCGACCTACCTTGTCGGCAAGCGGACAGCGGCCAACGCCGTGGCGTTCATGGTTGACCTGTCCTCGCGGCTGGCCAACCGGGTGCAACTCTCCTCCGACGCGCTGAACGCCTACGTGGAAGCCGTGGAGACCGCCTTCGGTGCCGACGTGGACTACGGACAGATCGTAAAGTCATACGAGGCCGAGCCCATCGGGGCGGGTAGGTACTCGCCTCCGCGCGTCGTGGCTACTGAGCGGACCGTGATGATGGGAAACCCGGTCCGGGACAACATCTGCACGAGCTACGTGGAACGGCAGAACCTCACCGTCAGGATGAACATGAGGCGCTTCACCCGGCTGACGAACGCGTTCTCAAAGAAGGTGGACAACCTCCGGGCTGCCGTGGCCCTGCACTTCGCCACCTACAACTTCGTGAGGGTTCACCGCACGACGAAGCTGACGCCCGCGATGGCCGCTGGCGTGGCGGGGAGCCCGTGGACAATGGCGGACCTACTCCATGTCACCGTCCCGGCAAATTAGGACACTACCCGTCGTCGGCTCGTGGGACCTCCGCGCCGGGGTCCGAGAGTACCTGGGCGGTGTGGAACTGCGAGGCAAGCGGGTACTGGACGTGGGTACCGCAAGCGGTTTTCTCGCTTTCTGGATGGAACGTGCCGGCGCCCACGTGGTCGCGTATGACCTGTCGGAGGGACAGGACTGGGACGTTGTGCCGTTCGCCGGTTCCGACGTCGAGGCGGAACGCGCCGCCCGTAAGACGCACATCAGGCAGCTCAACAACTCGTTCCGGTTTGCGCGTGGGGCCCTTGACTCGAAGGTGAAGCTGGCTCACGGCAGCGTGTACGCGTTCCCGGAGGGCATCGGTCCTTTCGACGTGGCCGTTTTCGGCTCAATCCTCCTTCACCTCCAGGATCCCTTCCGAGCGCTGCAGGGGGCGCTCTCGTTGACCAAAGAGCTCGTGATCGTGACCGACGTCCTCCCTCGCCGCTCCCTCCTGGTTCCATTCCTCGCGCGCTGGTTCGGGCCCTGCCTCCACTTCCTGCCTGACGCCGCCGCGCAGGGCCCCAAGGACTCCTGGTTCCTGCTGACGCCGAGAGCGGTCATCCGGATGATAGGCGTGCTTGGTTTCACCGACTGTAGGCTGAGCTTCCACACGCAGCTCTACGACGGCAAGCCGTGCCGCCTCTTCACCGTGGTCGGTCGCCGCACCGTGCCCCTCTGAGCTTCGTCGCGGGAGGACTCTGTTGAGGCCCTGTGCTCGAGAGATCCTCTCAGCGGGGTTTTGGCGTCCAGATCCCCGGAATGGCGGCGCCGCACGAAGGGCACGTCCCGTCTGCCGTGACGCGCGCCTCATGCACTGTAAAACCCGACCGCCGGATGAGCGTGGTGCCACAAGAAGGACAGCGCGTGTCCTCGAGCCCCCCGACCCGGCCGGAGATGTTTCCGGCGTACACGAATCTGAGACCGGCCTCGCGTCCGGTTTTGGCGGCCGCAAAAAGAGTCCGGGCCGGCGTGGCCGGCGGGCTGGTCATCGTGTAGTCGGGGTGGAACGCTGTCACGTGCCAGGGGATATCCGGCGAGACGCCGGCGAGGAACGAGGCGATGTCGCGGAGTTCGGCTGGGGAATCGTTGAGTCCCGGCACGACGAGCGTGACCACCTCCACCCAGATGCCGCGAGCCGGAAGATCGGCGATCGTGTCGAGGACGGCCTGCAGCTTCCCGCCGAGGGTCGCGTACGTCTTCGGCGAGAAGGATTTGAGGTCTACCTTGAAGCCGTCCATGACGGGCGCCAGGTAGTCCAGGACCTCGGGCGTTGCGTGACCGTTCGAGACGAACGTGGTCACGAGGCCCGCCGCGCGGGCCTCCACGAACACGTCGTGCGCCCATTCAGCGGTGATCAGCGGCTCGTTGTAGGTGGACGTGATGACGTCGCAGTGGCGGGCGACGGCCGCGGATACCATCGCCTCGGGGCTCACCGGCTCGGCCTCGCCGCCCGACCTCGGGTCCCGCAGGGCCTGCGAGGTGAACCAGTTCTGGCAGTACGCGCAGTGGAGGTCGCAGCCGAGCATGCCGAACGAGAGGGCGCGCGCGCCCGGAAGCAGGTGGAAGAAGGGTTTCTTCTCGATGGGATCGATCGCGACCCCTGCCGTGTAGCCCCATGGCACGGTGAGCGCGTCCCCGCTGCGGCCGCGCACCAGGCAAACGCCTCGAGCACCGTCGGCCAGCTTGCAGCGGTGCGCGCACGCCACGCACACGAGCTTGCCGGAAGGGTGCGCGACCGCCAGCTCGCGCCGGGGCAGGGCAAACCGCTCGAGGGCCGAGTCCACCCGACCAATGTGCGCTCCAAGCTTGACGCATGCAAGTTCGGCGGCGAGAATCGCGCGAACCGTCTAAGGCCAAGATGAGTGGCGGAGATGAGAACCTGCTCGCGGTGCCGTATGCGCCCCATGGCGTTTCGGGGAGGGTGCGCGTTCCTCCGTCGAAGAGCCTGACGCAGAGGGCCCTGGTCGCTGCGGCGCTCGCTGGCGAGGGCTCGGTGGTGCGGGGGCCGCTTGACGCCGAGGATCCGCGCCTGCTCGCCGCCGCGCTCCAGGGTGCGGGGTTCCGGCTGAACTGGGCCGCCGACACCGTTACGGCGCACGGGCGTGAGCCAGTTTCAAAGGGCGAGTTCTACCTCGGCAACAACGGGACCGGCGTGCGTTTTCTGCTGGCCCAGCTGGCCGCGCTGCCGGGGGAGTGGATGGTCGACGGTTCCGAGCGACTGCGCCGGCGGCCGATCGCGCCTCTCGTGGAAGCGCTCCGGCAGCTCGGCGCGGAGGTCGAGCCGCATGGCGGCGGCGCGGCGGTTCTGCCGCTCACAGTGTCCGGCAAGACGCTCGCTGGAGGCGAGGTGGCGCTCGACGCCTCGGCGTCCAGCCAGTTCGTCTCGGCGTTGCTCCTACTTGGGGTGGTTATGCCGAAGGGCCTCGTGATGCACCTGACGTCGGCGCCCCCTTCGCGACCCTACCTCGATCTCACGGCCGAGGTGCTGGCCGCGTTCGGCGCCCGGGTCGCCGAGCAGGAGGACGGCACCGTCTTCGCGGTCGGCGGCGGCCTCACGGCGGCCGAGTTCATCGTCGAGGGGGACTGGTCCGCGGCTGCGTTTCCGATGGCGGCCGCAGCCGTTGCGGGAGGACGCATCGAGGTGCTGGGAGTTCGCACCGACAGCCGTCAGGGTGACGCCGCCGTGCTCAAGATCCTTCAATCGGCAGGGTGCACGGTCGGCGTCACCGGCCAGGGCGTGGTCATGAGGGGGCCGGCGACGAAACCGCTCGCGGCCGACCTGCGCGACACCCCGGACCTGTTTCCGGCCCTCGCCGTGGTAACGGCTTGTGCCGGCGGTCGGCTCGACGGCCTGCACGGCCTCGCGGCCAAGGAGAGCGACCGGCTGACCGTGATGGCGGGGCACCTGCGTGCGATGGGTTGGGAGATCGAAACCGGTGATGGGTGGTTCGCAGCTCCCGGAGGGAGCGCGAGCCCGAAGAGCACGGCTGCGCCGCTCGATCCTGCCTCGGACCATCGGATCGCGATGGCCCTCGCGGTGGCGGGGAGCGCGGCGCCGGGGGTCCGCGTCCTCGACCCGGGTTGTGTGGCGAAGTCGTGGCCCGGCTTCTGGGCGGCATGGAAGCATCTCGTTTCAGGGACTTCGTGAAAGTGCGAACGCCCTCCGCCGCGTCGCTCGCGAGGCTGTTGGCCTGGGATGCGCCGTTCCTGCCGGTGGTCGTCGGGATCTCCGGAGAAGCCGGCGGCGTGCGGGTCGTGTGCGAAGCGTCGGGCCTCGGCCTCGACGCAGCCGCCCGGTGGCCGCGCGGACAGCGGGCGGCGGTCGCCCTCCAAGTGATGGCGACGGCTGCATTTCTGTTCGAGCGCGGGTGGTATCCGTCCCGCGCACTGCTGCGCGGAGGAAAGGTCGAGCGCGGCGGGGGCGGGCCGCGATACCGCCTGGGGCGGCTTCCCGCCCTGCGCCTGGAGGACACCGATCTGGAACGACGGCTGCGTCCGGCGCTCGGGAGCGAAGAGACGGTGCTCGCGCCGGCCGTTTTTCCCCTCTTGAATGCACTCCTTCCCGAGCTCGCGGACGATTTCGTGCGCGCGGCGCGGAGGCGGCCGGCGTGGGAGGCGGTAGGAGCCTGGCTCGAGGTCTTGGTAGCCGGGAGCCGCGCCTCGACCGGGCTGCGGCATCCTGACGGGCTCGGTCGGGCGTTGTGGTCCCGCCGCCTCGCGGTCCCGACCGAAGGCGTCTGGTTCCTCGACGACGAGTCGGTGCTTCAGGGTCTTGCAGCGGCCGTCCGCATCGCGACGCTCGGCACGGGGATCGTCGTCGCGGCCGGCGCGCTCGAAGAGGAGGAGATCGCGAAGGTGCAGGCCCGCGCCGCGGCGTCGGGCAAGGAAGTTCTCGCACTGACGACACTGAGCCTCCCGGGTGCGAGGGGGCTCTGCCTTGAGGGGGGAGCCGATGCGGTGTGGGTGGCCGCGACCCGGCCGGAGATCGCCCACGCTCACGGCGCCGCGGCCGTCGAGGCCGGGGAGCGGCGTCCGCTCCTTGCCCGTACCGTGCTTGAGGCGGGCGCCGCCGAGGGTTTCGCAAGACCGCCGCGACCCTCGCACACGCTGCGCGAACGAGGCGCTCTGGCGTCAGCCGGTGCTCGCCAAACGCTGAGGTGGCTCGAGAGCGCCGCGGTCGGGTTGGCGGAGGAGGACCTCGCGCTCCTCGCCGAGGGTGCGCCGGGGTCGCTCCCGGAACTCGAGCGGCTCGGCCTGGCTCAGAAGCGCAGGGGTGTCTGGCGCGCTCTGCAACCGGCCGCCCGGCGGCCCGGGGGGAGGGTCGAGGAGATGGCCGCACGTCTCCCGGCGGGCGGCCCGGCGGGGCTCGTCGCACGGGCGGTGGCGAGGGCGGAGCACGCTCCGTTGGTGGCGTGGTGCGAGCGTCGGTTGGAGTGCGAGGACGCGCACGACGTGCTCGATGTGGCGCAGGCCGTCGCGACGCTTTCCGGCTTCGGTGTCGTCGGTGCCGAGGCGGCCCTGCGCCTCGGCCGGCTGACCGATGCCGAGGGGTTTCTCCAGGCAGTGCCTGACGGGGCGCGCGACGGGCGCTGGCACGCGCTTGCGGCGTGGCGGGCCGAAGAGGCCAGCGCCAGCGCACAGGCGGGCCTCGAGCTGGCTGCGGTCACGGGGGACCTCCCGCCTCGGCTCGCGGCGCGCTGCGAGCTCGTGGCTGCGCACGCTGCGCGCCGGGCAGGGGACCGAGCCGCCCAGCGCCGTCGGCTCGAGACCGCAATCGCGCTGGCGGTGCCGCCGCTTGCCGAGGCGGAGATCGGACTGGCCGAGCTCGACGGGCCGCGCGCGCTTCGAAACCTCGGGAGGCGCCGCGGGGCGGCGTGGGGTGGTGACGACACCGCTCGCCTGCTCCACGTCATGGGCCTCGGGGCACTCGATCGTGGGTGCTGCCCGGCCGCCATGACCGCCCTGCGGGCGGCGCTTCGCGCTGCCAGCGGCGACACTCCCCACCTGCTCGGAGAGATCCATGCGGATGTCGCGTGTGTCGCGATCCTCGCGGAGCAGCCGGGCGTCGCGGACCGTCACCTGGTGCTGGCGGAAAGCCTCCTCGACCGTTGCGGCTCGTTGCGCGCAGCGACGGTGGTTCGGGCCAACAGGGCCGTCCTGGCGAACGACCGGCTCGACTGGCGGGCCGCACGCGAGCTGACCCTCGCGGGGCGACGGCTGCGCGGCGACGTCGACGACGCGGGGACCCTGCTGTTCGACCTCGAGCTCGCGCGCGCCGAACTGGCTCGCGGTGACGTCGCGGAGGTGCAGCGCGTGCTCCCCCGGCTCGTGGAGGGTGTGGAGCGCTTTCCCGAACACCCCGGTCTCGGCCAGGCGCTGGCCGGCCTGCGCGCGCATGTCGCGCTGGCACTCGGCGACCTGGAAGGCGGGGCTGCTGCCGCTCATGGTGCCGAGAGCGGGGAACGCCGGCTCA
Organism: Thermoanaerobaculaceae bacterium; assembly: GCA_050018455.1. Classification (GTDB taxonomy): domain Bacteria; phylum Acidobacteriota; class Thermoanaerobaculia; order Thermoanaerobaculales; family Thermoanaerobaculaceae; genus RBG-13-68-16. The sequence continues at coordinate 39,710 of JBEKAA010000003.1, read as the reverse complement.
TCGAGGCACTCGTGAGCGCCGATGACGGGACCGGCCCGCCGGGCGGGCTGCCCCGCCGCTGGGGAGTGACGATCTCGGCCCAGCTGCTGGCCGCGTGGCGTCGCGGCGAGGGAGCCGTAGCCAGGACGAAGCTCGAACACGCTCTCGGTCGCTGGCCCCGCGAAGGCGCCGTCGGCCTGGCCCGTTTCGCCGCGCTTCTTGCACGCCGTGGCGAGCGTCTCGACCCCGAGTGGGAGGAGTGCGAGAGATCTGCGGAGGCGGCGCTCGTCGAGGCCGAGCTGCACGGTTGGACGCGGGTTCTCCGCGGCGCCTCGGGCCCGGACCCTGAAAGGATCGTGCGAGCCCTTGACGCGGTCATCAACTCGGGTACGGACGCGCTCGCCGGGGTGCGTCTGGAGGGATTGGCGCGCGCCCTCGACCTGCGATGGCTCGAGGTGGCCAGCGGCGGCACGGTCGTCGCGGCCTGGGGCGAGCCGACGGCCGGGTGCGAGGTGCTAGAGGTCGAAGGCGTCAGGGTGCGCTCGGACGGAAACCTGTCGGGCGCCGCGAGGGCGGCGCTCGGGATGGTGGCTCGTCACATCGCCGCGCGGCTGGACGGGGCCACCCCCGAGCGTGATTGCGGTTCCGGCGACCTCCTCGGCTTCATCGGGGGCCTGACCGCCGTGCGCGAGCAGGTGGCACGGTGGGGGCCGCTGCCTCTCACGGTCCTGATCGTCGGTGAGCCGGGCACCGGCAAGGAGTTGGTGGCACGGGGGGTCCACGCCTCGAGCGGCCGCCGCGGAGCGTTCGTTCCGCTCAACTGCGCCGGGATCCCGACGCCTCTCCTGGAGGCGGAGCTCTTCGGGGTGATCAGGGGCGCGTTCACGGGCGCCGACCGCGACCGCCCGGGGATGGTCGAAGCGGCGGAGGGCGGGACGCTCTTCCTGGACGAGATCGGCGAGCTGCCGCTCGAGCTTCAGGGGAAACTGCTGCGCCTGCTCCAGGAGCGGGAGGTGCGTCGGGTCGGGGCCACCCGCCCACGCACGGTGGACGTGCGGTTCGTCGCCGCCACCAACCGCGACATCAAAGCCGCCGCCGCCGCCGGAGCCTTCCGGTGGGATCTCTACTACAGGCTGGCCGTGGCGATCATTGAAATCCCGCCGCTCCGTGAGCGCCCGGAGGACGTGGATCCACTGGCGAAGCACTTCGCGTCCCGGTTCGCGGCGATGCTCAACCGGCCCGGCGTGCGGCTGGCCCCGGCCGCTCTCGACGCGCTTCGGGGCGCTTCGTGGCCCGGAAACGTGAGGGAGCTCGAATCGACGGTGGCGCGTGCGGTGGCGGCGGCTCGTCCGGGCGAGGTCCTCGGTCCCGACCGCTTCCCGGACCTGGCGCCAGGATCGGGCGGTGACGGGCCGCTCCAGAGCTGGCCTACGGCCCTCGAGGCGTTCCGGCGCCGGTACTTCGCGGCCGTCCTGCGGGAGACCGGCGGCAACCGGTCGCACGCGGCGCGTCGCGCCGGAGTCTCGCGTCAGACCCTCCTTCACCACCTCAAAGGGCTCGGAATCCGCGACACCGGGGAGACCTGAGCTACACTGGCGCATCGTTCCGCAGCCTTCGGGCGGAAGCGGTGTCGGGGTGAGCACTCATTTCCGAGGGAACCCAGGTCCCGCTTCCGGACGGACGCAGGAATTCGGGCCCGCGAGCGCCAAAGGACCGCTGGACGCGCTCGGGTCCCGAAAAAAAGGTGGCGGGCTTGGGAGCCCGCCATGATGAAGGAGGAGGTTGGATGCGTGCGTTCAGGTCGTGGCCGTTAATCCTGACCGCACCAAACCTCTAGCAAACCTCATGCCAAATTCCAAGAACTGGCCTCTCCTTCGCGCGCAACTCCTTGCCCATCCGCCGGATGGAGTGTCGATCGCGGAAAACGAGCCGCTCGCCGCCCACACCACCCTGCGGATAGGCGGGCCGGCCCGGGTCCTCGTGCGCTGTGCGCGCCCGGAGGCCGTCGGCAAGGCTGTCCGGGCCGCCCGGGAGGCGGGGATTCCGTGGCTGGTGTTGGGGTTGGGTGCCAACGTGCTGGTGCCGGACGCAGGTCTCGACGCCGCCGTGCTCGTGCTGGTGGACCGGCTTGCCGACATCGAGGTCGACGGCGCCAGGCTCCGAGCCGGGGGTGGCGCACAGCTCGCGCGGGTGGTGAGGGCAGCGCTCGAAGCCGGTTTGGCGGGGGTCGAGTGCCTGGGTGGCATCCCCTCGACGCTTGGCGGCGCCCTTGCGATGAACGCCGGGGCGTACGGCCAGGAGATTCTGGATGTCTTGTCCTGGGCGGAGGTTGTGGAGGAAAACGGGACCCTTCACAGGCTCGAGCGTTGGGAGGTTCATGGCGGGTACCGGTGGAGTGTCCTCGGCAAGGGACGGGTTGTCACCTCGGCGGAACTGTCGTTGCGCGCTGAAGACCCCGAGGTGCTCAAGGCGCGTGTCCACCAGGTGCGCGAAAAGCGCCAAGGGGTGTTACCTCCGGAGCCTTCCGCCGGAAGCGTCTTCCGCAACCCGCCGGGAGACTTCGCCGGGAGGCTACTCGAACTGGCAGGATGCAAGGGGCTTTCCAGTGGGGGGGCCAGGGTGAGCGAACGCCACGCCAATGTCATCGTGAATCCGGGCGGAGCGACCGCGGAAGGCGTCCGGAGCCTCGTGAAGCAGATGATGGCGCGCGTTCGCGAGAGGTTCGGAGTGGAGCTCCAGCTCGAGCTCAAGATCCTGGATTCCAACGGTGACGTGGTGTCAGATTCGGAAGCCGCGCTTGCATGAGCCGGCCCCGTGTGATAGAAAGCCGCCCGCTGTCTAGGACGCGGACCGCGAAGGAGACCCTAATGAATATCGAGCAGAAGGTGAAGGACATCATCGTTCAGCAGCTTGGCGTCGATCCGGAGAAGGTGAAGCTCGAGGCCTCCTTCGTGGAGGATCTGGGTGCCGACTCCCTCGACACCGTCGAGCTGGTCATGGCGTTCGAGGAGGAGTTCGGCGTCGAGATCCCGGATGAGGAGGCGGAGAAGATCCGCTCCGTTGGGGACGCCGTGAAGTACCTGAAGGAGCACGTGAAGGAAGCGTGATGACTCGCCGGGTCGTCGTGACCGGCGTGGGCCTCATCTCGCCCCTCGGGGTCGGGACCGAGGCAACCTGGGAGGGGCTGATCGCCGGGCGATCCGGCGTCGGCCACATAACCCGTTTTGACGCAAGCAGTTCCTCGGTCCGCATCGCGGCAGAGGTCAAGGGTTTCGACCCTTCGACCGTAATGGAGCCGAAGGAGGTGCGCAAGTACGACACCTTCATCCACTACGCCATGGCCGCCGCCGACATGGCCGTGGCGTCCTCCGGATTGGTCGTGACCCCGGAGAACGCGCCGCGGGTGGGCGTGGTGATCGGCTCCGGAATCGGCGGACTCCCGTCGATCTGCGAGAACCACTCTTCGCTGCTTGAGAAGGGGCCGCGCCGGGTCTCGCCGTTCTTCATCCCCGGGAGCATCGTCAACATGCCAGCCGGGGTGGTTTCGATCCGGACCGGCGCCAAGGGGCCGAACAGCGCCACCTGCACGGCGTGCTCGACCGGCGCCCACGCGATCGGCGATGCGTTCCTGTACATCCAGCGCGGCTACTGCGACGCTGCGATCTGCGGCGGCACCGAATCGGTCATCCACCCTCTCTCGATCGCCGGGTTCGCCAACATGAAGGCGCTTTCGACCCGAAACGACGAGCCGGAAAAGGCTTCGCGCCCGTGGGACAAGGACCGCGACGGGTTCGTGATGGGTGAGGGTGCCGGCCTTGTGGTGCTGGAGGAGCTCGAACACGCGAAGCTCCGAGGTGCACCGATCGTGTGCGAGGTGTTGGGTTTCGGGATGACCGGCGATGCTTACCACATCACGGCCCCCTCCGAGGACGGCGACGGACCGGCTCGGGTGATGCGGATGGCCATCGACGATGCCGGGTTGAAGCCTGAGGACGTCGACTACATCAACGCGCACGGCACATCGACCCCGCTCAACGACAGGATCGAGACGCTGGCGATCAAGAAAGTATTCGGGGACCACGCGTACAAGCTTGCAATCTCGTCCACCAAATCGTCGACCGGGCACTTGCTCGGGGCTGCGGGCGGGCTCGAGACCGGGATCGCCGCGCTGGCGGTGTCCCGAGACACCATCCCGCCGACACTGAACCTCGACAATCCCGGCGAGGGGTGCGATCTGGACTACACGCCGCACCGTGCAGTGCAGCGCGAGGTACGGGTTGCGATCTCGAACTCGTTCGGCTTCGGTGGGACCAACGCCTGCGTGGTCCTCGGCAAGGTTCGGTGAGGCGCCCGGAGTCGCGGCCCGACGGCGCCAAGGAGAGACGTTCGGCACCGAGGCTGCCGCTCGGCTGCTCCAGGAGGACCATATCATGAAGAGCTGCGTGCTCATGGCCCATGTGCCCGACACGGCGTCGGTGATCAAGATTGCCGGTTCGGGGAACCGCATCGACGACGCCGACATCAAGTGGATCGTCTCGCCGTTCGACGAGTACGCCCTCGAGGAGGCGATCCGACTGAAGGAAGCCAAAGGGGGCTCCGTCACGGTAGTGACGTACGGACCCGAGCGAGCGCAGCAGGGGCTGCGGGAGTGCCTCGCGCGCGGTGCCGACGGCGCCGTCCACGTCAAGGGTGGAGAGGGGACGTTCGGGGATTCCCTGGCGATCGCGAAGGTGCTCGCGGCGGCGCTTCGAAAGGCCGGCCCCTTCGACATCTTCTTTGCCGGCGTCCAGGGCGTGGGCAGCGACAACGCACTGGTCGGGGCGATGGTCGCGGAACTGCTGGACATGCCTCACGTCGCCAGCGTGGTCAAGCTCGAGATCGGCGACGGGAAAATCACGGCGCACCGCGAGATCGAAGGCGGAGCCGAGGTGGTGGAAGCGCCCCTACCGTGCCTGATCACCGCCCACAAAGGCTTGAACGAGCCCCGCTACCCCTCGCTCAAGGGGATCATGGCCTCGAAGAAGGTCGCGATCCAGGCGTTCGCGGTGGCGGACCTCGCCCTCGACGAGTCGGCCATGGCCGGCGCCGACGCAACCTGTCGCTGGAAGGCGCTCTCGCTGCCGCCTGCGAAATCCGGCGGCGTGGTGCTGAAGGGCGAGGAGGACCCTGCGGGAGCGGCGCGGGAGCTGGCACGTCTGCTGCGCGAGCAGGCGAAAGCGATCTAGGGGGCGGCCATGGCATGCATTCTGGTGTTCGTGGAGCAGCGCAACGGCAATATCCGCAAGGCGTCCCTCGAAGCCCTGTCCGAGGCGAAGCGCCTCGCGGCCGGCCCGGGGTGGTCGGTGTGTGCGGTGATCGCCGGCCACGGGATCGGGGCGAAGGCAGCTGAGCTTGGCGCCTGGGGCGCCGGCAGGGTCTACGTCGCGGACGACGAACGCTTCGCCCGTTATTCCTCCGAGGGATACGCCGCGGTCGTGCGGACCGCAACCGAGAAGTGCGCACCCGCCGCGGTCTTCATGGCGGCCACCGCGCTCGGCCGTGACCTCTCCGGGCGCGTCGCCGCCCGGCTCGGATGGGGATGCCTCGCCGACGTGACGAAGCTGGGTCTGGACGGCGGCTCCTTGACGGCGATCCGGCCCGTGTACTCCGGCAAAGCGTTCGCGACGCTTGAAGGCGGCGCCAAGCCAACCGTGGTGACGCTGCGGCCCAACGTCTTCGCGGCCGAGGCCGCCGGCGGGGCCGCCGAGGTCGAGCCGCTGCCTGCTATCCCCGGCGACATCCGCGCGGTGGTGACAGAGATCCTCGCCAAGGAGGGCGGCGAGCTGGACGTCGCGGAAGCGAACGTGATCGTCACCGGCGGCCGGGGGATCAAGGGACCCGAGAACTTCGCCCTCATTCGCGACCTGGCCGGGCTCCTGGGCGCCGCGGTCGGTGCCTCGAGAGCCGTGGTGGACGCGGGTTGGATCGAGCACTCGCACCAAGTCGGCCAGACCGGGAAGGTGGTCTCGCCCTCGCTCTACATCGCGTGCGGCGTCTCCGGCGCGATCCAGCACCTAGCCGGAATGTCGTCCTCGAAGATCATCGTCGCGATCAACAAGGACGCCGAGGCGCCGATTTTCAAGGTGGCCGACTACGGGATCGTGGGCGATCTCTTCCAGGTCGTGCCCGCTCTGATCGAGGAAGTGCGCAAGCTCAAGGCCGAGGCGTAACCCAAGGAACTGCAACGCGTTCCTTCACGCGACCGCTCTGCCCGCGTCACGTTCGACACACCCGCCCCCGTCCACCTCGCCGGATCAACGCTGGTGCTCGCGGCACCGCGTGATACCGCTTTTCGTTCAAACGTGGACTTTTCGTTGTCATCGCGAGGCCGCCGAGCGAGTAGACGGTTACAGCGCAGAACATCCCACTTTCGTGGGATTGTGCTCGGGTGACCAACAGGAGACATTAGGGCTGCAAGGTGGAAGCTGGCCGCTCCTTCCGGTGGTGCTCGCGCACCACCAAATTTTTTCTCCGCTCACCGTCGCCCGTTGCCATGGCACTGCGCAGCCGGCGCTGGGGAAAAAGCGAAAGGGAAGAAGGGAGAGGAAGGCAACTCGGCGCGCCCGCTGTCGTGATCTTCGCGCGCTCGGCGTTCAGCTATTTTCTGCCGCGGTGCGCAGGCCTCCCAGGATTTCCTTCTCAGCCTTGGCGTGCAGCTCCTGCGCCCTGGCCCAGGCGACATCGGCGCGCTGCAGCAGCGTCGCGGCCTGAGAGCGATCGCAGAGGCCCGGCACGTTGATGCACACGTTCTGGTACGCCCCGGCGGCGGAGGCGCGGGCGACCTGTGCTCCCGTTCCGGCGTCTGAGCGCGAAGCCTGCAGGCCGATGCTCCCGACCTCGAGGCACAGCTCGATGATCTCGGGACTCGCCTCGAGCACACCGAGAGGCACCTCGATCGCGGCCACGGTGGCGGCGGAGATCGCCGCGTCGCGGGCCGCCTGCTCCTCCGGTGCCCCCTTCGGCAGACGCATCGCTTCGAGCAGCCTGTCGAACGCGGCCGTGTCGGCGTCAACCGCCGCCAGCATGCGTTCCTTGATCTCCTGGCCCCGCACCGCGATCCGGTCGAGCTGGGCGAGCCTGGCCTCGAAGCCCTTTTTCGGATACGAGAGGTTGGCCACCATGGCGGCAAGCGCGGCGCCGAGCGCGCCCACGAGCGCCGCGACCGAGCCGCCACCGGGCGCCGGGGAGTCGGTCGAGAGCTCGTCGGCAAATTCGCGCAGCGTCATCGAGACCAGGCGGGCCTGGCCCGCGAGGCGATACTCGATGATGCGCTCCGCCGGGTCGAACGCCTTCACCTCGGAGAGACCCAGCGTCCGCATCGCGACGTGCGCGAGCGCGCTTTCCGGAACGCCGGTGGAGCGTCCCATCTGAGCCAGGTAGTGCCGGCCCGCGGCGAGCAAGGCGGCCTTGGGGATCAGCCCGACGAGCTCGGAGCCGGTGACGCGCAGCCCGCGCTCCCTTGCGCGCTCGTCGCAGGTGTCGAAAGCCACGTGCAGCGGGGTCACGTCGAGGTCGGTGAGGTTCATCGAGATCTGGGCGCACCCGAACTCCGGGATCACCCAGCCCACCGCCTTCACCGACTTGAGGATTCCCGGGTCCCAGATCTGGTTGCCCTTGGCGTCCAGCACGGGCTGGCCGCGCTCGTCTCGGCGGATGCGTCCCTTCTCGCGCACGTCGAGCGCGACCCGGATTGCCAGGCGCTTGTCGAGGGTGTTGAGGTTGATGTTGAAGGCGACCAGGAACTTCCTCGCTCCAATGACGGTCGCCCCCGATCTCGGGACGAGCGCCGCCGGGCCGAAGTCGGGCTTCCAGTCGGGGTCCTTGAGCTTCTCTGCAAGCCCTTCGTATTCTCCCGTGCGGATCTCGGCAAGGTTCTTCCGGTTCGGTGCGTTCGCGGCGAACTCGTAGAGGTAGACGGGAATGCCGAGCTCTCCTCCAACGCGCTTGCCGAGACGGCGCGCGAGGTCAGCGCACTCCTCCATCGTGACCCCGGACACCGGCACGAACGGCACCACGTCGACCGCGCCGATGCGCGGGTGCGCGCCGCGGTGCGCGGTCATGTCGATGAGCTCGACGGCCTTCGCCGCGAGACGGAAGGCCCCTTCGAGCGCGGCCTCCGGCTCTCCGACGAACGTGATCACCGTGCGGTTGGTCTCCGCCCCGGGGTCCACGTTGAGCAGGGTCACGCCGGGAACCGTCGCGGCAGCCCTGGCCGCCGCCTCGTACACATCCGGCCGCCGGCCGTCCGAGATGTTGGGAACGCACTCCACGAGCTTCATCACGACCTCCAGCCTGCGGATGCTAGCAGGCCTTGCGGCGGAGGCAACCGGTAGGCGCGATCCCGACGCGGCAGCCAGCCTTCACGGAGCAGTGCAGAGCCGAACACGGCACTTGCTCTCGGAGGATCTGGATGTTCTTCGAAAACAGGCCTCGCCACAACTGCGTGCCGCTCGTTCACGTCCCCGAAGGAGCCCACGGCGGCTAGGAGGGCACCGTGGAATTCCTCGGTACCGCCGGCAAAGCCACCGCGAAGAGTGTGTCCGCTGATCGCGATTCAGGGAGTTCCGGACCCTTGGTTGGCGTGGCCGCCCTCGGCTGTACGGCTTTCGAGAATATGGTAAAACCACTCTAGGTACGTCGTGACCTGGACGTCCCGATCGAAGCGCCGCCGCGCATCACGAGCGCCGTTTTCCCCTAGGCGACGTCGGAGATTCGGGTCCATCCCGAGCGCCACGATCGCGGCCGCCAGCGCCACCGGGTCGCCTGGACGGACTAGAACCCCAGTGCCTTCTTCTAGGCCGTAAGCAGCTTGGTTCGGGTCGGCTCCCGGCAACCTGAGCCCGCGCACCTGATCAAGCACGCCGCCGACAGCGCTGGCAACGACCGGAGTCCCGCTGGCGAGAGCTTCGACAACAGTGTTGGGGAAAGTCTCGGCTCGAGCCGCGTGAACGTAGAGATCCGCGGCGCAGTAGTAGGCGGCAATGACGTCGATGTCGGACTGGTAAGGCAGAAAGCGGATCTCGGCGTCTCCGCTCCTTTCCGCAGGCGCATCTTCGCCGAGTGCCACCAAGAGCACGGTCTGCTCGGGGAACGACTTTGCGGCTATGCCCACCGCGTCGCGAAGCGTCCGGATGTCTTTCCATGGATTGCGAAGGATTCCGTTAGCCGCAAAAAGAAGAGTAAGGGCGTTGCGAGGGAGCCCGAGCTGTTCGCGTACCTTGTCTCGGTTCACAGGGGCGAATGTCCCGAGGTCCACACCGTTGGGAATCACCTTGATCTCACGAGCGGCAGGAGCGAGCATGGAATCAACCAGTCGCCGCGCGAGCCACTGCGAGGGCACTGCGACGTAGGGTGCGCTCTTGCTGTAGATCATCCGTTTACGGCGAAAATTGAAGGCTGTTGCGTCGCGCGCGACGGCCGGGTAGATCGCGAGGTCGGGACAGTGACCACACCCGGAGCGCCAACCGTCGCACTCGAAGGAATGAGCGCAGTGTCCAGAGAACAGCCAGGCATCGTGCAACGTCAGCACCGTCGGGAGGCTGCGTGCGATTCGGGGGAGCTGGCGTAGATCGAAGTACCCGCCATGGAGGTTGTGGGCGTGGACGATCTGGGGCATGCCGGGGAACAACTCAAGAAGGTGCCTCGTGCCCGGGTAGTGGAAGTCTTCGTGCCCTAGCAGTTGGGTCGCTGCGCGCGCGGGGTCCCCGATGCCGGCAAGAAGGAGCCGCAGTGGCCTCGCCCAAGAATGGCTCCGCTCACGGTCATGGAGAGGACGGCTGAGAGACAGCCATAGTCGCGACCATGCTGTGCGGCTTGCATCGTTGGGAAGCAGAACGACGTCAGCGTCGAGGCTGTCATTGGTGCCGACGGCGAGCCGAGATGCGTGTCCCCGGTTGCGATAGCCGGCGAAGAGGTTCCATGCAACCCGCTCGGCCCCTCCGCCCAGGTCTCGGGTGTTGACGCTGAGGATGCGAAGCGGCCGGTGGGGTCGGGAGGAGGGACCCATGCCGCTAGCCCCCGATCCAGATGCGAAGGCGCCTTGCAAAGCCATCCCCGTCCCAGTCGCGTACCAGCACGCGTGGCAGCTGGAAAGCGTCGGCGCCGTGACGTACCAGCCCATGGAAGTTGGCGCACGCGCACACGAACCCAGCCTCCCGGACGAGTCGCACAGTCTCTGATGTGTAGTCGGAAGGCGTGCCATAGGGGAACGAGAAAGTCCGCACAGGCCTGCCGAGCGCCGCAGCGATGGCATTTCGGCTGTCCTCGATCTCGTTCCTCTGCCGGCCGGGCGGCAACGCGGCGAGTACCTCGTGGTGGACCGTATGGGCGCCGATCTCGATGAACGCTGAGTCGGCCAGCTCGCGTAACTCGTCCGTAGAGAGGGAGCGTGCGGCTCCAGGGAGCGGTGAGAGGTCGCTCCTGTTCGATTCGAGGCTTCGGAGCAGCTCTTCCCTTGCGTCGTTGGGCAGGACGCGCAGGCGCTGCCAGATCTCCCGGTAAGCCGTATGCCGTGGAGTAGGATCTTTCGAAGTCGAAACGGTCCATCCGCGCAGGAGTTCGAACTGCTCGCGGTCGAGTTGCGCCCAGCGGCCGAGTGGAAACTGAAGGGTCTGGCCGCCGATCGTGAGAGAGAGCACCTCGGGGAGGCGCCCGGGCCACAGCACGGCGCGTTCCAGCCGGTCCCACCAGAAGCTCATCCCGCTTTCAAGGCCGCCGCTGACGGCAAACACGGTCGCTGGCGCGCGGTGGCGTTCGAGAAGCGGCTTCGCGAATGCCAGATTATCGAGATAGCCGTCGTCAAAAGTGATGGCAACCGTCCCTTTCTTCAGGGTACGGGTACGTGCCGCGTCGACCAGCTCGGTGAGGGAAAGGAGCCGGTACCGTGTGCGCAAGATCTCGAGATGTTCGCTGAAATGGGAACAGGAAACGCACAGCTCCTGCGGGTCGAACATCGAGTCGACCACCCTGTGGTAGAGCAGGACGGCAGCCTGTCTCCTGAGCGGGGCGGAGAGACGATCCGCCAAGTTCCTGGCGCGGGTGACTCCACGGATCCTCATCCCGTTCTGTCGGCTCCGGCCTTTTGCGCCCGGACACCGAGGATGACCTGGTAGTCCGGATCGCGGTCGTCGATCTCGCGGGGTCGGAGTTCGTCACTGGTGAGACCATAAAGGAAAGCGGCGGCCGATAGCACATTGCCGTAGGTCTTCACGGAGACCCGCTCGGCACCGAACACCTCTGCGAAGAGCTTCTCGGCGCCGAGGTTCGTAAAGCGCCAATACTCTCCCCACCTCTCGGAGTCATAGCGACTGATCTGGCTGATGCCCGGAAGAGTCACGAGCGCCACGCCGCCAGGCTTGAGGATGCAGTGCAGCGTGCGCACCGCTGCGTGAATGTGCCAGATGAATTGCAGCGTCTGCGTGAGGATCACGCAGTCATACGCCTCGGGTAAGAGCCCGCGTCCGGACGCCAGATCAACAACGAGATTCGCCTCCTCGTGTCCCTCCTCGACGTGTGCGACATCGCTGGCTAGCACCTGATGACCGCCGAACGCCGTCGTGTAGCAGTTGTCGCCGATCTCCAGCACGTGGCTATGGATGTCGCTCCCCCTGCCCGCGAGGAATTGCTCGATGTAATGGCGGTCTATGGAAAGGCCGCCCCGGTCGGTCCCGAACGCCCGGGAGACCGGACGGACACGCCGCAGGGTGGCAAAGCGCAACTCACCCAAGCCGGGCAGCCTAACAAACCACCGGCGGGCACGGAAAATCCGACGCCGCAACGTTTCGGGCAATAAGGCTCTCACCAGGCGACGGAACATGGCACCGGATCCATCATGCCAGGCCGGCCCGACTCAGGCCCGTCCGCAGCGGGCCGGGTAGACAGCCTGTGGAGGAGATCTCCGCGAGCATCTCGAGGTGCGTGAAGAGCAAGGGATGAGCACGTCCAGTCGGGGCGTACCAAAGCACTTGGCGGAGAATCGCAACCTCGAAGAGTTCCGCGTCGTCAAATGTGAGGTTGAAATGGCTGCAGAAGCGCTTGATGTCGAACGCCGGGAAAATCTCGAACCTGGCGTTGACCAGGAAATCCATGACGAAATCCGCACAGTCCAAGCGAAGCGAGCCGAACGACCGGCGCTCGCGGTCGACGAGCACGAGGTGACCATCACTGGCCCGCCTGAGCATGTTGCCTAGCCAGAAATCGCCGTGGTAGACCGCTTCGAGGTGCTCGCGAGAGATGGTCCTGAACAGCGAGTCAAGATGTTCGTGCCCGACAACGTCCGTGGCGAGGAAATTGCGCAAAGGCTCGTGAAGCGTGGGCTCTGCTTGTACGCCCTCCGGCTTCGCTTCGGCCACGAAGACCTCGTAGGCATCGATGACACTCTCCGCGGTGAGCATACGACCGGGCTCCACCAAGACCGGGGTTCCCACGATTCGCGGCTCCGCACGCGCTGAGCCGGAACGGTCCTCTCGGACCACACTCCCCTGCTCCAAGTGGATCGTGCTCGAGAAGCCGAAGAGCGTGGGGTTGAGTCTCGGCAGGGGACCCTGCTCGGGATGTGCAAGGATGAAGAAGTTGTTGGCGAGGCAACGGTCGCGCAGCGGAGAGAACGGCCGGGAGCCGAAGGTTTCGAAGAATTCCCTAAGCTCGCGTCGCGGGGCCCGATATGGGAACGCGTAGCGCGGGATATCGTAAGACGGTTCGGCGCACAAGATCTCCACTGACCCGAAGCCGGCATGTTTCAGCAGGCGAATGTAGCCGCGTGCCCCGTAAGTATATGTCCTGTACCCGGACACTTTGCGGTCGTACGCAAACTCCTTCGGCGCCGCACCGCGGGTCACGAGAGAGGCCACGAGCCGGGGCAGAAGTGACGTATAGCGCCTGCCGTTATGGTCCACGGCTCCGCGCAGATACTGACGTCCGAACCGATTCTCGATCCCTATGTAGAGAACCCCATCGGGCTTGAGGACGCGCCGCAACTCGACGAGAAAGCGGCGCTGCACGGCGCCTGCCCGACCCGGGACCGTGAGGGCGACCCACTCGAGCGTCCCGTTGCATACCACCAAGTCCACTGATGAATCTTCGAGTGGGATCGAGAGAGCGTCGGCGTGGAGTACCTCAACGCCGTCGAGTTCTTTCTTGCGCTTTCGCTCGACGAGCAGCTCGCAACGCCGCCGACACCCCTCGAGTGCGTACACCCGTTCGAACGACCCGGCGAGGCTCTCGGCGATCGCACCGTAACCCGATCCAACATCGAGGGCGACCCCGCCTAAGGACTTGGGGAGGAACGCCAGCCAGGAAGTGCGCCCGGCACAGTCGCAGATATAGGCGTAAAGGTCCTTCCTGCGGTGACCACGGAGGAACTTCACGATGGCAAGGTCGAAGTCCCGCTCGCGACGGGAGAGCGCGAGCAGCTCATCGAACTCGCTGACCTCCAGCTCGCCCCAGTAACCGTCAGGCGCTCCTCGCCCGACGAACATTTCTCCGGTGGCACGGACTTCCGCGGCGCGCAGTTCTGGCGGGATCATGACTTGGGCACGTCCTCTACGAGAGCCCCGCGCGCCCAGCACTGGGGCATGAAAACGCCGCCCAGCTTTGTATACGTCTGCCTTCCTGTTCCGAAGAAGTCTCCGTCGTAAACTTTGAAGGCGACCGCCTGCTGTACCCAGTCGATGACTTCCGAGTGTTCGATGAGGTGAAAATTGATGACGTACTCGCCCGGAATGAGGCCGAGATTCGGAGTTACACATCGAAACGTGCCGCCCGCGGCGTCGGCGTCGATCCTCACGCCTACAGCAGCATTCTCCAGGAAGGTCATGGCCCGACCGAGGAAGTCGTAGATGCCTATCGTGACTTCGACGTTGCGGATCGGCCGGCCGCTAAGGTTCTCGTAGTGCATCTCGAAGACCGTGTCGTCACCCGTGCAGACTCCGTCAGCGCGACGTCCGTGGGCTGGGTAGATGTGGAGCTGCACCACACGCAGACGCTGGTCGCCCTGGCGATCCTTCCGCTCGGCGAGCGAGCCCTGGGTCGAGGAGAGGTCGGAGTTATAGATCGCCACGACCTGATGCACATCTCCCGAGGCCTGGACCCGCCCTTGTCTCAAGAGGACCGCGCGCTGGCAGAGCGCCTGGACGGCACTCAGGTTGTGGCTCACGAAGAGCACCGTGCGCCCGCCCTTGGCGACGTCCCCCATCTTGCCGAGGCACTTCTTCTGAAAGGCCGCGTCGCCAACGGCGAGCACCTCGTCCACAAGCAGGATCTCGGGCTCGAGATGGGCGGCGACCGCGAAAGCTAGCCGCAGGTACATACCAGTTGAGTAGTGTTTGACCGGGGTGTCAAGGAACCGCTCGATCTCCGCGAACGCGACGATCTCGTCGAACTTTCGATCGATCTCGACCCGCCTCATGCCCAGGATCGCGCCGTTGAGGAAGATGTTCTCGCGGCCGGTCAACTCCAGGTGAAACCCGGTGCCGACCTCGAGCAGGCTGCCCACCCGGCCGCGGAGCTCGACGCGGCCCTCAGTCGGCTCGGTGATGCGCGAAAGTACCTTGAGAAGCGTGCTTTTCCCTGCCCCGTTGCGGCCGATCACCCCGACGACTTCTCCCGGCGCGACCTCGTACGAAACGTCGCGGAGCGCCCAGATCGTCTCTTCCGTGCGTCGATCTCGCCGGAACGGTGCCTTGACGGCGTTCTGGATGCTCTCCCGGAGAGACTTGTAGCGCATACGATCGCCGATGCGGAAGCGCTTGGAAAGCCCGCTGACCCGGATTGCCGGGGCGCTCACGTCTCCGCTCCGCTTCTCGATGACCGCCCCTCACACCACATCGGCGAAGGACCTTTCCACGCTGCGGAAGTACAACGCGCCCGTCACACAGAGCGTGACGGCGACAACCGCGCTCGCTGAGATGAGCGATACCGGCGCGGTTCCCCTGCCGAGTGTCGCCCAGCGGAACCCCTCCACGACGCCCGCCATGGGGTTGAGGCCGAGCACCCACCCCGGCACACCCAGCCTCTCGAGGCGAGGGGCCACGACGCTCGCGGGGTAGATCACCGGCGTCACGAACAGCCAGAGCTGAACGAGAAAGGGCACCACGAAGCGCACGTCGCGGTACTCCACGTTAAGCGCAGAGAGCCACAATCCGACCCCGGTGACGGCCAGCAGCGCCAGCGCCAGCACCAACGGCGCCGCGACGATGGCGGCGCCGGGCCACACCCCGTAGTGCGCCATCATCACGACCAGGAGCGGGGTCGCAACCGCCATGTCCACGAGCCCCGACAACACCGCTGCGAACGGGATGACGAGGCGGGGGAAGTAGACCTTGGTGATGAGGTTCGCCGAACCGACGACGCTCGCTGAAGACTGCGTTAGCCCCTGCGCGAAGAACGTCCACACGAGGAGCCCCGAATAGGCGAACAGGGGGTAAGGCACACCGTCGGACGGGATCCCGGCGAGTCGACCGAAGAAGATCGTGAAGACCGCTGCGGTCGCGAGCGGCTGCAGGATCGCCCAGGCGGCCCCAAGCGCCGTCTGCTTGTAGCGGACCTTGATGTCGCGCCAGACCAGGAAGTAGAGCAGCTCGCGGTATGCCCAGACTTCCTGGATGCGCGGGTTTGCCAGCTTGCCCGCGGGCTCGATGACGAGGACCTCATCGCGAGGTGAGTGGACTTCGGTCACACTCGGTTCCGGGGCCGAGGGCGCTGCTGTCGCGCCGCGCGGTGCAGAGGGTCTGCCCCGGGGCTGATGTCGCGCGGACGAACGGGCCTTGCCATGCGGCGATTGTACAACCGAGGCTCGGATCTCGACCGCCGGTAAGATCCGGAGGCCTGGGCAGGAGCCAAGGGCCGTGTCGGGTGGTGAATCTCGGTTCCCGCGCTGCGTTACGATAAGACCGTGACAGCGATTCGTTCCCAAACCGCACCGGCGCCGAGTGCGGCATGAGTACCCGCGTTGGGAAAGCGGCGATCGCCTTGGCGCTCTGCCTGCTCGCTGTGGCTGCTCTGTACGCCCCGGTACTCAGGTTTGGCTTGGTTTCGGAGGACTTTCAGTCCGCCCTCAAGGGGGCGAAGGTCACCGAGAATCCGCTCGAGCTGTTCCGGCCTTTCCATCTCGTCTGGCGGCCTGCGTTCTACGTGTTGTTCGGCGTGCTCGCCTGGGCCGCAGGCCCGCTCGCCCTTTGGTACCGCATCGTGCAATTGGCGACAGGGCTTGGCCTGGCGGCGAGCGGGTGGATGTTCCTTCGGCGGGTCGCCGGACTCGGACCGTGGGTCGCGGCGGCGACCGTGTTGGTCTGGCTAGCCTCGCCGCTGGCGAACGAGCCGTTTTGCGGCGAGACCTCATTTATCGACCACCTCGTCTTCGGGACCAGTACCCTGGTGGCCCTCTGGCTGTTCGCGGGGAAACCATCGCGGTGCCGGAGCCTCGGCGTCGGTCTCGCCGTGCTGGTCGCCGCGGCGTCCAATGAGGAGTGGGTCGTCCTTCCGCTGATGCTGTTGGCGGAGGATGTCGTCGTGCGCGGCCGATCGGTGCGTCAAGCGCTGTGGGGTGCGCGCTGGTGGCCTGCCGCCGTCGGTGGGTACCTGGCGGCGTACGCCGCGATCACGCACTTCGGGTACTCGAGCTTCTACCACTTGAGCGTCGGGCCAGTTGCCGCGAAGGCCCTCTCCACGCTGGTATCTTTCTTACAGCTTTCGGCACCCGTGCCTTGGGGGTTCGAGGCGGCCGTGGCACAACAGCCTTGGCGGACGGCCGCGGCTGTCCTCATATGTTGCGCCATGGTCGTCATCGCTGCGGCGCGCCGGCTCCGCCGTCCACTCCTGCTGTTTACGTTCAGCGTGCTGAGCGCCGTTCCCACCCTGGCTTCTGCCAGTCAAGCGTCGCGCTGGACGTTCCTTCCGTGGTTCTTCTTCCTCGTTGGTGCTATCACCTGGATGCGGGATAGTGCCCCCGCGGTGTGGCGGACGTGGCCGCTGCGCGTGTGCGGCGCGGCGATGCTGGCGGCGCTGGCCTGTTCCGGGGTCATCAAGACCCGCGGGGACCTGGCCGACGGGGCAAAGTTCGCACATCTGACCGCGACCCTACAAGGCGAGGTCCGCCCGCTACTCGCTGAAGGCGCCCAGGGGCGCTGGCTCGTGGTGCTCCGGCTCGACGACTGGCGCCCGTGGAGGGAGCTGGTCACCAATCCCCAGGGCGAGCCCAAGTCGTTCTTTCCCAGGCCAGATGACCCGTACGGAATCGTATCGCTGTCGGCGCTGCTCTCGTGGCAGACCTACCGGCGCGGGTGGGTTCTGGAGCGGGTGGAGTATCTGCCAAGCGATGTTCCCGCCGTCGCGTTCGCCCACGCGGACGGAGGGTTTCGGCGTCTCGTTGCCGTGCCGCGGGTGGAGGTGCGCCACCCGCTCCACCCGTCGACCGGAGTTGCCGGCGTCATCCTCAAGCCGCGGCCGTGGGCGGGCTTCGCGCCTCGTGAGTTTCCCTAGTGTGACCGCTCAGCGGCGCAGCGGTTCCGCCGCGATCACCCGACACCGGACGCCGGCGAGTCGAGCGCGCTCGGCCAGGCCGCCGAGATCGGGGACCTCCCTTGTCAGCCAGACGAAGCCCCCGCTGCGGTGGCTGAGAACCGCTCCTGGCCTTCCCCTGAAGCGCGAATCCCCGTCATCGTATCGAACGACGGCAACCTCTTCCTTCGCGAGCACCCACTCGAAGAGCGCGGCCGTGTCGATCAGGCCGTACGGGTCGAGATCGCGGGGGAACAGAAGCTTCGGCAGGCCGAGCGGGCTGGCGGCGATCTGCCGGAGGGGATTGTCGTCTTCCTCGCGGAGGACCAGCACGGGCGGCCCAGGCGGGAAATCGGCGACTGCGGCACGAGCCTCGTCGAGAAGAATCCGATGCGCCTCCGATATCCGTCGGGAATCGCTCAGGTCGCCTCTCACCGCGAACGCTCCCGCGATGAGTACCAGCGCTACCAGCACCGCCGAAGCAACTCGCACCCAGGGTCGCCATCGGCCCTCGAGTTTTCTGGTTCCTTCATGCACAGCGCTGGCAAGCAGGAGGAGAAAACCCGCATAGGGGATCGCGGTGTAGCGTGCGGGGAGGTAGGGCACGAGCAGCGTCGGGAGCATGGGAAAGAGGAGCAAGGCGCCGCCGACGACCCCGGCAGGGCTGCGTCGCATGAACACGAAAACGACGAGGGCGGCGCTCGCCAGCAGCCCTATTGCCACCGGCGCCGAAAAGGGGAACTCGAGCGGGACAAACCCGACGAGGTAAAGAAACGAAGCCATCTGATAGGGCACCTTGAGGAGCGGGCGGAGCGACAGATCGAAGTAGCCCTTCCCTCCGGGGAAACCGGCGAAGTAGATCGCAACGTACGCGGCGACCAGCGCAACGAACGGCGCCATGGTGCGGAGTGCTCGCCGGACATCCAGGCGACGAAACGCCCACTCGAGCGCGAAAACCAGGCCGGGCGTGACGACCCAAGTTTCCTTGGAAAGCGCGGCGAGGCACACAAGCACTGCTACGGCGATCCATCTGCTCTTGATGCGGTTCTTGTCGCCAGGCTTGGGCCAGCAGAGGATCGTACCCAGCCAGGTCAGCAGGAGCAGGTCCTCGAAGCGGATCGCCACCGAAATCGCCGGCTCGTCGGTAAACGGGGATCCTGCCCAGACGAGCCCGACCGCCCACGACGGGATCGCGGGCAGACCGAGCCGCTTTCCCGCCAGTGCGAGCGCGATGCCGGCCGCGGCATGGAGAAGCACGTTGGTGAGGTGGTACCCGAGCGGCAAGTACCCCCACAGCGCGCGATCGAATGCCAGGAGCCACGTCGTTGTGGGGCGGTAGAAGGTGTCGAGATCGGCGAACAGGAGCGCCGGTTGGTGCATGGCCCGATGCGTGTGCTGGACCCACTGGTAGTCGTCGCCCATCAGCTCCAGCCGGGAGGCGGGAGCGTACAGCCACAACGTCCCGGCGAGCACCGCCGCACCGGCGAGGACGACTGGGAGCCGCCGCACGAGGTCATTCTCCCACGGCGCTGGCGTTGCTCCGCCGCCCGCTCCGGCTCCTTCCATCACGCCAGCCGGCTCAACGCTCGACGCGATAGTTTGGAGCTTCCTTGGTGATCACGACGTCGTGGGCGTGCGACTCCTTGAGGCCTGCCGAGGTGATGCGCATGAACCGGGCGTCCTTCGCCAGTTGGGCCACCGTGCCGCACCCGGCGAGACCCATCCCGGAGCGCAGACCGCCCACGAGCTGGGTGAGCTGCGCCGAAAGAGGTCCCTTGTACGGCACCATCCCTTCGATTCCCTCGGGGACCAGCTTGGCGGCCTCTTCCTCGCCCTGGAAGTAGCGGTCGCGAGCGCCCTCGCCGGCTTTCATCGCGCCCAACGAGCCCATCCCGCGGTACGCCTTGAACGTCCGTCCCTGGTACAGGATCTGCTCGCCGGGGGACTCGTCCACGCCGGCGAACAGCGAGCCGATCATGACGGTGTCCGCCCCGGCGGCGAGGGCCTTCGTGATGTCGCCGGAGTACTTGATGCCGCCGTCGGCCACCAGAGGCACGCCCGCCTCGCGGCACGCGCGGGCGCACTCGATGATCCCGGTGATCTGCGGCACGCCGGCACCCGTCACGACCCGGGTCGTGCAGATCGAGCCCGGCCCCACGCCCACCTTGACGGCGTCCACCCCGAGATTCGCCAGGTCGCGGGCGCCTTCGTAGGTGGCGACGTTGCCGGCGATGAGCGGCACCTCCGGGTGGAGCTCCTTGATGCGTGCGGCCGCGGCCATCACCTTTTCGGCGTGCCCGTGGGAGGAGTCGAGGCACAACAGGTCCACCTTGGCCGCGACCAGGGCGGCGCACCGCTCGACCAGATCCGAGCCGGCTCCCACCGCCGCCGCCACGCGCAGGCGGCCGAAACTGTCCTTGCACGCGTTGGGGTACTCCTGCGCCTTCTTGATGTCCTTCACGGTGATGAGGCCCTTGAGGGCGCCTTCCTCGTCCACCACCAGCAGCTTCTCGATCCTGTGCCTGTGCAGCAGCGCCTTGGCCGCTTCGAGAGTGGTGCCGACAGGGGCGGTCACGAGGTCGTCCTTGGTCATGAAGTCCGCGATCGGACGGTGGGTCTCGGTGCAGAACCGGAGGTCGCGGTTGGTGAGGATCCCTTTGAGCTGGCCGTGCTCGTCCACCACCGGGAGTCCGGAGATCCGGTAGCGCGCCATGAGCTCGAGCGCTTCGCGCACGAGCCGGTCGGGGCGGATCGTCACGGGGTCCACGATCATCCCGGACTCCGAGCGCTTCACCATGTCGACCTCTTCGGCCTGCCGCGCGATCGGCATGTTGCGGTGGATGACGCCCAGCCCGCCGTGCTGCGCCATCGCGATTGCCATCGGCGCCTCGGTCACGGTGTCCATCGCCGACGACAGGATCGGGATGTTGAGCCGGATCGTGCGGGTGAGGTCCGAAGAGACGTCTACTTCGGCGGGGTGCACGCTCGAACGGCCGGGGACCAGAAGAACGTCGTCGAAAGTCAACGCCAGCGGGATGTCGTGGTCAGGCATGGCGGATTGTAACGCAGGCCGCAAGCGCCTGGTGCGGCTCGTCCTCGGGCCGGCCGCAGTCGGTTGCGGGTCGCGGTCGGCGGCCTCACCCCGCGGTCGCCGGCAACCCCTCCAGGTAGTGCGAGATGTAGCTCGCGTACAGGCGGTAGAGCGCGATGTTCTCGGGAACCAGGCGGCGGAAGTCCACGTGCACCTGCGCGGCGCAGCGGACGATCGTGGCCTGGGCATCCCCGAGGCGGAAGCCCCGGAAGCGGTCGGCGTGCGGGCGCAGCGCCTCGACGACCCGTTGGACCGCCTCGTGCAGCGCGGTCGGCGAGACGGCGGCCCCGGGGTCGAGTTGCAGGATCGCGCGGCTGGCGACGTTGACGGGCAGGATCTTCACCAGGTCGAGGCAGCGCTGCCTGGCGAGCGCGGCGAGCCCCTTGCGGTCGAGCTCGAGGTGGTCCGCAACGCGGATGGGCTTACCGTACGAGAGGTAGGTGTCGCCGATGTTGCGGATCATCGAGAACGAGTCGAGCACGTGGAGCGTGCGGGGCTTGCCGCGCTCCTCCCAGACCATCTCCTCGGCTTCGCGCACCCGCGAGTAGTCGACGTTGAAGGGCACGATGAAGGTCTCGCGCGCGACAAGGCCCGGGTTGTGCGCGAGGATTGCGCGCTTGCTGCGCTCGTACTCGAGCAGCGCGTCGAAGGCGGCGGGGAAGAAGTCGCCGTATCGGCCTTGCGTCGGGATGTTTTTCCGTGTGCCCTCGGGGAAGACCATGACATCGTGGCCGTGCGCGATGAACGACGTCACGTCGTCCCGCAGCTTCCGGGCGGACTCCAGCATCTCCCGGCGGTTGGCCGGACGGCGCACGAAGAACGCTCCGACCTTCTTGCTCAGGTACCGGAACAGTCGTCCCCTGACGAGGTTGTCGCCCATCCCGATGTATGGCAGGGGAACGTGCGCCAGGTAAAGCGGCGCGAGTGTGCCGGTCGTCTCCCATAGGCTCTTGTGAAGACCGCAGTACAGGAACACCGCGCCGCCGCCTCGCTTGAGCACCACGAGTTCCTCGTCCATCTCGACGTGGGGGTGGACCAGGAACCGGTGGCCGAGCAGAACGATCGTCTTGGCGGTCCAGAAGTAAGCGTTGCGCCGATCCGAGCGGTCGGGCGCCGCGATCGGGTAAAAAGGCTTACCCATCAGGGGAAGGATACGCGCATCCCCTCCGTCGAGGGAAGTGGGGCGCCGCCGGCGTCGGGCCTCTTCAGCGACAGAAGAGGGGCAGAGGAGCAGAGGAGCAGAGGAGCGAGAGACCAAGCGTTGACTGCCCTTGCATTTCCCCTCAGCTCCTCTGCCAGTTGTCCTGGACCACGGTTCCAAGAGGGAAGTCGGGAGAGGGGAAAGGTCAAAGGGAAGACGAAGACACTGAACCACTAGAGCCTTGCGTTCCTGGTTTTCCGTTTGACGTTTTACGTTTGACCTCTTACCAGTGCCCAACGAACGCGCAAACCTTCGAACGTGCGAACAGGTTTCGCTCCTCTGCTCCTCTGCTCCTCAGCCCCTCTGCACCTCTGCGTGCTCTTCCGAACCACGGGCCACGGTCGTTTTGAAGCCCGGTGCTCTGTGCCGGGACGCCGATCTTTCCCGGGGGCGCGACGAGGGTGACCTCGGGAGGGGACGCGGCGGCATCACGGCGGCCAGGAGAGGCACCCCGTGGCGAGGTCGTTGGCCTGTCGAATATGGCACGGAAGTTGCTTGATCCTGGGGCAATCACTGTGCCTTCAGCGGCCGCGAGGTCAATGAAGGACACGAGAGGAGGCCGGCGGTCATGCACCCACTTTGCAAGCCACTCAATCTGGCCCATCAACCATGCCTCTCACATACGTCCAGCCTTGATGTCCAACCGTAGCGCTTGACCGCCTACCTTTCGCAACCCAGCCGCCGGCAATCGCCGGCGGCTTGTGCTGTCCGCCGCGGGAGACAGCGGGGCAGCAGCCAGAGAAAAGGACCTGGGGCGGTCTCCCGGTTCGGCGTTGGGCGGCCTGGAGACTACGGCGCGGCGGAGCCCTCGACGGCGCCGTGGCACTTCTTGTACTTCTTGCCGGAGCCGCACGGGCACGGTTCGTTGCGCCCGACCTTGGGCGTCGAGCGCCGCACGGTGGTGGGCGTCGTCGAGCCCGGCGAGTGCTGTGCCTCCTTGCGCTCGCCCGCAAGGCCGGACACCTCGGCTTTCTGCTCGCGGTGCGCCACCGGGCGGTGGCGGCGCTCGGGAGCCTGCTGCACGAGCTCGACGCGGTAGAGGTACTGCACGACCTGATCTTCGACGCGCTCCATCATCTCCTGGAACAGATCGAACGACTCGCGTTTGTACTCGACGAGGGGGTCGCGCTGCCCGTAGGCGCGCATCCCGATCCCTTCCTTGAGGTGGTCGAGGGCGAGCAGGTGGTCCTTCCATTGCGCGTCGAGAACCGAGAGGATCAAGTAGCGCTCGAGCTGGCGAAACTGGTCCGCGCCGATGGTGCGCTCGCGCTCCTCGAAGCGCTGCTCGACCGCCGCGACCAGCCGCTCCAGGAGCTGCGGCCGGTTGATCTTTTCCCAGGAGACGTCGGCCTGGGCCAAGGTCATGCCGAACAGCTCCTTGAGCTCGCGCTCGAGCGGCTCGTGGTCCCACTCGTCCGGGTGCTTGTCGGCCGGGCAGTACGACTCGACGAACGACTCGGCGATCTCGCGGGCGGCGCGCAGCACCCAGTCGCGGCCCGTCTTGCCTTCGAGCACCTCGCGGCGGAGGCGGTAGACGGCCTCGCGCTGCTTGTTCATCACGTCGTCGTACTCGAGGAGGTGCTTTCTCATCTCGAAGTTGCGGCCCTCGACCTGCTTCTGGGCGCGCTCGATCGAGCGCGACACCATCTTCGACTCGATCGGGATTCCCTCCTCCATGCCGAGGTGCTTCATCCACTCGCGCAGTCGGTCGGAGGCGAAGATGCGCATCAGGTCGTCCTCGAGCGAGAGGATGAACCGCGACGAGCCGGGATCGCCCTGGCGGCCGGACCGGCCGCGCAGCTGGTTGTCGATGCGGCGCGCCTCGTGGCGCTCGGTGCCGAGGATGTGCACGCCGCCGGCGGCGAGCACCTTGTCGCGCTCCTCGGCGCACTTCGTCTTGTACTTCGCCATCGCCGCCTCGTACGCCTCCGGTTCCTTGAGGGGGTCGGCCTCGGCCCTGGCGAGCCCCTCGGGGTTGCCGCCGAGGATGATGTCGGTGCCGCGGCCGGCCATGTTCGTCGCGATCGTCAGCGCTCCGAAACGGCCGGCCTGCGCCACGATCCCGGCCTCGCGCTCGTGGAATTTGGCGTTGAGCACGACGTGCGGGATACCGCGGCGCTTCATGAGCTCGGAGAGACGCTCGGACTTCTCGATCGAGACGGTGCCGACCAGCACCGGCTGCCCCTTCTCGTGCAGTTCGACGAGCTCCTCGACGACCGCCTTCCACTTCTCCTGCTCGGTGCGGTAGATGATGTCGGGGTTGTCGGCTCGGATCATGTCTTGGTTGGTCGGGATGACGACGACGTCGAGTCCGTAGATGTGGGCGAACTCGTCCGCCTCGGTCTCGGCGGTGCCCGTCATGCCGGCGAGCTTCTCGTACATGCGGAAGTAATTCTGCAGCGTGATCGTGGCCAGAGTCTGGTTCTCCGCCTCGATCTTGACCTTCTCCTTCGCCTCGACGGCCTGGTGCAACCCGTCCGACCAGCGGCGGCCCGGCATCAGGCGACCGGTGAACTCGTCCACGATGATCACCTGACCGTCCTTGATGATGTAGTGGTCGTCGAGCTGGTACAGGGTGTGGGCGCGCAGCGCCTGCTGCACCGCGTGCAGCGTCTCGATGTTGGCCGGGTCGTACAGGTTGGGCACGCCGAGGAGCTTCTCGGCCTTGGCCACCCCATCCTCGGTGAGCGACGCCGTGTGCGCCTTCTCGTCGAGGAGGTAGTCGCCGGTGGTGGACTTGTTGCCGTACTTGTCCTTGATCTCCTCGCCCTTGACGAGCTTCGGGATGACGTGGTCCACCTGGTAGTAGAGATCGACCGAGAGCTCCGACGGGCCGGAGATGATGAGCGGGGTCCGCGCCTCGTCAACCAGGATCGAGTCGACCTCGTCGACGATCGCGTAGACGTGCTTGCGCTGGACCATGTTGTCCACTTCGAACTTCATGTTGTCGCGCAGGTAGTCGAAGCCGAACTCGTTGTTCGTTCCGTAGGTGATGTCGTAGCGGTACGCGGCCTTGCGCTCGGCGTCCTCCATCTGGTTCTGGATGCAGCCGACCGACAGGCCGAGGAACCTGTAGATCCTCCCCATCCACTCCGCGTCGCGCTTGGCGAGGTAGTCGTTGACCGTCACGACGTGAACGCCGCGGCCGGACAGGGCGTTGAGGACGACAGGCAGCGTCGCCACCAGGGTCTTGCCCTCGCCGGTCCTCATCTCGGCGATCTTCCCCTCGTGCAGGACCATGCCGCCGATGAGCTGAACGTCAAAGTGGCGCATCCCGAGGGCGCGCTTGGATGCCTCACGCACGAGCGCGAAGACCTCCACCAAGTGCTCGCCCAGGACCTCCTGAACCAGAGTGCGGCGCTCCCTGTACTCCTCGGGGAGCTCCGCGAGGCGGGACTGGATGTCGTTTCGGATGGCGGCGACCCGTTCCCGCACGGCGTCGTCGGAGAGCGCCGCGATCTCCGGCTCCCTGGCGTTGATCTCGGTCACGCTCGGGAAGAGACGCTTGTACTCCCGCTCGTGTTTCGACCCCATGAAGAATTCGAAGACCTTGTCCACCACCGTCGGCATAGCCACCTCAAACTCGTAAGGTTACGCCTCGGGCGGCCCGGCGACAAGGAGGATCGCCGTATGTCATTGCACGAGCGCTCGTTGCCGGCCGGACCCCGCGCTGAGCCCGGACTGCCCGGGGGCGCGCTTCCGGTGTGCGTGCCTTCCGGTCTGTGCCCCCCGCACGATCGCGCCAGGGTGCCGGCAGCGATGCCATACACTAACCGCGTGAGCATCCGCTGCCGCGATCTCGCCGGTAGGCATTGGTGGCTTGGCGCCACGCTCCTCACGACCGCGCTGTTGCAGCTCGTGGTGATGAACGTCTGGCCGGGTTTCGAGAGCCCCAACGAGCGGGGCCGTGCCTACCAGGCGATCGCGGTGGTAACACGCGGCAGCCTGGAGATCTCCCCGGAACTCGACCGTCTGGGCGACATGGAGGACGTCGCGGCCTTTGCCGGGAGGCGCTTCCCGAACAAGGCGCCCGGAACGCTGCCGCTCGTGGTGCCCGGGGCGCTGCTCGCACACTGGCTCGCCGGTGGGCCACTCGCGGAGCTCGGCTGGACGCTCGTCCTCGGCCGACTTCTGGCGGCCTCGTTTCCGTTCGGGCTGACCGTGCTGCTGATCGCGCGAGCAACTGTCGCGAGGTACCCGCGCGGCGGTCCGCTGGCCGCCGTGGCCTACGCCCTGGCGACGCCCGCACTCGCCTCCTCGCTGTTGCTGTTCTCGCACGCGCTCACGGCGTGCCTGCTCCTGGGGGCGTTCCTGCTCCTTTTCGAGCCCGCGCGGCCGGGCACGCGCGTCGGCGCGCTTGCGGGGTTGCTGCTTGCCTGGGCCGCGGCGTGCGAGTACTCCGCGGCGTTGCCCGCCGCGGTCGTCGCGTTGGCGGCGCTGCGCCGGCTGCGGGTACGAGGCGTTCTTGCGGCGATCGCAGGGGGAACGATGCCGGTAGGGCTGCTCGCGGTCTACAACACGGTGTGCTTCGGGTCGCCGCTTTCGATCTCCAGCGCTCACGAGACCTACGGCACGTTCGCGACGCTCGTGCGGCACGGAATCTTCGGGATCTCGTTGCCGACGCTGTCAGGACTCGGCGGGCTGCTGCTGTCGCCCGCTCGGGGGCTCTTCGCCTGGGCGCCGCTCGCGGCGTTTGCGATTCTCGGGGCGTGCCTGAAGACGAACTGGCCGTCGAGCGCGGGGGGGCGCTGTGCGCTCTGGGCCGCACCGCTCGCGCTGCTGCTGGCAATGTCCGGTTACCCCAACTGGCACGGGGGTTGGTTCCCCGGTCCGCGCTACCTGCTCCAAGTGTTGCCGCTCGTGTTCCTGCTCGTGGCTCGGTGGGCGGAGCTCGTGCTCGCCGACGCCTGGGGGCGGATGCTCGTGGCGCTCGGCGCCCTCTGGGGCTGGGTGGCGGTGTGGCCGTGCGTGGCGAGCTTTCCTTTCCCGCCGGAAGACGTTCCGCTGCCCGCCATGACCCTCGCACCCGGTCTGCTCGCGGACGGCGTCCACGCGCCGTCGTGGCTCCCGGGGGCCTTCGTGCTGCCGGTGCTCACCGCCGTCGCGCTGGCGGCCGGCGGCGTCCTCCTGACCGTCGCAGTGCCCCAGCGGCGCTGGTACGAGCGGCCTCTGGCGGTGATCTGGCTGGTTGCGGCGCTGGTCGCCGCGGGGCGGGTTCAATACCCCGCTATGTGGCAGGCATTGCTCGAGCGTGCGGTCATCCACGACGTCTACGCCGGCGGACCCCCGGGCGCCCTGGAGGCACTCGCCCGTCGGGCCGACTCACCGCTGCGCCGCATGCAAGTGGAGACCTGGATCGCACGCCGCGCGAAAGCCGGAGTTGCCGAGTAGCCAGACCTAGCGGGATGCGCCGGGAGCCGCCGAATCAACGCCCCAGGGCACGGCCGCCAGCGGCGACAGGGCGCGGTAGTCGGTCTGGTCGAGCGAGAGGGGCGTGACCGTCACGTACCCATCGGCGAGGCCCCGCACGTCGGTGCCGGGAGCGTCGGTCTCCGGGGGGGTGTAGC
This sequence comes from Thermoanaerobaculaceae bacterium, assembly GCA_050018455.1. Lineage (GTDB taxonomy): Bacteria > Acidobacteriota > Thermoanaerobaculia > Thermoanaerobaculales > Thermoanaerobaculaceae > RBG-13-68-16. The sequence goes on along the minus strand of JBEKAA010000003.1, from coordinate 12,340 downwards.
GCGAGACGAACAGCCGCTCGCCGTTCGGCCCCGGTTTCTCCTCGTAGCGGTCCACCCTGTTCGGTGCCATCCCGACGCTCGTCACCAGGATCCCGCGGGCCGTGGCTCGCGGGAACGGGATCTCGACCTTGACGAGGCTTCCGGCGGCGGGCAGTCCTGCGGCCCGCAGCTGAGCGAGGACGAGCCTTGCCCACCTGCCTGCCCCGGCGAAGTCCGCGTCCTGCGAGTGCACGACCACGGCGGAGAAGGCGACCGCAGGCAGGCCGGCGAGCGCGCCCTCGCGCGCCCCGCCGAGCGTGCCGGAGACCCACGTCGACCTACCGGCGTTGTCGCCGCGGTTGATCCCGGAGAGCACGAGGACGGGCGGATCCGCCTGGCACAGTGCCGAGACCGCGATCCGAACGCAGGTGGCGGGCTGCGCGTGGATCGCGAACCGGCGGACGCCGTCGGTGGAGGGCCGCTCCTCGACCAGCACGGGCGTCCGGTAGGTGATGCCGTGCCCCATCCCGCTCTGGTCCTCGAACGGCGCGGCCACCGTCACGCGGTACTCGCCCTTGATCGCCTCGACGAGGGCCGCAATGCCGGGGGCGTCGATGCCGTCATCGTTGGTGACCAGCACGTGAAGGCGAGCCGGGTCGGCCGCCGCGGCCGTCGCCGCGATCAGAACGGTTGCGAGAAACGCCGAGAATCTTCGCATCGTGGTGCCTCCCGTCAGTGAGCATGCACCAGCCGCGATCGTGAGACAAGAGCGCCGAAGTGCAGGCATGTTCTGCGAAATTGCAGCCTGAGCCGCGGCGTACAATGCAGCATGCGAAGAATCCCCCGATGGGCGATCGTGGTCGTCCTCGTGGTGGTGGTGGCCGCGGTCCTGCGTTTTGTGGTGTTCCGCTCGAAACCGGTCCCGGTGGAGGTGGCGCGCGTGGAGTCCGGAACGGTGGAGGAGACCGTCACTAACACGCGGGCCGGCACCGTCAAAGCGCGCCGGCGCGCAAAGCTCTCGCCGCAGATCGGCGGGCGCGTTGTGGAGCTGCCGTATCGGAAGGGGGCGCTGGTCGAGGCGGGGGCGCTGCTTCTCCGCCTGGACGACTCGGTCCAGACGGCGCAGGTGCGGCTCGCCCAGGAGCAGGTGAAGACCGCCCAGTCGTAGGCGAACGAGGCGTGCCTCGCCGCCGACCTCGCGGAGCGGGAGTTGCGCCGCGGGCAGGCGCTCTCCGCCGAAGGGATCACGAGTCGGCGGGATCTGGACACCCTGGAGAGCGCCCGCGACCAGACCAGGGCGGCGTGTCAGGCGGCCCGAGCCACCCTCGGCCAGGCGCAGGCCCAGGTCGGCGTCGCGGAGGCGGAGCTCGCGCTCACGACGGTGCGCGCCCCGTTCTCCGGAGTGGTGGCGGACTGCAGCACCGAGGTCGGCGAGTGGATCACCCCGGCGCCCCCGGGGGTCCCGATCCCCGCTGTGCTCGACCTCATCGATCCCGGTTCGGTGTACATCTCGGCGCCGATCGACGAGGTGGACTCGGAGCGCGTGAGGCCCGGCCAGGACGTGCGCCTCACCGTCGACTCGCGTCCGGGCGAGAAGCTCGCCGGCCGGCTGGTGCGAGTGGCCCCGTACGTGTTGGACGTGCTTGAACAGAACCGCACCGTGGAGATCGAGGTCGCCCCTGCCGACCCGCAGGTGGCTGCGACACTCCTCCCCGGCACGTCGGCCGACGTCGAAGTGATCCTCGCCCGTCGCGAAGGCGTGCCTCGCATCCCGACCGCGGCGATCGCCGAGGGAGGCAAGGTCCTCGTGCTCGGCGGCGGTCGCCTCGACGAGCGGACCGTCACGACCGGTATGCGCAACTGGCAGTTCGCCGAGGTGAAGTCCGGCGTGGCGGTCGGGGAGGAGGTCGTCGTCGCGCGCGACTCGCCGGAGATCAAGGCGAGCGCGAAGGCGCGAGCGAAGGGAGCCCGGTGATCCGTCTCGAGGGAGTCTGGCGCACGTACCGGGTCGGGGAGGGCGAGATCCACGCGCTGCGCGACGTCACCCTGGAGATTGCCCGCGGCGAGCATGTCGCTCTCATCGGGCCCTCGGGCTCGGGCAAGTCCACGATGCTGCACATCGTCGGCTGTCTCGACCGGCCGACGAGTGGGCGCTACCTGTTCGAGGGGCGCGAGGTGGGAGCGCTCTCCGGGGAGGAGCGCTCGCTTCTGCGCCGGAATCGGATCGGCTTCGTGTTCCAGTTCTTTCATCTGCTCCCGCGCCTCTCCGCGCTCGGCAACGTCGAGCTGCCGATGCTGTTCGCCGGCACGCCGGCCGGCGAGCGGCGGATCCGTGCCTCGCGGGCCCTCGAGGCGGTCGGCCTCGCGCACCGCTCGGGGCACCGCCCCGACCAGCTTTCGGGCGGGGAACGACAGAGGGTCGCGATCGCGCGGGCCATCGTGATGGACCCGGCCGTCTTGCTCGCCGACGAGCCCACCGGCAACCTCGACCGCCATTCGGCGCAAGAGGTCATGGAACTGCTCGAGGCGATGAACCGGCGCGGGCTCACGCTCGTCGTCGTCACGCACGATCCGGCGATCGCCGAGCGCGCGCGGCGCGTGATCCGCATGGCCGACGGCGAGATCGTCGACGGCAGCCGACAGCTGACAGCCGACAGCTGACAGCCAACGACGACGAATTGGAGGTGCACGGAGAAGATGAGCAGGCAGGACCGACTGGAAGCAGGGATACCTCACGACACTGGGTGTATGGCTTTGCTGTCAGCTGTGAGCTGTCGGCTGTCAGCTGGGAGGGGCGGCGGGTGAGGTTCCTCGACCTGCTCCGCTTCGCGGCGGGGGCTCTGCGCGGCCACCGCCTGCGCACGGCGCTCTCGGTGACCGGGGTCGCGGTGGGAATCGCGGCGGTGGTGGCGCTCACCGCCCTCGGCGAAGGGGCGCGGCAGTACGTGGTGGACCAGTTCGCGGCGCTCGGCTCCAGCCTTCTGGTTGTGTTTCCCGGCAAGGTCGAGACGACGGGCGGAGCGCCGTTCGGCGGCGTCACGCACGACCTCACGATCGACGACTACCGCATCCTGGCGCGCCTGCCCAGGATCCGGCGGTCGGCCCCGATGGCGGTCGCCACGGAAAGGGTGCGGTACGGCGACCGCGGGCGCGATGTGCCCGTCCTCGGGACGACCGCCGACTTCGCCCTCGTTCGGCGGCTCGAGATGGGGTCCGGGTCGTTCCTGCCGGCGGGCGACCCCGACCAGGGGGGCAACGAGATCGTGCTCGGGCTCACCGTGGCGAACGAGCTGTTCCGCGGCGAGAACCCGCTCGGGCAGATCGTGCGCGTCGGGCCGTGGCGCTTTCGCGTCGTGGGCGTGCTCGCGCCGCGCGGGCAGTCGCTGACGTTCAACCTGGACGAGGTGGTGTTCGTCCCGGTGCGCACCGCGATGCGCGTGTTCAACCGGTCGTCGCTGTTCCGGATCCTGGTGGACGTGCGGATGCGTGACGAGCTCGCGCTCGCCAAGCGCGACGTCGAGGATCTCCTGCGCGAGCGTCACCGCGCCGACGACGTCACGGTAATCACCCAGGACGCGCTGATCTCGGCGTTCTCCTCGATCCTCAACGCGCTCACCCTCGCGCTCGTTGGGATCGCCTCGGTCTCGCTCGCGGTGGCGGGCGTCGGGATCATGAACGTGATGCTCGTCTCGGTCACCGAGCGGCGCGCGGAGATCGGCCTCCTCAAGGCGCTCGGTGCGCTCGACCGCCAGGTGCTGGCCGCGTTCCTGGCCGAGGCGGTGCTGCTGGCCGTGATGGGCAGGGTCGCCGGCCTCGCGATCGGCGCCGGAGCCGTGCGTGTCTTCGTGGGAATCTACCCGAGCTTCCCCGCCTCCCCGCCGGCATGGGCCGTGGCGGCCTCGCTCGGGCTCTCGCTCGCGGTCGGCGTCGGGTTCGGCGTGTGGCCCGCGCGCCGGGCGACGCGCCTCGACCCGGTCGCGGCGCTGGCGCGGCGGTGACGCGGATGGAGAATGCCGACCTCGTCCGCTTCGCGCTCGGCGCCCTCGCCGGCCACCGGCTGCGCTCCGTACTTTCCGCCCTGGGGGTCGCGATCGGCGTGGCGGCGGTCGTGCTGCTCACCGCGCTCGGCGAGGGGACCCGGCAGTACATCGTCGGACAGTTCTCCCAGTTCGGCACCAACCTCATGGAGATCAACCCGGGCAAGGTCAAGACGTTCGGGTTCCCGGGCGCGTTCGGCGGGACGACGAACAAGCTCACGATCGACGACGCGATGGCGCTCGAGAAGGTCCCGGGGGTCGGGACGGCCGTGCCGTTCGCATTCGGACAGGCGCGCGTCGAAGCCGTCGCGCGCGGGCGCAGCGTGTACGTCTACGGCACGACGCACGACATGCTGGCAGCGTGGCACGTCACGGTCGCCCAGGGCATCTTTCTGCCGCCCATGGACCCCCACCGCAAGGGCTCGTTCGCGGTGCTCGGGCCGAAGCTCGCACGCGAGTTGTTCGGCGAGGCCTCGCCGCTCGGGCAGCGCGTGCGGATCGGGAGCTGGGGGTTCCTGGTTGTCGGCGTGATGGAGTCCAAGGGACAGCTCCTGGGGTTCGACGTGGACGACTCGGCGTACATCCCGGTGGGGAGCGCGCTCGACCTGTTCAACCAGACGGAGCTGCTGGCCATCGACGTGATGGCGCGCGACGCCGACGCCGTGCAGGGCGTCGTCGCGCGTATCAAGGCGGTGCTCACGGCACGGCACCGCGACAACGAGGACTTCACGGTCACGACCCAAACCGAGATGCTCGACACCTTCGGGCGGATCATCGGGATCATCACCGCGGCGGTCACCGCGATCGCGGGGATCTCGCTGTTCGTGGGCGCGATCGGGATCCTCACGATCATGTGGATCTCGGTGCACGAGCGCACCGGCGAGATCGGCCTGCTGCGCGCCCTCGGGGTGAGCGCCGCCGCCGTGCAGCGCCTCTTCCTGATCGAGGCCGCCGCGCTGGCGGTCGCGGGCGGGATCGCCGGGGTGGCGTTCGGCTTCGCGGTGGAGTGGGTGCTGCACGCGGCCGTACCGGGACTGCCGCTCTCGACACCCGTCGCGGCAGTGGCCGCCGCGCTCTTGATGAGCCTCGTGGTGGGGATCGCCGCCAGCGTCATCCCTGCCCGCCGCGCCGCCGCCCTCGACCCCGTCGACGCCCTGCGAGCGGAGTGAAACCGCTTTTCGTTCAAACGTAGCGTCTGGGCTGTCATCGCGAGATTCCCGAGTGCAGCGAGGGGCCCACGGGGAACCACTGTCATCGCGAAGAATCCCGTCACGGGCGGGACGACGAAGCGATCTCGCCCAACCCGCCGAGATTGCTTCGGCCCCTCCGGGGCCTCGCAGTGACAAGGATTCCTCTACGACGTACGTTGAACTTGTACTGTGCGCGGCCCTGCTACCCTTCGGCGGTGTGCTGCAGCCAGTCCACGAGGCGCTGCAGGTCCTCGGTAGCCACGTCCTCGCTCACCGTGACGGTGTGCGCGGCGCTCTCGTCCTCGACCGTGAGCTTGTAGATGAAACGGTCGGGCCGGCCCGCGATGGGCGTCGGGTTGTCCGGGAACTTGCTCAGGTTGGCGGCCGCGACGAGGCGGCGCAGCTCCTCCGCACGCTCCGGCGCGAGCGCGGCCGCGTCCACGCTGACGGAGCGGTGAACGTTGGCAAGGCCCCCGGAGCGTTCGAGCTTGACCCGCATCGCGCTACCTAGAAATACGCCCACCTGTGCCCAGGCGTCGTTGACGGCCTGGGCGACCACGCTGCGCGCGCCGAACAGCTCCTTGGCTACCGTGACCGTCAGCATGGCCGCGGCCTTGAAGTCCGACTTCGGCCGAAGGCGGTCGCGCAGGGTGACGTACCAGACCTTGCCCGCTTTCTCCCAGGCGTTCCCGCCGATGGCCGTGGCCGCGAGGTAGAAGCCGCGGTTCGGGATGCCCGAGTTGATGTGGACGCCGCCGTTGTCGTCGGCCGTCTGCACGTAGTGGGCCATGTCGGCAGGTTGCGGGTCCTTGCCGATCAACGGGTCGTCGTACGCCGTTCCCGGGGCGGCCATCGAGCGCAGCGCCTTGCCCTTGACCGCGGCGGTGAACAGGCCGGCGCCGATCAGCCAGTCGGCCTGCCCGGCGCTCTGGCCGAGGCTGCGCTGCTTGACGAGCGATCCGAACACGTCGGAGAACGACTCGTTGAGCGCGCCGGGCTGGTCGGCGTACTCGAGGCCGGCCTCGTACTGGGTGACGCCGTGCGTGAGCTCGTGGCCGATGACGTCCACCGCCTTCGTGAAGCGCTGGAAGATCTTGCCGTCGCCGTCCCCGTACACCATCTGGCTGCCGTCCCAGAACGCGTTGTCGTACCCGACCCGGTAGTGGATGCTCGACACGAGCGGCATGCCCCGGTCGTCGACCGAGTCGCGGCCGTAGACGTCACGGTAGAGGTCGTAGGTCGCCCCCGCCCCGTCGTACGCCTCGTTGACGGCCGCGTCGTTGGTGGGCGGATCGCCCTCGGAGCGCACGGGCGCACCGGGGAGCCGCGTGCCCTTCTTCGCGTCGTACACGGTGCGTTGCTTGCCCGCGCCGGCGATCGCGCTCGCCGTCGCGATGTCCCCGAGCAGCTCGCGACGCCCACGGATGCGCTCGGAGACCGCGAGGGCCTGCAGCGCCCACGACCGTTGCTGCGGGGTGCCGCGCTCCACGATCGCGCGCAGGATGTGCGGCGGCAGGATGCAGGCGATCGGATCGAAGCCGGCGGTGCGGTGCGCCTTCTGGGCCATCGTGAGCCTCCGTGGCGTGGCGGTGTCTGCGCCGGGTTCTACGCCGGCAGGGCGTCGCGGTCAAGACGCTCCGCGCCGCGGGACCGGGTATCATCGGCGGCCGGGAGGGGCCTTGACGGACAGGCAGGCCGTTTGGACGGACACCTACACGGTGCGGGCGCACGAGGTCGGGAACCACGGTCACGCCTCGACAGTGGCCCTCTGCAACTGGCTGCAGGAGACGGCCGGCAACCACGCCACGCACCTCGGGTGGGGGATCGAAGGCCTGATGGGGCAGGGGATGACGTGGGTGCTCTCCCGCCTCCACCTCGTGCTCGACCGGGCCCCGTCGTGGCGCGAGCAGGTCAACGTCACGACCTGGCCCGCGGGCGCGCAGCGCGTGTTCGCCTTGCGTGAGTTCGAGCTTCGTACCGACGGCGGAACGTTCGGTCGCGCGACCAGCGGGTGGTTGATGCTCAACGTCGCGACCCGGCGGCCGGTGCGGCCGACGAAGGACGTCGAGGCCATGGGACGGCGCACGCCGCCCAGGGTCCTGGACGACGCCTTCGCCAAGCTCCCGGAGGTCGAGCGCCCCGAGTTCGAGAGGATCATCGAGGTGCGCTTCGCCGATCTCGACATGAACGATCACGCCAATAACGTGAGCGTGGTCGCCTGGGCGCTCGAGGCGCTGCCCGACGAGTTCGCGCTGGGCGGGCGGCTCGCGGAGCTCGAGGTGGAGTTCCGGGCCGAGAGCCGCCACGGGGAGCGCATCGCCGTCCGCGTCGAGCGCGAGCCGGGCGAGGCGCCGGCGTTCCGCCACACCCTCGTGCGGGAGAGCGACGGGCGGGAGATCGCCCGGGCCCGATCCGTCTGGGCCGGGCCCGACTGCTAATCGGTGTTCTCGTCGCTCGGAGCCGGCACGAGCAGCGCCCGCTCGACCGGCGGCAGCCGCTGCCAGCTTCCCGCGAGCCAGCTCACGCCGTCGAGGAACGCGTCGGCGCGGTCGGTGTCGGGGCACACGCGTCGCACGAGCGCCCGGAACGACTCCGAGTGGCGTAGGTGGATCGCGTGGGCAAGCTCGTGCGCGACGACGGCCTCGAGCACCCAGGGCGGCATCTGGCGGAGCACCGCGTTGAGCCTGATCGTCCCGGTTTTCGGGCTGAAGCTGCCCCACCGCGAGCTTTGCGTCGTGACGAAGACGACGCCCTGAACCTCGGGCGGCCGGGGGAAGCGCGCCGCGACCCGCCGCGCCACGGCGACGGCGTCCTCCTCCCGGTTGACCCGTTTGGCCCGCGCCCTCCGCAGGAGCGTCCGCGCGAGCTCGGGTATGGCCCGCTCGATCTCCTCCCGCGTCGCGTGATAGGGAACACTCACACTGACCGTGGTTCCGTGCAGCCGGGCGTTGAGGTGCTTCACGCGCTTGCGCTGGACCACGACGGTGAGCTCGACACCGTCGACGGAGATGGTTCGGAATTCGCTCACCCGCGCATTCTAGCCAGAGCTGACGAACAGGGCATGAACCGCACGACTATCGGCACGACGACACCTGCGACGGTCAGCCACCTGCCGCGCAGGCGTCGCACGGGCAGGAGGCGCGGAGCTCGCGGAGGTCGTAGATACCGTGGTCGTGGCCGTCCCCCCACGTCACCTGGAGGCCGTAGTTTCCGACCAGGGAGACCGCCGCAGGGGCAAACGCCTCGGGTCGCAGCGGCGAAAGAACAGGCAACGTGGCGCGGCCGAACAGGTGCCGCTCGCCCTTGCACGAGGCGCAGCTGCACGCCTTGCGGAGCGGGCCCCCTGGGTAGTACGACTCGTGGCCGTCGCCCCACACGACGACGACCTCGTCGCCGACCACGAGGGCCTGCTGCACCTTCGTTTGTGCGCTAGAAGACGTCGCCACCCTCCACAGTGGAGAAGTTCTGGAGCAGATGGTTCAATTCCACGAGCAGGCTCTCCGCCTTGGGGTAGCGCGCCGCGGGGTCCTTCTCGCAAAGGCGCTGGATGGTCGCCCACACCGCCGCCGGCACGGGGTAAGCGAGCTGCTCGCGGGTCGGGAGCGGCTGCCGCATGTGCATCTCGAGGACGCGGAACGGCGAGTCGGCGGTGAACGGCACGCCGCCCTCGAGCATCTCGTAGAGGATAATGCCGAGCGCGTAGAGGTCGGCGCGGTGGTCCACGCTCTTCGGGTCGACCATTTCGGGCGCCGCGTAGAGCGGAGTGCCGAGGAAGATGTTGGAGGTCGTGAGACCCGGCTGATCGGCGAGGCGCGCGATCCCGAAGTCCATCACCTTCACCGTCCCGTCGGGCAGGATCATGACGTTCTCGGGCTTGAGGTCACGGTGCACGACGCCCTTGGCGTGGGCGTAATCGAGCGCCTCGGCGATGTCGCGGGTGATCTCGAGCGCCTGTTTGAGTGCGAACGGCGCGTGGTCGCGGATCTCCTGCTTGAGGGTGCGCCCCTCCACCACCTCCATCGCGAGGAACGGGCGGCCCTTGTCCTCACCGGCGGCGAAGATGCGCACGATCCGGGGGTGATGGAGCTGCTCGCCGAGTTTCCCCTCCCGCAGGAAGCGGGTGACGAACGTCTGGTCGGACAGGCACCCCTCGTGCGGCACTTTGAGCGCGACGGTCTGCCCGTCGCTCCCCCTGCGTGCGCGGTAGGTGGTCGCCATGCCACCCCGCCCGAGCACGCTCTGTAGGCTGAACTGGCCGAGCTTTGCGCCGGTCTCGACCAGGATGGTGGGCTGCTGCTGCTCGACGGTGTCACGGGTGGGGGTGGTGGCAGGCGGGGCGGGGGCCGTGCTGCGCCGCCGCCGTCGCATCCAGAGACCGAACCCGACTGCGGTCGCGGTCGCCAGGAGCAAGACCGCCGCAAGGAGCTGGCGTTCTCCTTCCGGTGCCGCGGCCGGACGCTCTTCGGAGAGCGGCGCCGCTGTGGGTTTCGATGTCGCCGGGACGGGCGTGGATGGCGCGGGGGCGGCGACGGCCGGCGCCGGCGTGGGGGTCGCAAGGGGGTGAGTCGGGTGCGGGGACGGCGGCGTCGGCGCGCGAGTCGGCGCCGGGATGGCCACCAGGGGGACGACGAGCGTCGACGTGGCGCCGTCCGTGACGGTGACCCGCTCCTCGACAGGGCGGTACCCCGCCGCTTCTGCGCGGACGACGTGCGTGCCCGCGGCGACCGGCGTCGGCCCAAGCGGCGTGGCGCCCACGGCAGTGCCGTCGACGAAAACGGTCGCCCCAGGAGGGTCGCTGTCCACGGCGAGCTGGCCGACTGCCGGCGCCGGCATCGGTGTCGCGGTGGCGGCCGGCGAGGTTGATTGCGCTTCGCTTCTCGCCGCGACCTCGGCCTGGATGCGCTTCCTGAGGGCCTGGATTTTGGGCTGCGGCGTCACGTGCGCGTTCGCGGCAATCTTGAGCTGCTCGGCCGCGAGGTGAGGCCGGTCAAGCTCGGTCAGGCAGAGCGCCATGTGGTAGTGGGGGTCGTACTCGGCGATGGTGGCGCCCCCGTCTGTGAGGATGCGTTTCTCCGGTACCGGCACCATTCGGGCGGCGGTCTGGAACTCCAGAAACGCCTGGGCAAACGCGCCCTGGGTCTCGAGCTCGATGCCGTGGTTGTAGTGCTCGTACCACGGCGTCTCGCCGTGGGCGTGAGCGGCGAGCAGCAGCCCGACGGCGCACCCGGCGACCGCAGCCAGTCTCTTGCGGCCGATCATCGGCGCCCTTTGGGTCCGCAAACGGGCTGCATCACTCGCGTCACGGCCTTTCCAGGGGGGAGGAGCCGGCCCAGCGGGTGCGTGCCGCGCGGAACGCGGTGCAGGCCGCGAGAAGGCATGCCCTGACGACGTTTCCGGCCATCGCGCCCTCCCGAGAAGCCGACAAAGTGTAGCATGGGCCGATGCGAGACGCGGTCGTCGTGGCCAATGCGCCCTGGCGCTGGCGGCCCGATTTCGTGGCGTTGATACGGCGGGCCTGGCTGGTGCTCGCGGCGGACGGCGGCGCCAACCACCTCGCCCGCATCGGCGTTTACCCCGACGCGGTCGTGGGGGACCTCGACTCGATCCGGCCTGGAGTGCGGCGGTGGATCGGGGAGGAGCGCATGATCGCGCGGACCGACCAGGACTTCACGGACCTTCACAAAACTCTCGCCTATGCGTTCGACGAACGGCGCGCCCAAAGGGTGACCGTCCTTGCCGCCACGGCGGGCAGGCTCGACCACGCGGCGGAGAACCTCGCGCTGCTCGGGCACTGGATCGTGCGCGGCGAGGTGGAGATCCGCGACGAGCAGCACCGGATCGTCGCGGTGGCCGGAGCGCGCCGGTTCCGGACGACGGCGGGCCAGGCGGTCTCCCTGATGCCGCTCGGGCGGTGCGCCCGCGTGTGGACGTCGGGGCTGCGCTGGAGGCTCGACGGCGAGTCCCTCGATTTCGCCGACCGTACGGGCGTGTCGAACGTCGCGGTCGGCAGCCGGATCGGGGTGCGCGTCGACGGCGGGGTCCTCCTGGTGTTCCTGTCGGAGCCCGTCCCGGAAGGGTAGAATCGGCGCCGTGCAGTTCAGGATGGCGGGATCTCCCCGCATCGTGCAGGCTTTCTATCGCCTCTACTTCGGTTTCTGGATCCCCACCCTGGTGTGGGCCTCGACGCGTTGGCCGCTCTCCCTGATGTACTGGATGGCGCGCGATCTCGTGATGGCCCCATTCAACATGTTGCGGCCAAAATACTTGCGGGTGATCAAGGGAAACTACGCCCGGATCCTCGGCCTTCCGCCCGACCACGCCGAGGTGCGGCGGGTGGCGTTGCAGATGGAGTACGAGCACGCCTACCACTGGATCGACTTCTTCCGTTGGTCGCAGCTGTCGCCCGAAGCCCTGCGCAAGGCCATCGTGACGATTGAGGGGGAAGAGCACTTCACGGCGGCGCGCCGCTCGGGGCGCGGCACGCTCCTGCTCACCGCCCACATGGGGAACCCGGAGGTCGGGGCCATCGGCTTGGGCACGCACTTCGAGCCGGTGCACGTCCTGTACTGGCGCGACCGCTTTGCGACCGCCGAGGAGTTTCGCACGCGTGCGCGCCTCCGCGGGAACGTCCACGGCATCCCGGTGGACGCCTCCCCGTTCTCGGTGGTGCCCGCGCTGCGCGTGCTCGAGGGGGGCGGCATCCTGGCCGCCCATGGCGACCGCGACTTCAACGACCAGGGGTGGTCGGTGGAGTTCTTCGGGGCCACCGCCAAGCTCCCGCCCGGACCGGTTCTGCTCGCGGCGCGGGCGCGCGCCCTGGTGATCCCGACGTTCTTCCTGCTCACGCCCGAGCGGCGGTTCCACGCCATCTACGAGGAGGCGATGGACCTCGACGGCAGCGAGGGGATCGAGGCAAGCGCGCGCAGCGCGATGCGGGCGTGGGCCGCCTGTCTCGAGCGCCGCATCCGCGAGCACCCGGAGCAGTGGTACTGCTTCTACCCGTTCTGGAGCCGACAGCTGACAGCCGACAGCCCAACAGTTGACAGTTGACAGTTGACAGTCAGAAACCAACAGCTTCTTCCCTGTCATCGTCTCTTGGGTGGGTGGGGGACTGTCGACTGTCAACTGGGCGGG
>JBEKAA010000002.1:0-192547 GCA_050018455.1 Thermoanaerobaculaceae bacterium | reverse complement strand
CTTCATCAGCAGGGTCAGCACCCCGAAGTACGCAATCCCTTCGATCAGGTAAGGCAGGTAAAGGCCCCACAGGGCGCGCGGCGCCGCAATGAACGCCCGCACCGTCGTCCCCAGCTCCTGCAGCGCCCGACCGAATGCCGTCTCTGCGCGCTCCGCTGTGCGGTCGTTCATTGTCCTCCCTTTGAGACGGTCCCCGCTGTGGGAGGCTTGGCCGCCCGTCGCGATGTGATCATCGTACCGAAACGTCGGGCGCAGCGGTGTTTGGCTCGACAGGGTAGCTCGGCACGAGCCGCAGCGGGACCGATGTGGCGCGCGCCTCGTCGACGGCATCCAGCAGCACGCGCCCGGCCATGTCCCGCGCGACTGGCAGATCCAGGAGGTACAGAACGGTGGCGGTAACGTCCGCGAGCCTCGCACCCGTGAGACGCGTGCCAGGTCGAACGCCGGGACCGGAGAAGAAAACGAAACCGTCCGGTGAGTCTGTCGGTGAGACGTGCCAGCGGCGCGGACTTCCCCCGAGATGGACCAGACGCTGCCACGGCGACGGCGGCGCGAGGCCGTACGGCGACACGACCACGAGCAACGTTTCCTCCCCCATCGCGAGCCAGAGCGAGCGCAGTTGCTCGTCGAGCAGCCGTGCCGCCTGGCGGAGGACCTCCTCGCGCTGGCTGCCCGGTTCCTCTGCGGTCCACAGAGGACGGAGGTGGGCGGCGAGCTCGATGTCGATTGCGAGCGCGTCGACGGGCTGCGCGCTGATGCGCTTCACGGCGGTCGAGCCGAGCGCCGCCGCGAGTGAGAACGAGTTGCGGGCATCCTCTGCCAGCTCGGGCGCGGATCGGAGAGCCGGCTCGAGCGCAGCCTTGAAGTCGACATCGAGCGTCGTGAACCGCGCTGCCTCTGCCGACAGGGGCACGGGGACCGTCCAGCTGCCGCGAGCGTACCGGGGCCACCCGACAACCCCTACCACGCGTCCGCCCTCTGTGAGGATCTGCCACAGTGTGGCGCGCTGGGGAGCCAGACCGGGAGTGCGCTCCCACGCCCTCCACGGGAGTTGATGGGGGTCGGGCCACGGGCCGACCAGAAGGAGGGTGACTGGCGTGTCCGTCAGCCAGGGAACACGGTACGAGTGGCGCCCGAGGACTCCGTGGACCGCCGGTGCGCATCCCGTGACGAGCGTCGCGAGAGTGGCGGAGCGCGTGTACGGCCGAACCGTGCGAAGCTGTCCCCACGCCCCCATCTCCCACCGTCTTCGGAGGAACGGCATGTCGCCTCGTTCCATGGCAGGAAGGAGCCATGGGAGGTCGGTACCCTCCCAGGACACGAAGAGCATACGGCTGGCAGGCGCAAAGTGAACCGTCTCCCCGATCGTTGCTTCGGGATGAGAGACCGGGGTAAGAGTCCAGACCGCCCACAGGCACGCCACCAGAATGCTGGCGAATGCGAGCGCGCTCGCGAGGGCGTTGCGGCGGGGCCGCCTGCGGATCGCAAGAACGACGAGGGTGATGGTGAACAGAGCAGCGAAAGACCCCGCATAGGCAAGTCCTTGCCGATTGTCCGGCAGCAGGAGGTCGCGGGTTTCTTCGCGGTTCCACCACGCCGCCCAGGTGACCACGAGACCGACCGGGATCATCAGCCAACGCCACAACCCGACGCTGAAGCCCTTGACGGCCCCGAGGTACGGCACCGCAAAGGCCGCAAGCTCGGCGAACGCGAACAGGGTTCCCCCGATCCAGAAGGCTCCCCAGGTGGTCCACGCCAGGAACGCCGCGAGAACCTTGACGAGGGGAAGGGAAACCTCCGGCCACAGGAGGAGCTGGAGTGGGGCGAGCGCGGCACCGGCAAACGCGCCGGCCACCAGGCTGTGGCCAAGACGGCGGAGGTGACGCATAATGGCAGCCGCATGATAGCGCGTCGCGAGTTGACCGTGCGCGTTGCCGCACGCACAGACCTTTCCCCGACGTGTTTTCGCCTCCTCCTCGAAACTGCCGACGAGATCGCCGCGGTGCCTGGACAGTTCGGGATGCTCACGTGCGGCACCGGGTTCGATCCGCTGCTCCGCCGGGCGCTCTCGATCGCGGGAGTCTCGCGGGGCGAGGGTGTTATCCGGGTGGAACTGATGATCAAGGAGATCGGGCGCGGAACCACCCTTCTGCGGCACGCCTCTGTGGGATCGGAGCTCCGGCTCCTCGCGCCGCTCGGCAACGGTTTCACCCTGACCCCGGTCGAGGGCACTCATCTCGGGCTCGTGGCCGGCGGTATCGGGCTCCCTCCGGTGTTGTTCGCGGCCGAGCGGCTCGCCGCGCGCAACGTGGCGTTCGATCTCTACGTCGGCGCCGCGAGCGACGCCGAGCTCCTCGACATCGAGCGCTGCCGGGCGGCCGCGGCCGCCGTGGGTGGCGAGCTGGTACTGACAACCGATGACGGCAGCGCCGGCGAGCATGGCTTCGTCACCGCCGCCCTGCAACGACGTCTGGACGGCGGGCGCAGGTACGGCCGCCTGCTCGCCTGCGGGCCGAGCCCGATGCTTGCCGCGCTGACGCGGCTCGCGCGCGAGCGGGCGCTTGCTACCGAGCTGTCGCTCGAGGAGCCGATGGCGTGCGGTGTCGGCGTATGCCTCGGGTGCGTCGTCGAGCTCGAAGACGGGCGCTACGTGGCCTCCTGCAAGGAGGGGCCGGTGTTCTCGGTCGATCGCCTCGCGCCGAGGTGGTGGCCGTGAGCGTTCGCCTCGACGTGACTATCGGTGCGCTGAAGCTGGCCAACCCGGTCCTTGCCGCCTCCGGGACGTTCGGATACGGTCTCGACCTCCTTGAGTTCTGCACTCCCGAGTCGCTCGGCGCCGTCGTCACGAAAGGGCTCTCGCCGCGCCCGCGGCGGGGCAACCCGACTCCGCGCATCGTCGAGACCGCAGCGGGCATGATCAACGCGATAGGCCTGCAGAACGTCGGCGTCGAAGCATTCTGCCGGGAGGCGCTGCCGGAGTTGCGCGCACGCGGTGCGGTGGTCGTGGCCAATGTTTTCGGCGAGCGGATGGAGGAGTACCTCGAGGTGATCGGCCGCTGCGAGGGCGAGGACGGTCTCGCCGGGTACGAGCTCAACGTCTCGTGCCCGAACGTGACGGCAGGGGGGATGGAGTTCGGGCACGACCCCGCGCGTCTCGAGAAACTCACGGCGATGTGCCGCGCCGCGACGCGGCGGCCTCTGTGGGTGAAGCTCTCCCCTAATGCACCGGATCTGGTCGCCACCGCCCGCGCCGCAATCGTGGGCGGAGCCGACGCATTGACGCTCATCAACACGATACGGGCCATGGCAATCGACGCCGATGCCCGCCGGCCGGTCCTGGCCAACGGCTGCGGCGGCCTCTCGGGGCCGGCGATCAAGCCGATCGCCCTGCGCATGGTGTGGGAAATTCACAAGGCGCTCCCGGGCGTGCCGCTCGTGGGCATCGGCGGGATCGAGACCGGTCGCGACGCGGTGGAGTTCCTGCTCGCCGGGGCGAGCGCGGTCCAGGTCGGGACAGCGATCTTCCGGGACCCCGCGGCGCCGCTTCGGATCATGACGGAGCTCGAGAGTTTCTGCGAGGAGCATGCGGTCTCGCACGTGGCTGAGCTCACCGGAGGCCTGCAGTGGCGATGACCCGTGCCGAGGCGGTCAAGAGGATCGCGGTGGCCCTGGACACCTCGGACCGCGGTGAGATCGTGCGGCTCGCCAAGGCCCTGCAAGGGCGGGTGAGCACCGTGAAGCTGGGACTCGAGGCGTTTACGGCAAGCGGCCCCGACCTCGTGCGGGAGGTCAACGACCTCGGTACGCCTGTGTTCCTGGACCTGAAGCTGCACGACATCCCGAACACCGTGGAGCGCGCGGCCCGCAACGCGGCGCGTCTTGGGGTGGCGATGCTGACGGTGCACGCCTCGGGAGGAACGGCGATGCTGGAGGCCGCGGTGGCCGGCGCCTCGACTGCCGAGCGCCCGCCGGTGGTGCTGGCGGTGACGGTCTTGACGAGCCTCGATGACGCGGCGCTCGCGGAGCTCGGTGTTCCAGGCGGGGCGGCGGCGCGGGTAAGCGCATGGGCCGAGATGGCGCGCCGCGCCGGGTGCGGCGGCGTGGTGTGCTCCCCGCGGGAGGCCGCCGCTCTGCGCCGCGCGCTCGGCAAGAACCTCCTGCTCGTCACGCCCGGTATCCGGCCGGCGGGCGAGTCCGCCGGCGACCAGCGCCGGATCGCGACGCCGGCTGCGGCAATCGCCGCCGGCGCGGACATCCTGGTGATTGGCCGACCGATCACCGCCGCTCCCGATCCGGCCGCAGCGACCGACGCGATTCTGGCCGAGCTCTGCCGGGCATGACTGCCGCCCCAGCAGAGCCAGGGGTCTCCCGGACCCCGGTCTTCCCGTGCGACACCCACACGCACACGTCGCGCTGCGGCCACGCCACGGGCCGCGACGACGAGTTTGTGGAAACCGCAATCGCACGCGGGCTCGCCGCCGTCGCGGTGACGGACCATCTCCCGTTCTACTGGCTCCCCCGCGAGCGGCACGATCACACTCTGGCGATGCCCCCGGAGGAACTCCCACGCTACGTCGACGCCGTGCTCGCCCTGAAAAAGCGGTACCGCGGTCGCATCGAGGTGCTGCTCGGCGTCGAAGCGGACTACGTGGAGGGGTACGAGAATGTCCTCCAGAGCGAGCTCGCGAAGTATCCGTTCGACGTCGTGCTGGGGTCGGAGCACTGGATGGACGCCTGGTGGGTCGACGCTCCGGCATCGGTCGCCCGGTACCAGGAAGGGCAGGGGGAGGTCGACCGGATCTGGGCGCGCTACGCGGAGCTCGTGATGGCGGCTGCCCGGTCCGGGCTCTTCGACGTTCTCACGCATCTCGACCTCCCGAAGAAATTCGGCTTCCGGCCGACCCGGCCGTTCGCGGGCCGGCAGGACGAGATCGTCGCGGCGGTTGCGGCGTCGGGGTGCGCGGTGGAGCTGTCGTCCGCCGGACGCCGAAAACCGGTCGGCGAGGACTACCCGGCGTCTGCGCTGCTTCGTGAGCTGGTTGCTTCTGGTGTGGCGCTGGTGCTCTCTTCGGATGCCCATGCGCCCCGGGAGGTAGGATTTGGCTTCTCCGACCTCGCAGCTGCGGCGAAGGCCGCCGGCGCGCGGGAGGTGATGGTGTATCGCGGGCGTCGAAGAGAAGCGGTCGCGCTTTGACGAGGTTGGTAGGGAAGTTGATAGAATTGTCGGAGCCCGCGGTTCGGCGGGTTCTTTTGTCGTCCGACTGCGGGGAGGAAGTATAATGGATAGAAGTCATTACCGGGTTGTGATCATCGGCTCTGGTCCGGCAGGGCTGACGGCGGCGCTGTACGCGTCGCGCGCGGAGCTCGCCCCCCTCGTCATCGACGGAATGGAGCCGGGGGGCCAGCTCACGATCACCACCGAAGTCGAGAACTTCCCGGGTTTCCCGGAGGGGATTCTGGGCCCGGAGCTCATGGCCAAGATTCGCGCCCAGGCCGAGCGCTTCGGCACCACGGCGATCTTCGACGCCGCGGATGCGGTGGACCTCGCCTCGCGGCCGTTCCGGGTGACCACCGGCGACCACGGCGTCGTGACCGGCGATGCCCTTATCATCGCGACCGGCGCATCGGCACGGCTGCTGGGGCTGCCCGCCGAAAAGGAGTTGATGGGGTACGGCGTCTCGGCGTGCGCGACCTGTGACGGGTTCTTTTTCAAGGACAGGGAGATCGTGGTGGTGGGAGGGGGCGACACGGCGATGGAGGAAGCCACCTTCCTCACGCGGTTCGCGTCCAGGGTCACGGTCGTCCACCGGCGCGGGGACCTGCGCGCCTCGCGGATCATGCAAGAGCGTGCGAGGTCCAACCCCAAGATCGAGTTTGCTTGGCACTCGGCCGTCGTGGACATCGTCGGTACGCGGGAGAAGGGGATCTCGGCCGTCGTGCTTGAGGACACGCGCTCGCGCGAACGTCGGACCTTCCCGACCCAGGGTGTCTTCATGGCCATCGGTCACCAGCCCAACACCGGGCTGCTCGCCGGCAAGCTCCAGCTGGACCCGGCCGGCTACGTCGTCACGGAGCCCGACTCGACCCGCACCTCGGTCCCGGGTGTGTTCGGGTGCGGCGACGTGCAGGACCACGTGTTCCGTCAGGCCGTCACCGCGGCCGGGAGCGGGTGCATGGCGGCGATCGAGGCGGAGCGCTGGCTCGCGGAGCATGGAGCGTAGTGGCCGGAATAGCCGAGCGCGTTGCGAAAGTTTGTCGGTGTGTGGGCCGGCGTGCCCCCGGAGGGAAACCATGCTCACGATGACCGAGAAGGCCGTCGACAAGGTCCGTTTCTATGCGGGCGAGATGCCCGAGGCGAAGGGGAAGGAACTGCGCATCTTCGTGCAGGGTGGCGGTTGCTCCGGGTTCCAGTACGGGTTCACGTTCGACGAGCAGCAGGAGGGGGACACCGTCGTCGAGTCCGGCGGGGTGAAGGTCCTGGTCGACCCGATGTCGGCCCAGTACCTCGGCGGCGCGACGGTGGACTTCGTGGAGGACCTGCGCGGTGCGGGCTTCGTCGTCGAGAACCCCAACGCGGTTCGCTCGTGCGGCTGTGGCCACTCGTTCTCGGTGGACTGAGGCCTGGGTGCGGGATGAACCTGCCAGCCGGAGTGCCGCGGTCTGTGGAGCAACGGGGATGACGGACCGGCCGCTCGACGGTCGCCACCGCACCATCGTCCGCCTCGGGGACCCCGTCCTGCGGGAGCGCGCCCTGGAAGTACCGGCGGACCGCTTCGGGACGCGCTTCCTGCGCGACCTCGGACGCGACCTGGTGCGCACGATGTTCGAGGACAACGGCGTCGGGCTCGCGGCGCCGCAGATCGCCGTCAGCGTTCGCGTCTTCGCGTACTTCGTCCCCGGCGAGGGCGACCAGGACGAGGTTCCGCCGCGGGTGCTCGTCAACCCGACGCTCACCCTCGTGGGTGAAGCCATCGAGGCCGGCTGGGAAGGGTGCCTTTCGGTCCCGGGTCTCCGAGGTGTCGTGAACCGTTACCCCCTCGTCAAGGTCATCGCGTTCGACACGGACGGGAAGCAGCTTGCCTTCCAGGCCGAGGGTTTCCACGCGAGGGTGATCCAGCACGAGTACGACCACCTGGACGGCGTGGTGTTCCTCGACCGCATGAAGGGGATGGACTCGCTGACGTTCGAGGAGGAGTGGGAGCGCTTCGCGCCCAACAAGGAGCTGCCGGTCGAGGTGTAGGTGGACCTTACGGCGGAACCAGAGACAAACGTGCCCGCAGGGCGGTGGAACCTGCGGGCACGATCTTCTTTCGCTGGCGTCCTACACGCGGGTCGGAACCTTGGCGGGTGCGGCTGGTGGGGCGGCCGGGGCGGGCGGCACGGCCGGGGCGGGCGGCACGGCCGGTGCGGCTGGCGCAGCCGGCACACCATGGTGCACGTGGCCGATTCCCCGCTCTGGAACCTGGAGTGAGAGCGTCACCTTCTCCCTCTTGCGGAGGACCTGAACTGGCACGCTTTCCCCACCCTCGTACGAACGCAGGATACGCATCGCCTTCGACGGGGTTCCGGGCAAACGATCCCCGATCTTGAGGATCACATCGCCGGCCTTGAGCTTCAGCCCGTCGTCCTTGGGCGTGCGGACCACCAGGAGCCCTTCGCCCGTGCCGAAGTACTCTCCGAGATCAGGGTTGAGCGCCACAAGCTCGATGTCCTGCCAGCTGCGACCAAGCATGATGTCCACGTCGATGTCCGGAATCTCGGGGATCTCGATATCCTCCCCTTCCGGCGGCTCGACGTGCCGGCCCGTGATCACGCGAACCCGTGGTCCGACCGCCCCGCGCGCCGTGACCATCACGGTATGTGTCGCGTCGCCCCGGCGGTACTCGAGAGCGACTTTCTGTCCGTCAGTCAACGACTTCGCGAGGTCCATCATCCGTGCCGTGGGCGGGGACTCGTCTTCGTCGGCGTCCACCGGCCCGGTGGTGAGCGACTTCCCGTCGAACTTCGTGATGATGTCGCCGGCCTGGAGGCCCGCCTCCTCGGCAGGGCTGCCGGGCGTGAGCGCCTCGATCACGGCCCCCGCGGTGTCCGTGGCGGGGTTCTTCTCGTGGCGGAGGACAACGCCGAGACGGGCGTGGCTTCCGAACAGGACGACCCTGCGCTCGATCCTCTCCCGCATCTCGCCTGCACTGTCCTCGAGCTTGCGGGTCGCATCGCGCAACGCCTGCTCGGCCTGGCGCATCTGTTTCTCCGCGTCGCGCATCTGCGTCTCGGCGTCACGCCGTTGCTGCTCGACCTTTTTCTGGTCAGCCGGAGGCGTGGCGGTCTGGGCGGCCAGCGGTGCTCCCACAATCATCAAGGTGACCACAACGCCAAGGTACAAACTCGGTTTCATGATCGTCATCTCCCTTCTTCTAGAGTCCAACGTACGTAGTGCCCGTAGTCTCGACGCTCACGAGCGCATCCAGGAGGCGTACACGCTCCTGCCAGAGTCCGATAATCTCCTGCGACGGAAAACGCTCGCCTCCGGCGCGAGAGAGCCGGGAGTCGACGTACGCGATTCGGTCCTCGAGCTGGACCACCGCGCCGGCGGTACGGCCGGTCATCACCTGGCCCTGGCGCTCGGAGGCGCGCAGCGCGTGCTCGAGCCGTTGCGACTCCGCAACGAGGGTCTTCGCCTGGCGGGCCAGCTTCGCCTCGGCGTAGGCTTCGATCGCCCCGCGCACGCCGATCGCCAGCGTGAACACGGCGGCAAGACCGGCCGCAACCCAGGCGACGCGGATCCAGGCACGACGCTGGCGCTCGGCCGCGGCCCTCGCTTTCACAGCGGGCCACAGATCGCGGGACGGAGGCTCGTCGGGCAATGCGGCTAGCAGCTGGCGCAGCGACCGCAAACGATTCAGCTCCGCGGTGCACTCGGGGCAGGAGGACACGTGCAGGGCCGAGTCGGCGCACGCCTCGCCGTCCCGAACTGCAATGAGGTCTTCAAGGCTCAGGTGCATGGTTCCTCCCGAACCCCTGGGGCGAGCAGATCACGCAAGCGGGCGTGCGCGCGCGCCAGCTGCGACTTGGAGAAACTGGCTGTCTTGCCGGCCATTGCCGCGATCTCCTCGTGGCTGTACCCCTCGACGTCATGAAGCCAGATCACGGCCCGCGCCGCATCGGACAGCCGGCCCAGAGCGAACTCCAGATCGACCCTCTCGACGACGGACGATGCCGCGGGCACGTGCGAGACCACAGCGGGGCCATCATCGCCGAGATCTTCCGGCAGAGCCTCCTCGAATGGGCGCCCTTGTCTGCGGCGCAATTTCATGAGCGCCTTGCTGGCCGCGACCTTCCGGATCCACCCGGCGAGCGAGCCGTCGCCCCGGAAACGGCGGATGCTGCGGACGATCTCCAGAAAAGTCTCTTGGAGAACGTCCTCGGCGTCATGGGTCGAGCGCGTGAGCCGGCGAGCCAGCGAGTAGACGGGTGCCTCGAAACGCCGGAAGAGCTCTTCCAGCGCCGCTTCTTCGCCCGCCCTGGCACGAGCCAGCAGGATTTCGTCCACCGAAACGGCGAACGATGCTCGGCTCACGACCCCGATCGCTGTCACGAAAGGCGATACGGGCGCCGAGGGGCCAAGGTTTACGGCCGTCCTGCAGTCTGTGGGGCAATCAGGCATCACACCCGGTTAGATGCGGCGGGTGCTCAGACCGTCGCGCGGCGACGGTTTGACCCGCGCCACCCGGGCGTGCATCATCCGCGGGACGCTCGTGCGTCGCCGGCTGCCGGCGCCGCAGACAAGGAGACCCGATGGAATCCACCGCAGCGCCGAAGCCGCTGGCGCGCTCCTACCGCTGGATCGTGCTCGCGATCATGAGCCTGATCTGCTTTGCGCAGTACTACATCTACGACTCGATCACGCCGCTCGGCACAATGATCAAGGAGCAACTCGGCTTCTCGGGCGCCGAGTACGGCCTGCTCTTCTCGTTCTACGCCGTGGCCAACGTCTTTCTCCTGATGCTGCTGTTCGCCGGCGTGCTGGTGGACTGGCTCGGCCTCAAGGTGTCGGGGATCCTTTACGGCTTCCTCTGCTTCCTCGGCGCGGTCCTGACGGCCCTGGGCGCGTGGAAAGGGCTGCCGGGGCTGCTGGGAGGGGGGTATGGGTGGCTGCACACGGCGTTCCTCCCGTCGTGGAGCCCGGAGCTGAAGATCATGCTGCTGGGACGCATGATCTACGGCGTCGGCGCCGAGGCGATCCTGGTCGTCAACAACAAAGTGCTGGCGCGCTGGTTTAAGGGGAAGGAGCTGGCGTTCGCCTACGGGATGAACCTGACCATCATGAGGCTCGGGACGTTCCTCGCCCTCAACCTCCAGGCGCCGGCGGCGGGGTGGTTCGGGCTGCGCGGGTCGCTCTGGCTTGCCGCGGCGATCATGGGCGTCGGCTTTGCGACCTACTTCATCTACCTGGCGATGGAGCACATCGCGCGCGGCCGTGCGGGAGCGCCGGGCATGACCGCCGAAGGCGGGGTGGCGCCCGAGGAGAAGTTCGTTCTGAAGGAGGCGTTCTCGTTCGACGCCTCGTTCTGGTTCATCACCTTGTTGTGCGTGACGTTCTACTCGGCGGTGTTCCCGTTCCAGTCGTACGCCCCGGACATCCTCGTGCAGCGGTTCGGCTACTCGGTCAACGCGGCCGGTCACTACACCTCCGCCTTGATCTTCGGCACCATGATCTTCACGCCGCTGCTCGGACTGTACGTCGACAAGCGGGGCAAGCGCGCGACGCTCATGGTCCTCGGGGCGCTACTCCTCGTGCCCTGCCACCTGCTCCTCGGTTACACGCACTTCCCACCGGTGGTGCCGATCTTCTTCGTCGGCATCGCGCTCTCCCTCGTGCCGGCGGCGCTGTGGGCCGCGATCCCGATGATGGTGCCGGAGTCCCGTCTCGGCACGGCGTTCGGCGTGGTCGGATATGTGCAGAACGTCGGCCTGATGCTCTTCCCCTACCTCGCGGGGAAGATAGCCGATGCCCACACCACGATGGTGAACGGCGAGCCGGTCGTGGACTACACCTCGACGATGCTGATGTTTGCGGCGCTCGGCCTGGTCGGCGTCGTGTTCTCCCTGGCGCTCAAGGCGAGCGATGCGCGCCGCAAGACCGGCATCAGCATCGAGAGCGTGCTCCTGAAGTAGGGCCGGTCAGGGATTGCGTTCGCCTGCCGGGACACGTCTCCTGCGCGAGTCCTCGCCGGTGCAAATCAGGTCGTCACTGCGGTTTCACGCCCACGTACGAACCGGCCGCGTTCACCGTGTACCAGATCTCGTCCGGCTTGGTCGCGAAGGCGCGGCCGAAATACTCTTCGGCTTTCGCGCGGTCGCCGCGCAGGTTGTACCAGGCGCCCACCTCGGAGAGATTCCCCTCGTCCTTGGGGTCGAGCGCCAGCGCCTTCTCGAAGGCGTCCTTGGCCTTGTCCCACTCCTTGGCCTCCATGTAGATCCGGCCGATGCGCATCCAATCGTCCTTCTTGACCTTGGCGGCGATGACGCGGTCAAGTGTCGCCTGCCCCTGGGCTTTGTCCCCCATGAGGTAGTAGACGCGCCCGACCGCGATGTTCTCCCAGCTCCCCTTGCCGGCCTGCTTGAGGGCGGCCGTCAGGAGCCCGAGGGCTGCATCCTTGGGGCTCTGGCCCGCGTACATCATCTTGTCAACCTTGCTCCCTGCCGAGCCCGCAATCCCCACCACGACACCGAGTACGAACGTCCCGATCGCAAACAGCACGTGCATGCGCTTCATGGTCGCCTCCCGATGGGGCGAATATAGACTGGGTCTCGCTCCCATACAAGCAGACGCCCCCGGCGGACCGGGGGCGCCTGGTCTGCGCACCGGAGTTCGGCAGCCTCACGGACGGCGGCGCGCGTTGTGCTTGAGCTGGTAGATTTTTCCGGAGAGCTTGTTCTGCTGCTTGTTGATCACGGCTCGGTCGCCGGCGGTCAGCTTCCCGCCGTTGGCCTGCCGCATCGCACGCTCCTCGTGGTTGAGAGCCGCCTCCTTGCCTTCGAGGCGCGCCGTCTCGCCGGCGGTGAGCTGGCCGCTCGCCACACCCTGCGCGATACGCTCCTGCTGATTGTCCTTGCGCTGTTGGATCGGACCATCGGCCCGAGCCGCCGTCGCCGCGCCGAGGACCGCCACGATCGTTCCGACCGCAAAGCTCAGTTGTGTCCGGTTCATGACTTTCTCCCTTCGCCCGGACAGACGAACCGCCTGTCGCACCGTTGACGCCCTCCCGGGCAGGTCGCAGACGTTCGGTGACGCCGCGCACAAAGTGTCGGTGGCTGCCGGCAGAGTGCGCGCTCCGGACTTCTCGCCCTTGTGGCGGACCGGGGAGTGACGGTGCCCCACGCCGCACTCTTGACTTCGGTGTCGGTTGTCCGGCTACACTGGCGCCATCAACGGATCCTGGGGGAACCATGATGCGCAAGCTCTCGTCGCTGGTACCCATGTCACTCTTGCCCGTCGTGCTGCTGCTGGGTGCGTGCAGCAGCAAGAACGCCGACACGTTCTCGGACGCGATCGTCGCCGGCGCCGACCGTCTTCGCAGTTCGGCCCAGACGCAGACCACGGTGCAGTGGCAACCGTCGGCCAGGAAGCCCTACGTCGTCGCCGTCTACCCCCCGTTCCGCGCCGCGGCGGACGAGAAGTTCCTTGACTCCATCGCCGATAAGGCCCTCGAGCTCAGCCATGCAGGCGCGGCGATCTCGCCGAAGTCCGAGGGGTTTCTCAACACCGTGGTCGTCTGGCAGCAAGGCGAGCTCGCGACCTTCACCGGCGCCTTCCGCACGGCGGCCGAGGCGAAACAGGCGCTGGGCGTCTTCAAGCCCGACGGGAGCGCGACCGAGATCGCGCTCAAGCGCGAGGGGGCCTCGGTCTTCATCACGGCATTGCGCTAGTTTCGGCCCGCCCGAATCGTGTGCCCGTCATGTCCCGGCTCGCTGCGGGACCACCGGCTGCGGTCGAGAAGCCACGCCACGAGGCGGGGTGTATGGCGCGCAAGCATCACGGCAAGCTTGCCGTGTGCCGTGATCACGCGCTCCCGCTGGCGCCGCGAGACGGCCCGGACGATCTGTCTCGCTGCCATCTCGGCCGGCATTTCAAAACGTCGGTGAGAGGGCTCCTTTGCCTCGGGGTGAAACCGTCCCAGGTTGTCCACGCGGCTGATCTCGCTGTGGACGAACCCCGGACTTATCAGCACGACGCCGACGCCACGGGGCGCCAGCTCGCCCCGGATCGCCCCGGCGAGCGCGCGGACTGCGAACTTGCTCATCGAGTACGCGGATGCGCTTGGAGCAGCGACATGGCCGCTGACGCTGCCGATGAGCACCAGCGCGCCCCCGGTCCTGGTAAGCGGGTCAAAGGTCGCGTAGACGGTACGAAGCACGCCGAAGACGTTGGTCTCGAACTGGCGCCGGTAATCGTCGAGGCTCAGATCGGCAAGTTGCCCCGCCACGCCGAACCCTGCGTTGGCGACGGCGACGTCGACGCGGCCGAACTCGGAAGTTACCCGGGCCACGGCGGCCTCGAGGTCGCCGTCACGCGTCACGTCGCACGGCACTGCGAGTGCGCGCCTGCCAGCGGTCCGCAGCTCGGCCGCCAAAGCGTCGAGACGGTCGGCGCGCCGCGCGAGGAGCGCGATCGCGGCACCCTGTTTGGCAAACTCACGCGCGAGCGCCTCCCCGATCCCCGACGAGGCGCCGGTGATGAGGACGACCTTGCCGGCAAAGCGATCCGCCATCGAAGTTCCTCCACGAACGCGTTCCCCTTTGACCCGCGCCGGGAACGGCGGCACCTCACTCTCGTGGATGGTGCACCTTGACTACCCGGCCTCCATCGGCGAGGTCGAGCAGCTCCTCGCCGGAAGGTGTCGTGCCGTCGGGACGCCGGATCACCTTGCACAGCGGCTTGTCGAAGGTGTCCGGTGATCGGACCGTCGAGAAGGAGAGCACCACGTGCCCATCTGCGAGGGAGAGGATCGCACCGGGCGGAAACCTCCCCATCTCATTGCAGAACAGCTGAATTAGGAGCGGGTCGTAGGCCTTGCCGGCCTGCGCCGCGAGGCGTGCGAGGCAGTCGGGCGTCGAGAGGATCGGACCGCGTCCAGCCCGGTGGCGGGTGAGGATGTCGTAATCGTCGGCGATGTGGATGATCCTTGCGTGCAGCGACGGCGCGCCGCGGGGATCGTCGAATGCGGCGTGGTGTTGGAGGACGCTCAGCAGTCGGCGGAGCTTGGCGCGGTGGAAGCCGCGCTGGCGCAGCAGAACGCGCAGCCCGGCTCTCGTGTGGCGCTCGAACGGCACCGAGTACCCGTCCTCGCGCATGCAGAACCCCACGTCGTGGAACAACG
This sequence comes from Thermoanaerobaculaceae bacterium, assembly GCA_050018455.1. Taxonomy (GTDB): domain Bacteria; phylum Acidobacteriota; class Thermoanaerobaculia; order Thermoanaerobaculales; family Thermoanaerobaculaceae; genus RBG-13-68-16. Next base: position 178,166 of record JBEKAA010000002.1, on the reverse strand, counting down.
CGGAGACGCCGAGATCGGCGAGAGACGCGTCGGAGAGGCCGGCCGCTCTCCCGATCAGGAACGAAAGGTTGGTCACCATCAGCGTGTGCCGCGCGAATGGCGGCAGCGCGCCTTCAGCGCCGCGTGCCGACTCGACGATGTCACCGGTGCGGGAGGCGTCGATCAGCTGGTGGATCAACCGTCGCGCCGGTAGCGGGCTCGGCAGCCGGTCTGCACCCACGTTGGCGAAAACGGTCGCGACCGTGCCGGCGCTGGAAAGGTAGACCTCGCGGAATGCAGCCGTCGCCTGTTCGAGCTCCTCGCCGGTGACCCGGAAACGAAACGGGCCGTGGACCTGGATCGAGCTCATCCCTTTGGCGACGAGCCCGGCCTGGACGGCGTCGCGCGCGTTCCCCGGGGCCGGGGGGGCGGCGAACAGCCGCACGATGGCGCGGATCTCGGCGTCGGCCAGCGGCCCGTTGAAGGTCAGGCCTCCGACGCCGTGGCGGATCAGGTCGTCCCCGAGCGAGATCGACTTCTCGATGACCTTGTCGAAGCGTATCCGGAGATCGTTGACGTAGACCTGGTCCTCGACGCAGAGCAGGCTGACCGGTCCGAGCAGGTCGATCAGCTGGTGGAGAGCCGTCCCGAACTCCCGCACCGGGACGTCGAACGCTGTGTTGTTCAAGGCGTGCGTCTTGGCCATGCGGAAGAGGCCATTGAGCAGGTGAGCGAGCCGGGCTCCGACTTCTCGCACACGCGTGGCCAGCTCCCGGTCCTCCTCGACGCGCGCGTGCTCGAGCATTTGGCCCAGCTGTTCCTGCGCCATCCTGATCGAATCAGCCACGGTGATCCCCCTCGTGGCCCCTCAGGCGCGCCAGTGCTCGATCGCACTGCTGGCCCAGATCGTCTCCGCCGTGGCGGGCGAGCCACTGAAGCAGCTCTTCGGACTCCCGTCCGGGCAGGAGCGCGAGGCCCTCGATCGCCGCCCGGCGGAGCGCGGTCTGTCCGGGGCCGAGGCGGCCGAGGAGGCCGGAGGGCCGGACCCACTCCTTGAACACCGAGAGCGCCTTTTGCGGCTCCAGGCGCGCCATCGCCTCCCCGACGGCCTTCGTCTCCGCGCCCTCGAGCTCGGCGGTGCCGAGCTTGATCCTGTTGACTATCGGCTCGAACGCTCGGCTCTCGTGCCGCCGCACGAGGGTCGCCAGCGCGCGCAGCCTCACATCGGAGGAGTCCGAGCCCAGCGCCCCGACCAGGGCGCGGCCGATCTTTCCGCTGTACTCAGCCGTCTCGAGGAGCTGGAGGGCCTCCAACTGTGCGGAAGGCTCGGCTCGCCCGAGGAGGACGACGGCGGCATCGATCGAGCCGGCGGGGTCGGCCCGCACGAGAAGGCGGAAGAGCTCGATCGCGACCGCCGGATCGAGAGCGCCGAGCCGCTCGACGAGGGCGGTTGTCCGTCCCTTGAGGTGGGTCTCCAGGAGTCGGCGCACCACTTGGGAGTCCTGGTGTCGGGGGGAGCCGGTGAACAGGTCGAGGAGCGTGGAGACGTGGTCGCCGGGAGCGAGCTCCACGAGCTCGGTCAGCGCGGCAACCGCGCCCTCGTCCGCAGGATCGAGCGCAACGGCGAACCGGCGCACGACGTCCTCGGCCACACAGGCCGCGAGCAGCTCCTTCCGCGTCTCGTCGCTGATTCCGGGCATCGCGCGGACCATGCGCACCATGCCGAGCAGGGCGTCGAGGCAGAGATCGCCGACGAGAAACCCGCGGAGCTCGTACAGCACGGGGATCACCTCGCCGGGCGCGAGCGGATCGTGCGGATCCGAGATCCCCGCGAGCAGCTCTCGGACCAGCTGCAGACACTCGAGGGGCAGCGCGTGAGCCCCTTCCTCCTCGGCGATCCGGCTCAGCAGGGGAGGGGGCACCGATCGACGTTCGACCGTGGCTCGCTCGGTCCAATTGGGCCAGGGGTAGTTGAATCCGTAGGGAGCGTTGAAGACCATCGCCTGCATCGCGTCGCGCGGACCGGCGGCCTTTCCGTCGGAGAGCGAAGGCAGGTCCACCGCGTCGTCCTCGCTCGCGACGAGACCCTCGACGGCGACGACATCGATGTGTTTGAAATCCGCGCGCCAAAGCAAGGTGACCACATCGTCTTCCTGCGTTCGGACGCCCTTGTAGCGAACCGAGAGGATGCCGATCAGCATGATCAGCTCGGACCACTCGAGCTCGGGGTGCAACGTCAGCCGCCGGACCCCGTCCCGGTAGAGGCGGAACGCCAGCGAACGCTCGCGATCCCTGTCCGAGGAGACGACGTCACCGCCGAGGACGATATCCCAGGGACGGATCTCGAGCCGCATCTCGCCGTGCGTCCCGAGGAAGTGCTCGATCTTCGCCCTGACATCCTCCAGGAAGCCCCTGATCCTCTCGTTGGTGGCGTCGTAGAGCATGAAGGAGCGTGCAACGTGTGCCAGTGCACGCAGCGCCTCGCCGGCAGCGGCAGCAGGACTCGTGGCGGGCGCAGCTGGGACCCACGCGTCATCCTGACCATGCAGATCGGCCGGCTCGGAGATGGAGCCCGCCGGCCCGCGCTCGTCGGGAGCTTCCGGCGGCAACGTCGGTGGGGACAAGGGATCATCCATGGCTGCCTGTCTTGCGGCCCGGCCGGTGGGCCCGAGCGCGTTCAACCCCCACGGCACTCTCTCGCTTCATCATACCCCCGCGGATCGGCCCGAATCCGTGGGGCCCTCGATCACTCGCCGTAGTGCTCGATCACACGCTGAATCGCCTGCTGGCAGGCCTTGCAGAAGGGCTTGACACCCTTCGTGAACATGATGCAGTCGATCGCCGCGCGGTACAGCCCTTCGGAAGCGTAGCCTGCGCCTTCGAACGCTCCGACCTGGCCAGCGAACCGCGAGCTGGAGAGGTACGCGTCCACTCTCTTCGCATTCTCCCTGGAAAGGCGCTCCGACTCCTCCTGCAGCTTCTCCACCTCGGCGCGCGGGGCTCCGGCTCGCTTTGCGGCCGCGATCTTCGCGTTGAGCTCCTCGCGCACCTTCTGGTAGGCCCGGTCCATGGTGTCGAAGTCCGCTTTTTCCCACGGCGTCGGCACGGGCGTGCCCGGGGTGACGAGCGACCTCCACTTGAGGGTCTCCGGATTCAACAGCGCGGTGACGTTCGGTGCGTCGGGCTCGACGCCTCTGGGGTAGAAGTCGGTGTAGGCGACCGACGAGGTGTAGTACTCGTCTGCAAGACCGGCGAAGTGATGGCCGAACTCGTGCAGGAACACGTACGGGGACCACTGGTTGTCGGCAGTGAACGTGCAGTAGAGGTTGTAGATCCCGCCGCCGCCGTACCTGGACGAGTTCACCATGATGTAGAGCGCGTCGTACGGCACGACAGCCGCGATGTCGCGCAGGCGGCGGTTTTCCTCGGTGAGGAGGTAGCGCTCGGAGCCCAGCGAGTCGAACGTCGCTCCCACGGCGGTGTTGCGGTGCTCGCCCCAGCCCGGCTCGGAGCAGCCGCTGTCCTGTGACGGTTTGAACACCCCCGTGATGTTGAAGCGGTCCTTGTGGCTCGCGTACGGCTCCTGGTCGAAGAAGATTTTGACGAACCGCGCGAGGTCGCTGCGGAACTTCTTTTCCTCGGCGGCGGTGTACCCCTCCGCGACGATCGCCACGTCGACCATGGCATGCGGGTCGCCGCTGTGCAGCACGGGGACCACGGTAATGCCCTTGTCGAGGGGCGCGCGGACCACGGCCGTCGCGGTAGGGTCGATGTCGGTCGCGAACAGCTCCCGCAGCGAGCCGTCGCGCTGGCGCACCGCGAGCGCGAACCGCACGGTCTTCTTCGGACACGGGATCAGCACCGATTCGTGGAACGCCCGGCGCACGCCCGATCCGGCCGCCGCGGTGGTGCGGTACTCGCCGAAATAGCTGTCGTACGCCTTCGAGAAGAGCACGACACCGGTGCTCGGATCGGCGACGGTCGCGAGGTAGCGACCGACGCCGAACGGGTCGGTGAGATGCTTGCGGCTGCCCGCCCAGCTCCCCTGCAGGACGACCCGGTCGAGGGTTACGATCTCCTCGGCGGAGTTGCCGACGTGGTACGTGTCGATCCGCAGCGTCGTGTCGACGAAGACCTCGTCGAACGCGACGGGCTGCATGGCCGGCAGGGGGGACGAGAGGGCGATGGCGGCGAGGACGGCGAGATGGACCATGGGATCCTCCGCCCCGAATGGTAGCCGACGTTTCGGGTGTCCGGGGGCCGGTGGGAACCTCGTGGGGCGGCGCCCCGGCGGGGAACCGCCCCGACCCTATCCGACCTGCGGCTCCTGGCCTCGGTCGCCGACCCTCGGGTATTTCGTTTCCACGTACTCGTCGACGAGGCTGCGGAACTCAGCCGCGAGTTCGTCGTAGGTCCCCTTGAGAGTGGTGAATTTCTGCCCGTCGATGAAGACCGGACAGGCCGGCGCCTCACCGGTGCCGGGAAGCGAGATCCCGATGTTGGCGGCCTTGGACTCGCCCGGCCCGTTCACCACGCAACCCATCACCGCGAGTCGCATGGTCTCGACCCCCACGTACTCGCGCTTCCACTCGGGCATCTTTTCGCGCACGTACGACTGGACGCTTTCGGCGAGCGCCTGGAACGTCGTGCTCGTCGTGCGCCCGCACCCCGGGCAGGCGGTGACCGATGGGGCGAACGACCGCAGGCCGAGCGACTGAAGGAGCTCGCATGCGGCATAGACCTCGTCGCGGCGGTCGCCTCCCGGTCGCGGCGTGAGCGAAACGCGGATCGTGTCACCGATCCCCTCGTGCAGCAGGATCCCGATGGCGGTGGCGGACCAGATGAGTCCCTTGATCCCCATGCCCGCCTCGGTGAGGCCGAGGTGGAGGGGTTGGTCGGTGCGCGCCGCGAGATCCCGGTACACGGCGATCAACTCGTTCGGTTGCGAGAGCTTGCACGAGATGACGATCTGGTCGGAGCGAAGCCCCGAGGCAAGGGCCAGCTCGGTCGACTGCAGCGCCGAGAGCACCATGCACTCGGCGATGATCGCGCCGGACGTCTTCCCGAGGTTGCGGTCGGTGTTCTCGGCCATCTTCGCCGTCACCAGCTCCTGGTTGAGCGACCCAGCGTTGACGCCGATCCGGACGGGCTTGCCGTTCTCGGCCGCCACCCGGCAGATGGTGGCGAACTGCTGGTCTCGCTTCGCTCCGTGGCCGACGTTACCCGGGTTGATGCGGTACTTTGCGATGGCCCGTGCGCACTCGGGAAACTGGGTCAGCAGAATGTGACCGTTGTAGTGGAAGTCGCCGATGAGCGGAACGTCGCACCCTGAGGCGTCGAGCGTCCTGCGGATCTCGGGGACCGCCGCCGCCGCCTCGGGCAGGTTGACGGTGACGCGTACCAGCTCCGAGCCGGCCTTCGCCAGTTCGAGAGCCTGCTTCGAGGTCGCCGCGACGTCCGCGGTGTCGGTGGACGTCATCGACTGCACCACCACCGGGGCACCGCCCCCGATCTGAAGCGGTCCGACCTTCACCCCGAGACTGCGACGACGCTGGGCATCTGCCATGGTGTTCCTGGCCTCCCCCGTAGAAGGAACGGTACAGTCGGCGAAGAGATGCCGTCAACTCGAGGCCGGGGCGCCCGCGTTTTGCTGCTTGGCGACCTCGACGTGGACGTTTGCCATGTCGAGCGCCTTGACCTGACCGACGAGGCCCTAGAGTCCATTCCAGTCAACGGTAGGCCTGTGGGAAGAGCGACGAGCTAACGCCTCGCCGCGGCCCAGGCCTCCCACCGCTTTCCGTAGCCGGCCCAGGCGCGCTCGGCATCGAGCCCGAGCTCGCGCGCGACGGCGAGCACGAAACCGCGCACGAACACGCGCTCTGGCAGCGCCTCGAACCTCTCGGCCTCGAGCGATTCGAGGAGCGTGCGCCTGATCCGCGTGCGATGGCTGAGAGTCTCGAGCGTCAGGCCTCTGGTTTCCCGAAGTCGGCGCAGAAGATCGCCATTGAACTCCGTCTCGGGAGCGACAGCTGGCGGTTGGGTAGCAGTTGCCCCATCGGCGGGTGGGACGGATGCAGGCGCGACCACCTCGTTCGGGCTCGGCGTCGGCAGCGTTGTTGAAACCTGAGCGTCCTGGGGAGGTTCCTCCGGGCCGAGGCCAGAGAGCAACTCGACGTAGGCTGCCCGGAGCCGCTGCTGAAAATCCAGCTGCTCCTCTTTGTCGGCGATCGAGTACAGAGGCAGCGAACCAGGGGCGAGCCGCGATGAGAGCCGCTCGTAGGCGCGCTTGATCTCGTCGGCTCTTGCGCCGGGATCGAGCCCGAGCATCTCCCACGGATCCAGCTGGTCAAAAGGCTTCACGGGCGCATTCCCCCGGGCGTCGGCACCTCGATCAGCCGGCCCGCGACGGCGGAGAGCTCGAGGGCGAACGGCGTGCCGGGCCTCTCGAAGTAGGCGGGCTCGCGGGCTCGAACCGCGCGCCAAACCTGCTCGCGGTGATGGAGGTGGCCGAGGTAGATCAGGTCCACTCCGAAGAGCCGTCTGGCCGCTTCGCACATCCCGTCGCCGAGAGTCAGGTCGGCGGCTTCCCGCACCTGGTTGATGATCAGCAGTGGCCTGAACGTGGCCAGCTCGCGCTCGATCGCGGCTCCGGCGGCGGGATCGCGCTCCGCGACCGCGAGGACCATCTCGGCGGGGACCAACGGGTGCCGGCGACCGGGCCGCACGACGTCCTGCAGGATCTCGCGGATGCCGAGGCCTGCGTCCATCGCCTTGACACGGCGTAGGAACGCGGCCTTGAGGAATCGGTACGCATTCTCAACCGATGTCGGTTCGGGTACGACCACGAGGACGCCATGGTCTGCGAGGAGGAAGAAGTCCACCACGTTGTAGTGCGTGCCAGCGCCGAGGTCGAGGATCACCGCGTCGGAGTCGATGTGCTGGAGCGCTCTCATCAAGCGCATCTTCTGCTGATACATCGGGTTGGCGACCTGGATCGCGTTGCGCGCCCCGGAGATAAGACCGAGGCCTACCACCGGCGTCGGAACCACCAGTTCGGCCAGAGAGCCCGCTTTGCGGAGCACGAAGTCGGAAAGAGTCTCCTTCGGGTACTCCATGCCGAGGAGGCTGTGCAGGTTGGCGCCGCCAAGGTCGCAGTCCACGAGCACCACGCGCATGCCGCGCCGGACCAACTCGATGGCGAGAGTGACCGCGACGAGGCTCTTGCCGGTGCCCCCCTTGCCGCCGCCGAACGCGACGATGCGCCGGGTTGTGCCGGCCGCCGCCGGGCGGCCCGTACCGGCTTCGCTCTCCTGGTCACGGCCCGGGCCGGGTTGCTCGGGTCCCTCGATGCCGGTCGGCGGCGGACCCGCGGGTCGCTCGGGTTCTCTCATGGCGCTGCGGTCCGGGTCGCACCTCGTGCGGGCGTGACGCCGCGCGCCCGGGAGAACGGCGGGAGGCCTCCAACCGAGCCGGGAAAGGCCCATCCAGCGCACGACTCCGCGATGGTTCCGCGACGACCGAGTCTCATCGTCGGATGCTAACACGACCGGTCGTACGTCCTGCTTGCCGGCCAGAGCTTGTATCTGCGGGCCGCCTCTGCTCAGTGTGTCAGCGTAAGAGCGCGGTGCGCTGCCGTGAGGAGAGGTCGCGTCGAGATCGGTTCCCCGACGGCCCCTTTCATCCAGGCGTCCGGGGTGAGGCGGCCCTGGCGGGCGACGCGCTCGAACTCGGCGCCGAACGACGCACCGCGCAGCCTCTCTCCAATCTGGAACGCGATGACGTGGCCGAGCGGGTAGTCGGCGAGGTAGAGCGGGTACGAGACCATGTGCGAGTAGATCGCGAGGATCTCGACGTCCTTCGTGCCGAACACCGGAGCGTAGTAACGGTTCCACACCTCTCGGGCGGCCGCGAGCACGGCCTCGCGCAGCTGCGGCGGCGTCGCATCGGGGTGGTCGTACAGCCAATGCCACGCCCTCACGTCCACGACCGCGACGCCGGCGATTTCGTACGTCGCCCACAACGCGCCCAGCGCCTCGGCATCGCGAGAGTCGGCGGGCGCAGCGACCCCGAGCACCTCGAGGTCCCGGTCCTGGAAGGTCATCGCGAGCGCCTCGGTGAACGCGCTGTTCGGCACCCCGTTCAGGAACCAGTGGTCGATCCCACCAAGGGAGAATGTCTGCTCGACGTTGTGGCCGAGCTCGTGGATCGCGATGTTGTACCCCTTGTAGTCCATCCCGGTCGCCGGAATGCGGGTGCGCAGGTGGGCCTTGTCCTCGCGCCGCACGGCGCCCATGGCGTGGCCGGCGCCGCGGGAGGGGTCCACGACGATACGTTCGGCGAGCCATTGCGCCTTCTCCGGGTCGAAGCCGAGCCGGCCGAAAATGCCGGGAAGGTCCTGCTGGAACGAGGCGACGGTCGGATATCGCGCGCGCACAATGCGATCGAGCTCGGCCTCGGAACGGGCAGCGCGCGACTTGAACCCCGAGTACCAGATGTCGAACGGTTCGAGCGCGCGCCCAAGGCGCTTCGAGATCAAACCCGCGAGGTCCTTGACCTCCTCGGAGCCGAGAACTGAAACGAAAAGCGCCTCGGCTTCCTTCTCGGGGATCTGGCGCTCGGTCTCGAACGACCGTGCGACCGCCGTGAGGGCCGTGGGTGTGTACGCATCCAGGCTGCGGAGGGCGCGGAAGTTGTCGAGCCAGACGGCGTAGCGGCGGTCGGACTCGCGCTCGGACCGCAACGCTGCTTTGGGAGCAACGGCAGTCTGTAGAGGCCGCACCTCGTTCGTCTCGGGGCACCACAGCGCGTCGGGGTTGTCGATCACGACCGCCGGGATCTCCTGGCGGACGATGCGCTCCATCACGCGCTCGATCATGCGCTGCTTGACCTGGCCGTCGGGCTCCCCGTAGTGGGAGGCCAGCTCGTCGCGCAGCCCCCAGTGCGAAATCAGGCGCAGGCCTTCAGGGAAGGGCCGCTTTCCGTCGGGCGTGACCAGACGGTCGAGCCGGATGTTGTACTCCGCGATGTACTGGTCCGCCCTGGCGAGCGCCTCGGTGATGGTCTGCAGCACGACCGCCGGCGCGCGCTCGGCGAAGCGATCCATCATCCGGGACCGGGCCCACGTCTCCCGACTCCACGCTCCACCCTGAGCAAGACGGTCGCCGAGAGTGTGGACCGGGAAGTTCAACAGGGCGAGGAACGCCACCTTGGTCTTGAAGAGGTCGTCATCGGTGTGGACCGAGAGGTCGAAATCGGCGAAGAGCCGGTCCACCGCGGTGACTGGACCGGTGTCGAGGTCGCTCGGCGCGAGGAGCTCGCGCCGCACCTCGTGGAGGTGACCGTCGATCTGCTCGAGAACCTGCTCGAGGCGCGCGAACGTCGCGGCGAGGGCGGCAGGCGCGGCAATGAAGTTCGTTTCGCAAAACGCCGCGAAGGCCGCGTCGTCGCCGTCCTCCTGCCACCAACGTTGAGCGACCTGGTTCACGCCGCGGCGGATCCGCTCCGCCTGCGCCGGGCCGTGGGTGGCGACTAGGCGGGCGACCGCACCGTCGACGGCGGCCTCCGAGATCAGCCTCGATCCGGCAGGCGGTGGCCCTCCGGCGATACCGGTGGTGGCGGCGAGAAGGCCGGCCAGACACGAGAGCAAACCGAACACGAGGACGCGCATGGCCCCTCCGTTCCGCCAAGTATAGAAGTCCACTATCCGTTATCCGTGGCGCCGCAGCCACGCGACGACCTGGCCGTCGATCCCGCGCTCTCCGCGCTCGCCGAGATCGAGCGAGCGCGGGAACCCGAGGTGCCCGCCGCGTGCGGCCCAGCGCACCTCGAGGCGCGGAGACGTTTCCAGCCACGGGTGCAGCGTCGCCGCCGGCACCATCGGGTCGCCCCTGGCGGCCACCAGCAGGGCCGGGACGGTCAGACGCCCGAGGTGTGGGGCGACGCTCGACTGCGCGTAATAGTCCTCGGGGCTCGCGAAGCCGAAGCGCGGGACCACGACGAGGCGATCCCACTCGCGGATCGTGCGGACCCGGCGAAGCTCCCGCATGGCCAAGGGAAGACGGCCTCGGGCGGCCACGGCGGCGACGGACCGCCGAAGCCGGGCGAGGAGGTAGCGGCGATAAAGGAACCGCCCGGGGCCGTCGATCGCCGTCAGGCACGACGCCAGGTCGAGCGGAGCACACACCGCGGCGACCGCAGCGAGGCGTGGGTCAGGCTGCTCGGTCGCGAAGCGGAGTGCGAGGTGGCCTCCGAGCGAGAACCCGAGGACGAACACCGTGCCGTACCGCGATGCCTCGGGGCTGGCCAGGGCCGCGCGCAGATCGTCCGTGAGGGCCGCGTTGTAGACGTCCTCGCCGCTGCCGTCGGCGCCCCTGAGCGACAGGCGAAGCGTGGCGAGGCCGGCGGAGTGCGCCGCGCGAGCGGCCTTCAGCATGTAGGAGCTCGCGGCTGAACCTCCGAGGCCGTGGACTGCAATGAGGAGCGCCTGGGCTCCAGGAGGCTCGGAGAGTCGGCCGCTGAGGCGCACCCGGCCAACGCGAGGGTCGTCGATCTCCATCGTCCAGGGCCTCGCGCCGTCGTCCGAGACACGGCTCCAGTCGGCGAGCAGGTGTGGGACCATGGTCCAGGCGTGGCCGGAGAGGCGCACGGCCGGATTCTCGCATGCGTCCGGCTGTGACCGTCGTAAAATGTGGCACGGTGTCAGCGCGCGAGCCCTCGCCCGCCCCTGGAACGGCCCCAATGCGGCTGCGTGAGCCCGTGTCGGGCTTCACGCATCTCGGTTTCGCGGTGGCTGCAGTCATCGGTGCGACGGTGCTGATCACGCTGGCGGCGGTCTACCGCAAGTGGTGGCACCTCGGGGCGTTCATCGTCTACGGCGTGTCGCTGACGCTGCTCTACATCGCGAGCTCGCTGTACCACCTGCTGCCTGTCTCCGGACACGCCCAGCGGGTGCTGCGGCAGCTCGACCACATCGCGATTTTCCTGCTCATCGCCGGCACGTACACCCCGATCTGCCTGGTGCCCCTGCGGGGGCCGTGGGGGTGGTCGCTGTTCGGCGCGGTGTGGGCGCTCGCGCTTGCCGGGATGTTCCTCGCGATCTTCGCCATCGACGCACCGCGCTGGCTCTCGGTGGGCCTCTACCTCGGCCTCAGCTGGCTGGTGATCATCGCGATCTGGCCGCTGCTGCACAGGCTTCCGCCCGGCGGCCTCGTGTGGTTCGGGGTCGGCGGGTTGTTCTATACCGTGGGCGCGGTGATCTACGGCGTAAAGCGCCCAAACCCGGTGCCCGGCGTGTTCGGCTTCCACGAGATCTTTCACCTGTTCGTGATGGCTGGCTCAGCGGCCCATTTCTGGGCGATCGCGCGCGCAGTGCTACCGTTGCCGTGAGAGAGGGTTGGCAGCGACCCCGGCGGTAGGCGGGCCAGCTGCAACTTTCCTGTACTTGCTTTCGTAACCGTTGTGGCTCATGGCAGCGATCCTCGCAATATCAGTGCCGACAGCAACCGCGCCAAGGAGGAAGCATGCGTTTCGATCGACGGAGAGCGACTCTGACGGTTCTTACGGTGATTCTCACGGTTCTGGCCTCGACGGTTGGCGCACAGACGAAGCTCCTGCGCTTCCCGGACATCTGGGGGGACACGGTGGCGTTCTGCTACGCCGGGGACCTCTGGGTGGCGCTGGCGGAAGGCAGCACGGCGAGCAGGCTTACCGCCCACCCGGGGCTCGAACTCTTCCCCAAATTCTTGCCGGACGGGAAGTGGATTGCCTTCACGGGACAGTACGACGGCGACGAGCAGGTCTACGTGATCCCGACCTCCGGCGGCGTCCCCAGGCAGCTTACCTGGTACCCGGCGCAGGGCCCGCTGACGCCGCGCTGGGGTTACGACAATCAAGTGTATGGGTGGACGGTGGACGGCAAGGCGGTGCTGTTCCGGTCCATGCGGGAGGGGTACGATCACGGCGATTCGCGGCTGTACACTGTGAGCTTGGAGGGCGGCCTCCCGGTGCCGCTGCCGATGCCGGTGGCCGGCGCCGGCACGTTTTCGCCGGACGGAAAGAAAGTCGCGTACTCCCCGCTCTTCAGGGACTTCCGTACCTGGAAGCGGTACGAGGGAGGGTGGGCGGAGGACCTCTGGATCTTCGACCTCGCGACCCACGAGAGCTTCAACTTCACGAACCATCCGCGCACCGATCGCGACCCGATGTGGATCGGGGGCGCCGTCTACTTCGCATCGGATCGCGACGGCACGCTGAACCTCTACCGGTACGACGTCGCGGCCAAGGCGACCGCACAGGTCACGCACTCGACGATCTACGACGTGCGGTGGCCGTCGGCCGACCGCGCCGGCAAGATCGTCTACGAGCTTGGCGGTGAACTCCACGTGCTGGACACCGTCGCCGGGGCGGACAGGTCGCTCTCGATTTCGGTGCCGAACGACGGCGTCGCGATGCGCCCTTCGCGCGTGTCGGCGGAGAAGTTCATCGAGGATTTCTCGCTGGCTCCGAAGGCGGAACGTGCGCTGTTCGTGGCCCGCGGCGACGTGTTCACGGTCCCGATCGAGAAGGGTCCCACGCGCAACCTCACGAACTCGTCGCGTTACCACGACAAGTGGGCGCGCTGGTCGCCGGACGGCAGCGAAATCGCGTTCATCACGGACCGCTCCGGCGAGGAGGAGGTATGGCTGATCGCCCAGGACGGCTCAGGCCAGCCTCGGCAGCTCACCAGGGGCGGCTCCGCCATGCGCTACGCGGCCGAGTGGTCTCCGGACGGAAAACGCCTGGCGTTCTCCGACAAGGACGGTCGCCTGTGGGTCGTGACGGTGGCCGACGGAGCGATCGCGTCCGTTGCCAAGGACCGCCAGGGGTACCTCCGCGACTACGCTTGGTCCCCGGACGGCGCATTCCTCGCGTTCTCGCTGGCCAACGTGAACGGCTACCGTTCCATCGCGATCTGGTCGCTCGCGGACGGCAAGCTCCACACGGTGACCGACCCGATGTTCAACGCGGTGCACCCGGCATGGGACCCGGAAGGGAACTACGTCTATTTTCTCTCGGACCACGAGTTCGCGCCGCAGATGTCGACGGTTGAGCTGAGCTTTGCCACAAATCGCACGACGGGGATCTTCGCGCTCGCGCTCCGGAAGGACGTCCCGAACCCGTTCCCACCCGAGTCGGACGAGGTCAAGATCGAAAAGGCCGGCTCCGCCAAACCGGAAGCCGCGAAGCAGACCGAAGCGGACAAGGCGAAGGAGCCCGCGGCGCCCAAGGCTGTGCGGATCGATTTCGAAGGCTTGGGCGCGCGGGTGGCGCGAATTCCGGTGGACGCAGCCAACTACGCTGGGCTCACCGCCACCAAGGAGTATCTCGTCTTCATGCGCAACGGCGCCCCGTATCTTGGACGGGAGCCGGAACCGGCGTCTTCGCTGCAGGTGTTCTCGTTGAAGGAGCGGAAGCTGAGCACGCTCGTGGACGAGGCCGACGACTTCGTGATCTCCGGCGACGGCGCCAAGGTCCTGGTGAAGAAGGATGCCACGTACACGCTCGTGGACGTCAACCCGAAGGCGAAGGACAGCAAGGACGCCCACAAGCCGGTCTCGACCAAGGACCTGATGGTGGACCGCGTGCCGGCGCAGGAGTGGGCCGAGATCTTCGACGAGGTGTGGCGGCGCTACCGCGACTTCTTCTACGTCACCAACATGCACGGCTACGACTGGAAGGCGCTCGGCGATCGCTACCGGGTGCTGTTGCCGTTCGTGGCCCACCGCTCCGACCTCAACTACGTGCTCGGCGAGATGGTCGCCGAGCTGAACATCGGCCACGCCTACATCGAGGGCGGCGACTACGAGATTCCGCCGCGCCCCAAGGTTGCCCTGCCGGGGGCGGTTTTCGAGCTCGACAAGACGGCGGGCCGCTACCGGATCGCCCAGATTCTCCAAGGTCAGAACGAAGAGGAGCGCTACCGGTCGCCGCTCACCGAGGTCGGCGTGGACGCCAGACAGGGCGACTACGTCCTCGCGATCGACGGCGTCGACCTCCCCCCCAACGACAACCCGTACCGCCTGCTGCGCGGCAAGGCCGACCGCCCGGTGACGCTCACCCTCAACTCGAAACCCGATCCGAACGGCGCCCGGGTGGTCTCGTTCCGGCCGATCACCAGCGAAACCAACCTCCGGTACTTCGGCTGGGTGGCGCGCAACCGCGACCGGGTCGACAAGCTCTCGGGCGGGCGCATCGGGTACCTGCACGTCCCCGACATGGCAGAGGACGGGATCCGCGAGTTCATCAAGTGGTACTTCCCCCAGATCCGCAAGGAAGGTTTGATCGTCGACGACCGCGCGAACGGCGGGGGTTCTGTCTCCCAGGTGCTCATCGAGCGGCTGAGGCGCTCCCTGCTCGGAACGGGGTTCAGCCGGACGAACGAGGACACCGAGACCTACCCCCAGGCGACGTTCGTCGGGCCGATGGCGTGCCTGCTCAACGAAACCTCCGCCTCCGACGGAGACATCTTCCCGTACATGTTCCGTCAGGCGGGGCTGGGGCCCCTGATCGGCAAGCGCTCCTGGGGCGGCGTCGTGGGGATCAACGACCACGGGCCACTCATCGACGGCGGCACGGTCTATGTGCCCGAAGGCGGCACCGCGTCGACGGACGGTCGGTGGGTGATCGAGGGCCACGGCGTCGACCCCGATATCGTGGTGGAGAACGATCCGCAGTCGTTGCTCGAGGGGCGTGATCCGCAGCTCGAACGCGCCGTGGCGGAGGTGACGAAGGCGATGGCGACTCATCGGACGAAGCTGCCGACCCGTCCCCCAGACCCGGTGAAGACGAAGTAACGGATGTCAAACTGTGGCGAACAAGGGGCGGCCGCAGTGCCGCCCCTTATTCCTCCCGCCGGTGTGGCCGGGTGGGGCCGACCTGCGCTAGCATCGGGGAGATGCCAGATCGCGAGCGGCGGTGGAACGGTTGGGGCTTCGCGGACGAGAGTGCGCCGGTGCCCGAGAGCGCCCGCGCGTGGTTATCGGAGCGGCTCGGTGTCGGCGATCCGCTGCCGGCGGTCCCCGAGCAAGATGTTCGTATCCCGCCGGCGCGGCCGCTGCCGGATCTTCCGGCGACGACGCTCGGCGGTCCCGGCGCCCGCCTTCGGAATGCGTGCGGTCTCGGATTTTCGGACCTGGTCAGGCTCCGCACGGGCACGCTCGAGACGTTGCCCGACGCGGTGTGCCTTCCTGAGAGCGCGCGGCAGGTCGTCGCCGTGCTGCAATCCGCAGCCGCTTCGGGAGTCGCCCTGGTTCTGCGTGGAGGCGGCACGAGCGTCGTCGGCGGCGTCACGGTGGTGCCCGGGCCGAGGCCGACCGTCGTGCTCGCGCTCGACCGGCTGCGAGGTCTGGTTGCTCTCGACTCGGAATCGCTCCTTGCCACGTTTCGAGCCGGCACGCTGGGTCCCGAGGTGGAAGCGGCGCTTGCGCCGAGCGGTGTGCGCCTCGGCCACGAGCCGCAGTCGTTCGAATTCTCGAGCGTCGGCGGGTGGGTCGCGAGCCGCTCGGCCGGCCAGCGCTCGACGGGGATCGGCAAGATCGATGATCTTGTGGCCGGCCTCGAGGTCGCCACGCCGGGAGGCGTGTGGCGCCTTCCGGCTCAGCCCGCCTCCGCCGCCGGCCCCGAGCTCCGCCGTCTCGTCATCGGAAGCGAGGGGCGCCTCGGCGTCATCACGGAAGCCACCCTGAGGGTGCGCCCGGTGCCCGAATACCGGGACGGGGTCGCCGTGCTGCTTCCGGGTTGGAGCGCCGGCATGGATGTGTGCCGGGCGCTGCTCCAGCGCGGTCCGGTCCCCGAGGTTGTGCGCCTCTCGGACCCGGACGAGACGAGCTTCGGCATCGCGCTGACCGAGCTCTCCCGTCTTGCGTCGAGGGTGCGCAACACGGTCTTCGGCCTGCGCCGGTTCCGTCACGGGTGCCTCCTCCTGCTCGAGTGGGCAGGCAGTCTCCAGGACGTGGGCCTGGCTCGGCAAAAGGCGGTAGGAGTGTGGCGGGACGCGGGAGGCCTGGGCCTCGGCCGGAGCGGTTGGCGGCGGTGGCTCGACGAGCGGTTCCGGCACCCGTACGTGCGAGACGTGCTGCTGTCCGCGGGGTGGGGCGTTGACACGCTCGAGACGGCGGCTCCCTGGTCGACCCTCGCCGCCCTGCACCACGCCGTGCGCGACGCTATGGCCGTGAGCGCCCGGCAAGCCGGGTTTCGCACTGCGGTTCTCTGTCACCTGTCGCACGCCTACCGGGACGGCGCCTCTCTCTACTTCACCTTCCTCTGGGCGCTGCGGGGAGGCAACGAGATCGGGCAGTGGCAGGCGGTCAAGGACGCCGCGAGCGAGGCGATCGTCGCCAACGGAGGAACGATCACGCACCATCACGGCGTCGGCACGATGCACGCGCGATACCTCGAGCGTGAGGTCGGGGAGCAGGGAATCGCGGCGCTGGCTGCGGTCGCACGCACCTTCGACCCTCACGGTGTCCTGAACCCCGGCGTCTTGCTTCTCCGGACCCCGGACCCCGGACCTCGGACCCCGGCCGGGCGGGAGGAGTGATGTTCCTTCCGGGTTGGCGGGAGAACGCTTGGCGCAGGCTCTCCGACAGCCTCGACCTGCTGGTTATCGGCGGTGGGATCACCGGTGCCGGGATCCTGCACGACGCCGCGCTCAGAGGGCTGTCCGTCGCCTTAGTGGAGCGAGGGGACTTCGCCTCCGGCACCTCCTCGCGCTCGTCCAAGCTGATCCACGGCGGGCTGCGCTACCTGCGCCGCATGCAGCTCGCAATCACCCGGACGGCGTGTCGCGAGCGCGACCTGCTGGCACTGGCCAACCCTCACCTGGTGTGGCCGGTGCGATTCCTCTACCCTTCGTACGAGCACGACCTGACGCCGGGCTGGCAGGTCGACCTCGGTCTTTCGATGTACGACCACCTGACCCCTGTCCGGCACCGTCACGCCAGGGTGGGCGCGGCCGCGGCGGCAGAGCTGGTGCCCCAGCTTGCCAAGAAGGGGCTCGAGTTCGGGTTGCTCTACGACGATGCGGTCGCGGACGACGCCCGCCTCGTGCTGGCGGTCGTCAATGCCGGCATGCTCGCGGGCGGCGCGGCGCTCAGCTACGCACGGGTCGAGGAGCTGATCAGAAACGCCGAGGGCCGTGTGACCGGAGCTCGGGTGACCGACCTCGAGAGCGGACTGTTGGTCGAGGTGCGGGCGTCCGTGGTCGTCAACGCGACCGGGGTGTGGACCGACGAGGTTCGCGCCATGGGGGGCCAGCACAAAGCACGTCTGCGACCTTCGCGCGGCTCGCACCTTCTGTTCTCCCGCGCGAGCCTGCCCCTCGATCTTGCCGTGACGGCGCTCTCGCCGGACGACGGCCGGCCCGTGTTTGCCGTGCCGCACCCCGAGGGGACGCTGGTCGGGACCACCGACCTCTTCCACGACGGCCCTCTCGACGACCCGCATCCGAGCGCCGAGGAGGTCGGGTACTTGCTGCGCGTGGCACGACACGCCTTTCCGTCCGCCGGCCTGACCCTGCGGAGCGTGACCGGTGCGTTCGCCGGTGTGCGCCCGGTGCTCTCGAGCCGCGCTGCCACCCCGTCGGACGCGTCGCGGGAGGAGGCGGTGTGGGTGGAGGACGGGTTGCTTTCGACGGCCGGCGGAAAGCTCACCACGTTTCGGGCCACGGCCGAGAAGGTGGTGGATGCGGTAGTCCGGCTGCTGCCCGACGAGCGCCAGGCGCAGGCGGCTCCCGGCTCGAGCACAGCCTTTTCCCTGCCCTGGCGGTGCGATCCCGAAAGCACGCGTGCGGCGGTGCAGGCCCTCGGAGCGACCGAGGCTGTTGCGGGAGGGTTGGTGCGGCGCCTCGCGGCGCTCGCGCTTCCGGCGGCGGCATCCGCCGGACCCATGCAGCTTCGCCCGGTCGCGGAGGGCCTCGACGTCTGCGGCACCGAGCTCGTCTGGCACCTACGCTTCGGAGGGTGCGTCCACCTCGAGGACCTCCTGCTGCGCCGGGTCCGGCTCGGAATGTGGCAGCCGCGGCTGTGCCTCGAGCTCGCGCCGGAGCTCCGCCCGCTGCTGCGGCGCGCGGCGGGGTGGTCGGTGGCGCGCTGGAACGCGGAGCTCGCGCGCCTCGAGAAGGCGGCTGCGAGCTGGCTCCCGCCGGAGGGACGGCGGTGAACGAGACCGTCGTGCTCGTGAACTCCGCCGCCGGGGGGGGGCGCGCCAGGCGCTTCTGGGATCGCCTGCGTCCACTGGCCGAGACGCTGTCGGCAATCAGGGTGGTGATGCCCAGTGACCCCGCTGCCTCGCGCCGTGCCGTCGCCGAAGCGCTTGCGTCCGGGTGCAGTCGAGTGGTGGCTGTCGGCGGCGACGGGACCGCCCATCTCGTTGCGAACGCGCTCCTTGCCGGCGGGTGCGGGAACGTGGCCATGGGCATCGTGCCGGCGGGGACGGGCTCGGACCTCGCGCGGGCCCTCGGCATTCCGCGAGCCCCTGGTGCGGCGCTGCGGCAGGCGCTCCTGGGGCCCTGCTTCCCGATCGACGCGGGACTGTGCGAAGGACCTGCGTGCAGGTTCGCGTTCGTCAACATCGCATCGGCGGGGATCGGCGGCCTCGTCGACGAGGCGGTCAACGCGATACCGGACCGTGGACGGACAGCCTTCCTGAGGGCCACGCTCGCCGCCCTTCGGCAATACCGCTGCGTGCCGGTGCGCGTGTCACTCGATGACCGCGGCTGGTATGAGGGCCCGCTCTTCCTCCTCGCGGTGGCCAACGGCACGACGTTCGGAAAAGGGATGCGGGTCGCGCCTCGGGCGCGCCCCGACGACGGGCTTTTCGACGTCGTCGCGGTGGGCGAGGTCTCGGGGTGGGAACTCGTCCTTCGCCTGCCGCAGGTGTACCTGGGGCGTCACCTGCACGCCCGCCCCGTTCGGTACGCCCGCGCCTGGCAGGTCCGGCTCGAGCCCCTCGCGCCCCTCCCGGCTTTCGACGTGGACGGGGAAACCTACCCTTCGGGACCGGTGACGTTCACGATCGCACCCGGCGCGCTCCGGATCGCCTCCTCGCCGCCCCCGGACGCGCCGCGCGTGGAGTCGCGGTAGTCTGCCTCCGGAGCTGACCCCGATGACGATGGGAATTCGGATTCACGAAGTCGGCGGCCCGGAAGTGCTGCGCTGGGAAGAAATCGAGGTCGGGCGACCCGGGATCGGGGAGGTGCGCATCGCTCAGACCGCGGTAGGGGTCAACTTCCTCGACGTGTATCACCGCGCCGGCCTGTACACGCTCACCCTCCCGGCGGTCATAGGCTCCGAGGCGGCCGGGGTCGTGGAGGAGGTCGGTGCTGGGGTCGCCCGGTTCAAAGCCGGCGATCGCGTCGCCTACGCGGGCGTGGCCGGAGCGTACGCGCAGGCGAGGCTCATCGCCGCCGAGCGCCTGGTCCCCTTGCCGGGCGACGTCCGCGACGAGACGGCGGCCGCGGCGATGTTGAAGGGCATGACCGCGCAGTACCTGCTGCGCCGGACGTGCAAGGTCGAGCCCGGGGACGCGATCCTGATCCACGCGGCGGCCGGCGGCGTCGGCCTGATCGCGTGCCAGTGGGCCAAGCACCTCGGGGCGACGGTCATCGGCACGGTTTCGACCGAGGAGAAGGCCGCACTCGCCCGCAGCCACGGCTGCGACCATCCCATCGTCACGCGGCGCGAGGACTTCGTGGCGCGGGTGAAGGAGATCACGCAAGGCCGCGGGGTGCGGGTGGTGTACGACTCGGTGGGGAAAGACACCTGGGAGGGGTCGCTCGACTGCCTGCAGCCGCTGGGGATGATGGTCTCCTACGGCAACAGCTCGGGGCCCGTGCCGCCGTTCTCGCCGCTGGTGCTGTCCGCAAAAGGCTCCCTGTTTCTCACGCGGCCGACGCTGATGGCATACACCGCCAGGCGCGAGGACCTCCTGGCGAGCGCCGGGGAACTCTTCGACGTGATCCGCGGCGGCGCGGTGCGTGTGGAGATCAACCGGAGATACCCGCTGGGCGAAGCCGCAGACGCGCACCGCGACCTCGAAGCGCGCCGGACGACCGGCTCGAGCGTTTTGCTCCCGTAGGTACCTGTCACCATCACATTTTGTTGGTGTGGAACGAAACACTCCTTGTTCCGTAGCAGCTGTAGTGATGCCGCGGGGTCGAAGCGCGGCGGGCTTGACCGGGAGCGGACGACGCCGCACACTCGGGCCATGAAACCCCTGGTGCTGATCGTTGATGACGAGCCCGGGATCTTGACGCAGCTCTCCCACATCCTCGAAGACGAAGGCTTTCGCACGCTCGTGACTGGCAGTGGTGAGGAGGCCCTCGAGCTCTACCGCGGGCGGCGTCCGTCCGTCGTGTTCCTCGACATCTGGCTCCCCGATCGGGACGGCCTCGAGACGCTCCGGGCGATTCGCGACATCGATGCCCGTGCTGCGGTGATCATGATCTCGGGCCACGGGACCGCGCCGACGGCGGTCAAGGCGATCAAGATGGGGGCATATGACTACCTCGAGAAGCCCCTCGCCTACAACCGGGTGCTCGAGGCGCTCACCGGCGCGCTCGCGGCCTCCGGCAGAGAGGAGGGCGCCGAGGGTGAGGCGCTGGACCTGGAGAAGGGCCCTGAGCACGCCCGAGTGTTCCTGCAGCCTCCCGGGCTCCCCCTTCTGCGTGACTCGGAAACCCCCCAGCGGACCGTTGCGTCGAGTACCGTCATCTATGGTCTCGGGCTGCACTCGGGGAATCGCACCGGAATGGTGATCCAGCCCCTGCCAGTCAACAGCGGGATCCACTTCGTCACGCTGCCCAAGGGCACCCAGATTCCTGCGTACCTCGATTCCGTGGCAGACACCGAGTACGCAACCACGCTTTCGCGCGAGGGCGAGAGCATCCGCACGGTCGAGCACCTGCTCGCCGCGCTCCACGCTTGCGGGATCACCAACCTGCTCGTCAAGGTCCACGGCGAGATCCCGGTCATGGACGGATCGGCTCTTGAGTTCTGCGAGCGGCTGGAGGAGGTGGGGATCGAGAACCAGGGGCTGCCCCGCAAGGAGTTGGTCATCGACAGGCGATACGAAGCCGGCAGCGGGGACAAACGTCTCGTCATCGAGCCGGCGGAGAACTTCTCGGTGTCGTACCGTCTGCACTATCCCCCGCCGGTGGGGGAACAGTTCTACGCCTTCACCATGTGGGGATTCGAGGCCTTCAAGACCGAGATTGCGCCCGCCCGCACGTTTGGCTTCATGCGCGATCTGCCGATGATGGCCGAGCTCGGCCTCGGCTCAGGCGGCCGTCTGGACAACTGCATCCTGGTCGGCGACGACCACGTGATCAACACGGAACTGCGGTTTCCCGATGAGTTTGTTCGACACAAGATCCTCGACATCATCGGCGATCTGTACCTGCTCGGGTATCCCCTCCGCGGCAGTGTGACGGCGAGCTTTACCGGCCACCGCGACAACATCGCGCTCCAGCGTGCAATCCTCGGTGCCTCGGCCTGACGCCAACGTTGCCTCCTCCGGAGTCGGCGACGGCACGCCTCCTCCGCTGCCACTTGCCGATGATAGAAGGTGAAACCGGCGGCCAGAACAGCCGACTCGGAGGAAGACGTCCAGCGCTGGCCGAGCCTCACCGTTGGTGCGGCTCTTGTGCGCCGCGAGCAAGAAGGCATAGACTTCTTCGCCCCCAAAGGCAGGGGGAACGTCGAGACGGTCGCTGGACAATCGGAACCAGAACAACGAAAGGGGACTACACGCAATGGCGGACAAGAAAGCGGACCTGGCCGGACCTGGCATCAGCACGTACGAGGAAGTCGAAAAGATCCTACCGAGCGGCTACCACTCGATCCTCGATCCCAAGGAGACACAGATCGCCATCACCGCGGTCAAGAGGTTCATCGAGGACGGTCTGTGTCGTGAGCTCAACCTGTTCCGCGTCGAGGTGCCTCTCATCGTGAGCAAGGAGAGCGGCGTCAACGACTACCTGGATCGCGACGGATCACGCACGCCGATCGAGTTCCCGTGCGGGCTCGGGCTTCCCAGGCGCATCGAAGCCCAGGTGGTGCAGGCCGCGACCAAGTGGAAGAGATTGGCACTGAAGCAATTCGGCTGCAAGGTTGGGGAGGGGATCGTCACCGACATGCGCGCCGTCCGCAAGGACTACTTCCTCGACCACGACCACTCCGCTTACGTGGATCAGTGGGACTGGGAGAAGGTCATGACCCCCGAGCAGCGCAACCTCGGCTTCCTCAAGGACACGGTCCGGAGGATCTGGAAGGTGCTGCGGGGGGCCGAGGCACACGCCTTCGGGCTCTTCCCGAAGCTCAAGGACCTATATCCGGAGATGCCGGAAGAACTCAAGTTCCTTCACGCCGAGGAGATCCTCAACATGTACCCGGACATGCCGCGCAAGCAGCGCGAGACCGCGATCCTCCAGAAGTACCCCGCCGTCTTCATCATCGGCATCGGTTGGGTACTTCAGGACGGCTACCCCCACGAGATGCGGGCGGCCGACTACGATGACTGGGTCACGCCCACCGACAAGGAGACCGGAAAGCCGACCCACGGCCTCAACGGCGACATCCTCGTGTGGAACCCTGTGACCAAGCGCCGGCACGAACTCACGTCGATGGGCATCCGCGTCACCAAGGAGACGCTGAAGCAGCAGCTCGAGCTCTCGAACCAGCTCGATTTCCTCAAGCTCCCCTATCACCAGGCGATCATCAACGACCAGATACCGCTTTCGATCGGGGGCGGAATCGGGCAGTCCCGCACCGTGATGCACATCCTCAAGAAGGCTCACCTCGGCGAGGTGAGCGTCACCGTGTGGCCGAAGCAGCTCAAGGACATCTGCGCCGCGAAGAACATCAACGTCCTCGAGTAGACCGCGCTCGGATGCGGCGCCTCGAAAAACGCCCGAGACGCAAACCGTGCATCCCAACGTCACAAAGGTTCCCGCCCGACCCGGGCGGGAACTTTTCTTCATGGTTAAGGCGGCATCAACAGCTCGTAGGCTTTCAAGAAACCTGACCGGGAACGGTGGCCGTTCGCTAGACAGCGCGTGAAGCAGCCGGCCCGCAAACTCTCTCGCGGTCGCATCGCCTACTCGGCGAGATGGAGTAACATGAAATCGATGAGAAAGGTCTCGTCGTCATGAGGAACGGATGGTCGCGCGCGATGGCGCTGGCGGCTGTCCTCACGAGTGTTGCCCCATCGAGTGTCGTTGGCCAGGGCTGGGCCGGGCGGAGCCGCGCTGTCGAGGATTCGTCTTCGGAGGGCCGAGCGTACGCAGAGTCCCCGTATCAGCTCTGGCCAATCGAGATCACCTCGCGAGATGGAATGGTCGTGTCCGGCTCCGAGGAGGCATCCCGTGCGGGAGTCTCGATCCTCGAGGCCGGCGGCAATGCCGTGGACGCGGCGGTGGCCACAGCTCTGGCTCTCGGCGTCGCGGAACCAACGAGCTCTGGACTCGGCGGTGAGACGTTCATCCTGATCTACCTCAGGGACGGCCAGACGGTGGCGATCGACGGGTCCTGCTACGTGCCTTTTCTGAGTCGAGGTGACGAACTTCAAGCGGAGAAGGCCCGCAGCAGGGGAAGAAACCTCCAAGGCTACAAGTCCGTTGCCGTACCGGGTTCACTGGCCGCTTTTGCCCGTGCCGTCGAGAGGTTCGGAACAAAAGGATTCGCCGAAGTCTTGGCTCCGGCGATCGATATCGCGGACTACGGTTACCGCATGAGCCTCAGCGAGCTCGGCAACGTCGAGAGCTACGGCGTCAAACTGGGCCAGCAGAAGCACGTGGCGGAGTTGTTCCTCAAGGACTACTCGGGTCCATGGGCCCCGGACCACCTCTACTGCGCGTCGGACCTCGGGAACACGCTGCGGCGGATCGCGAAGCTCGGGCCGGAAGAATTTTACCGGGGCCGAATCGCGGACGAGATCGACGCCGACATGGAGCGCAACGGCGGATACGTCCGCAAGTCGGACCTCGTCGTGGTGAGGGCCGTGGAGAAGAGGCCCGTCAGGGGCAGTTACCGCGGCTTCGAGGTCATCTCTTTCCCGTACCCCGGGGGCGGGGGGATGCTCCTCGAGATGCTCGACATCCTGGAGACATTTCCTTCGAAGCTGTTGCAGGATTCCTCGCTCGACCGGCTCCACCTCCTGATCGAGGCGGCCCGCATCGCGAACACGGACAGCAGTACCCCGAGCGTGCCGGTTGTGCTCCTCGATCAGCAGCTCTCCAACAAGTCCTGGGCCGCCGCGCGGGCCAGGCTGATCCGTTTCGACCGTGCGCTGGTCCCCGGCGAGATCAGCAGAGAAACGGCGGATCCGTTCCTGGCGGTTGGGACCACACAGGTTTCTGTGGTCGACAAATGGGGGAACATCGTCGCACTGACCCAAACGGTGGGAACCTCGTTCGGTAGCGGGGTTGCCACCCCCGGGCTGGGTTTCATGTGGAATTCGATCCTCAACGCGTTCGATTACACGAACCCAAGGAACGCGCACTACCTCACGCCGGGCCGGGCAGCGATGACCACCATGACACCGACCGTCGTGCTGAAGGATGGCACGCCGCTTCTGGTGCTGGGGAGTGCGGGCAGCGATCGGGTCGTCCCCGCGATGGTCTCGGTCATCTCCGGCATTGCCGACCGCGGACTCGGCGTGTGCGAGGCCGTGGCGGCCCCACGTGCGATCTGGGGGAGCAACTACGGTCCTTTGAGACCCTGGGTGGAGCTGGCTGGGGAGATCACTCCCGAGAAGGCGGCGGCGCTGGAGAAACAAGGCTTCGAAGACATGTTCCAGCTCAAGTTCCCCGCACGCTGGACGGACCTGATGTTGTTCGGCGCCACGAATGTGATCTTCATCGACCCAGGGACGGGAAGCTTCGTCGGGGTGGGCGACCCACGGCGGCTCGGTGTCGCAGTGGGGCCGCGTACCTCCGAGGCCGCTGTGATGAAGTAGGCGCTACCCTTGCGAAAATTCGGCGGGGCACCGCCACGGGAGCAAGAAATGGGATCGGGATCATCCAGCGCCGGACCACCGGGACCGCACGACAAGTTAACCTGGACGGTGGAGCTTCGTCACACTCAAGGTGGGGCGGGTTGTCGTTCCCGGGAGGGCATCGCCATGAGGAACAAGCATGTGTGCAGGACAGTCACCGGACTTGCATTTCTGCTCGCCATGGCATTTCTCGGCGGCTGCACCACGATCTCGGTTTCTTCGACGCGCTACCTCGGGGTGCCGCAGTTCGGTCCGACCGACCCGAACGGCGTGGAGATCCTCCGGCACCCGCCGCGCCGTCCCCACGAGCAGTTGGGCGAGGTGGTTCTCGAGCCTTCCGGGAGTCCGTCGGTCGCCGACATGGAGCAGGCGATCCGCGTCGAAGCCGCAAAGATGGGTGCGGACGCAGTCGTTCTCGTGGCCGACAAGACCAGGCGCATCGGGACCATCGTCGATGGGCCGTGGTGGGCGCGCAACGCGCACCCCGTCTATGGACGGCAGATCGTCGCAGTCGCGATTCGGTACAAGTAGCTCGTCCGCTTCGGCGGGGACCGCACCGCGAAGGACGGCGGCCGGGCGCACTCTCCCACGATCAATGACCGCTGCGCCGACCGCACCCGGATCATGAATGTGGATGAAGCCAGCCCCCTGACGACGCGCCGAATCGCACGATTCTGGGCCCCGCTCGCAGCCACCTGGCTGATGATGTCCGTGGAAGGGCCGTTCCTTGCGGCCGTGATCGCTCGGCTGGGCGAACCCAAGTTCAACCTGGCCGCGTACGGTGTGGCGTTCTCGTTCGCCATGCTCATCGAGTCGCCGATCATCATGATGATGAGTGCCGGCGTCGCGCTCGTCACGGACCGGCAGGCTTTCCTTGCCTTGCGGCGGTTTGCCTATGCGCTCAACGGTGCGATCACGCTCGTGATGGCCCTGCTGCTGGTCCCTTCCGCGTTCCATTTCATCGCGGAGTCCCTAATCGGTCTCCCGCGGGAGGTCGCAACGCTGACGCACGGCGCCACAACGATCCTGCTTCCGTGGCCAGCGGCGATCGGCTACCGGCGCTTCTACCAGGGCGTTCTCATCCGCGCGAACCTCACGAGGCGGGTTGCGTACGGAACGGTCGTGAGGGTCGTGGCCATGGGAGCGACGGCAGCGACCCTCTACTCTTTCACAGCCATGAACGGCGCCTTCGTCGGGGCGGCGGCGCTGTCGGCCGGGGTCGTGGCGGAAGCCGTCGCGAGCCGGTTCATGGCTCGCGCGGCGGTGCGGCAGCTCCTGCGCGGTGATGAAGGCCAACGGTCCTCGGCGCGACTGACAACCCGGGCGATCGTCCGTTTCTACACCCCACTCGCCCTCACCTCGATGATGACCCTCGGTGTGAACCCACTGGTGACGTTCTTCCTTGGTCGGAGCCGCGCCGCTCTGGACTCACTCGCGGTGATGCCCGTGGTCACCTCGCTCGTGTTCGCGTTCCGCGCCGGCGGGATCGCGTACCAGGAGGTCGGGATCGCCCTCCTCAGCGACGATCGGGAAGGGGTCGAGGCGCTCCGTCGCTTCGCGTGGATTCTGGCCGTGACGTTGGCCGGAGCGCTTGGATTCGTCGCCTTGACGCCGCTCGCGGCGGGATGGTTCCGCGTCGTTTCGGGGCTTTCGCCCGAGCTGACGCGGTTCGCGCTGCCTCCTCTTTGCGTACTGGCCGTGATGCCCGGGCTCGAGGTGCTGCTCTCCTTCCAGCGCTCGCAACTCGTGCACGCGCGGCGCACCGCCACCGTCACGTGGGCGACGGTCGTCGAGGTGTCGGGCATCATCACAATTCTCGCGATCGCGGTGGTCGGGCTCGATTTTGTGGGCGCGGTCGCGGCCGCGGTTGCGATTCTGCTTGGCCGCGTCGCCGCGAACCTGTTTCTCTTGGATCAGACCCGGCGCCAGGTTGGCTGAAGGAGGAGGGCGGTGAATTGCGGTGCCGCCGCTACCGGGGCCTTGGCCCAGGCTCGGTCTGGAGGTTCAGCCGGAGGGTGAGGCGTCGATCGGTCACGACGGCTGAGCCGAACTTGCCCCCGTAGTCGCGAAACACGAACGCTTGCTCATCTCCGCCCAGGACCCGGATCTCGGGGTCGAGGTTCCCCCGCAGGTGGGCGAAGGCGGTGATCGCGGCGGCCTGGTCGGGGTAATCAACGAGGATCAGCGTACAGGCGGGCTGTCCGGAAGCGGTCGCATAGTCCGCCGCGATGGCCGTCACCGTGCTGCGGAGTTGGAGGACGTCACCTTCACCCAGCGTGATGATCGCCTGGAGTGCAAGTGGCCCGCGGATCACCCGCACCGAGCCCGTCACCGACCCCGGCGGCAGCCTATCGCCAGGATCGGGTGGCCGGCCCGGTGGCAAGCGCCGCGCCACGTCGGACGCGAAGGCCGACAGCGCCGTGACGGTTCGCTGGTCGCCTGAGTCGGCGGTGATGATCACGAGGAAACGATTCTGGGAAGCCATGAACTGGGTGCGTCCCCAGGAGGTGTACGTCGGAAAGCCGCGATGTATGACCGGCTCCTCGCACCGATTGCCGCACCTCTGGAGATAGATCCCGAGCGCGGCGGTGGGATCGGTCATCCTGTAGATCTCGACGTCGATGGATCCTCGGCCGTTGGAGTACCGCTGGACGGTCAGCTCCTCGAACCCGAACTCGAAGAAGATCTCGGCTCCGCCGTCGATGTGACCGTACAGCCCGCTGCCGGCGAAGACCTTGGCCGGCCCTTCCGGGTTCCAGCCTTTGAGCGATCCGGAAGACGGGAAGAGAGAGGCGTCTCCCGATGCGAAGGCCCGAGCGGCCAGGACGAAGACGATGGGGGCGGCGGAAAGACGTCTCATGCCGGGACGACCGTGATCCTGGACGGGTCTGCTACGCCGAGCCCAAGCTTCTCCGCGTAGAACAGATACTCGGTGAACTTCGGGTGCTCGTTGACCGCGATCCCCATCGCCTTGCGCTTCGCGACGATCTCCCGGTGGCACACCATGTCGAGAGCGAACGGGTCGGTCGCGAAGTAAAGGGAGTGGTTCGGGTACACGAACTTCTCGTCCTTGTCGGGGCCGCCGTCGTACTGCGCCCGCAGCCCGTCGGTGACGTTGAGCACGAGCTTGTCGCGAACCCAAGGTGCCGCGAGGACCTCTGTGCACACCCGGAAGAACAGGGGCGCGTGGAGCCTTCCCGTGTTACAGATGGCCGCGAACCCCACGTTCTTTGTCGCCATCGAGATACCGTTGCCGGTGTTCTTGTACGCGGCGAGGTTGACGATCTTCGTGAGCCGGGTCGTGATCAGCTTCCCGAAGTACGAGTATTCGCCGGCGAAGACGTGCTGGTTGAGGTAGAACTCGTCGTCCTTGTACCCCCTGACGCCCTTGCCCACGATGCCCTTCGCAAAGTAGTACGCGGTCGTGTCGAAGTTGGCGGCCGAGACGTGGCTCCCCGTCTCGTCGCGCCACCGGTTGCCCTCCTCGTCCATCGTCTGGAGGCCCTCGATGCGCACGCCGGGAAAGCGGTCGCGAGTGAACCCCGCATCCTTGAGCATGTAATCGAAGCGGTCCCAGATCACGATGTTGCTCTTCGGCAGCCGGTTGTCCACGAGCCAGCGAATCACGGCCTCGGCGAGCTCCGGCTTGGTGTTGATGAGCGGCGCGCCGACGGGGTTGACCTTGAGTCCCACCACGTCGTCCCGCGCGAAGAACATGGCGAAGCTCTTCTTCATGCTGGCGCCGGTGAGCGTGCGGACGCCGCGCTCCAGCATCTCCCGTACGATCTTGGCATCGACGGCATCCCCGGCGAGCGAGCGGGGGTCCGTAACCTTGGCCACCCTCCCCGGAAACGGACCTGGGAGTGAATGTGCCGTCTTCGACACCTTCATGAAATCGGCGATGTTCGTCTCGACCTCGACCGGCCTGTCCTTCTCCTCGCCGAACGAGGGAACTCCGAGCACCAGCCCTCCCGCGACCGCCGCGACTCCCCCGATCACCTTGGCGAACTCGCGGCGGCTCAGGTCAAGAGCCCGGTCCATGGACGAGTAGGTACGACGCATGCAACCTCCAATCTGGACCTCGAACGAACGCCTGCCGCAGCGCCATCGGTGTTCGAGCCGATGGCGGTAGGGTCGTGGCGACACTGACCGCCGGGTGGTACGTCGCACGCCATGAGAAGTTGCGCTGCGGCCACCGGTCAGGTCCGCCGCCGCTGGCGCAATGCCTCGTACAGGGCAATGGCCACGGCCGTCGAAAGGTTGAGGGAGCGCATCCTCGTGTCGGCCATCGGGATGCAGACGAATCTCTCGGTGTGGCGGCGGCGCAGTTCGTCGGGCAGGCCGCCGCTCTCGCGTCCGAAGATGAGGACCGACTTCTTGGGGAAACGCACGTCCCAGAGCTCGCGCGGCGCTTCGGCGGAGAAGAAGAAAGGCTCCCCGAGTTCCGGGAGCGCAGCCTCGAAGTCCGCCCACGCCGGCCACACTACAGGCTGAACCCGCGGCCAGTAGTCGACGCCGGCGCGGCGGACCTCGCGTTCCTCGAGGGAAAACCCGAGCGGCCGCACCAGGTGAAGCTCCGCCCCGGCGGCGAGGCACGTCCGGCCGGCGTTGCCGGTGTTCCAGGCGATCTCGGGCGTCACCAGCGCCACGTGGAGGTCCTTCTGCTGCGCTGGCCCGGAGGTTTCGTGGACATTGACTGTCGGCGTCGTCATCGATCCCAGTCTCGAAGCTTAGCAGCGCGCGGGCGCCTGGTCGCTTTCGCCTGCGTCGCCGCGGCCCAAAATTGAGGAGTGGAACCCCGGAGGTGGCCGGTGCCGACGTTCGTGCCGATGACCCGTCTGCGCCTCGAGAGCGTCCACGACGCCCACGGCAGGCGCTCCCCTACGAGCGGTTCCTTCAGCTGCTGGAGCAGGTAGAGCCCTAGCCTGGACTCGGTGACCCATCGACGCCTCTGCGGAGTCGGTTGACGCGGTGAGACCTCGTGCTACGCTAAACGGGCTTTCAACGAAGGAGGTTCGCCATGGCACAGGTCAATACCCGGAGGGTCTGGCTCGGGGCTCTGGTGGGGTGGATCGTCTGGGTGGTGTGGAGCACGGTCATCAACATGGTGATCCTGGTGCCGCGCTACGCCGTGGCTCAGAAGGCGGGGACACTCCTCGTGCAACCCCGCTACCCATTTTTCGTTCCTGCCTGGTTCGTCGTGCTGTTCGTCCTCGCCTTGATCGCCGCGTGGCTGTACGCGGGGGCGCGAACGACCCGCGGTGCGGGGCCGGGTACGGCGCTCAGAGTGGGCGCCGGGCTCGGATTCGCGAGCGGGTTTCCGATCGCATTCTCGCTCGCAGCGTGGGCACCGTTCTCCCGTTTCATAGCGCTCGGGTGGATGCTCGACCTGTTGATCGGGGCGATCCTGGCGACGCTCGTGGCGGGCTGGCTCTATAAAGACTAGATCCGGCTAGCAGGCGAGGTGCGTCCCGACGCGAGCGAGGAGGCGTTCCACTCCCTCGACGAAGAGGGCACTCTCCGGCAGCAGGCTGAGCACGAGGATGCCCTCGATCGGGAAGTCGAAGAAGTAGCCCGGGTGAACGGCGACGCCGTCCTTTTGGAGCAAACCGAGAACGAGATCCTCCTCGGAGAGGATCGCCGGAACCCGCAGCATGGCGCTCCACCCTCCGCCGGGTTCCAGCACGGCGACCGCGGGGACGCGGGATGCCGCTTGCCGGAGCGCCGCGAGGTTGCGGCGGCACCGGTCCAGGATCGTCGCGCGCACCGCCGCCCCCTGGCGAAGAAGCGAGGGCAGCGCGAGTTGGACCGGTGTGGCCACTGAGAGGAAGGTGTCCGCGATGAACTCGAGACGCTCCAGCGCGGTCTCGACGAGATCGACCGGGCCGCTCGCGACGAGCCACGCGAGCTTGAGCTGAGGGAGACCGACGCTCTTCGAAAGGCCGCCCAGCGTAAACGTGAGCGCACCTTCGGTCCTGGCAAATGTCCGACCGGCGCCAGGCCCGCCATCGAGGGGATAGTCGAGAAAGACCTCATCGGCCACGACCGCCCACCCGCGCGCAGCCGCGAGTTCTGCCAGGGCTGCGGCATCATCCGGGTGGACGAGCGAACCCGTCGGGTTGTTGGGGTGTACCACAATGACGGCGCGGACTCCTGACGGGGCGGCCGCGAGCTGGTGAATGTCCGGTCTCCAGCCGAACTCCGGGCTGAGATGGTACGGGATGGCCTCGATCCCCTCGACCCGGGCCAGGTGCTCGAACAGAGGGTACGAGGGCGACGGCACGAGGACTCCCTCTCCCGGGTTCGCAAGGAGCTTGAACAGGAACGCGTACGCCTCGCTCGTCGAAGCGGTGAGCACGACACGGGCAGGGTCGACCGCTGCGCCGTATCGCCCGTACTCGGTAGCGACGGCCTCTCGCGCCGCCACCAGGCCGCGAGGGTCGGGGCAGTACGTGAGGCCGGCCGGGTCGGCGAGAGCGGCGAGCAGCTCGGAAGGGTACGGGATGCCGCACCGGGTCGGGTTCGACACGGTCAGGTCGAAGCGGGGCGAAGACCTCGCCAGCTCGGTGGCGATGCGGTTGGGCGCGAGACCCGGCGGAACCCGAATGGAAAACACTGGCGCTCCGCTCGGATTCTCGCACGCCCGGGCCCCCCACCGCACCACCGTCGCGGGGTAGAATGTCGGCACCACGAGGGGGGGATCTCATGAAGGAACTGCTTCCTGCCAGGACCCAAGAGTACAAGGCTCGCGCCCGCGAGGTCGCCGAGAAGTACGTGCGCCCAGTGGCGGCAGAGCTCGATCGCACCGGCGAATACCCGTGGAGCGTGATCGCGGCGCTGAAGGAGTACGACCTGATGGGGATATGGGTCCCCGAGGCGTACGGCGGCCACGGTGCGGGCGTGCTCGACATGTGCATCGTCGTGGAGGAGTTGTCGCGCGCATGCGGGGGGATGGGCGTGGCGTACGCGGTCAACGCGCTCGGCTCGTTCCCGATCGTCCTGGGTGGGACGGAAGACCAGAAGCGCCGGTACCTGCCCGCGATCGCGAAGGGCGAGAGGCTCATCGCGTTCGGGCTATCCGAGAAGGCATCCGGGTCGGACGCCGGCTCGCTGAGGGCCCGCGCGGTGCGTGACGGTGACGGCTTCGTTCTCAACGGCGAGAAAAAATGGACCACCAACGCGAACGCCGCCAGCATCTACACGGTTTATGCGTCCACCAACCCCGAGCGCGGCACTCGGGGCGCGTCGGCATTCATCGTTGAGAAGGGCACGCCGGGATTCGAGATCGGAAAACGGGAGCAGCTCATGGGCATCCGGTGCGTCCCGGTCCACGAGTTGCACTTCCGGGAGTGCCGCGTGCCTGCGGCGGCCCTGCTCGGTGACAAGGAGGGCGCCGGGTTTGCGAACGCGATGATGACCCTGGACCGTGCCCGGCCCGGCGTGGCCGCGCAGGCGGTCGGCCTCGCCCAGGGGGCGCTCGAGTGGGCGATCCGCTACACCTCCGAGCGCCAGCAGTTCGGGCAGAGCGTGATGTCGTTCCAGGCGATCCAATTCATGCTCGCGGACATGGCGATCCAGGTCGAGGCGGCCCGGCAGTTGGTCTACACCGCCGCGCGCGCGATCGATGCCGGCATCCCGAACGTCTCCAGGCTCGCCGCGATGTGCAAGGTCTTGGCGACCGATACCGCGATGCGCGTCACGACCGACGCGGTCCAGCTCTTCGGCGGGTACGGGTACTGCCAGGACTACCCGATCGAGAAGTACATGCGCGACGCGAAGATCACTCAGATCTACGAGGGCACGAACCAAATCCAGCGGGTCGTCATCGGGCGCGCGCTGACGCGCGAGGCCGGTGCGATCGGCGGGCACCTGGCGGTCACGGTCGAGCACTTCGCCAAGGAGTAGTTAAAGGCGCCGCCGATAGCGGACCATCTGCGGCGTCAGGCTCGCGCCTCGCATGCTCACCTAGCCTCCGGCTAGGCTCCGCTGCTCGCCGCTCGCCTTCCTTGCATCTGGCCCACTCTCGGCGGCGCGGCTACACGCCCCAAGCTGCGAGGCCCTGCCTTCGGTTGAGAGGGAGAGAGCGTCCGGGTGGGTCGGGGAGTGGACGCGGGGCCCCCCGACAAGGATGGTGGAGGCGGGGGGAATCGAACCCCCGTCCGGAAGACTTGGGCCGCAGGTGTCTCCGTGCGCAGCCTACGATTGGATCTCGCCGCTCCGGCTGGGTGTAGGCTCCCGACCGTCGCGGCCAGCCCGGAGTGTCTCGACGGCCGCTCCCGGGCGCAGCGGCGGTCCAGCCTGCTTTGGCGGCGCCGTGATCAGGTTCGCAGGCGGGAGCCGGCGATCACGACGTGACTGCGGTTAGGCAGCCAGTGCTAGCTCAGTGTTGGCAGCTATGTGTGTCCGCCTGTTTAACGTGGCGGCGGGCCACGGCACGCTGCCGGCGACCCAACATGTCCCCCGTCGAACCCGGTACGCCCCCAGGTCGCGGAACCTCAACAATGTACATCCTTTTCATCGGCTTGACGAGGGGGCGCCCTGGGGTTACCGTGAGCGCCATGGCGGAGCTCGAGCCCATCAGCGTTGTGGTGACCTCAGTGGGGACGGAGCAACAAGCCGTCGAGATCTCCGAAGAGCTGATAGCGCGTCGTCTCGCCACGTGCATCAACATCGTTCCTTGCCTGAGGTCGATCTACCGCTGGAAGGGGAAGGTCTGCGAGGACACCGAGTACCTTCTCATGATCAAGACGCGTCGGGCTCTGTTTGGCGCTGTCACCGAGGCCATCCGGGAGATCCACTCATATGAACTCCCCGAGGTTCTCGAGTTTCCGGTGGGCAATGCGGAGCCCAATTTTCACCGGTGGGTGGTCGACATGGCGACCGGCGTCCCTGACGCCGAACTCGAAACGGACGTTGAGCCGTCGTTCGACTGAGCGCCGGACTGTTCCGGCGTCGTCCGATCGGGCGTCTGTGCCGCGTGGACTGCGTGGCGGACACAATCCAACCATAGAAGAAGAATGAAGCCCGTTCCAGCACCGAGAGACCACAACGAGCACTTTCCGGGCAAGGTGGTCTCACAATTCGGTTGCCTCGCCGGACCGCCCGGCGTACACTCTGGACGGTCAAAGTCGGTCTCCGCGACTCGGAGGGTTACCTGATGAGAAAAGCACGGTGGATGGCCGGTGTGCTGTTGCTTGTTCCTTCGCTGATTCTCGCTCAGGCGCAGGGGCGGATCAAGGGCCTGATCTCTGACGCCAAGGGGAAGCCGATTCCAAAGGCGAAGGTCATCATGACCTGTCCCGAGATCGCCAACTTTCACCGGGAAGTGATCGCCAGCGACAAGGGAGCCTACGCGACCCTGGTTGTCGACGCCACCAAGGAGTACAAGTTCCGGGTCGAGGCGGAGGGGTACCAGCCCTTCGAGCGAATGGCCAAGCCGCTGATCGGGGGCCAGACGCTCGAGCTCAACTTCACCCTCCAGAGCATCGCGGATCTTCAGGCGAAGGAGGAGCAAAAGGTGCTCGAGGAGCCGGGGATCAAACAGCTGCGAGAGGGCCAGGAGCTGGCAGA
Source organism: Thermoanaerobaculaceae bacterium (assembly GCA_050018455.1). Taxonomy (GTDB): domain Bacteria; phylum Acidobacteriota; class Thermoanaerobaculia; order Thermoanaerobaculales; family Thermoanaerobaculaceae; genus RBG-13-68-16. Next base: position 143,588 of record JBEKAA010000002.1, on the reverse strand, counting down.
GGAAGGAAAGGTCGTTGAGGCACGCGCCAAGTACGCCGAGGCGGTTGCGCTGAAGCCGGACCTCTACTTTGCCTGGCTTGCACTGGGAGACATCGATCAGAAGGCTGGCAAGAACGACGATGCGCTCGCCGCCGCGGAAAAGTGTCTTGCAACCAAGCCGAACTTCCCGCAGTGTCTGGCGTTGGGAATGAACGCCGCGCAGGCCAAGAAGGACACCGCGCTCTACCAGAAGTATGCGGCTGCGTACAAGGACGCGAACCCGGCCGATCCGGTGGTCTACTTCAATGAAGCGGTGGCGTTCCTCAACAAAGGCGACGACACTCAGGCGAAGCCCCTGCTCGAGAAGGCCCTCGAGGCCGATCCCAAGTACGTCGACGCGATGTTCCAGCTCGGCATGGTCTGCTTCCGCACCGGCGACTCGGCCAAGGCGAAGGAGTTGCTGCAGAAATTCCTCGAAGTTGCCCCCAATCACAAAGAGGCGCCGACGGCCAAGGAGATGCTGAAGTACATGTGACAACCAGGTTCCGGGAACCGGGCTCAAGAACGGACACTCGAAGTCGAATCGGCGGCGGCCAAACGGCCGCCGCTCTTGTCACCGCCGCGAAGAGCTCAGACCTCGTGGCTTGGGAAGCTGGCGGGCGCAAGTCTCTCGGCCTGCCCGGCAAGGCCAGTGGCGTTCACGCAGCTCACCGAGGAAGATCGAACGGAGTCTGGTCACGAAGCTCGGTGACGCGATTGGCGTCATCGAGGAGGACCACGCGCGCCCGGTGATGGGGGATGTCCTCCCGGTCGAGTTGACAGTAGGCCGCGACGATCACGAGATCGCCCACCTCGGCGAGGTGCGCAGCGGCGCCGTTGATTCCGACCTCGCCGCTTCCGGCAGGGGCCGCGATACAGTAGGTCGTCAGACGCGTCCCACGGGTGATGTTGTAGACATCCACCTGTTCGAGGGGGAGCATCGCGGCGGCCTCCAGCAGGTCGCGGTCGATGGAGATCGAGCCGACGTAGTCGAGTTCGCAACGCGTCACTCGGGCCCGATGGATCTTTGCCCGCAGGAATGGCCGGAGCATCAGGACACCTCCACGAGAACGTTGTCGATCAGTCTGATAGTGCCGACGTGCACGGCGAGCGCGACAAGGACGCGGTCCCGGATCGTCGCGAGCGGAGCGAGGGTGTCGGGGTCGACCGCCGCGACGTACTGCAGACGGGCCAAGGGTTCCCCGGCGACCTCGGCTGCAACTTTCGCCTCGAGTGCCGCCCCGGACCGCTCTCCGGCGCGGACAGCAACCGTCGCTAGCCCCAGCGCCCGGACCAGCACCGCCGCCGCGCGGCGTTCCGGAGGGGTGAGGAGAGCGTTGCGTGAGGACCGGGCGAGGCCGTTCGCCTCCCGCTCGGTCGGGTGGACCTCGATCCGGACCGGCATGCACAGGTCGGCAACGAGGCGGCGGACAACCGTGGCCTGCTGCCAGTCCTTGGCGCCGAAAACCGCCACGTGCGGTTGGACGATGTTGAGGAGCTTGGTGACGACGAGTGCCACTCCGCCGAAGTGTCCCGGCCGGTGCGCGCCGCACAGCCCCCGGCTGAACTCCGGGAGGTCGATCACAGTGGCCGTGGGCGAGGGGTACATCTCCTTCGCGGAGGGGGCGAAGAGCAGGGTGGCACCCGCCTGATCGAGCAGGGCGCGGTCGCGCTCGAGGTCGCGCGGGTAGCGGTCGAAGTCCTCGCCGGGGGCGAACTGGGTCGGGTTCACGAAGACGCTGGCCCAGACCTCGTCCGCCAACTCGAGTCCGCGACGGACAAGGACGAGATGTCCTTCGTGGAGTGCCCCCATGGTGGGCACGAACGCCAGCCGCCTCGCGGTGTTTGCGATCTCTGCGCGTCTGGCGCGGACTCCGTTCACGGTCGATATGACGAGCATGTCACCCTCTCTTCAGATGCTTCGCAAGCGCATCGGCGAGCCCGGGGGGGTCTGGGTAGCACTCGGCTTCCGCCGGGTATCGTCGTTCCCTCACGTCTGCGGCGAACGCCTCCAGGGCGGCTCGGATAGTTCCCGCGAGGTCCGCGTAACGGCGGACGAAACGTGGCAGAGGCTGGTCGGAAAGCCCCACGATATCGGCGAAGACCAGAACCTGACCGTCACAATCCGCCCCGGCGCCGATCCCGACGGTGGGTACGCCGACGGCCCGGGTGATGGCTGCTCCGAGCGCGGCGGGAATGGCCTCCAGCACCAAGAGGAACGCCCCGGCGCGCTCGAGAGCCCGGGCCTGTTCGATCAATGAGAGCGCTTGGTCGCCCTCTCGGCCCTGAACGCGGTAGCCGCCCAGGCGGTGCAGCGACTGTGGCGTCAAGCCGATGTGGCCCATGACCGGCACTCCTGCGGCGACGATCGCCGCGACCTCGTCGTGCCTCGGGCCCTCGAGCTTGACGGCGTGCGCGCCGCCCTCGGCCACGAGCCGACAGGCGCTCCTGACCGCGTCGGCGACGCTCGTCTGGTACGAGCCGAACGGCATGTCCGCCACAAGCAACGCCCGTCTTGCGCCCGCCGCCGCCGCGCGTGTGTGGTGGATCATCTCATCGAGGGTAATTGTCAGAGTGTTCGGCCGTCCGAGGGCGGCCATGGCGAGGGAGTCTCCGACCAGGATGATGTCGACGCCGGCGCGATCGGCGAGGCGGGCAGACGGTTCGTCCGTGGCCGTGACCATGACCAGCCGCCGTGACCCCTTGGCGGACGTGATCTCAGAGGCGGTTATCGTGGCTTCCATCGGTCCCTCCGGGCCGACGGATCCGGGCGGGGCCGGTCGCCGTGCCGCTGGCGGCGGCATCGACGCCTGCTCCCATGGCGCGGCGGGCTATGAACTCCTGATCGGCCCGTCTCGGTCCATTTCGCCTAGCCGGATCCGAGCGGTACGTACACCTGTGTGCCCTGCCTGGTTCGGGCAATCTGCTGGAGGAGGTTGTCGAAGTCCTCCGCCTTGTTCACAAAGTCGATCTCGTCGGTGTTGACGACGAGAAGCGGCGTCTCGGAGTAGCGGAAAAAGAATGCGTTGTAGGCATCCTTCAGCTTCTGCAGATAGGCGGGGTCCATCCCCCGCTCGAACTCCCTGCCGCGCATGCGAATCCGCCTCATGCACGTCTCGACGCTCGCCTCCAGGTAGATCACCAGGTCGGGCCTTGGCAGGCGCGCGGTGAGCAGCCGATAGAGCCTGTCGTAGAGGCGGAACTCCTCGTCGTCGAGGTTCATGCGTGCGAAGATCCGGTCCTTCGGCATGGTGTAGTCGGACACCACGAAACGGGTGAACAGATCCATCTGCGAGAGCTCGACGTGCTGCTGATGCCGCGAAAGCAGAAAGAAGAGCTGCACCTGGAACGCCGCGCCTTCCTTGCCGCGATAGAAGGGCTCCAGGAAAGGGTTCTGGACGTCTTCGAGGATTTTGACGCCCTCGAAACGGGAGGCAAGCAGCTCGACGAGCGAAGTCTTCCCGACGCCGATCGGGCCTTCCACGGCGATGTGACGAGCGGTGAGCGTCACGGCGTTCATGCGCGCACCATGATATCAAGGAGGTAGAGCGCGAACATCAGCACCGAGAGCGCGCCGTTGGCCGTGAAGAACGCGGTGTTCAAGCGTTCCAGCCGATCCGGGCCGACCAGGGCGTGCTGCCAGACCAGTAGTGCAGTCGCTACGGCGAGCCCGACCCAGAGGCCCCAGCCTCCTATGAGCATCGCGAAACCCCCAAAGCCGATGGCGGCCACGGCGTGGAGTCCGCGCGCTACGAGGATGGATCGCCAGGCGCCGAGGGCCGCCGGAATCGAGTGCAGGCCAATGGCCCGATCGAACTCCTCGTCTTGGAGTGAGTAAAGGATGTCGAACCCGGTGACCCAGGCTGTAACCGCGAGCGCCAGCACCAGAGGTGGCCACGCGAAGGAACCGCGTACGGCCAACCAGGCTCCCACGGGAGCGATCCCCAGCCCGAGGCCGAGCCAGAGGTGGGAGAGGGACGTGAAACGCTTGCTGTACGAGTAGCCGAGGACCCAAGCCAGTGCGAACGGGGAGAGCGCAAGGCAGAGAGGGTTGAGCCGCCACGCCGCGACGAAGAGGGCGGCGGCCCCCCAGCCCACGAGGGTCCACGCAATCGGGCGTCCGAGCCGGCGCGCCGGCAGCGTCCTTGAAGACGTACGGGGGTTCATCGCATCGGTAGCGTGGTCGGCAAGCCGATTGAAAGCCATGGCCGCCGTGCGCGCCCCAGCCATCGCGAGCACAATCCACGCCACGACCGGCCATCGAGGCATGCCACCGGCAGCCGCGATCGCCGCGATCAGAGCGAAGGGCAAGGCGAAGGCTGTGTGGCCGAACTTGACGAGCTCCGCAGCCTCGAGCGCCGCGCCAGCGGGCATCAGGTTTCGCTCTTCCAGCGCAGGTCCTGACGCTCGACCGGGATTCCGAGCAGATCGAACAGGCGCATGCAGTAGTGGTCCACAAACCGCGACATCTCGTCGCCGCCAAGGTAGAAGGCGGGAACGGGCGGGGCGACGATCGCTCCGGCGTGGGTGAGCGTGAGGAGGGCCTGGAGGTGGATGGCCGATAGAGGGCTCTCGCGGAAACCGAGGATCAGAGGCCAACGCTGCTTGAGTGCGATGTCGCCGAGACGCTGACCGAGCCCCCGTGACGCACCGGCCGCGAGCGAACACGCGGTCGAGGCCGAGCACGGGAGAACCACCACGCCGATCAGCGGGTGCGAGCCTGAGGAAATGGGCGCCGCGAGGTCCGCCTCGGCCCACGAGCGGATCTTTCCCCTACCGGTTTCGCTCACGGCGAGTCCGGTCACGAAACCCCGCGGCGTCGCGCGGTCCTTGCCGAGCTCATCGGCCACGACCAACCGCGCCCCGTCGGAGAGGACCACGTGCAAGACGCCGAGCTGTGGGTGTTCGGCTGCCTGCTCGGCGAAGCGCACCGCCAGACGCGAGCCGCTCGCGCCCGTCACGACCAAGGCGAGTTCACCTCCCACAAACGCCTCCCAGGCGGCAAACCATCTCCTGCCGCCATCGCCCCTCCTCACGGAAACGGCGCAGCAGACCGAATCCCTCTTCCCGGTAGAGCGCGACTGCCGCCCGGTGAGAACGGTCCACTTCGAGCGAAAGCCATCGTGCCGAGGCCGCCCGCGCACGCGCTATGGCATCGCGGACGAGCGCGCGTCCCAGGCCCCTACGACGCCACCGGGGGTGGACGGCGAGGGAGACCAGCCACGATACCGGGGCCGCAACCAGGAGCACGCTCGCGGCGGAGATTGCATCGTCCGCCTCGATGACGATCGCGGTCCAGTCTGGGAGCGCCACCACCTCCCACCAGGCGCGCAGCGACCACGCCCGACGCCCAAAACACGCCCGGTCGAGCTCGAACAGCGCCGTGAGATCGCCGGGCCCGGCGAGGCGCCCGACCGTCGGCGAAGGGCTGTCAACCTTCTCGGCAGGTGTACGGATTTCTTGACAGGCCACAACACAAGTCTCCATGTGATTCTCGTCCAAACTGACAGGAGAGCTTACCACCCCACCGAAGACTCCCTCCTGACACCCCCATCCCAAGTGATTGTTGTTCAACTCGTTACTCGATCTGGGGTGGTTGGCACGCGGCTCGCTCTACCGCCCGCGGAGGTGAACGATGAGCCACGGACCTTAGCGACGTGCACACGAGCGTAGCTGTCAAGCGTGGGAATCACCGGAAGGCGACGAACTCGACAAGAACTCAATGAAAGGAAAGGAGATTGGCAATGACATTCAGGACCCTGATGTGCATGACTCTGGCGGCCGCCCTCGCGAGCGGCGTTCTCGCGGCGCAACCGTCAGGCAACCCGCAGGTCAACATCAACACGGCGACAGTCCAGGAGCTGCAACTGCTTCCGAGGGTCGGGGCTTCCCTCGCCCAGCGGATCGTGGACTTTCGCACCGCCAACGGCCCGTTCAAGGCGCCCGAGGAGCTGGCGCGCGTGAAGGGAATCGGTGAGAAGAGCTTTGCCCGGCTGCAGCCCTACGTGGCAACGTCCGGTGCAACCAGCTTGAAGGAGAAGGTGCGTTCTCCGAGGACCCCCAAGACGGCTGTTAAGGCACAGAGTTGATGATCCATAAGGCAAAGGACTCCATGCAGTAAACAAACTACGAGGTGCGTGGACGGTCGGGGGCGGCGTACGGCCGCCCCCGGTTCATGGGAGGCTGTGATGACGACACGAGGCGGGTTTTCGCTCATCGAGGCGTTGGCTGTGCTGGCAATGATCGGTCTCACTGTGGCGATCGCGGTGCCGAACCTCGAGCAGTTCGAGCGCACGAGCGACCTCGTGCGCCTTGCCCGGCAAATCGCGGCGGACGCCCTCCGCTGTCGCATGGAGGCCCTCACGAGCTGCCGCAACGTCGGGCTGGTCTTCAGTGATATGGAGGACCGTTCCTACTACGTGATGGTCGCGGACGGCGACGACGACGGGGTTTCCCGAGCGGACTACGTCCGCGGAGTCGACAAGGCGCTGGGCCCGAAGGTGTGGGTCCACTTCCTCAGTCTGGGTGCCCACCTCGGCGTGCCGCCAAGTTGGAAGGTGCCGGACCCATCCGGAGGCGGAACGCTCGACCAGCGCGGGCTGAGAGTCGGGTCCAGCGGTATCATCAGCTTCGCACGTACCGGAGGAGCGACGCCGTCGAGCGTGTACTTCAACGACGGCAGGGAGCGGATGCTGGTTGTGCGGGTCAATGGCGACATCGGGGTGATTCGCGCCCTGCAGTGGCGTCGGGGGTGGAAGCAGTGGCGCGAGATCAAACTGTGAGGATTCGACTGCGGGTCAGCCAAGTGGGACGCGCCCGTGCGGCACTACCAGGGTGCCAACCAGCATCTCTCCGGATACCGTGACCGGCCCGGCGATGACGCAGTCGCGAAGTTCGCTGTCGCGGCCGACAAAGGCACCAGCCATGAGAACGCAGCCCGTGAGCGTGGCCCCGCGGGCGACCCCGCACCCCGCACCCACCGCGCTCCGTTCGATCCGACAACCTCCCTCGACCGTTGCGGAGGGGTGGGTCCACGTCCCGTCGCCCAGCGACTCGACGACGAGCTCCCGATACGAAGCAGGCGTGCCGGCTTCGCGCCAACGTCCGCTCACGACGGCGCCGCGCAGGCGGTGGCTGCGGCGAAGAGTGTCCCAGAGAGAGGCCATCTCGCTCGGTCCGGCGGGCAGCGACGCCACGACCTCGCGGGTCAGGAGCTGAAAGCCGGTGAAGAGGAACCTCTCGGCGGGGTCGTCCGATCCGGGTGCGAGGAACCGCGTCACCGGCCCGTCCGGGCCGAGGACGATCGAGCTCCAGCGGTGCGGATCGGGGTGTGGAATCAGGGCGAGCACCGCGACGCCGTCCGCACGCGCGGCGAGCAACGGTGCGAGGTCGAGATCCCCCCACGTGTCGCCGTTGCCGACGAGAACATCGTCATCCCCGAGAAACGACCGGGCGGCGGCCACGCCTCCCGCTCCGCCGAGGAGGTCCGGCTCCCATGAGAACACGATCGTGCCGCCCCCCTCCGAACGGGCCGCGGCAGCGACCAGGTCCGGGTGGCGGTGTAGGTTAGCGACGATGTCCTCGCAGCCGGCCCTGCGAAGGTTCGCAAGAGCGCTCGAGAGCAGCGGGCGGCCCAGGACATCGAGGGCAGGCTTGGGCACGGCGGAGCTCAGCGGCTCCATGCGGTGTCCGAGGCCCGCTGTGAGGAGCATGCCTTTCACGCCCACCATGATACCGGTCGGCCTATTCGGAGAAGACCATGTCGGTCGGCGCGGTGGGGTGGAGCGCGCGGTATTCGGTCCAGAGGTCGAGGTAGGTGCCCCGCACCGCGGAGCGCGGGTCGAGGCCGAGGTCGACGGCCGCCGCGGCGAGACGGTCGCCCGGACCCTCGACCTCGACGAAACTCCCGACCGGCGTCTCGTCGAGGGCAACAACCATCTCATCGAGAGCCCATTCCTCGCGCCGCTTCTGGTAGCGACGGACCGGCCGGAACCCGAGTCCGGCAAGGATGACCAGCACCCTTTCGGCGCTCTCGACCGGTGATTCGATCTCGACCCTGCTCTTGACGCCTCCGTGGAACGAGCCGGGCTCCTTCAACGTCAGCCAGCCGTTCCGTCCTGCCTGGCGGACCCTCAGGAGACGACCGCTATTTCGGAGCGTGCCTCCATCGTCGTCGAGGACCCAGTTGTCCTCCAGCGTCAGAGGGGCCAGCCGCCGCCAGCCCCGCTCCCTCAGGCGTTCGCGAGCTGACGTCAAGTCGGTGACCGGGATCTTCATCTCCTGCTCGACCACGCGCACTCCCTCCCCGCTAGTATAGGTGGATGCGCGCCGTCGTCTTCGGCACAGCGGGCCACATCGATCACGGCAAGACATCACTCGTGAAAGCCCTCACGGGTGTTGACTGTGATCGCCTCCCCGAGGAGAAGCGAAGGGGCATCACGCTCGTTCTGGGTTTTGCACCGCTCGTCGACCCGCTGGGCGAGGTCGAGATCTCCTTGATCGACGTCCCCGGCCACGAGAGGCTGGTCCACACGATGATCGCCGGGGCCGCTGGCATCGACCGCGCGCTTCTCGTCGTGGCGGCCGACGAAGGGATCATGCCGCAGACTCGCGAGCACCTGGACGTGCTCGAGGTACTGGGTGTGCGAGGCGGCGTCGTGGCACTGACCAAGGCGGACGCGGTCGAACGCGTACGACTCGACGCCGTCCGGGCAGAGGTCGCGGCTCACCTCGCCGCCGGTCCGCTCTCGGGTGCGCCGGTGATCACCTGCTCCGCTCTGAGCGGTGAGGGCGTCAAGGAGGTCCGCGACGCGGTGCTCGAATGCAGCCGTGGGGTGGCCCGGAAGCAGGATCCTCACCGACCTTTCCGTCTCGCGGTTGACCGAGCCTTCACGGTATCCGGAGTCGGAACGGTGGTGACCGGCACCGCGAACTGGGGACGCGTGCGGGTCGGCGACGAGTTGGTGGCGCTCCCCGGCGGCGCCCGGGCGCGCGTCAGGGGCATCCAGGTTCACGGTACGCCCCGCGACGAAGCGGAGGTCGGCGAACGGATCGCGCTGGGTCTGACCGGCGTGACCGTCGCCGAAGTTCCACGCGGAGAGCAGCTGCTCCAGGCCGACGAGTGGAGGCCCTCGCACCGCCTCGCGCTCGACGTGCGAATGCTGCGAGGGGCTCCCGTAATTGCCGAGGGCGATCGGGTGTGGGTCCACCTGCTCGCGGCGCGGAGGCTGGCGCGGATCGAACGGGCGAGTCCGGCAAAGATCGGTCCGGGAGATTCGGGGCGCGTCATCGTGCGCCTTGTCTATCCCATGTTTGCGGCTCCCGGAGACAAGATCGTCCTGCGGCGGGTCTCTCCGGCGACGACCGTGGGAGGCGGCGAGGTGCTGGACACCCAGCCGCCTCGGCTGGCTCGACGAGAGGCAGAGAGCCTCGCGGCGCTGCCGCGACCGTGGATCGATGCGCCGGCGGCCATCGGTCGGTGGGTAGGTCTCGCCGGATCCCGGGGGCTCGCCGCGACGGAGCTCTCGCTCCGGATGGGAGTGCGAGAGGCGGGCCTCGAGTCGGCCCTCGGCAGGCTCGTGACGGAGGGCTCCATCGTGGTTGCACACGCACGCCCCCTGCAGCTCCTGCACCGAGACGCCGTTGCCGGTGCGCGAGCGAAGGCGGCCGAACTCCTCCGCGCAGCAGGCGGCATGGGCGTGCCCCGTGCCGAGTTCGTGGCTCAGTTGCTCTCTTCCCCGGCGCGGCCCCTCCGGGACTTCTACCTGGACCACCTTCGGCGTGCCGGTCTGGTCCGCGAGGTCGCCGGAAGGATGCTGTCCGCCGACGCAACGCCCCTGGAGGACGCTCTCGCAGGTCGAGTCGCGGAGTTCTACCGCAGGGCCGGCTTCGCGGCCCCTGCGCCGGAAGAGGTCGCGCGGGCCCTCGGCGCGGAGCCAAGGGTGGTGGAGGGACTGGTGCGCTTCCTGGTTGACCAGAAGCGCCTCGCGAGGGTCGGCGGCAAGTGGGTGCTGCACCGCCAGGTTCTCGACGAGGTGGTGGCCTCTCTCAAGGACTGGGGGGTCGAGGGCTTCGACGTGTCTGCATTCAAGGCCCGCTTCGGTCTCACCCGAAAGCTCGCGATCCCGGTGCTGGAGTGGCTCGACTCGGAGCGCGTTACGCGGAGGGAGGGAGACCGCCGGCGCCTGGTGCGGCCGCGTGGGGAGACCAGCCCTGGCGCATGACCCTGAGGACGTCGGACGCCAGGTCTCCCACTTTCACTTCGATCTCGCCGTCCAATTGCACCCATGCGTTCACGGGCCCGTCCTTCGTCGTACCCGGCCGGAAGGTCCATTCGGCCATGGACGCGAGGAGCCATGGCCTCAACCCTTCGGGACACGCGAGGAAGACGACCCGCTGACAGCGGCCTACGCCGGTGACTTCGGCGAGGAGGTGAATCCCCTGGCGCCACGATCTGCCGTCCACGCGTGCACGAAAGCGCTTCGGGCTCGGCAGTTGGTCGACACGCTCGGTCGGAGTGAAGGGCAGCTCGAGGTCCCGCGCCTCAGGGCTGGGAATCGGGCTCGGTTCGACTGCGGGCGGCGCGGCAGGCTCGGGAACCCCGGGCTGAAGGCCGGTGACGCGTCCCTCCTGCACGCGGCCGTGAAGATCGATCGCGAGCGGCAGCCAGACCGGAACAGCGGCGCCCGACGAGCGGGCGGGAGTGAAGACAGTTGCGGCGATCGTGGGGCGCAGGGCGTCCGCCAGGTCGGGCCACGGCAGCTGGGTGAACACGACGCGACGGGCCCCGCCGTCTGCGTCGACGTACACCGAGGCCAGCACCGTGAACATGCCCGAGAACTTCTCCCGCAGCGGCGTACTGACGGGCGTCGGGGCCGTCAGGAGCGGGGCCGCGAAAGGGTTCGTGGGAGGCACTGCCGGCAACTCGACCGGCACGGGCACGGGCAGGTCCGCACGAGTTTCCCAGGGTTTCTGGGCCAACGCCGGCACGCTTGCGATCAGGCTCAGGACGATCAGGGCTCGCCGCATGCGATCATCTTACCCTTTCGCCGATGTCCAGGACGACCCTACTCCGATGTCCACCCGGAGCGGCACCCGCAAACTGGCGACCCCTTCCATGACGTGCCTGGCCAGCGCAACGACGCTGTCGACAGCGGTCTGGTCGACCTCCAGGATGAGCTCATCGTGCACCTGGAGGATGAGCCGAGCAGGCAGGTTCAGTCGGGCCAACTCCTCGTGCAGTCGGATCATCGAGAGCTTCATGAGATCCGCGGCGGTCCCCTGAACCGGTGCGTTGATCGCCTGACGCTCGGCGTTGCCGCGCACCTGCGCGTTCCTGGAGTCCAGACCGGCGATCCAGCGCACGCGCCCGAAGAGAGTGGTCACCTTCCCGGTCGAGCGCGCCTGCTCCTTGGTGGCTTCGAGGTACGCACGCACCCGCGGGAGCCGCCCGAAGTAGGCCTCGATGAACTGCTGCGCTTGCGCGTTCGTGACTCCGAGCTCGCGGGCCAGAGCGTACGCTCCCATCCCGTAGATGAGGCCGAAGTTGATGGTCTTCGCGGCACGCCGCTGGTCCGGGCTCACGAGCTCCGGTGCGACTCCGAACACCAGGGCGGCAGTCGCCGTGTGGATGTCCTCGCCTCGGGCGAACGCGTCGTGCAGCGCGGGGTCCTCCGAGAGGTGGGCGAGGACCCTGAGCTCGATCTGCGAGTAGTCGGCAGTGAGGAGCAACTGTCCGGGGTCGGCCACGAACGCGCGCCGGACCTCCCTGCCCATCTCGGTTCGGACCGGGATGTTCTGGAGATTGGGATCCGACGAAGAGAGCCTGCCGGTGGCCGCGACCGCCTGGTTGAACCGGGTGTGCACACGGCCGTCGGCAGCCACCTGTCTCGGCAGCGCGTCGATGTAGGTGGACTTGAGCTTGGTCTGCTCCCGGAATTCGAGCAGGAGGGCAGGCAGGCGATGGCCGCGTGCGGCCAGCTCTGCCAGGACATCGGCGTCGGTCGAGGGCGCCTTGGTCTTCGCAGTGCGGCGCAACACCGGCAGTCCGCGCCGTTCGAACATCACCTCGGCGAGCTGCTGTGGGGAGTTGATATTGAACGGACCGCCCGCCTCGGCATGAATCTCGCGTTCGAGGTCGGCAATCGATCTGGCGAGGCGGCCGCTCAACTCTTCGAGGAGCGAGCAGTCAAGGCGAATTCCGTGACGCTCCATCGCCTCGAGCACCGGCACGAGGGGAAGCTCCAGGGTGGCGAGCACCTCGTCAAGCTTCTCCTCGGAGAGGCGTCGAGCGAGTTGAGGTGCGAGGGCTGCAACGGCGCGGGCAGTCTCTTCGGCTTCGATTGCGGCGGGAGGTTGAACGCCGTAGCGGCGGCACAGGGCCGCGAGGTCGGTGGCTTCGCCCGGGGCCAGCAGGTACCCCGCGAGCATCGTGTCTCGCGGCACCGCAGGCGGCTCGACCCCTGCGTCTCGGAACGCAGCAATCAGGGTTTTCGCGTCGTGACACCACACCTCGCCGAGGTGGGGTGCGAGGGATTCGCACAGTCTCGCTGTCGGGGCGGCGACGACGGCGATGCCGGCGTCGGTTGCCACTGCGAGCCGATCCGGGGCCAGGGCAACTGCGGCGCCCGGCGTCCGGAGCAGGGGGCCGAGCTCCGGGAACCCGATCTCACGCGCGGGCGTCACGTTCGCCGTCTGCTCCCCGCCGGACACTCCCAGCTCGGCGAGGAAGGAACCGAACCCGAGTCGCCGGTAGAGGTCCGCGAGCCGGTCGGCATCGGGCGCTCGGCGCTCGAGCGCGGCGAGGGTCTCGGAAATTGCGACGTCGGTGCGGATGCGTACGAGCTGGCGGGAGAGCTCGACCTCGTCGCGGTGCTCGGCGAGCGCTTTGCGGGCGCGGGGGGGCGTGACGTCATCGAGGTGCGCGTAGATCTCGTCGACCGTTCCCCATTTGCCGATGAGCTCCTTGGCGCCCTTCTCGCCGATCCCTGGGCACCCTGGGATGTTGTCGGAGCTGTCGCCCATGAGTGTCAGGACCTCGCCGACCCGGGAAGGGCGGACGCCGAAGACCTCCTCGACGCCGCGCTCGTCGAGCAGCCGCTCCAGACGCGTGTGCCACATCTTCACCTGGGGGTCCCGGACCAACTGCATGAGGTCCTTGTCGGTGGAGGCGATGACGACCTCAAAGCCGGCGGCTTCGGCCAGGGCGGCCAGCGTGCCGATGACGTCGTCCGCCTCGACGTCAGGTTCCTCCAGAACGGCCAGGCCGAGGAGTGACACGGCTTCCTGGGTGATCGGAACCTGCACTCGCAGGTCGTCGGGCATCGGTGGCCGGTGCGCCTTGTAGCGCTCGTCCAAGCGGGTGCGAAACGTCTCCTTCCCGGCGTCAAACGCGACGGCGACGTGCGTGGGTGCGAGATCGCGCAGCAGCTTGTGCTGCATCCGCAGGAAGCCGTACGCCGCGTTGGTGGGGGTTCCGTCCGGGGCCGACAGACCAGCACGAATCGCGTAGAACGCGCGGTAGAGATTCGAGTGCCCGTCCACAAGCAGAAGTCGTGGCATGTCCGAACGATAGCACGGGCGCCGGGCTTGCGGGGCCGGGGTCCGGGAGCGTCCGGTTTCGGAATCCCGGCCGCTCGAAATTGGCTGCGGCTTCTCGGGCGGGGTCGCGCATGCCCGGTTGGGGTAGGCTTCCCGAGTGATCACCAACGCCGACCTGGCGGAGGCGCTCTTCCAGCTCGCGGAGAGCCACCCAACCGGCGACCTGCGCCTCGCGCTCCTGCGAACCGCGTACGCCGTCTTCGATCACCCGCGCGAGCTCGCGGGCTCGCGCCGGCTTCCGGAGACGGCAGCGCTCGAGGTGCTGCCCGCGCTGGCCATGCTCCGCGCGTGCCGGACGCCGGATGCGCTCTCGGCGGCGGCCCACCGACTCGCGGGCCCCAACCGTCTGCGAAGCAACGCTACGCGCCAGGGGTTTCTCACGGCGGCCGAGGTTGGGCGCGCGGTCGCCTCGCCGGGCGCACCCAACCACCGGCACATCCGCGGCGCCGCGCACTGGCACACCCGGGCCTCGGACGGCGCCGGGAACCTGGAGGCCATGGCGAGGGCGTGCGCGCGGCGCGGCGCGACGTGGGCGGTCGTGGCGGACCACACCCGCGGCCTCGCATGCGTGAACGGCCTCGACGCCGAGGGTGTCGCCCTGCAGGCCCGGTCGGTGCGCGCGTGGAACAGCCGTCACGGCGATGAGCTGTGGCTTCTGCAGGGCCTGGAGACGGAGATCCTGGAGGACGGAAGGTTGGACCTCCCGCGCTCGGCCCGGTCCGGCGTGCTGCTCGTCGCGGCGGTCCACACGGGCCTCGCGGAGCGGCGGGATCAGACCGGCAGGCTGGTCCGGGCGATCGAGGAGCCCGGCGTGTGGGCGCTCGCACATCCCCGCGGTCGCCTGTTCGCCCGAAGGTCGGGGATCCGCGCCAACTGGGAGGTCGTCTTCGCTGCCGCGGCTGCTGCCGGGGTGCTGATCGAGATCAACGGCTTCCCCCGCCGACAGGACCTCGACCCTGCGCTCCTCGGCCTGGCGCGGGATGTCGGGTGCAGGTTCCTGCTCGCGTCCGACGCGCATCACCCCCGGCACCTCGCCTTCGAGGAGACGGCGGTGGCGTTGGCAGCCCATGGCGGCGTGCCGGCGCGCGCCATCGTCAATTTCGAGCCGCTCGACCACCTCGCCTCGACGAGACCGGACCTCGAACTCCCCTGAGCAACAGCCGCAGAAGAGAAAGGTAAGACGGAAAAGGTCAAAGGGAAGGCGAAGACCAACGCGACCCACGGGGTTGCCGTCGCGCTCCTCGTTTTCCCTTTACCGTTTTCCGTTTGACTCTTGTCCCGCGTCCTCAGTCGAGCCCGGCGAAGAGGTCGGTCGAGATGTAGCGCTCGGATGTCGAGGGCACGACGAACACCACCAACTTGCCCGTGTTCTCCGGCCGGCTTGCCACGGTTATAGCGGCCTGAGCCGCCGCCCCGGACGAAATCCCACCCAGGATCCCTTCCTCCTTGGCGAGCCGGCGCGCCATGGCGAACGCCTCCTCGTTGCTCACCTGAATCACCTCGTCGATGAGCTTCGTCTCGAGGTTCGCGGGGATGAAGCCGGCACCGAGTCCCTGAATCTTGTGGGAGCCGGGCTGGCCGCCAGAGATGACCGGCGAGCCGGAGGGCTCGACGGCCACGATGCGCAGTGCCGGCTTGCGCTGCTTCCACACGCGGCCCACGCCGGTGACGGTCCCGCCAGTGCCGACACCCGCGACGAAGATGTCCATCGTTCCGTCGGTGTCGCGCCAGAGCTCCTCGGCGGTCGTGGCGGCGTGGATTTCCGGGTTGGCGGGGTTCTCGAACTGCTGCGGCATGACCGCGCCGGGAATCTCGTCGAGCAGTGTGAGCGCCCGCCGGATCGCGCCCTTCATCCCTTCGGCGGCGGGCGTGAGGATGAGCTCGGCGCCGAGCAGCTTGAGAACCTTGCGCCGCTCGAGCGAGACGCTCTCGGGCATGGCGATCACGCACCGGTACCCCTTGGCCGCGGCGACCATGGCGAGCGCGATGCCGGTGTTCCCCGAGGTTGGCTCCACGATCACGGAGGCTCCGGGCTTCAGCTTGCCGGCGCGTTCCATTGCCTCGACCATCGCGACCCCGATGCGGTCCTTGACCGAGTGCGCCGGGTTGAAAAACTCGAGCTTCGCGGCCACCGTGGCCACGCACCCCGAGGTGACGCGGTTGAGCCGCACGATCGGCGTGTTGCCGACGAGCTTGGTGATGTCTGCTGCGATGCGCATGATCCCCCCTTAGATGTCGAAGTCGACAGCTGCATTCGTGCTGCGTTCCACCTGCGTCAGATCGGCGAGCGTGAGCCGCTCGAGGGCCGTGGCGCGGGCTTCGGCGAGCCGTTTCGCGAGCCAGTGCACGGCCGCGCCGCCGGCCTCCGGCTGGGCCTCGGGTCGCACGAGAGAACCGAGCGGGACCATCTCCGGTCTCGCCGCCAGCCGGACGCCGCCGCGCGGGCCACGCGAAGTGGTCACGAGACCCTCGCGCGCCAGGTTCCCGAGCAGGCGCGCCAAGAACCTCGCCGGCACGCCGCGGCGGCGCGCGATCTGGACCGCGGTCCGAGGCTCGGGAAACGAGGCTGCGAGCTCGAGCAGCGCCTGCAGGCGATACGCGTCCGTTTCATTCATCACTAATAGCATCGTATTTATGTTGTATGTTGTCAAGAGCTGTGTCCCGTGTTCCAGAACGTTCATGCGACGTGTACCTTAAAGAAGTTGCGCGAGCCGGGGGGTCTGGAGCGTCCGGGTGGGTGGGCGGAGCGGACGCGGGATCTCCCGCCAGAATAGAAAAGCGGGGGGCGTGTGCCCCCCGCGGACGTGATTCGTTCGGTGCTGCGATCAACGCGGCGCTACGGCGCCGGTGTGGTGTTCCACCAAGTCCCGCCGGGCCCGTAATAGGTCTGGAGGATCGTGGCCAGGCTCGTGGCGTACGTCGTGGTCCAGATCGACGGAGTTGGGTTGAGGCCGAGGCCGAAGATGTTGACCAGGGTGTTGTGACAGGAGTTGGCGCAGGCGTTCGGGTAGCCGACGTAATTGCCACTGGCGTTCTTCACGCCACTCGTGGCGTACGTGAGGGTGTTCTGGGGGCTAAGGGGAATCCAGGTGTGGCCGCCGTCCGCCGACATGTGGCAGGTGATGCAGTTGCTCAAGCCCATCATGCGCTGCGGGGCGTACGGGTGGTTCGTGTGCGCCGAGATGGCGTCCCCGATCGCGTCCAGGTTGTCCGCGTAGTCAGCAGCCATGGCGGCGGTGAGCGTCGGGAAGGTGTGTCCCACGTGGCACGAGAGGCAGAGCGTGTCGTTCGCAGGCGACGTCGGGATGGTTACCGAGCTTGCGGAGCCTTCGCCCTGCCGCGACGTGACGATCTGGTCAACCTGCTGGTTGTTGTGCAGGTCGTGGCAGTCGGAGCATGGAACGGCTGACCCGTTCTGGCCGTACGTACTCTGGCCGTGGCCTGATAGAACGTACTGATCCCAAGGGCGCGCGTTCGAGGGCAGCACGCCGTCGCCCCAGTAGTTGAGGGCGCCGGTCCCCTGGAAGGTCGTCAACTCGACCCAACTGCCGGTCTGCTGCGGGATCCAGTCGGTGCCCGTGTCGTCGTGGTACGGCCACGCCCACGTGCCGGCCGGCACCGACTTGCCGCGGATGTGGCAGCGGCCGCAAATTTCGGCGGACTGCGCGCCGGTCAGTGTGAGCGGGTCGACGATCTTGGTCGGGTCGCCGCCGGCCAGGACGTGCTGGGCGCCGGGGCCGTGACAGCTCTCGCAGCCGATGCTGGTGAGCTCGAAGTTGCCGTCGCCGTTGTAGTCGACGTACATCGGGTCGTTGGCGTTGTAGAGCGTCGCGTAGTAGCCCTGGAACACGGCCTCACCGGCCGCGTTGATGCTGATCGAACGGATGCCGGTGACGTGGCAGCCCACGCAGCTCCTGGTGTGGCTCTGCGGGCCGCCGCTGGCGACGAGCTGAGAGGACGTGGTTGTGGCGCCGTACTTCGGGTTGTAGTTGCTGTCGTACCAGCCGGACGCCGGCGCCCACCCAGCGGCGGGCGAGTAGCTGGCCGGCGCGAAGTAGAGGGCCATCGACAGCTTTGTGGGCGTGTCCGTGACCGGGACGCGCAGCAGGTAGTCCTGGCCCTGAATGCCCGTTCCGTCTACTTCTATGTTTCCGGCAAGCGTTGCGACGACCTGGCACTTGAGCGTGCCGATGGTCATCCAGTACGTGTCGTTGGTGGCGTTGTACGACAGTACGGGCGCGTTGGCGCCGTACGCCGAGAACGCCCCGATCGCCGACAGGTTGAGGCCGACCATGAAGTCGTCCGTCGCTCCATGGGCCTGATTGGCGATCACGCCCATGCCGTACTTGAGCGTGTACTGGCCCATCGGCCGCCGCATCATCTGGGCGTGGAAGGTGTTGTGCCACCCCGACCGGTCCGCCGGGAATCCGGCGCTGCCGTTGTGGCACGCGAGGCAGACCTGGCTGCCGAGGTACGAGGCGGCCGCGTCGGCGCCGTACAGCGCGGTAAGCTTCGCCGACAGGCTGGCGATGTCGACCTTCGCCACGGTCGTCGACAGATGCGAGCGCACAAGGTCGGTCCCCGCCAGGGCTGTGCTCGCCAACAGCATGGCGGCGAGGACTACTAAGACTTTACGCATAACTCAATCTCCTTTCTGGGTCTCCCCCACTGCTACTCCTGAAAGAGGTTCCGGTCACGTTGCGAACCGTGCACCGCGGCGTGACAGCTCACGCAGGCGCGGTACGCTGGCTTGGACAGATCGTGGAACGTCGGCGTGTTCGTGTGACACTCGAGGCATAGCTGCGAGACCGACGCACGGTTGAGCTGGAACGGGTTCGGCGAGCCGTGCGGGGTGTGGCATGCGATGCACCCGTTGACCGCCATCGGCGGGTGCGGGTACACCTGCGGGCCCGCCTTCTCGGTGTGGCATGCGACGCAAGGCTGCTGCCCGTCCTCCTCGACCCTACCGCGCACCGTGGTGCCGCCGTGCACCGTGTGGCACGACATGCACTCGAACGGCGTCTTGCCGTTACGGTGCGCGTACGGCAACGCGAACTGCGCCGTCTGCGAGCCGTGGCAGCCGGTGCAGAGGACGCCGCGGGCGCGCGCCAGCATCGGCTCCGCCGCCGGGGCGGCGTGGCCTGACACGTGGCAGTCGAGGCACGCGATTCCGGCTCTCTCGTGGCCGTGCGTGCGGAACGCGAGACCGCCCTTCTGCGCCGCGTGGCAGGAGACGCAACCCGAAGACGCGTCCGCGGTGCTCGCGCCCTTGAGCGACCGGATGTTCTTCGTGCTGGGGTCGTTGGCATGAACCTCGCCGGGGCCGTGGCACGACTCGCACGAGCGGTCGAGCGTGCTTCCCTCGAGCTTCAGCAGGTTCTTGGGCGCGCGGTCGGCCATCGCCCTTCCGTGGGGCCCGGCGACGAACGCCTTCGCCACATCCTCGTGGCACGTGGCACAGGTGTCTCGGCCCACCCAACCCTTTGGCAGGCCCGCAAGGAGCGGTGCTGCGGCCAGGAGAGCGATTGCTGCGAGCAGGCTCTTGCGCATGGCTCAAAACCTCCGCCGCACGGAGATTCCGTAGCGGGTGACGTCGTAGTTCTGATCGCTGGCGCTGGGAATGTCGTACGCCCAGTGGTTGCCGAACAGCGCCAGACGGGTCTTGAACGGGCCCGGCACCTCGACCTCGAGGTCGTACGCCTTGGAGGTGAACGGCAGCGTGTCGCCCCGGTCCTTGAGGTAGAGCCCGCCGCCCGTCAGGCGAACTACGGGCCCAATGGGGAATGCGGCCCGCAGCGAGGTGGTCAGGACATCGGTGTCGTAGTGCGAGTCCCCGGTCGTGAGTCCGGGTGCGAAGTACATGATCGCGGTGTCGCTCGTCAGCTTGAGCGAATCCACGCTCAGGCTCGCGAAGGCGCCGCTCGTGGCGGTGTACGTCGCGGACGCGCCGAGAGAATCGGTCGGGCGCGAGACGTCCGCTTCCGTGGCCGGATTGTCGAGGGTCTCGTGGCTGCCGTGCGCGTTGAGTTCGAGGCCGGCCGCGGGGCGGGCCGAGATCTTGCCCCACAGGCGCTTCACCGTCTGGGGGTCGGTGCGGAACACGTACTGCTCGAAGCTCGAGCTGTCCCAGCCGACCTGGGCTGTGAACACCCTGCCGAGCGCCAGGGAAGCCGTGGCGTCCCACCCCTTCGCGTCCCGCGTCACGTTCTCCGGCGTTTCGCCGCCGGTGTACTGGAGGCCGATCTCCTCCGAGCCGTCGTGGTACCCGACCACGAGCCCGAACGGGCCGGCCTTGAACTCGGCTTCGCCGGCGACGTCTTTGTCGGTCCGATCGAGGTAGCCGCTATCGTTGATGATGGACGGGAATGCGAGGCTGCCGCCCGGGCCGCTGAGCTGGAGAATCTCCTGGCCGATCAGCGTGCTGTCGGTGGAGACGTCTTCGTAGTGGCCCTTCACACGGAGCGTGAGGTTGTCCGTCACGGCGAGCCCGAGTCGAAGGTCGCCGAGTTTCGTGTCGGAATTGGCGGAGCCCATCAGTGCGTCGAGGTAGCTGATCTGACCAGCTTGACCGCCATTGATCGCGTACGCGGTCGTGTCGTTGCGGTCGGCTTCGAGGCGATCGCGCCGGTAGAGCCCCTGCCCTACCAGCTCGAACGCGCCGTCGTTGTAGACCGCGGAGAGGCGCGTCGTGGGCACCGTGCTGGAGTCCTTGCCGGGGGTGTCGTACGTCGCCAGCAGGTTCGGGCTGGTGCCGAGGAGCGGCTGCCCGTCGTTGCCGACGCCGCCGCGCGGCTCGCGCTCGTACTTCGTGACGTCCTGCTCGAAGACCAGTTTGACCGGAAGGGTACGGGTCTCGAGCGAGAGCCCGGCCTCCTGGGTCTTCTCGTCGAGCGA
Organism: Thermoanaerobaculaceae bacterium; assembly: GCA_050018455.1. Taxonomy (GTDB): domain Bacteria; phylum Acidobacteriota; class Thermoanaerobaculia; order Thermoanaerobaculales; family Thermoanaerobaculaceae; genus RBG-13-68-16. Next base: position 123,077 of record JBEKAA010000002.1, on the reverse strand, counting down.
GGTGAGGCCAACGTACGGCCCACCCAGGCCGTAGTACGCGAAGAGTTGGTCGCCGCTGCGCTGCACGTCACGAAGGTCGAGGCGCAGACGAGCAGCTTTCCATCCGTCCCAAGTCAGGGAGCCGGTCCAACGGGTGATGCTGAACGTGCCGCCGTTTGCAAGGTTGCCGGAGGGCGTCGGCATGGCGGTCAGCCCGGTCAGGTCAAGGGCGGGAGACGGGAACACCGCTTCGTTGCGGGTGTAGTCGAGTTTCAGCGACCACTCGCGGTCCCAGTTGACCATGTTGAGCGAGACGTGCTGGTGCGGATCGCCTCCGAACCCCTCCGCCTTGAACTCGAAGCGGTCGTACCCGGCGAAGTAGCGTCGCAGGTCGAGGTTGAGGTTCTCAAGGAAAGCGCCCTGCGAAAGGTCGTACTGGCTCGCGAAGGCATCCTGGTTGCCGCTCGTGTGCTGCCAGGCGGAGCCGATGCCGATGCTCCCGACGTCCTGGCCGAACCCGGACGCGGCCGCGCCGATGCATGCGCAGGCCAGCCAGCAAAGTTTCCCCTTCATGGATCCTCCCAAGCGCGCCGGAACCGGAACAGGAGTCAACGTCGGTAAGTCCCCCTTACAATATTGCGACGGTTTTGTGACGGTTGTCAAGACCTGGCCATCTCACGGTCTCAAATTCCGCAAACGACGAATGGAACCGGGCTACAGCGGCAAAGTGTTGTATTCAGAGCGAGTTCAGAAGAGTCACCGCGGCCCCGCCGCAGCCTTGCCTGGAACGGCCGTGAAAGGTGGTTACAATACGTGCGGAGGTCGGCATGAGTTTTCTGGAAGATCTACCGGGCCGCGCGCGCGCAATTGACGGTCACGTCGTGCTCGTCGAGGGTGACGACCCCCGCATCGTGGAGGCGGCCGAGGTCTTGTGTCACGAGAGAATCGCAAAGGTCACCATTCTGTGTCCTGCCGATAAACGGGTGGCTGCGCATGAGCGCCTGGTTTCGTTGGGTGTCGAGGTCACCGATCCGGCCGGCGACCCGAGGCGTGCTCGGCTGTTCGACCTGCTCTATTCGCGGCGGGCTCCCAAAGGGTGGTCGAAGGAGCAGACCGATGCGGCTCTTTGTGATCCGCTCTACTTCGGCTCGCTGCTCGTGGCTGCGGGCGAGTGCGACGCCTCCGTAGGCGGGGCGGTGCGCACGACGTCGGACACGGTCCGCGCGGCGCTTCACGCCATTGGGGCGGCGCCCGGGATCAAGACCGTCTCGTCGGCGTTCGTGATGGTTCACCCCGAGACGAAGTGGGGCGACAACGGACTCATGGTCTTCGCGGACTGTGCCGTGCTCCCCGATCCCGACCCGGAGCAACTGGCCGACGTGGCGATAGGTGCCGCCGCGACCTTTCGCGCGATCGTCCGCGGTGAGCCGCGCGTGGCTCTCCTATCGTTCTCGACCAAAGGATCGGCGGAGCACCCGCTGGTGGACAAGGTTCGAGCTGCCGGAGCAGCCCTCGCGAATCGCGGCGTCGACTTCGAGTACGACTTCGAGCTGCAGCTCGATGCGGCGATCCTCCCGTCGGTGGGTTCCCGCAAGGCGCCCGGCTCGAAGGTGGCCGGACGCGCCAACGTGTTGGTGTTCCCCGATCTCAACGCGGGGAACATAGGCTACAAGCTCACCGAGCGGCTCGGCGGCGCCCGCGCGGTGGGTCCGCTGCTCCAGGGTCTGGCGCGGCCGGCCAACGATCTGTCGCGCGGCTGCTCCTCGCGGGACGTCGTCGAGACTGCTTGCCTGTCTCTGTTGCAGGCTGCAATCGTCACCGGGAGTCTGCATTGAGGGTTCTCGTGGTCGGGAGTGGCGGCCGCGAACACGCTCTCGCGTGGAAGCTCTCTCACGCCGAGGGCGTCGACGAGCTGTACGTCGCCCCGGGGAACCCGGGTGTGAGCGCGATCGCGAACTGTGTTCCGATCGCCGCGGACGCCACCGTCGAGCTCGCCGAGTTTGCAGCGTCGCTGCGGATCGACGTCACCGTGGTCGGACCGGAGCTCCCCCTAGTCCTCGGGATCGCCGACGAGTTCGCACGGCGCGGGCTGGTTCTCGTCGGACCGACCCGCGCGGCGGCGGAGCTCGAAGGCAGCAAGGTCTTCACCAAGGAGTTCTGCCGGCGGCACGACATCCCGACCGGCCGAGCGCTCGTGGCGCGCGATCGGGATCAGGCCGCGGCAGCCGTGAAGAAGCTCGGCGTGCCGGTGGTGTTCAAGGCCGACGGCCTCGCCGCGGGCAAGGGCGTTCAGGTCTGCCGCACCAGGAACGAGGCGGACGCCGCGATCGTTCAGTACTTCGAGGAGCATGCATTCGGCGCTGCCGGCGAAAGGGTTCTCGTCGAGGAGTGTCTGGAGGGTGAGGAAGTCTCGTTCATGGTCCTCAGCGATGGGACCGGCGTGCTGCCTCTTGCTTCGGCGCGTGACTACAAGCGTCTCGCCGACGATGATCAGGGCCCGAACACGGGCGGGATGGGTGCGGTCTCGCCGGTCCCCCTCGAGTCCGGCCTGGCAGGCACGATCCTTCGCACCATCGTTCATCCGACCGTGAGCGGTCTGGCTGCCGAAGGGCGGGCATATCGCGGCGTCCTGTACGCCGGTGTGATGGTCACGCGCGACGGTCCGAAGCTGCTCGAGTACAACTGCCGACTCGGCGACCCGGAGACTCAGGCCGTGATCCCTCGTCTCGACTGCGACCTGCTGCCCCTCCTGCGTGCCACCGCAACTGGAGAGCTCGGTTCCCAGCGAGTGGCCTGGAAACACGAGGCGGCCGTCTGTGTGGTCCTCGCGGCCGGCGGGTATCCCGGGACCCCGCTCCGCGGGGAGCCGATCACGGGGCTCGGGGATGCGCTAGCGCAACCCGGGGTCCTCACGTTCCACGCCGGCACCGCTCTTCAGGAAGGGATACTGGTGACCGCCGGAGGACGGGTGCTTTCGATAGTTGGGAGGGGCGCCACGCCGGCAGAGGCTGCGGGCGTCGCGTACGACGCGGTTGCAAAGGTACGGTTCAACGGCATGCAGTACCGTCGTGATGTCGGCAGGGGGATGGGATGAGCGGGTCGGTGATGATCCTCATGGGGTCGAAGAGCGACTGGGAGACCCTGCAGGAAACGGGACGTGAACTCGACCACCTCGGCGTCGCATGGCGTGCCCACGTCGCCTCGGCACACCGTTCCTTGGCCCGTACTGTCGAACTCGTGCGTGGCGCGGAGGGCGAAGGGGTCAGCGTTTTCATTTGCGGCGCCGGGATGGCGGCCCACCTGGCCGGTGTCGTCGCAGCGACGACGATCCTTCCGGTCATCGGCGTCCCTCTCCCGGGTGGAATCGCGGATGGCCTGGACGCCTTGCTCTCCACCGTCCAAATGCCCGGTGGCGTGCCGGTCGCCACAGTTGCCGTCGGCAAGGCAGGTGCGCGCAACGCGGCCGTGCTCGCGGCGCAGATGCTCGCGCTGGGCGACCGCGAGATCGCTTCCCGGTTGCGGCACCTTCGAGCGGAACAAGCCGAGGCGGTCGCCGCTGCCGACGCGGCGATCGGCGGGACTGGGAAGGAGTAATGAGCTGCTCGGACTGTCCAGGCAGCATCCGACCGCAACCCGGCCTGACTCGGATCACGTTTTCGGCCGACCTTCCGGGGCAGGTCTGCTCGCTGAAGGAAGGTGTCGAGGTGGAGGCGGGTGGTCACTACCTGGTCGCCGGTGCAGATGGCGAGAGGGTCGGCCGCGCCGTCAGCCACGAGATCCCGGTGCTCCGGCCGTGCAACGGGAGGGTCGCGGGAAATGTCGTGCGCCGCGCCTCGCCTTCCGAGGTCACCCGCAGCGAGGAGCTTGCGCTGGTAGCCCGCGACGCGTTGCGGTTCTGCAGGGAACGTGCACGGGAGCTCAATTTGGCGATGCGGCCGGTGACGGCCATCGTGCCCCTGGACCGCGATACTGTCGTGATCACCTTCGCTGCCGAAGAGCGGGTCGATTTTCGCGAGTTGCTGCGGGACCTCGGCCGGCGAACCCGCCGGCGGGTCGAACTCCGGCAGATTGGGGTGCGAGACCAGGCCAAGACGAGCGGAGGGTGGGGGCCGTGTGGACGCACGCTGTGCTGCTCGACGTTCATGGCCCGCTTCAACTCGGTGACGATCCGCATGGCGAAGGCCCAGAGACTCTCGCTCAACCCGAGTCGCATCTCGGGGATGTGCGGCCGGCTCATGTGTTGCCTCGCGCACGAGGCCGGCGAGGTCAATCCGACCAAGCGGCCTGGGCCATCCGGATAAACCATTCAGAGGGTCGCTCCGTATCCTTTATCAGTGAGCCCGCGGGGTGGTATACTTCGCCTCAGTCAGTACGACGGGGAAACGATGAAGGAATTTGAACGCACGGGGGACCAACCCCTTACGAGCCGGCGCCTCATCCGGCCATCGATCTCGGAGGTTGCAGACCGCGCTCCGCTCCGGGGGATGACGCACCGCAAGCAGGCGCCCCCCGATCAGACCAACGCCGAGAATTATTATTTCATCAAGCAGATGCAGAACAAGACGGCGATGGTCGTGATGCTTGACGATGGGACGGAACTGCACGGCTGGGTTGAGTGGTACGACCGCGACTGCATCAAGCTCAACCGCACCGACGGACCCAACCTGATGATCTACAAGCACGCCATCCGGTACATGTTCAAGGAAGAGGAGCTTCGCCAGCGGCGGCGTCGGAATCGGGAGTGAGCGGCGCAACCGACCGGAGCAGCGCCTGAACAAGCTCGAAGGGTGTAAGGAGTTGCCGCTGTCCGAAGCGATCCGGCGGCAGGCTCGCCAGGGCGTGGAGCGCGCGGCGGGCGATGTACGCGAAGTTGTCGCGCACCTGCAGCGCGGCGGGATCCCGGTGCATCGCGTTGAGCACCTCGAGTTGATCGGTGAGCGCGCGCTTCGCGTCGATCGAAAGAAGATAGTCCACCGTGCTGCGAGGCTTCGGAGACGACCCTTTCGTTGCCCGCAGATCTGCCAGCGCAAGGAGGTCCGCGAGAACCGCTTCGTGGCGACCTTGGGTCGCCGGAGCGGGCGCCAGCACGATCGGTCTCTTCTTGCAGTTGCTCTCGTGCACATCGCGAGAGCTGACGATCCAGCCGAGGTTGTGAATCGCTAACTGGGCGGAGATCTGGCCCTGAAGCAGCCGCACGAAGGGCTCCACGACCGACTCGAACGACTCCTTGACGCCGTCGAAGAGGTTGAGGACAAAGAAGACGCTGAAGCTCGCGATGTTCTCGGCCAGCGCCCGCACGACCGGGGCGTCCCCGAAGGCCTCGAACAGATCGGCGAGAAAGGCGTCCAGATTCGGAATGCGGCCGTCGTACGAGTCCTCGACCTGGTCGAGGAGGGCGTTGATCGCCGCCAGCTGCGAAGGCGCTCCCGCCGTCGCGGCCAGCGGGCCGTCGGTCGAAAAGACGAGGCGCAGCTTTCGGAAAAGCAGCGCTTTGACGATGTCGGCGGCCGCCATCGTGGCCGCCGGGTGGTGCGGCGTGAAAACCAGGATCCCCGAGTTGGAATGGGGCAGGAAATCGAGCACGTTGGCATCGAGGCCCGCCCGGAGGTCGAGAATGGCGTAGGCCGCCGGCAGTTGGTTGATCGCCCTGATGAGGCGGACGCGATGCGCGTCGGAGAGATTGGTGAACTCCTCGATGGCGTGTTGAGGCGCGGCGACGAAGGCGAAGTTCTTGAAGTTCCCGTCGGGGTCGAGCTTTTCCGGGAGAGTGGTGAGGCAGCGCTCGAACGGTTCTCCCTTCCGGAAGAAGTGATAGAGGTCGCGCTCGACCGGGGCATCCACGGTGTTGCGGATAGACGACGTGCCGGTGTCGAAGTCGACGAACACGGTCGGGGCCACGCGCGAGAGGGTCAGGGCAAAGTTGAGCGCAAAGGTGCTCTTGCCGACGCCGCCCTTCCCGGACGCGACCGTGATGATCCGGCGAACAGTCATGCCGTTGCAGGTTGAAGTAGAGCGTCGACGCGGGAGCACACGACGTCGAGAGCTACCGGGTTGAAGCCACCCTCCGGGATGATGAGATCGGCCCAGCGCTTCGAGGGTTCGACGAATTCAAGGTGCATGGGGCGCACGGTCTCGAGGTACTGTGCGATGACGTTCTCCACGGTGCGCCCGCGCTCGACGAGGTCGCGGCGCAGCCGGCGGATGAAGCGGAGATCGGCGTCCGTGTCGACGAAGATCTTAATGTCGAAGAGCTCCCGCAGCGCCAGTTCGCTGAATATCAGGATCCCCTCCACGAGCACGGCGCCGAGCGGTTCCACCCTGCGGGTCTCTCCTGTCCGGACGTGCCGGGTGAAGTCGTAGATCGGCACGTCGACGGGGATGTGCGACTTGAGAGCTCGGACATGCTGGGCGAGCAACTCGCTCTCCAGGGCATCGGGATGGTCGAAGTTGTGGTGGAGCAGGAGGTCGCGCTCACAGCCAGTGAGATCGCGGTAGTAGCTGTCGTGTTGGAGGTAGGCGATCCTTTCGGCGCCGACGCGGGAGACGATCGCCTCCGCCACAGTTGTCTTGCCGGAGCCGGTGCCCCCGGCCACCCCGATCACGACCACATCGTTCATATACCCACTCCGCCGCGCGCGCGGCTTCTTGCCCCGTCCGTCGAGCTGATCCCGCACCGTGCGGCCGTCATCATACCTTGGGGGTGGCGCGGCGCCAGCCGGGGTGGGGAGCCCGGACCAGAAAGAGCGCGTATTTGGCGTCCCGGGTCACCTCCTGCAAGTTGTCACGCATCCAGCGCGCGATCACAGGCTGGAGGTCTCGCGCGATCGGCCACGCCCTGCTCTCGGTAGACACGGAGGTCGGAGGCACGGCGCAGTGGGCCAACTCGACGAGGATGAAGTCGAGGCGCTCCTGTACGACCTTGCGGGTAAACCCCGCCTCGCCGTAGCGCTCGAACCATGTGAGAAAGAGGGGCTTTTCGAGGTAGCTTGAGGCCCGTACCCAGCGGTCGAGGTAGAACGTCTGTTCGCCTCCCCATACCCAAAGCCGCGCGTCAACCGGCGATTGGGTCCGGACCCACCGAACGACGGGCGTTAGCACACCGGCCCTGCGGAGCAGTTCCTCCTCCGCAATGTTGCCGATGAGATAGTCCTGTGCGCCTACGCTCGACTGGGTGAGGATAACGTGAAACCAGGGCAGCGAGGTCAGCGCGATGACTCCCATGACCACGGAGACGGCGGCGCGCAGGCGAGGCCGCGACGCCACCTGCTGCAGGAAGTCCGGAAGGAACAGCCAGGCGAGTGCCAAGACCGGAACGTATGCGCGGGCGGCCGGCGAGTACCGCAGGAACAACAGCGAGACGCCCACAACGGTGAGCCAGGGCCGCTCCCCAGCACGGCACCACCCAGCAAGCACGACGCCGAGAAGAAGGAGCGGCCACCCTGCGTGCAGGCGCTGGTCGGTCACCGGGTCTGCAGTCGCATGGTAGAGCCAGGGCACGTAGCGCCAGGCCCCGGAGAGCTTCGAGTAGTTGATCAGCGCCCGGGTGTCGACCTCCGACTCTCCAGATGCGCTGGCGCTCGCACCGATCGGGTAGAGCGGAACGCCGGTCAAGTGCCAGTTGCGTGCCATCCAGCCACCTGCCAGGACAGCTGACGCGAGAGCGAGGAATCCGAGGGGCGGCAGCATGCGACGGAACCCGCGTCTGCGAGTGATCGCCACCACCCACTCGAGTGCGAGGCCGACAACGACTGGAAACGCGGTGTACTTGAACCCGAGGCAGGCACCCCAGGCAAGCCCGGTCAGCACAGCGTCACGAGGCGCGTCACTCACGAGGTGGCGGCGGCTGAAACGCCAGCCAAGCAGTAGAAAGAACACCATCGGCCACTCGACGTTGCACGATCCGAGCAGGATGAGGGCGATGGGCGCCAGAAGCAGGAACGCGAGGCTCATGCGCGCGGTCCAGGGTTCGTAGCCCTCCTCCGTGAGCCACGTAGCGAGAAGAGCGATCATCGCGAGGCCGAAGGCCAGCGTGAGCAAGCGCGGTGCGTGGAGACCCCCCGCCGCCAAGGCATATCCCCACGCCACCTCGCCGTTGGCCGGGAACAGCCAGTGGGCGTTGTCCAGCGGAACCCACCAGTTGTGCTGAAACGTCCAGAACTGCGGAAGCGCAAGGTGGTACACCAGTTCGTCGCGGGCGTCCGGGGGCATGCTGGCGAGCAGAAGAGCACTCACTAAACATGCCAGGATCACGAGGTCCCAGAACCCGAGTGGCCGACCGCGATGCCACGCGTGCCACGCCCTTGCAGCGTCCTCCTTGAGCTCGAGGAGAGGACGCCACCGACGTGCGACCAGCACCAAAACGAGCGCAAGGTTGCCTGCAAGGGCGGCCACCGCCCAGACCTCCTCGCGGTAGAGCCCCGTAGCCAGCATCGCGGTACCAACGAGCATGACCGCGATCCAGCCCAGCGCCCAGGCCACGATGACCCGCCATCCGGGCGGGAGATCGAGCTCGGGGCGGAGCAACCGGCCGGCAAGGAGCGTTCCCAGGGCGAGCACCGGCGAGACGGCGTATACCGTGCTCATACTCCAGCGGAGCAGACGCGTCGCGGCGATGAGCGGCGCTGCCAGGGGCCAGTGGAGAATGAGGCCGGCGGCCCCGATGACAGCCACAGCAGCGGCGAAGGCCCCGACGGCGCCGGCCAGCAGCGCCGTGCGGCTGACGGTCACGACGTTGCTCCGAAGCGCAGTCTGTGGGAGCACATGTCTTGCGTGAATGGTAGCAGCGCCCGGGAGGTTGACAAACCCGCCGGCGGGTCATATCGTATGAATGATATGGTGAACTATGACAACAGCTGAATGCGATGGCCATCACCTTCCGGCTTGACCCGGCGTCCGGGGTGCCTTTCTATCGCCAGATCATCGACCAGATCCTGGCAGCGGTTGCCACGGACGCCTTGACCGCGGGCGACCAACTGCCCACCGTGCGGGGGCTTGCGGTCGGGCTTCAAGTGAACCTCAACACGGTGGCGAAGGCCTACAAGGAGCTCGAGATCCGCGGAGTGCTCAACACCCAGCAGGGATCCGGCACGTACGTGGCGCCGGTCAGGGTGGAGCGTGACGCCGTGGAGCGTCGCAGACAGGTGATCCAGCTCGCGGACGAGTTCCTGGCGAGGGCCGCCGGCGCCGGCTTGCCGCTGGCGGAAGTCCTTGAGGAGTTCTCCGACCGGATGAAGGAAGGTCCGAAATGAACGCCGTTCTCAAGCTAGTCGCCGCTCTGGTCTTGACGGCCGGACTCGTCGTCGAAGTAGGCGGGTACGTACCGGCACCCGGGTTCGCCCTGGCTGCGGGGACGCTCGTCGCCCTCTACCTGTTGTTCCTTGCGAAAGCGCGGCCGTACCTTCGGCCGAAGCCCTAGGAGGAGGATATGTTCCCAGTGATCTCGATTTCGACGCGGAAGAAGAACAAAGGAAGGACCCAGCAGAAACCGCCCCAGGAGAATCAAGCCGGTCCCGTGCCGGCGCGCGCATCGGACGCGCGACGCTACGTCAACAGCCTCTCGGCCACGGTCGCGGTGATTGTCTGGGTTGGCGGCATCATTGGCGCAATCGTGCTGGACGAGGGGATGCACCGAGAAGATCTCGTGCCCGAGATGCTGCTGTCCGCCACACTGATCGCTCTCTTCATGCTGTTCTCAATCAAGATTGTCGATCAGTGGGAGAAGGCCGTGGTGCTGCGTTTCGGGAAGTACCGCGGGCTGCGGGGACCGGGGGTTTTCTGGATCGTCCCGGTGGTGGACGTGATCTCGCACCTGGTCGATCAGCGGGTCCGCGCCACGGACGTCACCGCGGAGTCCGCGCTCACGCGGGACACGGTGCCGGTCAACGTCGACGCCATCGTGTTCTGGCTGGTGTGGGACGCGCAGAAGGCGGTGTTGGAGGTTCAGTCGTACTTCAGCGCGATCTTCCTGTCGTCGCAGACCGCGCTGCGGGAGGCGATCGGGCGGCACGACCTCGCGGAGATGATCACCGAGCGGGAAAGGCTCGGCCAGGAGCTCGCGAAGATCCTCGACGAGAAGACCAACCCCTGGGGGATCACCGTTCAGTCGGTGGAGATCCGCGACGTGCGCATCCCCTCGGAGCTCGAGGACGCGATGTCGCGCCGCGCACAGGCCGAGCGCGAGCGCCAGGCGCGGATCATCCTCGGCACGGCGGAAACCGAAATTGCCGAGCTGTTCGCCAAGGCCTCCGAGCTGTACCGCGAGAACCCTACCGCGATGCACCTGCGCGCGATGAACATGCTGTACGAGGCGATCAAGGAGAAGGGGAGCATGGTGATCGTGCCGTCGTCGGCGGTGGAGACGATGGGACTGGGCGGGATGTTGGGGACGACGGCGCTCGGAGTCGCTGGGCCGAACAGAACTGCGTAGCCTGGATTATTCGTGGGGGTTCGTCGCGAGAACGCGCAGCTGGCTGGTATGATGGGCGACCATTCGTTGCGGGGGGACCGACGCCGACTTTGCGGCGCCTCATGCCCCCCGCACCCCCGAACTCGCGAGGCAAAGCCCCGCTCGTTCCCGGGTGAGGAGCCGAGTCGTATCCTCTGCGATACGTCGCAGGCTAGGAACCTCGAGTACGCCCGCCAGGCCGGCCAGATCCACGTTCGCAGCAGAACCCTCATGAATAGTCCAGGCTAGGAGCCTGTCCTTGTAATGCCAAAACCGCAGCCGACTACACCACAGGTTGTGGCGGCTGACACTATTGAGTACCACCTGTAGCGAGCAGCGTGATTACTCGGACAGGCTCCTAGTTGTCCCGAAGGAGGATCTCAGCCGTCCGCACGGCGCCAGGCCAGCCCCGGCGCCGTGGCGCTACCCCTTTGTGGAGATCTGACCGGGGGGGAAGACGGATTGGGACTCGGTGGTCGCGTACCGGTTGCTCCCCAGGTAGAGGAGCGGGCGCAGGCGCTGAATCCGCAGCACGCCGTCGGCGTCGAATGCGTCCGGGGCGGCGTGGATCTGGTGGACCTCGCCGACGAGAAGCGTCTGGTCTCCGACGTGGTGTCTCTCGACCAGCGCGCACTCCGCGGCGACGTATGCGACCGTCAGGATCGGAGTGGAGAGCGCGTCGCCGGGCTCGAGATCCAGCGACAGCGCCTTGACCTTGTCGGTCTCGCGGCCGGACAGCCGGCCCAGCTCGTCGGCGAGGCCGGCCTGCTTCTCGGTGAGGAAGTTCACGGTGAACTCGCCCGTCTTGAGGACGAGCTGGTGGCTGTACGTCTTGGGGGAGAGGCACACGCCGAACAACGGCGGGTCGGAGGAGAGAGGCGTCGTCCAGGCGACCGGCGCGAAGTTGGTCGTGGCCTTGGTCTCGTCCCGGACGCCGACCACGCACACCAGTCTCGGGTAATAGAAATAGCAGGAACCGGGAACAGACGAGACGTGGACCATGCGCCCTCCCGCTGGTGGGTTCATCATACCCCGGGCGACCCGGGTCCTCACGCCGGTCGGGTCGTTGCCGGCCCGAGTCCCCTTGACACCCCGGAGACCATCGCGTAGGTTGCCGGACGCCCGCGTGCGGGCGGAGAATTCTCGTGGCACGTCTCGCAGAGTTCAAGGGAAAACAGGTCCTCCTCGGCGCCGGCATCCCGGTACCGCGCGGCGCGCTGGCCGGCTCTGCGGCCGATGCCGCAGCAGTTGCCGTGAGCATCGGCGGTCCCGTTGTCGTGAAAGCGCAGGCCTGGACGACGAGCCGTGCGGCGCAGGGCCTGGTGCGTTTCGCGGAGTCGGCCGAAGCGGCCGGAGAAGCCGCGGCCGCAATTCTCGCCAGCGACGCGGGAGGCTTCCCGATCGTCGAGGTCCTGGTCGAGGAGAGGGTGGCGATCGCGAGCGAGCGATACGCCGGCGTCATCCTGGACGACCGCAGGCGCTGCCCGGTGTTCCTGGTCTCGGCCAGGGGCGGCTCGGGGATCGAGGAGACCGCGCGCGAGCACCCGGAGGCGGTCGCCCAGCTCCCGCTCGACGTCATCGAAGGTCTCCCGCTGCACGCTGCCCGCGAGCTCTGGCGGCGCGTTGGCGTGCGCGGCGAGGAGCAGCGGAAGCTCGCCGAGGCATCGGTTCGGCTCGTGACCGTCGCCCGCCAACTCGAGGCGCGCTCGGCGGAGATCAATCCCCTCGTTCTGGGGGCCGACGGCCGGGTGGTGGCCCTCGATTGCCGGATCACGCTGGACGACGCCGCGGTGTTCCGGCACCCGGATCTCGGGATCGAGGTCGCGCGTGAGCTCGGCCACCTGCCGACTCCGCTCGAACGCATCGCGTGGGATGTCGAGAAGGACGACTATCGCGGGACCTTCTACTTCCTGCAGATGCGCGAAGGGTTCGGCCGCGGGCAGCGCGTCGTCGCGTTCCACGGCGCCGGCGGCGGCGGGTCGATGATGGGGATGGATGCGCTCCAGCGGCAGGGCTTCTCCGTCGCGAACTTCTGCGACACCTCGGGAAATCCTCCCGCCTCGAAGGTCTACAGGGCGGCTCGCATCCTGCTCTCGCAGCCGGGTGTGGACGGGTACTTCGGCACCGGTTCGGGCGTGGCGTCGCAGGAGCAGTTCCACTCCGCGCGCGGGCTCGTCAAGGCGTTCCTCGAGGAGCCGCTGGCTGTGCCGGCGGTCGTCCGCCTCGGAGGGAACGGCGAGGAGAAGGCGATCGAGATCCTGTGCGGATACACGAGGGAGATCGGCGTACCTGTCGAGTGCTACGGCAAGGACACGCCGGTGGATGTCTGCGCGAAGCGTCTCGAATCGCTCGTGGCGTCGTTCGACGCGCCGCTGCCCCGCCCGCCGCAGCGCGGGCCGAAGCCATCATCCCGGCCCTACACGTTCACGACGCCGACCGGGGAGATCACCTACGACCACGCCGTCTGCGAGCGCTGCGAGAGCAAGGCGTGCGTGGCTGCGTGCGTGCCCCAGATTTTGAAGCTCAGCGAGAAGGGCGTTCCGGTGCTCAAGGTGACGCTCGAGGATGCAGCGCGCGGCCGCTGCACCGAATGTCTCGCGTGTGAGGTGGACTGTCGGGCTCTCGGCGCCGGAGGCGGCCACGTTCGTCTTCCCGTCCCCGGCCTCGACGAGTACCGCGCGGGCCGGGGAATGGAGTAGGCCATGGCCATCCTCGTGAACGAGAGCACGCGGGTCTTGGTCCAAGGCATCACCGGCCGCGAGGGTCGCGCGCGGGCCAGGCTGATGCGGGACTACGGCACGAAAGTGGTCGCCGGGTGCACGCCGGGCCGCGGCGGCGAAACCGTGGACGGCACGCCCGTCTACGACACGGTTCTTGAGGCGCTCGAAGCCACGGGTGGGATCGATGCGTCCGTGATCTTCGTGCCCGCTCCTCTCGTCAAGGACGCGGCGCTCGAGTCGATCGCGGCGGGGATCCCTCTCACCGTCCTGGTTGGAGACCGTGTCCCCGTGTGGGACGTGATGGAGATCGCGCGCGCCGCCGAGCGCACGGGTGTGAGCTTCCTCGGCCCGAACACCCTCGGTGTCCTGTCGGTTGGGAAAGGCGTTCTGGGGATGATCGGCGGGCGTGCGGAGTCGGCCCGCTCGTGGTTCAGCCCGGGTGGGGTCGGGGTGGCCTCGCGCTCGGGCGGGATGACCTCCTCGACGGGCTACTACCTGTGTCGCGCAGGCGTCGGCCTCACGACCCTAGTGCACGTCGGCGGCGACGGCATCATCGGTCTGCCGCTGCCCGCGGTCGTGCAGCTCTTCCAGGGCGACCCGGAGACCAGGTGCATCGCGTTGTTTGGCGAGATCGGCGGCTCCCAGGAGGAGCGCGTCGCCGAGATGATGGCGAGCGGCGAGGTCACCAAGCCTGTGGTGGCGTTCATCGGCGGGCGCGCCGCGACGAAAGGGGTCCGTTTCTCGCACGCGGGAGCGATCGTCGAGGGCGGCCGCGGGACGCACGAGGGCAAAGTTGCGGCGCTGCGCGAGGCCGGGGCCACGGTGGTCGATGCGTTCGACGCCCTGCCCGCCGCCGTCGCGAAGGTCCTGGAGGGATGACCATGGCGGAGAAGGAGTGGGCCACGGCGGTCACGTCGATCAAGCCCAACGAGATTCGCGTCCGCGGGTACCGGCTCGACGAGCTCATGGGCCGGATCTCGTTCGGCGAGGCGGTGTACCTGATCCTGCGCGGTGAGCTGCCGGGTGCGTCGGTTGGGCAGCTCATGGAGGCGATGCTCGTCGCCTCGATCGACCACGGCGTCACGCCTCCCTCGACGCTGGCGGTCCGCAACGCCGCGTCCACGGGCGCCGCGCTCAACGCCTGCATCGCCTCGGGAGCGCTGGCAGTGAACAGGCACCACGGCGGAGCGGTCGAGGACTGCATGCACCTGCTCGCCCGGGGCGTCGCGAAGGTCTCGGCCGGCGAAAGCGCCGGGTCCGCCGCGAAGGCCCTGATCGCCGAAGAGAAGGCGGCAGGGAGAAGGCTTCCGGGGTTCGGGCACCGAGTCCACACCGACGACCCGCGCTCCCACCGGCTACTCGCGCTCGCGAGGGAAGCGAATGCATCCGGCCTCCACGTGGCGGTGGCCGAGGCGATCGTGCGCGAGCTGGCCGTGGTCGGCAAGGCGCTGCCGCTCAACGTGGACGGCGCGATCGCTGCCGTCCTCGCGGATCTCGGCTTCCAGCCGGACCTCGCCAACGGGTTCTTCATTTTGGCCCGGACGGCCGGTTGGATGGCGCAGGTGCTCGAGGAGCGCCAGCGCGAAAAGCCAATGCGCCGCATCGATCAGGGCGCGGCCGCGTACGACGGACCGGGCGCCCGCGAACTGCCTCGGGACTGAAGGACCGCACGGCGGCGGTTGCCCCCGCATTGGAGAGAGTGCGCAGGGAAGGGAGACGCGAGATGGCCAAGTACACGATCGCCTGGCTGCCCGGAGATGGGATCGGCAACGACGTGATGGAGGCTGCACGGATCGTTCTCGACACGCTCGAGCTGGACGCCGAGTACATCCACGGCGACATCGGGTGGGAGTTCTGGTGCAAGGAGGGGGACGCCTTTCCTGAACGCACCGTGAGCCTGCTGAAGAGGGTGGACGCCGCGCTGTTCGGCGCGATCACGTCCAAACCGGTGAAGGCTGCCGAGGCGGAGCTGGTCGGGGAGCTCAGAGGCACGGGGCTCGTGTACCGCTCGCCGATCGTCCGGATGCGCCAGATGTTCGACCTCTACACCTGCCTGCGGCCGTGCAAGGCGTACGCGGGGAACCCGCTCAACTTCAAGGAGACGATCGACCTCGTGGTGTTCCGGGAGAACACCGAGGGGCTCTATTCCGGAGTCGAGTTCGCGCCGGTCCCCGAGAGATTGCGCAACGCTCTCTTGGAGATCTCCAAACCGTTTGCCCACTTTGCCGGGGTTCCGTTGGACCAGTACGCCATCACGTGCAAGATCAACACGAAGAAGGGCTCCGAGCGAATCATCCGGGCGGCGTTCGAGTACGCGGCAAAGCACGGCTACCCCAAGGTCACGGTTGTCCACAAGGCCAACGTGGTGCGGGCCACCGAAGGCCTGTTCCTCGAGACCGCGAAGGAGGTCGCGAAAGATTTTCCCGGGGTCGCGATGGACGACGCCAACGTCGACGCGATCTGCATGTGGCTGCTCAAAGACCCCGAGAAGTACGGCGTTCTCGTCGCGACCAACCTGTTCGGCGACATCATCTCCGACCTGTGCGCCCAGATGGTCGGCGGCCTCGGGTTCGGATGCTCCGGCAACATCGGCGAGAAGCTCGCGGTGTTCGAACCCACGCACGGCTCGGCGCCGAAGTACGCCGGGCAGTACAAAGTCAACCCGATCGCAACGATCCTGGCGGCCAAGATGATGGTGGACTGGCTCGGTGAGAAGGCGATGGCGTCGAAGCTCACGAGCGCCGTTGCCGCGGTGATCGAGGACGGCAAGGTCCGCACCTACGACATGGGCGGCTCGGCCACCACGTTGGACATGGCACGAGCGATCGCCGCAAAGCTGTAGAGGCAGGCAGCAGATCCGGATCCGACGGCAGTCGGCAAGGCGCTGCTGAATGTACGCGCCGACCGCCAAGCGTTGCGCGGCGAGATGAAGAAACTGGGCGAACAGGCCGTTTCCGTGCTGACGCCCGAACAGGGGGCGAAGTTCCACGGATACCTCGAAGGCCTGCGGGCGTTTCATCTCCAAAGCGGTAGCTGATCCGAAGGGCGTTCTGGCCGGCAAGACCGACCGAGTCCACTGGGCGCGAGGCGCCCACGAACGGCGCCCATTTCGGCCGAGTCGTCCGCCGGGATATCCTTTGTTCGAGCACGCTCATGCCGCCGATCGTCGACCTCCACATCCACATCGCGGCCAGGAATCAGGCCGGGTGCAAGGTCTCGACGGTCATGGAACGCCAACCGGCGTTCGTTTTCATGCTCCTGGCCGACGGCGTCGCGCGTGAGAACCTCCGGTCCGACTTCGACGGGACGATCCGAAGGACAATCGTGGACGCGCTCGACGGAGCGCCGAGCGTGGACCACGGCGTGGTCCTGGCGCTCGACTCGATCTGGAGCGACGACGGCGTCCGGCACGACGAACCCAGCCACCTCGTTGTCACCAACGACTACGTGCGCGGCATCGCGGCATCTCACCCCAAGGTGCTCTTCGGAGCATCGGTTCACCCGAATCGAGGCGCCGCCGCGGGGCGAGAGGAGCTCGAGCGCTGCCTCTTCGGAGAGCCTCCGGCAGCGCTTGTGAAGTGGATCCCGAACTCGCAGCTGATCGACGCCGCCGACCGGCGTCACGACTGGTTCTACGAGACTCTCGCTGAGAGCGGCGTCCCCCTGCTGTGCCACACTGGTCCCGAGCACGCCGTTCCGGTGCCGCCGCCCGTGGCGGAGCACCAGCGCCTGGGGGATCCGCGCCGTCTCGGCCGTGCGCTGGAAATCGGCGTCACCGTGATCGCAGCCCACGCCGGCGCGCGCTTCTTCCCCTTTGAGGTCGGTTACCTCGACGAGCTTGCGGGGATGATGCGGGAAGCCGAATCGAACGGACGCTGGCGCCTCTTCTCAGACGTGTCTGCGATGTGCCTGTGGCCCAGGATCGTCACGGTGCCTCGGGTGTTGGGATCGATCCCGCCGGATCGCATGGTGCTCGGCAGCGACTACCCGATTCCGATCGCCGACATGCCGCCGCTGCTGGTGCGCGGGCTGACACCAGCCGAGCACGGCAGGATCCGCAAGATTCGCAACCCGATCGAGAAGAACTACCGGCAACTCCAGGCGATGGGTTTCCCGGAGTCGATCGGCTCACGGGCGGGCGAGCTGATCCCCGAGCGTGCCCGTGTCTGGGCGCTCGCCCGGAGTCACGGTGTCCGATAGCAGCCGCTGGGCCGCGGTGGTGGCTGCGCTTCCCACGGCGGCCCGAGCGGAGCGAGAGCGGCCGTTCTGGAAGGCTCTTGCGGTGTCCTGGGGCTGGCGAAAGGTCGCCGATGCCGGCTGCGGCGCGGGGTTCTACGTCCACCTGCTGAGGGAAATCGGCGTGGAGGCGGTCGGCTTCGATGCCGCTCTCGGCGCGGTGAGAGCCCGAGGAGAGGCCCGACTCGTCGTCGCCGATGTCGCGAACCCGCCGCTGCGCGGCGGGGCATTTGACGCGGCGCTGTGTGTTGGCAACACGCTGTCGCTGCTGCCGTCGCGAGCGGCGCAGCGGGGCGCGCTCGGCGCCCTGGCGCGTGTGGTCCGCCCCGGCGGCGTGGTCCTTCTGCAGGGCGAGGATGCCGGGGAGTTGGTAACGGGCGGGGCGGTGATTCGAACCCGGAAGCTGAACGACGGTGCGCTTCACGTCAGGGTGTTCGAGCGTTCCGGGCGGAGAGTCCGAATGCTGGCCGGGGTCGTCCGGGACGGTGCGAACTCGGCGCTCGAGACCACGATTCTGCTGCCGACGTCCTCGGCTGTCCTTGCGCGGATGGCCCGCGACCTGGGATTCGAGAGCGTGGCGCTGCCCCTCGCCCCTCCCGGAGGCGACGCCGCGTGGTGGTTCGCGCTCAGCGTTCCATCGCCCGGATCTTGAGGATCAGGAGAACCATGGCGAGAGCGATCACCGCGAGCGAGACGAAGAGCCCCGAGCGACGGTAGCGGATCTCCGCCTCGGCGCCGGCGGCCGACTTGTCGGCGGCCGTTAGAGCGCCGAGCGCCGCCTTCGTCTGCGACTCCACGCGGCCGACGCTGGCGGTGTGGATCTCCAACTGAGCCATGACGAACGCCTGATGGGCCTCTTCGAGCTTGACGGTCGCCTCGTCCATCAGCATGCCGGAGCGCTCCACCCGCTGGACGCGTGCCAGGGTTGTGACCTCGGCGGACGACGCTTTCGCGAGTGCGGACGCGATACTCGCCGCGGCCGTGGCGCCGACGTCGCCGGCACTGTGGCAGGAGCCGCAGATCTGCTTGTCGCCCATCCCGATCCAGGAGTCTTGGGGGTGAAGGATGGCGTGGTTGCTGTGGCAGCTCTCGCACGCCGGCTGCTGGAGCGCCGCAAAGGCGTCCTTGTGCGGCGACTGGTCGAACCGCTCGCGCTGGGAGAGATGGCAGGTGCCGCACACGTTGGACACCGACGAGATCCCCGGCGGCGTGGCGCCGTGGGCGCCGTGGCACGACTTGCACGTGGGGGCCGAGAGGTCGTTTTTCGCGACGAGCGCGGCGTAGTGGACCGACCGTTTGTACTCGGAGACCTCGTCCCCCTTGATGCCGTAGCGGCTCATGAGGGCTGCATTGCCGTGGCAGCGTCCGCACGTCTCGACGATACGCGTCGGGTACACGGGCGATCGCGCATCGCTCGGCGGGAGGATCCCATGCGTGCCGTGGCACGACGTGCAGACCGCGACGTTGGTGTCGCCCTTGGCCAACGCCTGCCCGTGCTTGGACGTGCGGTACTGGGCGAGCTGGTCGGTGGGGATGTTCGGGGAATAGCGCAGCATGAACGCGGCGTTTGAGTGGCACGAGCCGCACATCTCCGGGATGGTCCGAACGCCGATCTTTCCCGTGAAGCCTCTTGCGGGGCTCATCGCCACGGACGAATCGTCCGACGAGGGGTCGCCCCCGTGGCACCCGGCGCACGAAACCCCCTGGGTGAGGTGAATGTCGGACTTCGCCACTTCCGCCGGCGCCCGAAGGCGGCTGTCGTCGAGCTTGCTGTGGCAACCCACGCACGAGTCTTCTGTGTGCTTGCCGGGTGTGCCGATTGGCGATGGTGAAGGTGCGGCGAGCGCCGCGGCAGTCGCGAGGGTGAGGACGACGGTGGCGGTCAGGACGCGGTCGGTCATTTGAACACCCCCGCCAGAGATGCCAGCGTGAACGAGACGATGTACGCGAGCAGCAGCCACCCAAGCACGAGGAAGGCGCGGGTGCGATGGCCCTTTCGGCTGCCGCGATCGAGGACCGGGACGAGGAACCAGACCAGCCCGCCGAGGCCGAACACGCCCAGGCCCAGAAGTTCGCCCTCGATCCCGAGGACGTGCGCCGGGATGAGCTTGAGCGTCTCGAACATGAACAGGAAGTACCACTCGGGATGGATTCCGGCGGGCGCGCTCGCGAACGGGTCGGCCTTGACGCCGAGTTCCCAAGGGAAAAACGCGGCAAGTGCCGCGAGCGCCGCGAGGCCCAAGAGCCACACGACACTTTCGCGCAGCATGAAGTTGGGGACGAACGGGATCGGCTTCCTGGTCTTGGCCTCCTCCTCGAGGCCCTCCGGCACATGCATCCCTTGCCTCTGGATGAGCGCTAGATGGAGGCCGAGAAGCGCGGCGGTGATCATCGGGAGCACCGCGACATGGAACCCGAAGAACCGCGTCAGCGTCGCGCCGGTCACATCTTCGCCGCCGCGCAGAAACTTCAGTAGCCAGGCGCCGGCGAAGGGAACCTTGCTCACCATGTCGGTGCCGATCCGGGTGGCGAAGAACGACAGCTCGTTCCAGGGCAGCAGATACCCCGAGAACCCGAACCCCACCGCCAGGCCCAGGAGGGCGAAGCCGCTCCACCAGGTCAGCTCCCGAGGCTTGGCGTAGGAGCCCAGGAAGTAGACGGAGAACATGTGCGCGAACGCGGAGAGGATCATGAGGTTGGCCGACCACGAGTGGACCGAGCGTACCAGCCAGCCGAACGGAACGCGCGTGACGATGAACTGGACGCTCTCGAAAGCCGCTTCGGAGGTGGGCCGGTAGTAGAGCAGCAGCAGGATGCCCGTGGTGATCTGGACTAGGAAGAAGAACAGGGTGAGCCCGCCGAAGTAGTACGCCCACGAGTGCCGGTGGCGCGGCACCTCCTTGTGGGTGGCGAACTCCACCAGGGGCGCGAGGTCGAACCGCTCGTCCAGGGCCTGCCAGAACTCTTCCAGCATGCGCATCGCTCATGCCCTCTTGGTGACGTAAACGTCATCCCCTGCGATGTCCACCTTGTACGCGTCGAGCGGCCGAGGCGGCGGGCCCGCGATGTTCTTGCCCTGCAGGTCGTAGTGCCCGTTGTGACAGGCGCACCAGATCTCCTGGAAGTCGGGGCGGTACTGGACGGTGCAGTTGAGATGGGTGCAAACGGCGGAGAACGCGCGGACATCGCCACTCGCTGTCCGCACCAGGATCCCGGGCTTCGAGCCGAAGCGGAAGATCTTGCCCGAGTTGGGTGGCAGCTCGGAGAGCTTGCCCGCCAGAACCCGGTTGACGGGCGCCTCGGCCACCTCGGGAGGGATGACGAAGCGGAAGACCGGGTACAGGGCGGCCAGGAGCGTCGCGCCGAGCGAGGTTCCCAGCAGCCAATTCAACACACCCCTGCGTGAGATCGCGGGTCCTTCGTGAGCAGCAGGCATTGCACCCCCCTGCGCAAACCTTGCAGTCATTGTCCGGGGTGAACTCACAGTCGTCAAGCGCCGGTTCTGGCACAAAGCGCTCGTGGGGCCCGAGCTTACCGCCGCGCTGCGGCGGATCCCGCTCTTCAACGCTCTGCCGTCGATGCGTTAGCCGTTCAAGTCACGATGCCTTTGCCGGGCGGCGTGTATCCTTCCAGCGGACGAGCCGGGGGCTGCGCGATGATCCGTGTGCTTTTCGTGGGAGACGTGGTGGGCAAAGTGGGGAGGCGACTCCTGACGGAGAGACTCCGCCGCACCCAGGCTGACGTGAAGGCCGACGTCACGATCGTCAACGTGGAAAACGCCGCCGGTGGTTTCGGACTCACCGGTTCGGTGTGGGACGAGCTTCGGCGCCTGCCGGTGGACGTCTTCACATCGGGGAACCACATCTGGGACAAGAAAGAGACCGCGGCACTGCTCGATGCCGAGCCATACCTGCTGCGCCCGGCCAATTACCCGGCCGGGAACCCCGGTCGTGGCAACTGCGTCGCTACGTCAAGGAGCGGCGTTCCGATCGCGGTGATCAACCTGCAGGGGTTGACGTTCATGACCGCCATGGAGAGCCCGTTCCTGGCCGCCGACCGCATCCTCGCGGAGCTGGGCGGGCAAGCGGCCGTTAGGATCGTGGACTTCCACGCGGAAGCGACATCGGAAAAACAGGCCATGGCCTGGCACCTGGACGGCAGGGTGAGCGCGGTGCTGGGGACCCACACCCACGTCCAGACCGCCGACGAACGCATCCTTCCGCGCGGCACCGCGGCGTTGACGGACGCCGGCATGACCGGACCGTACGAGGGAATCATCGGATTCAAGCCTCAGGCTGTCCTGGAGCGTTTCCTGCTGGCAACCCCCCGGACGCTGGAACCAGCCGCGCGGGGTGGTGCGTTGTGTGGTGCGGTGATCGAGGTGGACGAAAAGACCGGTTGCGCCCTCGCCATTCGGCGGCTTCGCGTCGAGGAGGGCGAGAGGGAGTGAGCATTCCTGTCACCGTGCTCGTCTCTGCGCTCGACGAGGAGGAGCGACTCCCCGGTGCGTTGGCGAGCGTCGAAGGGTGGGCCGAGGAGATCCTGGTCGTCGTGGACCCGCGCACGAAGGATCGCAGCCGGGAAATCGCGGCCGGTACCGGAGCGCGCGTGCTCGAACACCCGTTCGAGTCGAGCGGCGCCCAGAGCAACTGGGGCATCGAGCGGTGCCGCACGGACTGGGTGTTTGTCCTCGACGCAGACGAGCGTGTCACCTCGCGCCTGAAGGACGCGATCAGACTGGCGATCCCTGCACCGGCCCACGCGGCATACGCGGTCCGCCGCATCAACTTCGCGTTCGGACGCCCCCTCCGTTTCGGGGACTGGGGAAGCGACGAGATCGTGCGGCTGATCGACCGGCGCCAAGCCAGCTTCGTGGAGCGGGCGGTTCACGGCGCGGTGACGGCGCCGTCCGTGGGTCGTCTCCGCGGCGCCGTCGAGCACCACACTCTGCAATCGCTGGCGCAGTACCTGCCGAAGCTCAACGATTACGCGCTGCGGGGGGCCGCGGATCTCCTCGCGGCAGGACGCAAATCGACACTCCTGGGAGCCGTGATGCACGCAAAGTGGCGCTTCGTGCGGTCCTTCGTCGTGCGACTGGGTTTCCTGGATGGTGCTGTGGGCTTCGTCGTCGCTGGGCTGGCGGCGTACGGGACGTTTCTCAAGTGGGCGGTGGTCTGGGAGTCCTCGACGCAACGCCGTCCGCGTTCGTAGACGAGTCATGGCCTCCCTCCCAGCCCGTCTGCTCGTCGACCTGCCCAACTGGCTCGGCGATTTTGTGCACACCCTGCCGGCGCTCGCCGCTCTGAAGAAGGCCAACCGTGGCGGCGACACCACGGCGCTACTGCCGGTCGCTCACGCGCCGCTCGCGCGACTCCTGGGCGTGACGGTGATCGTGCGTCCGGTCGGCGCCGGTTTCTCTTGGGCGCGTCGCTGTCTTTTCGGGAGCTTCGACGTGGCGCTCACGGCGCGCCACAGCAGCCGGGCCAAGCTGTTGCTCGCCGGGACCGGGGCGAGGACGTGCTTGGCGAGTGAAGGCCGAGGAGCCGCGGCACTTGGTCTCGTCACCTTTCCCGTCGTGCGACGCCACCACCAGCGTCACGACCTTGACGGTGCCCTGAAGCGGCTCGGAATGCAGGGGGTCTCCCCCGAAACGTTTCGTCTGCAACTCCCGGAGAAGCTCAACCGGCAGGGCCTGAGCCAGCGTGCACTGCTGGCCGATTTGCCGGGGATGGTGGCGTTCCTGCCTGCCACGCGCGAATCGGCCGACAGAAGGTACCCGGCCCGGAATTTCCTCGCGGTGGCGGCGGAGCTTGCCGCGGAGGGGATCACACCGGTTGTCGTGGTCGGACCCGGCGAGGAGCGAATGGCGACCCCGTTCGTCACCGAAGCGGGCGCACACGTCGCGCCGACGGCGTGGCCCCTGCACGAGATCGCCGCGCTGCTGGCGGCGTGCGATGCGGCCGTCGGGAACGATTCGGGGTTGACCCACCTCGCGGCAGTCGTCGGCTGTCCCACCGTGGCGCTGTTCGGACCGACCGACCCTGCCCGCACGGCGCCCGTGGGAGGTGGCCGGGTCCTGCAGCCCCCCGCTCGAGCCTTCGGTAACGCACCTCGGCTCGAGGACCTCGACCATGCGGAGGTGCTCGCAGCGGTGCGCGCGACGGTCGCAGAGCGTTCGGCGCTTCCATGCCCCCCGGTCTCTGGGGTATCATCAATAGTTGCGCTGGAAACAGCGCAACGGTATGATTGGACCCAGCGGGTGGGCCGCTAGCTCAACTGGCAGAGCAAGGGACTCTTAATCCCTAGGTTGTAGGTTCGACTCCTACGCGGCTCACCAAGTCCCGTCCCGCGAAAGTGGCGGAACCGGTAGACGCGCGAGACTTAGGATCTCGTGGGCGCTGCCCATGGGGGTTCGAATCCCCCCTTTCGCACCATCAGGAGCAAGCATGAGTTACGAGATTGAACGCGCCACCCCCTGCCGGGTCGTCTTGACGGCCACCATTGGCCCGGAGGAGGTGCGTGCCGAGCGCGAACACGTTCTCGCCGACTGGGTGCGCGCCGCTCGCATAGACGGTTTCCGCAAGGGCAAGGCTCCGCGTCCGCTGGTCGAGCGGCGCTTTGCCGACTCGATTCGGGAGGATCTCGAGGAGCACCTCACGCGCAAGGTATGGGACCAGGTGAGGCGCGAGGAGAAGCTCAGGCCCGCCTCGCCGCTCGGTATCCGCGAATCGAAGTGGCTGGAATCCGGTGAGTTTCATGTCGATGCCGAGTTCGACGTCTACGCCGCGCTCGAGCTTCCCACGCTGAGTTCCTTCGCGCCGCCGCCGTTCGAGCTGACTCCTTCCGACGAGGAGTTGGCCGGCGCGCTCGACCAGCTCCGCGAGCGTCAGGCTGCGTGGGAACCCGTCGAGGGCGAGCCTGCGGCGGAGGGGATGCTCGTCGAGGCGGAGGTGCATGGGGAATTTCCGGAGGGAGACGGCGAACCCTTCCACGAGGAGCGCTCTCTGTTCCAGATCGGGCGAGACGAGGTCTATCCGGAGATCGACTCGGCCGTCCGCGGCCGATCGGTCGGCGAGGAGGTCGCCGCCGAGCGGACCATCGGCGAGGAAGGGGGCGACGACCGAAAGGGGAAGCGGATCGCGTACCGGGTATTTATCAAGAGCCTGCGTCGCAAGCGACTTCCCCAGGTTGACGAAGCATTCGCGACTTCACTCGGCGTTGAAGAGGGAGTTGAAGCCTTGAATGGGCGCCTTCGAGAGCGCGTGATGGCAAGCAAGGCGGAGCGCCGTCGCGAAACGTGGCGCGAGGCGCTGATAACGTACCTGGCCGACGGCAAGACGATCGACCTGCCGGAAGGGGTTGTCCGGGACGACACGCGCAAGGAGGTGCTGGAGTTTGCCCAGGCACTGGCACAGCGCGGGATCAACCCCGACGAGGCGAAGGTCGAGTGGGACAAGCTCGAACAGGAGATGAAGGGTCGGGTGGAGAAACGTCTCCGCTCCGAGCTTCTCCTCGATGGCCTGGCCGACTCGCTTGAAATCCAGGTGTCGGTCGCCGACGTTGACCATGAGGTGGAGCACCAGGCCAAACGCATCGGGGTGCCGTTCGCGGAGTTGCGCGGAAACCTCGCAAAAGGGGGAGGCCTCGAGCGTGTGGGCGCCGTCCTGCGCCGTGAGCGGGCGGTGGACAAGGCCCTCGAGCGATTCGTCGAGGCCACGAAGTGACCGGCCGCTATCCCCGTGGTGTGGATGCGCGGCCGGCCGCCGGGGGGAGCAAGGCATGCTGATACCGATCGTTGTCGAGCAGACCAGCCGGGGCGAGCGCGCGTACGACATCTTCTCGCGCCTCCTCAAGGACAACGTAATCTTCCTGGGCGATACGATCGATGATCACCTGGCATCGGTGGTCATAGCCCAGATGCTTTTCCTTGAGGCCGAGAACCCGGAAAAAGATATCTATCTGTACGTCAATTCACCGGGTGGCTCCGTGAGCGCCGGACTCGCGATCTACGACACCATGCAGTACGTGAAGCCCGATGTGGCGACCATCTGCATGGGCCAGGCCGCGTCGATGGCGGCCGTGCTCCTGGCCGGCGGCTCCAAGGGGAAGCGTTTCGCGCTGCCGCACGCGCGTGTGCTCCTCCACCAGCCGTTGCTCTTCGGGCTCGGCGGGCAGGCGACGGACATCGACATCCACGCCAAGGACATCATCCGCTTGCGGCAGCGCCTGAACGAGATCTTGCAGCGGCACACCGGGCAGCCGATCGAGCGCATCTTCTCCGACACCGAACGCGATTTCATCCTCGAGGCATCCGACGCGCTCGGATATGGGCTCATCGACAAGGTCATCGAACACAGGGAATAGCTTCTGGAAGGGAGCGTTACGACGGCCGGGTGTAGAATGCGTTTGGAGCCAGCACGATGGTAACCCGCGAGACTTCGTCTGACCTGCTGCGCTGCAGCTTCTGCAACAAATCGCAGCGGGAGGTTCGGAAGCTCATCGCCGGCCCCAACGTCTACATCTGCGATGAGTGCGTCGACATCTGCCTCGACATCATCGCGGAGGACCGCGCCCGGGAAGCGCGCGAGTCTCGCCGCAACCTCCCCAAACCCGAGGAGATCAAGCAGTTCCTCGACTCCTACGTGATCGGACAGGAGCCTGCGAAGAAGAAGCTCGCGGTGGCCGTCTACAACCACTACCGGCGAATCGATTATCTCTCGCACTCCGCGCGGCCGGACGTCGAGCTCTCCAAGTCCAACATCCTGCTGATCGGCCCCACCGGTACCGGCAAGACGCTCCTCGCACAGACGCTCGCACGCATGCTCGAGGTGCCGTTCACGATCGTGGACGCGACGACGCTGACGGAGGCCGGATACGTAGGCGAGGACGTGGAGAACATCCTGCTGCGCTTGTACCAGGCGGCGGAGGGCGACCGCGAGCGGACCGAACGCGGCATCGTCTACATCGACGAGATCGACAAGATAGCCCGCAAGCAGGATTCTCCTTCGATCACCCGCGACGTCTCGGGTGAGGGCGTGCAGCAGGCGCTGCTGAAGATCCTCGAGGGGACCGTTGCCAACGTTCCGCCGCAGGGCGGGCGCAAGCATCCGCACCAGGAGTTCCTGCAGATCGACACCACGAACATCCTCTTTATCTGCGGCGGCGCCTTCGTCGGGCTCGAGGACATCGTGGCGCGGCGTCTCAATCAGAAGTCGATGGGATTCCAGGCCCACATCCTCACCTCGGCCGAACGCTCGGCCAGCGAGCTTCTCGCCCAGATCCATCCTGAGGACCTGATCAAGTTCGGGATGATCCCGGAGTTCGTGGGGCGCGTCCCGGTGGTCGCGAACCTGCACGAGCTCGACCGTGAGGCCCTCGTCCGCATCCTCACGGAGCCCAAGAACTCTCTCGTGAAGCAGTACGAGACGATGCTCTCGTTCGAGGGCGTCGAGCTGCGCTTCACGGCTGACGCGCTCACGGCGATCGCAGACGACGCGATCTCGCGCAAGGTCGGAGCTCGCGGCCTCAAGATCATTCTCGAGGAGCTGATGCTCGAGATCATGTACCAGGTTCCGTCCCGCTCCGATGTCACCGAGATCGTCGTGACGCGCGAGGTCGTCGAACGGCGGGTGGCGCCGCTCGCCTCCATGCGCAAGGCGGGCTGAGGCCGCCTCGAGCAGCGCGCACTGCAACAGTTTCCGGTTTCATTCCCAAGGTTCTTTTGAGAGGGATTCATGAGCGAATCACACATTCAAGTTCTTCCGGTCGTGCCGCTGCGCGACATGGTGGTTTTCCCGCGAATGAAGTCCGCGTTCGTTGTCGGGCGCCCTGCCTCGGTGGCGTCTCTCCAGCGTGCTTTGGACGAGACGGGCAAGCGGATCTTCCTCGTCGCGCAACGCGACCCGCAGCTGGACGAACCAGGTGAATCGGACATCTTCGCGGTCGGCGTGGTCGCGGCCATCCTCCAGCACGTGACGTTTCCGAACGGAACCATCAAGGTGGGGGTCGAAGGGATCGTCCGCGGTCGGCTCGTCGGGCTGAACCAGCGCTCAGGGGGAGGGTACGAAGCCGAGGTCGAGCTCTTGACGCCTCCGGTCGTCGCGGACTCCAGAGTCAGTCGCTACCTCTCCAACCTCACGAACCTGTTCCAGCAGTACGCGCGTCTCTCGCAGCAGATCGGGGTCGAGGGCGTGCTTGCGGAGTTGCGCACCGAGGACCCCGATCTCTTCGCCGACACCCTGGCAGCCGCCCTTCCCGTGCCCACCGCCGAGAAGCAGAAGCTGCTCGAGGTGGTGAACCCGCTGGACCGCCTTCAGCGCCTGAACGACCTCCTCGACATGGAGGTCGAGAAACTCAACATCGACCGCCGCCTCAACGCCAAAGTCAAGAAGCAGATGGAAAAGGCGCAAAGGGAGTACTACCTCTCCGAGAAGATCAAGGCGATCAACGAGGAACTGGGACGCGCCGATACCAAGGAGGAGTTCGAGGAACTCGCCACGAAGATCGAGGCGGCCGGCATGCCGCAAGAGGTCAAAGAGAAAGCCCTCTCTGAGCTGAAGCGTCTCGAGGGGATGGCGCCGATGTCGGCGGAGGCCACCGTCTCCCGCAACTATGTCGACTGGTTACTGGCGGTGCCGTGGAAGAAGACAACCAGGGAGATCCGGGACATCAAGCGTGCGGAACAGGTTCTCGACGAAGACCACCATGGTCTCGAGAAGGTCAAGGAGCGCATCCTGGAGTTCCTCGCCGTCCGCCAGTTGGTCGTAAAGCCCAAGGGGACGATCCTCTGCTTCGTTGGACCCCCCGGCGTCGGCAAGACCTCCCTTGCCAAGTCGATCACTCGGGCAACGGGACGCAAGTTCGTCCGCCTCTCGCTCGGTGGTGTGCGCGACGAGGCGGAAATGCGAGGGCATCGGCGCACCTATATTGGCGCCTTCCCCGGCCAGATCATCCAGATGATGAAGAAGGCCACGACCGTCAACCCGGTCTTCCTCCTCGACGAGGTGGACAAATTGGGTGCGGACTTCCGTGGCGACCCGGCGGCCGCGCTTCTCGAAGTCCTGGACCCCGAGCAGAACCACGCCTTCGTGGACCACTACCTGGACGTCGAGTACGACCTTTCGAGGGTCTTCTTCATTGCCACCGCCAACGTGACCCACACGATCCCACCGGCGCTTCAGGATCGCATGGAGACGATCCACCTTTCGGGCTACACCCACGTGGAGAAGCTCCAGATCGCTCAGAAGTTCCTCGTCAAGAAACAGGTCGAGCAGCAGGGCCTGTCCAAGTTCGTCGTGAGCTTCAGCGATGACGCCATCGCCCTGCTCATCGAGCGCTACAGTCGTGAGGCCGGCGTGCGCAACCTGGAGCGCGAGATCGCCTCGGTGTGCCGCAAACTGGCGCGTGAGGTGCTCAAGAAGAAGACAGCACCGGCAACCGAGATCGTCGTGACGCCCGAGCGCGTGGGCGAACTGCTCGGCAAGCCGAGGTTCCGGATCACACGGGCGGGCGAACGCAGCGAGGTTGGAGTCGCCACCGGCCTCGCGTGGACCGAAGTCGGCGGGGAGATCCTCCCGACGGAGGTCAGCTTGATGCGGGGCAAGGGGTCTCTCACCCTCACGGGGCAGCTCGGCGACGTCATGCAGGAATCGGCGCGCGCCGCGCTCTCGTACGTGCGCGCCCGGGCCGTGCACCTGCCGCTGCCAGCGGAGTTCTTCGACCAGCGGGACATCCACGTCCACGTGCCCGAAGGGGCGATCCCCAAGGACGGGCCGTCGGCCGGGATCACGATGGCGATGGCGCTCCTTTCGGCGGTGGCCGGCGTGCCGGTGCGGCAGGATTTGGCGATGACCGGTGAGATCACACTGCGCGGCAAGGTGCTGCCGGTCGGCGGAATCAAGGACAAGGTCCTCGCGGCTTTCCGCGCCGGGATTCGCGAGGTGATCCTGCCGGTCGAGAACGAGAAGGATCTCGAGGACATCCCGGAAGACGTCCGCTCCGCGATCCAGTTTCACCTCGTCAAGGAAATGGACGAGGTCATCGCGGTCGCGCTCGACGGGGCGCTGCCAACCGTCGCGGAGAGCGAGCCGGAGAGAGACACGGTGCGGGCGCCGGGAGCGGTGCCTCACCAGTAGCGGGTATGCGAGTCGAGCGGGTGACGCTGCGCGCCACGGTGGCGGACCACGGGAAGGGCCCAAAGGACCTGCTCCCGCAGGTCGCGTTTGCCGGCCGCTCGAACGTTGGAAAATCGAGTTTACTCAACAGTTTATTCGGAACGCGCCTGGCCGCCGTCTCCAAGACGCCGGGGAAAACCCGGACGCTCAACTACTACCTCGTGAACGACCGCTGCTATTTCGTCGACCTCCCCGGATACGGGTACGCCCGCAGCGGGCGGGAGCAGAGGCAAGCGTGGGGTAGGAACGTCACCACATACCTCTTGGAGGAGGACAGGCTCCGGCTGGTGGTCGGCCTGGTCGATCCGCGAATCCCGACCTCGCCGCTCGACGTGGACCTGGTTGAGTTCGTGCGCCGTGCGGGCAAACCGCTATTGCTCGTGATGACCAAGACCGACCGGATGGGACGGGGCGCCCTCACACAGGCGACGGCTCGCTTGGGTCGTGAGTTGGCGCCGGGCGAGCAACCTTTCGCCTTCTCGGCCCACACCGGCGCCGGAAGGAAAGAGATTCTCGCCGCCATCGCCCAGGCGCTGGAAGCCTGACGAGAACAGCCGCAAGAAGGAGTCCTGTCATGCCAGAAAACAAAGCGCAGCGCGGTCGTGGCCGGGGAGGCCGCCGCAACGCCGACGCCAACGCCGAGGGCCTGCCGGTTGTGCTCGAGGAAGAGGCCATCGAAGCGGAGGCCGCCGAGACCGAGGGCAAGCAGCGTCTCGACATCCGGACTTTGAAGGACATGTCGATCTCGGAGCTGACCCACGTCGCTCGCGACCTGGAGGTCGAGAACCCGGCCGGCATGCGAAAGCAGGACCTCATTTTCAAGATCCTGCAGGTCCAGACCGAACGAGAAGGCCTCATCTTCGGCGAAGGCGTGCTGGAAATCCTCCCGGACGGGTACGGTTTTCTGCGCGCCCCGGAGTACAACTACCTCCCTGGCCCGGACGATATCTACGTCTCACCCTCGCAGATCCGCCGCTTCAACCTGCGGACGGGCGATACGGTGTCGGGCCAGATCCGCCCACCGCGCGAGGGCGAGCGGTACTTCGCTCTGATCAAGGTGGAGGCGGTGAACTTCGAGCCGCCCGACCAGACCGCGGAGAAGATCCTGTTCGACAACCTGACGCCGCTTTACCCGATGGAGCGCATCAACTTGGAGGTCGAAGGGAACATGACCTCGCGGGTGATGAACCTGCTCACGCCCATCGGCAAGGGGCAGCGCGGGCTGATCGTGGCCCCGCCGCGCACCGGCAAGACCATGATGCTGCAGGCGATCGCCAACTCGATCACCGCCAACCACCCCGAGATCATCCTCATCGTGCTACTGATCGACGAGCGCCCCGAAGAGGTCACCGACATGCAGCGCTCGGTGAAGGGCGAGGTGATCTCCTCGACCTTCGACGAGCCGGCGTACCGCCACGTGCAGGTGGCGGAGATGGTTCTCGAGAAGGCGAAACGACTCGTCGAGCACCGTAGGGATGTCGTGATCCTCCTCGACTCGATCACCCGTCTCGCGCGAGCCTACAACACCGTGGTCCCGCCCTCGGGCAAGGTGCTGTCCGGCGGCGTCGACTCCAACGCGTTGCAGAAGCCCAAGCGTTTCTTCGGAGCTGCGCGCAACATCGAGGAGGGCGGCTCGCTCACCGTCATGGGCACGGCGCTCATCGACACGGGCTCCCGTATGGACGACGTGATCTTCGAGGAGTTCAAGGGCACCGGCAACATGGAGGTGCACCTCGACCGGAAACTCACCGAGAAGCGGGTCTTCCCTTCGATCGACATCAACAAGTCCGGGACGCGCAAGGAAGAGCTCCTGCTCGACCAGTGGGAGCTCAAGCGCGTGTGGGTGCTGCGCAAGGTCCTGAACCCGCTCTCCACCGTCGAGTCCATGGAGCTGCTCCAGGGACAGCTCGAGAAGACCCGAAGCAACAAGGAGTTCCTCGAGTCGATGAGCCAGGGATGACAAGGCGGCTCACAGCTCACAGCCCACAGCCGACAGCCACGTGCGCTGTGACGCTGAGGTGGGTGGGGGTCTGTCGGCTGTCAGCCGTTGGCTGTTGGCTCTTCTCCTCGGGCGGTCTGGCAGGCGCCGCGGAACCCGACCGGTGAGCGAACCCGTCGGGATCGTGGGGGTGCGGTTCCTCAATGCGAGGCCGCTCCTTGCAGGCCTTGAAGCCGGCATCCCCGCGCCTTTTCCGTACCGTTTCGAAGCCGCAGAGCCCTCGGAGTGCGCCGATCGGCTGGCGGCCCGAAAGGCCTGCGCAGGGCTCATACCCGTGGCGGCGCTTCCCGTCATCCCGGAGGTATGCGCCTTGCGTTCGCTCGGCGTGGCCGCGCGTCACGAGGTTCGCTCGGTCCTGCTCATCTCACGGGTGCCTCTCGAGAGCGTGCAAAGCCTTGCCGCTCATGGTGCCTCGAGGACGTCGGTCACCCTGGCGAGACTTCTGCTGGCCGAGCGATGGGGCGTCCGTCCGTGGGTGGTCTCCCGCCAGCCACCCCTGGACGAGATGCTGGAGGGCGTCGATGCGGCGGTGATCATCGGCGACCCCGCGCTCGCGGTGCACGGACGGACCGGCTTCCTGGAGGTGGACCTGGCAGGCGCATGGGCGGAATGGTCGGGGCTCCCTTTTGTCTTTGCAATTTGGGGGGTTGGGCCGATGGCACCAGTGGGGATCGAAGCCCTGCTCGAGCGCTCTCTCCGCCACGCTGAGGGACAGTGGAGCGACCTCGTGCCCGGGTGGGCGCAGGCGCACGGGGTCGGGGTGGCGGAGACCCGGGAGTACCTCGAAAACACGCTGACGTTCCGGCTCGGGGACCGGGAGCGCGCCGGGATGCAGGAGTTCCTGCGTCGCGCGAGCGATGCCGGGCTGTTGCCCCGCCGTGACCAGGTGTGGCATGCGGTCTGACGCCGTGTTCGATGGGCGCCAGGCACGGAGCGACCGAGGGGAGGCCGGACGCATCCTCGCCGAGGCCGTCGCCGGGGAGCGGTTGTCGGGTGAGCAACTTGAGAGGCTTTTCAACGGGGCGACCCTGCACCAGCTCGGTGCAGCGGCCCACGCCGTTCGGCGCCGAATGAATCCCCCTGACGAAGTTAGCTACATCATCGACCGCAACATCAACTACACCAACGTCTGCGTCTACCGCTGCCGGTTCTGCGCCTTCTACCGGAAGCCCGAGGAGCACGACGCCTACATCCTGCCGTTCGAGGTGATCGCCAGGAAGATCGATGAAACCGTCGCGGCCGGGGGGACCGGAATTCTGCTCCAGGGTGGAGTCCATCCGGCCCTTCGGATGGACTTCTACGAGGGTTTGCTGCGACAGCTCAAGGCCGCCTTCCCTGCGGTGCACCTTCACGCGTTCTCGGCGCCGGAGATCTGGTACATCGCGAAGGTCGAGAGACTGCATCTGTCGGATGTCATCGCGCGCCTGCGGGCAGCGGGTCTGGAGTCGATTCCCGGAGGGGGCGCCGAGGTCCTCGAAGACGAGACCCGCAAGCGGATCTGGTCGCGCGCCAAGGCCTCCACGGCTCAGTGGCTCGATGTCCATCTGAAGGCGCACAGGCAGGGGATGCGCACAACGGCGACGATGATGTTCGGCGTCGGCGAAAACAACGGCGCCCGAGTCGAGCACCTGCTCCGGGTGCGGGAGCTGCAGGACACCACCGGCGGGTTCACAGCGTTCATTCCATGGACGTTCCAGGAAGAGAACACGGCGATCGAAGGCGAGGTGCCGGTCTCGGGCGGCTTCGATTACCTTCGGACGCTGGCGATCGCCCGCCTCGCCCTCGACAACGTCCAGCACATCCAGGGATCCTGGGTGACGCAGGGACCCAAGATCGGGCAGCTCTCTCTCTTCTTCGGTGCCGACGACCTGGGTTCGATCATGCTCGAGGAGAACGTGGTCGCCTCTGCGGGCGCTCACCATCGCATGTCGCGCGACGAGATGGAGCGGGTGATCAGGGACGCCGGTTTCTCTCCCCGGCAGCGTCGAACCCTGTACGAACCCTTGTAGGCCGCGACGGCCGGCGGCAATCTGCCGCACAATACAAGCGTGCACGAAATCACCGCCCTCCTCGTAACGGCGTTGCTGGCGGCCGGTATCGCGGGTCTCGGGGGCCTGCTCGGTGGCCGGTCGGCCGGCGAACGCTCTCTGCGGACTCGTCCGGCTCGCCTCATTCGTGCTCGGCACGCTCGGCTTGGGTCCGACTTGGGTCGGGAGTGTCGGCCGCGAGGCGTGGCGGCACTCCGTAACGGTCAACGACCCGCTCCCGGCGTACCCGCGCTGTGACGCCCTGCTCCCGACCGGGGCGCGGATCCTCGTGGTTGGGGAAGGCCGGGCATGGGGGTGCCCGCGGCCGCACCACGTCGGTTCCCCGTACGACCGGCAGCTTGTGCAGGCGTTCATCGAGGAAGCATCTTCGGCAGCGGAGCGCGTGAATCGCCTGAGGTCGGCGGGGTTCACGCACCTGCTCACCAACTTGGGCGAGGTCGGCCGACTCGGTGGTCCCGACTTCCGCGTCCTTCGAGTTGAAACCCCGACGCTGGCGGTCGGTGGCGGGAACTCCTGTCGGCGTTCACGACACCCGTGTTTCGGGAGGGCCCCATCGAGGTTCGCGCTCTGCTGGGAGTCCGGCCCTAGTCGAACTCCGTCCTGTGGGCGCCTTGGCTGCCGGGAGCGGGAAGGAGTTGGTGGCGGCGCACAAAGCGCAGCACGTGGAGCTTGAAGCGCACCAGCATGCGGAGGATGCCGAGACCGTACACGACCGATTGCCGCAAGCCGATCTGCGAGGCCTCGGGGAAGTAGCGCGTCGCAATCGGGATTTCGCGCATGCGCATGCCGGCCAAGACGCCTTGGGCGATGATCTCGGAGTCGAATACGAAATCGTTCGAGTTCTCGGTGAACCTGACGGACTCGAGGTAGCGCCGGGAATAGGCTCTGAATCCGGAGTGAAACTCGGTCAGGCGCAGGCCCAGGGCTGCGTTCTCGAGGCGCGTAAGGGCCACGTTGGCAATGAACTTCCAACCCGGCATGCCACCCTCGCGCGTTTTTCCGCCGAGGATGCGGCTTCCGAACACGGCGTCCGCTTCGCCAGCCAGGATCGGCCGCACGAGTTCTGGGATGATCCTGGGATCGTACTGATGGTCCGGGTGGACCATCACGACCACGTCAGCCCCCCGGGCCAGAGCCTCGCGATAGCACGTCTTCTGATTTCCGCCGTAGCCGATGTTCGTCTCGTGGGTGCAGACGGTGAGCCCAAGGTCGCGGGCGAGCCGTACCGTGTTGTCCCGGCTGGCGTCATCCACGAGGATGATCTCGTCGGCGAAATCACGCGGCACGTCGGCCACACAGGCGCTCAGCGTTTTTTCAGCGTTGTACGCCGGCATGACCACCACGATCCTGGGTGACCGGATCACCGCGACACCCCCGTGCCGGGCGCCCCCTCGACGGTTGCGTGGGTGTGCGCGGCCGGAATTCCCAGGTGCATGAGCGCAGGAGGAATCGCCATTGGCATAGATTACCCGGTCTGGAAATTCGACGGTGCATCGGGAGCGGCTAGACTGAACCGATGGTCGGCTTCCATCCAGCGATCGACGTTGTCGTGGCCGCGGGGCTCGCCGGCTTGGCAATCGCCGCCGGTGCTCGCGTCCGCCGTCTCGTGCGCGTCCCGCTGCAGCCAGGCCTGCGCCTGGCGGCCGACTTCATCCTCGGAAGCTGGATCCTGAGTGTCGTGCTCACTTTCTTCGGGGTGGTACACGCTTGGCGGACCTGGCTGCTGATAACCATTGTCTTGGCCATCGCTGCCGGAGGGCGATGGCACCGGAATGGATGGCAGTGGACATGCCTTTGGGCGCCCGTTGCCGGAGCACTCTTGGCGCTCCCGGTGGCGCTTGCACCTCCATTCTTCTATGACGCTCTGGTGTACCACCTCGGCCTGCCGTGGCAAGGCTTGCTCGAGGGAGGCCTCCGCGCTCACTCGGAGGACCTGTTCTCCACGTTCCCCCCCCTTGCACAGCTCATGGCCGTGATCCCCCTCTCCGAAGGCTTCGATCGGGCGCCGGCGCTCCTCCACTGGTGCAGCTTCATCGCTGCCGGTGCAGGAGCCGGGGCGATCGCGCGGGTGCTGGGCGCACCGCGCTGGGCGGCATGGCTGGCGGCCGGGTGCGTACCGCTGCTGCCGGGGCATGTGCTCGTTCCCGGACTTCCGGCAGCGGAAGGGTACGCGCTCGCGGGGATGCTGACTGCAGCGGGCGTCGTGCTTGACCTCCGGCAATCGGTAAGGTCAGCCGCCCTCGCGGGCCTGCTGGCGGGTGCCGCCGTCGCCGCCCGGCTGCAGGCGGTACCCTGGTGTGCACTGGTGATTGCGCTCGTCATTGTGCGGTCGTCGCGCCCGTTGCGGGCTGCACTGGCAGCCGTGGCCGGCGCTGCGGCAGGCAGCGCGCCGTGGTGGTTCAAGAACCTCGTGCTGCTCGGCGACCCGTTCGCGCCGATCGGCTGGCAACGAGAGGGCGTTGCAACCCTGTGGCGTGACGCGAACGTCCTTCTCGGGCAGGGTGGTTCAGTGCAAGAGATTCTGGGCGGAATCCTCGGTGCGATCGCCCCTCACATGGTCTATCTCGGGCCGCTAGTTCTTGCGGCAACGCTTGCTGTCGCGTCGCGTCGCCATCGCCCGGTTGGACTGGCGGCAGCCCTCGCGGGAACGGCTCTTCTGACCTGGGGGTTGGCCGGAACGTTGCCGAGATTCCTTGCGCCTGCGGCGGCGATGCTCGCGGCGCTGGCGGCTGCATCGGCCGGCATCGGACGGTCTGGCCGTTGGGCGGCCGGGCTCTCGCTCGGTGTATTGGCGGCGAGCGGTGTTGCGCTGGCGGCTGGCGAGCTTGCCGGGATCGGTGGCCAGCAGGTGTTCACGGGTGCCGGAGTCGTCAACCCGAGATTCGTTGCAAACGACCCCCGGCCCGCGTTCGCCGCGGCCGAAGGCCTTCCATCGGATGCACGGGTCCTATTCGTCGGTGAGCCGCGAGGGTTCGGTTTCCCACGGGCCTTCGTCGCCCCGTCGCAGCACGACGTGTCGCCGGTTCGGTCCGTTCTCGAAGCCAGCGG
This sequence comes from Thermoanaerobaculaceae bacterium, assembly GCA_050018455.1. GTDB lineage: Bacteria > Acidobacteriota > Thermoanaerobaculia > Thermoanaerobaculales > Thermoanaerobaculaceae > RBG-13-68-16. Next base: position 86,430 of record JBEKAA010000002.1, on the reverse strand, counting down.
CTCGCCGGGCGAGGCGTGCCGGCGGCTCCGTCAGCAGGGCTTCACCCACATCTTGGTCAACTGGGGAGAACTCGGCCGCCTCGGGGCCGGGTACCCGGTCGCGCCGTGGCGCGACCCCCAGGGCTGGCGTCGGTGGAACGCGTTCGTGGCCTCGCTCGGGCCGCCTGCTCTCGAGGCAAGAGGGGTGCAGGTGTTTGCCCTGTCAGCGCAAAGCGGTCTCTGAGTTTGACACTTCGGCTTCGCTGTGCTAGAAATCTCGTTCCCCGATTGGTCGGGTGGGGGTTCTCATGTACGCAATTGTGGAAGCTGGCGGGAAGCAACACCGCGTGGAAGTCGGTCAGCGCATCGCGGTTGAGCGCGTGTGGCCCGGCGCACAACCGGGCAGCGAGGTCGTTTTCGAGCACGTTCTCCTGGTCCGGGACGATGCCCACGTGACGGTCGGAAAGCCCATGGTCAAAGGGGCCTCGGTGAAGGCCACCCTTCTGCGCGAGCTGCGCTCCGAGAAGGTGATCATCTTCAAGAAGAAGAAGCGCAAGGGGTACCGCAAGACGACGGGTCACCGGCAGGACCTCCTCGAGGTTCGCATCGACGCCATCGAGGCGTAGGGAGGGAAGATGGCGCACAAGAAAGGTCAAGGATCGAGCCGTAACGGGCGCGATTCGAACGCCCAGCGGCTGGGAGTAAAGCGCGGCGACGGCGAGCTGGTCACGGCCGGCACGATCATCGTTCGGCAGCGCGGCACCCGCTGGAAGCCAGGCACTCACGTCAGGCGCGGCGGCGACGACACGCTCTTCGCGATGGTCGATGGACGCATTCGCTTCCGCGACCGCGGGCGCCTCGGCCGGTTCGTACAGATCGAACCCGCTGCCTGACGCGCTCCCCCACAAACCCTGATGTTCCTCGACGAGGTCCACATCTTCGTGAAGGCCGGCGACGGGGGGCGGGGTTGCGTCAGCTTCCGACGAGAGAAATACGTGCCGCGCGGCGGCCCCAACGGCGGTGACGGAGGTAACGGCGGCAGCGTGCTCGTCCGGGCGAGCTCACACTGGGCGACGCTCGCCCACCTCTACAACCGTCACCACGTCAAGGCGGGCCGCGCGGAGCACGGCCGCGGTTCGAACCAGAGCGGGGCGTGCGGCGACGACGCCTTGATCGAGGTCCCCCTCGGGACCGTCGTCCGGGACTTCGACAGCGGCGAGCTGCTGGCTGATCTGGTCGCGGCCGGCGAGGAAGCCGTCGTGGCCCACGGCGGGCGAGGCGGGCGCGGCAACCAGCACTTTGCGACCCCGACACGACAGGCGCCTCGGTTCGCGGAACCGGGCACGCCCGGGGAGGAGCGCCACATTTCTTTGGAGCTCAAGCTGCTGGCGGACGTCGGCCTGGTCGGGCTCCCCAACGCCGGCAAATCGACGCTCCTCGCCCGAGTCTCGGCCGCCCGGCCCAAGATCGCAGACTACCCGTTCACGACCCTGGAGCCTTACCTCGGCGTCGTGAGCCGCGACGGCGGGGCGCGATCGCTCGTCTTCGCCGACATCCCGGGGCTCATCGAGGGGGCGCACGCCGGTGCCGGGCTCGGCCACCGTTTCCTCCGGCATATCGAGCGCTGCCGCGTGTTGCTGCACCTGGTCGATCTGGCCAGCGAGGAACCGGTGCGAAGGCAGGTCGGAGTGCTGCGTCAGGAGCTCGCGCTCCACGACCCCGCCCTCGCCGAACGCACGTCGATGTTGGTGGGGACAAAGGCAGACTCCATCAGTGATCCGGCGCGCCGGAGCGAGCTCGAAGGCCTCGCGAACGAGATGAACGTCCCCTGGACCGTGATCTCGGCAGTGAGCGGCGAGGGTATCGAGGGTATGCTTGAAACCGTGTTCGCTCTGGCGGGGCGCGGGTGAAGAGGGTCGGGTTCTTCGGGGGAACGTTCGATCCGGTGCACCTCGGGCACCTGGTGCCGGCGGTGCGTGCCTTCGAGACCTTCCGTTTCGACGCCCTGGTCTTCGTCCCCGCCGCGCAGCCGCCGCACAAGGTCGGCGATCCGATGACGCCGTTCTCCCATCGGTTCGCAATGCTCGCCCTCGCGACCCAACCGTACGACCGTTTTCTCGTCTCACCGATTGAAGCAGAAAGGACGGGACCGACGTACACCGTCGACACTCTGCGGTTGCTCCGGGGGCGCTTCGCGGTGGAGCAGATGTTCTTCCTGATGGGGAGCGACTCGTTTTCGCAGATCGCGACGTGGAGCCGGTGGGAGGAGCTCGTGGATCTCGCCCACCTCGTGGTGCTGCACCGGGGCACGGCCTGGGGCGAGGAGCTCAACGTGAAGGTGCCCGCCTGCCTTCGCCCGCGCATGCGCACGGTCGAGCCGTTCCTGGGCGTGGCCGACCCGGTCGACGCGTCGCGCTCCATCTACCTGCTCGCACACGAGCCCTTTCCGATCTCGGCCACGGACCTGCGGGAGAGGCTGAGGCTCGGCCTGACGATCCACGGACTCGTCCCCCCCGAGGTCCATCGCTACATAGTCAAACATCGCCTGTACGATCAGTGGAGTGAACCGGTCGATGCAGGCTGACCTCCTGGCACGCCTCCGCCTGGCGGTCGCCGCCCTCGAGGAGAAGAAAGCGTACCACCTGCTGGCGCTCGACGTCTCGGAGCGCACCTCGATCGCGGAGGTCTTCCTCATCTGCTCGGTCGGTTCTCAGCGACAGGCCCAGGCGGTAGCAGACTACGTCGACCGTACGCTGGTGGCGAACGGCGCGCGGCCACTGTCCGTTGAAGGCTACTCCCAGGCCGGCTGGATCCTGATGGACTTCGGGGACTTCGTGCTTCATATCTTCCTCGAGGAACGACGTGAGTACTACGCGCTGGAACGCCTCTGGGGCGACGCCCCCCAGGTCACTGGACTCTTGCGGAACGCATTGACGTGAAAGGTCTTTTCGTCACCCGTAACCGCAAGGCCGGGGAGCTCGCGCGGGCCCTCCAGCGGTTCGCCGGCTCCGACCTCTCCCTCATTCTGGAGGGCGAGACCGGTGTCGGCAAGAGCTTCGTCGTCGCCCGCGCCCACCGGGTCGGTCGGAGCGGTCGCCCGATCGTCGTCGTGGACTGTGGTGCCATACCTGCAACGCTGATTCCCTCGGCGCTCTTCGGCCACCGCGCGGGGGCCTTCACGGATGCCACGCGACACCGCACCGGGTTGCTCGAGAGGGCGGACGACGGCACGCTGGTGCTCGACCATGTCGAAGCACTTCCGCCTGAGGGGCAAACGTCGTTGCTCCGGGTCCTCGAGGAGCGCGCGTTCTTGCCGGTCGGAACCGCCGCGCCCCGGCCTTTCCGGGCCCGCGTGATAGCCCTTGCCGGTGCCGATTTGCGGGAGCGTGTGGCCGCGGGCGAGTTTCGCCCGGACCTCTACCACCGGCTGGCCGGCTTTCACGCCACGCTCCCCGCCCTCCGGCACCGGTCGGAAGACGTTTTGCCTTTCGCCACCGCCTTTCTGCGCCGCGCTGCGAGGAAGCGAAGCATGGCTTTCGCCCTGGATCCGGATGCCGAGAAACTGCTTCTCGCGTACCCCTGGCCAGGCAACTTCAGAGAGCTCGAGACCGTGCTCATCCGGACGGTGGTCCAGGCCGACAGCGGGACGGTTCGCCCGGGCGATCTTGGTCTTCCTGCAGGTGCCTGGCCGCAGGTAATGGAGATGGCTGCCGAGCGCGCCGCGCCGCTCGCGGAGATCCAGCGCATCTACGCGGTGTGGGTGCTCGGGCTCGAAGGCGGCAACGTGTCGCGGGCCGCGCGGATCCTCGGGGTATCGCGACGGACGCTCATCCGATGGCGCCGAGACAGCTGAGCCGTGTGCTGCTGGTGTGGGTGGGACGCCGCGCGCCCGAGCCGCTCGAGGCGTTGACCGAGGTTTACGCTCGGAGGGTGGCCCGGTTTTTCCCTTTCTCGGAGGTGCGCGTACCGCCGGCAGAGGGACGCGCAGGCGACCCCCACCGCGCCCTGGCCAGGGAGGCCGCCGCCATCCGGAAACACCTGGAGCCCTCGGACACCCTCGTGGCGCTCGACGAGCGCGGACGCGAACGGACGACCGCAGAGCTGGCGCGCTGGCTCGACGAGCGGAGCCAGACCGGGCGAACGGCGTTCGTGATCGGCTCCGACCTCGGCCTGGATGAGGAACTGAAAGCCGCCGCGCAGGAACGGCTTGCCCTGTCGCGCCTCACGCTGCCTCACCACCTGGTGCGCCTTCTGCTCCTGGAACAGCTCTACCGCGCCTCGGATCTCCTCGCCGGTGGGCAATATCACCGTGGCGGTTTGGGTTAGATATTCGAGTATAATGCCCGATTGGGAGGTGTGGTTGAGTCACGCAACTGATCTCAAGACAATGCGAAAGCAGCTCCAGACGAAGCGCAAGGAGGTCTTGGAGGGTGTGTCCCGCGCGCGGGAAATGGGATCCGTCGAGACCGAGTCCGGGGCACCCGACATCGCGGACCGCGCCACCAGCGCTTTTCAGCGAGAGTTTTCCTTCTCGCTTTCGGAGAACGAGGGCAAGATGCTGCGCCTGATCGATGAGGCGCTCGCGCGTCTCGAAAACGGGCGCTTTGGCCTGTGCGTGCACTGCGAAAAGCCGATCGAGAAGCAGCGCCTCCAAGCCCTGCCGTGGGCGCGCCATTGCGTCGCCTGCCAGGAGCTCCAGGACCGCGGCGAGATGTAACCGGTCCACACGATGGGCCGGAATCGGCTACGCTGAGCGAACGATCCCAAAGCCCGTAATGACGGCGGACCTCAAAACCGTGAGCCTCCCGAGGATTCTGCTGCTCGCCTCGCCCGACGACTTCCTTCTCGAGCTGGAGCGCCGCGAAGTCGTCGACGTCTGGCAGTCCGCAAACCCTCACGGCGAGATCGTGTCGTTCGACCAGGCGCCGTCCGCGACGCGACTCGTGCAGGAGCTCGCCAGCCCCTCGCTGTTCGCCTCCGATCGACTCATCGTCCTCACCGATGCGTCCGCCTACTTCGCACCCGGGCGTCGCAGTGAAGCCGAGGACCTGGCAGGGGGCCTCGCCTCACTGCCCCTTGCCGGTGTGACCCTTCTGTTGAGCGCCGTCTCGAGCTCCGCGCTGAAGGGTGCGCTGGTCGACGCCGTGACGGGTCGCGGTGAGGTTCGATTCCTCCCTCTTCCGGAGGCTCCCAAACCATGGGAGGAAGGCCGCATCTCGGGGCCCCAACGTCGGACCCTGGCGGGGCTCGTCGCGAAGGTCGCCCCGGCGCTGGCGGACAACGACGAGGTTGTCGACGCATTGTGCGAGGTCTACGGATTCCGACCGCGTGAGCTGGCACAGGCGGCCGAGCGCCTGACTCTCGCCGGAGAAGCGACCGCGACTGCGGTCCGAACACAAGCAGGCGCGGGCGAGCGTCAGTTGCGCGACCTCGAGGAGGCGCTGCAGCAGCGCGATCCGGGCCGGTTCGTTCGCTTCGCCAGCGCGCTCGACGCCGGCGCGACGCTCACCGATTGGCGCGGCGCCGCAGTGGCGCCCGACGGCTTCGGAAGGGTGCTGGCTTCGACGGTCGGACGCCTGCTAAGGCAGGCTCTGGCGGTGCGCGGGCACGCCGCGCGCGCCGGCCTCGCCCGTGAGCTCGATGCAAAGCGCTGCGGGGGGAAGGACTGGTATCCGCGCGCTTTCAAGCCTCGAATTCTGGGGCCTCTCTCGAAGGACATCGAAGCAACCTCCGATTCTCCTCTCGCGGGGATGACCCCATGGCAACTCCACCGTGCGTTCCGCCTCGGGGCGGTCTACCGGGATGAGGAGCTGATCGCAGCGCTGGCGCGCCTCTCGGGGGCCCAGGTCGAACGTTCACGGGGACCGGCCGTCCTCTCCTCCATCAGCTCGATTGTGCTCCGGCTCATGGCGCTGGACGCTGCATAAGCAGACCGTACAGCTCCTTCCGGGAGATACCCAGAGTTCGTGCCGCCTCCCGGCGAGCCGTCGCGAGGTCGAGGCCTCGCGCAACCGCCTCGTCGAACGCGTCGCGGGCCGCCTCCGGTGTCGGCGCGGCCGCTGCGGCCGCGGGCGGCGGGCCGACGACGAGGGTGTACTCGCCTCTGACCTCGGCATTCGCCGCCCAGGAGGCCAGCTGGCTCAGAGTGCCGCGCACGCACCGTTCGTGCACTTTGGTGAGCTCTGCGAGCAGTGCGGCCTCACGCGCAGCACCGAGCGATGAGGCGCACGCCTCCAACTCCTGGCGAAGTCGGTGCGGCGAGATGAAGACGACAAGGGTTTGCGGGAGCGATGCCATCTCGTCGAGCGCGCGGCTCCGCGCGGCGACCTTCGGCGGCAGGAAGCCGGCAAAGGCGAAAGGCACCGCCGGCAGCCCGGAGACTGCGAGAGCCGCGGCCACAGCGCTCGGCCCCGGCACCGCCAGGACCGGGATTCCGTGCTCCCTGCACGCCCGCACCAGGCGGTATCCGGGGTCCGCCAGGAGCGGCGTGCCGGCATCCGAGACAAGGGCGAACTCGGCGCCCGTCGCGAGATCCGCCAGCACGCGAGAGACCTCGCGCGCCTCGTTGTGCTCATGCAGAGCGCGCGTCGGCGTGGAAATCTCGAAGTGGTTCAGGAGCTTGCGGACGTGACGGGTGTCCTCGGCGAGCACCAGCCGGACGCTCGCAAGGACTTCCCTGGCGCGCGGTGACATATCCCCCAAGTTGCCGATCGGGGTCGCCACCACGTAGAGCTTTCCCCCTGATGCCTCGGCCTGAGGCCTTTGCTCTCCGGCCGGCAGTTCGCCCTCCTGGGTTTCGGGAGCCCTCAGCCTTGTGTCCTGCGCCCTGACCCTCATCGCTCTGGATTGCGCGGCAGGATGCGGTCCACGTTGATGCAGCTGGCGGACACGCGGGCGACGACGGTCGGGCGCCACTTGAACCGATTGCGCCGGTAGGCGGCGAGAGCACTGTCCACCAGCGCCGGCGAAGACCCGGAGGCCACCAGCTCGTCACGCCCCAAACCGCCTTCGTGGTGCCAGTAGAGGACGGGATCTACCGTCGGGTAGTCGAACCCGAGCTCCCCGGCGTCGGTCTGACCCGGCCACAGATCGGCCGTCGGCGGCTTGGCGACGATCGAGTCGGGCACACCGAGCGTCCGTGCGAGCGCGAAAATGTGCGTCTTCCAGACGTCCCCGAGCGGCTGCACGGACGCAGCCGCGTCACCAAAGAGGGTGGAGTAGCCGAGCAGGATCTCCGACTTGTTGCTGGTTCCGAGGACAAGTGCGGGTACCGGTCGGGCGCGGTCGAACAGCGCGACCATCCGTAGCCGAGCCATCATGTTCCCGAACCGTACCCTGTCGGCGCGGGCCCCCAGCGTCTCGGCCAAGATCTCGGCAGGGCTGGCGAGATCGACGACGTCGAGCGCCAGACCGAACGCTTTCGCAACGGCCTGGGCGTCTCGCAGGCTCTCGAGGGAGCTCGTCGCCCCGGGGAGCGCGAGCGCACGGACCTTTTCGGGACCCACCGCGGCTGCTGCGAGCGCGGCCGAGACCGCGGAATCCACGCCCCCGGAGAGGCCGACGAGGTAGCCCGCAAGGCCCGACGCCCGGAGCTCCTCCACGAGGAACACCTCGAGCGCTCGGGCGAGAAGTTGAACGTTGACGGGCGGCAGCTCAAGCATCGCGGCGCTCCGTGGCGGTCGACCACAGCTCGAGGCGCTCTGCGCAAGGGATCGGTGTCAGCGTGCGGGCGCGGGCTGCGGCGGCACGCGACAGGCGAGCGACCAACAACGACTCCTCGAGCGCGGGTGCCGGGCCGGCGATGGTCGCGCCGCGGGGGTCGACTGCCCATGAGGCGCCGCCAAAGAGAACGCCCTCCTCCCAACCGCACCGGTTGGTGAAGAACACCGGCGTCACGGTCGTGATCGCGACTGCGCCGAGGATCCAGTGCCAACGCCGGCCGCTGGCGGGTTCACCGCCGAGATCAAGCTCAGAGGGTCCCCCAGAGATCACGATGAACGCGTCGAGGTCGGCCCGGGAGAGGATCGCGGAGGACGAGAGGTGCCAGGCGTCCTCGCAAATGAGGACCCCGAAACGCCCGAGGGAGCAAGTGATCGGCTCGAGACGGGGTCCCGGGATGAAGTACCGCCCCTCGTCGAACATCCCGTAGGTGGGCAGGTACAACTTTCGGTGAACGCCGCGGATCTCGCCGCCCTCGAGCAGCACGGCTGCATTGGAGATGCCTCCGTGAGCCTCTCGCAGCGGCAAGCCCACGAGAATCGCTGCGCGCCGGCTGGCGTCGAGCAGCGGCGAGAGGAGCGGATCGTCGAGCCGCAGCGCATGCTCCAGGACGCCGTGTGCCAGCAGGTAGCCGGAAACGGAGAGCTCGGGGAACACAACGAGGTGAGCGCCAGCCTCAAGGGCCTTTGCCACCATTTCGAGGTGCCTGTCGAGGTTTCGTCGGAGCTGACCCGGGCAGGTCGCGATCTGCGCCAGGGCCACGACAAGATCGCCTTGCTGCGGCGCGCTCTTCCCCACACGGCCCTCCATTGCAAGTGTAACATGATGATGTGCTGGCGCTGCTTTTCCCGCTCGTCGTCATGACGGCCGTCGAGGTGGAGAGGGTTCTGGCCGTGGTCAACGGTGTGCCGATCATCGCCTCCGATGCCGAGCTGGCAGAGGCCGCGGTGCTCGTCCCAAGGCAAGTCGAGGAGAGCGACGCCGAATACCGGCGCGCGGTCGTCGAAGCGCTGGTGGACCTCGAGCTGCGTTGGCAGGACCTCACGGCGGCCGGGATCACGGCGAGGGTGCAGATCGACCCGGACGCGGCGTGGCGGGCGACGGTCCAACGGGCCGGCGGCGAGGATGCGTTGCACCGGAAGCTGGCCGAGATGGGCCTCGGCGAACGGGAGCTGAGAGAGCTGTTGCGCCACGCCGCCGTTGTCCAGGCGTACGTCGCGTCCCGGTTTGCGCCCTTTGTGCGGCCGACGCCGCAGGAGGTCGAGGCCGTGTGGCGGCAGGAGCTGGCTCCGCAGCTCGAGAAGGCCGGCAAGCCGGTACCCGTCCTTGCCGAGGTACGCGGTGAAGTGGAAGCTCTCCTCCGCGAGCGCAAGCTTTCCGCGGAGATCGAGCGCTGGACGGCCGACCTCGCGAAGCGCGGCGAGATCGTCCGCTATCTGCCTCGTCCGGCCGAGCCCGCCGCGCCGCAGACGGAAAGCTCGCCCCCCCCGGCCCCGACGGCGCACCCGAATTAGATCGAACTCACCGACTCGTCGGCCGCGGCGTGCCGGGCGCGGCGGCACAACCATCGTCCCCCTGCCTGTCGTTGAGGATGCCGTCCTCGAGGCAGCTCGCGAGCTCGGCACCCTCGCGGACGGCGAGCACGTATCCCGCCGTTTCCCGGTAGGGGATCGAGGCCGCGAAAAGGGGATCGGCAGGGGTGCCTCCGAGCTCCGAGAGCCAGCTCGCCACAACACTCTCACCGGCGTTGTACGCCGCTGCCACTGCGGGAAGGCGCCGCCCCACGCGCCCGCAGAGGCGGGTGACCTCGCACGCGGCAAGGCGCAACGCGATGTCAGGGTCGCGGAGGTCGGCCGGAAGGGCGCCGAGCCGCAGCGCCGCCTCGGGCACGAGCTGCGCGACGCCGACCGCGCCCGCCGAAGAGTACGCTTCGGCGTCGAAGCGCGATTCCTGCCGGACGATGCCGACAAGCCAGCTGACGGGTATGTCAGCCTCGTGCGCCGCGCGTTTGCATCCGGCGACCAGCGGAGCTGCCAGAACGCGACGGAGCAGCGGTTCGGGCAGTAGCACCGCGGGTATCGATCCGATCCGCCCCCAGAGGAGCTCCCCTGCCGTCAGCGCGGCCGGAGGGTTGCCCCACGCCGCCAGCCGAGTTGCAGTCCAGGCGACCTCCTCCGGGGTGCGGCGTGGAAAGGCGTTCGGGAACAGCGTCGCAGCCTCGTGGTCCAGGCCGACCGCAACCAACCGTTGCGCCGGTCCGGCCCAGTCGGCCGGCTCGAAGGGCGCTCCCGCCAGCAACCGGGCCCACTCCGGGTCGGCGACGAGCGCTGCCGCGAGAGCGGTCCGGGCCGATGCCACACCGTATGACGCGGCGGTGCGCGCCAGTTGCGCCAGGTCGCGCGTGGGTACCGGGAGATCGTGCGGGGGCGGCGAGCGGCCGGGAAGCAGGTCGAGGACCATCTCGCGCCACGGGCCTGCGCGAGGGTCTGCCAACACCTCCGCGGCCCGCGTCCGAGCGCGCTCGCTGTCGCCGGTTGCTGCCAACAGGCCGACCCAGAGTACCCGCACCACCGGCAGTCGATCGGGCAGGCGCGTGAGAACTCCCCGGGCTCTGGCGAGGTCGCCGCGTGCGAGAAGCGTCGCTGCGAGGCGCGGCCCGGCCACCCGCGTCACCGCCGCAGGGCACTGCTGAAGAAGCGCGACCGCCTCGTCGCCGCGATCCGCCGCCACGCGCGCCCGCGTGCCGCCGTCCCACCCCTCGACTTCGTGCGGTGCGGCTGTGCGCGCGATGTCCCAGAACGGGATCGCGCCCCCGGGATCCCCTGCGATCTGGGTGCTCCGTGCGCGTTGCACGGCTGCCTCGAACCGCTCGCCGTCCGAGGACGCTGCCGCCAGGGCCTCGTCGAACGCACTCGCCGCCCGGCCCAGATCCCCCAGGCGGTACGCAGCGCGGCCGCGCAGGAAAGCCCAACGCCACCGCAACGCGGCATCGGAAGGGCTTTCCTGCGCGACAAGGAGGGCGTCCGCCTCACGCCAGGCGCCACCGGCCAGCAGGGCCTCCGCGACCGCGAGAGCTCCGGCAGCTGACAGCCCCTCGGCGCCCGTGAGCCATTGTGCCGCCCGCAGCGCTGCCTGGTCTCCGACCCGTTCGTTGACGATGTGAAACGCCCCGCCCTCGTCCCCGGCGCGAACGGCCAGGAGAGCCGAAAGATCGCGCCGCAAAGCCCTCGGTACCCCGGTGCGCGGCACCCTTCCGAGCGCCGGCAAGGGCAGTGTTTCCCAGGCTGTCCGAAGACAGGCCGCGGCCGCTTGTCGCGGAGCCGACGGCCCCGACGGCGACAGAAGGTGAGCGAGGAAGGGGAATGGGTCCCGACCGAGCGCCATCGCAGCCTGTCCGGCCTCGAGGCGGAGGGCGGCGGCGAGCTCTCCCGCGCGCGGGATCGAGCTGCGAAGGATCTCCAGCGCCCGAGCGGGTTCTCCCATGCTTCGAGCAGCGCGGGCAGCCGCAAGCGCCACCTCCGGTTCGAGTGGACGCGGAAGTGAGGCCGTGGCCTTCCGGACCTCGGCCCAACGTCCTCCCCGCACCGACTCGGCCAGCGCTGGGCTCGGCGGCGGGGGTGCGGCCGGCATCACCCCGGCGGCCAGCCCATCGGGCGGCCGCCCAGCACGTGGAGGTGGAGGTGAAAGACGCTCTGCCCTGCCCCGGCGCCGACGTTGGTCACGACCCGGTACCCCGTCTCGGCGATCCCGGTGCGCCTGGCCACCTCGGCCGCCGCCGCAAAGAGGGTTGCAAGAACGGCCCTATCGTCATCTCCCACGCTGGCGAGGGAGATGATGTGGCGCCTCGGGATCACCAATACGTGGACCGGAGCGCGCGGGGTGATGTCGTGGAACGCCACGACCTCCTCATCCTCGAAAAGGATCCGTGCCCGGGCTGTCCCGTCGGCTACTCGGCAAAAGACACAGCTTTCCATTACAGGTAGGGTCCGGGGTTGAACCGCTCGACCTGAGCGCCAAGCGCGTTGAGCTTGACCTCCATGGCCTCGTAGCCACGGTCGAGGTGGTAGATGCGGTCCACTATCGTCTCGCCGCCGGCCACCAGGCCGGCAAGTACGAGGGACGCGGAAGCCCTGAGGTCGGACGCCATCACGATCGTGCCGTCGAGGGGCGTCGGACCGTGGACGTGCGCGGTGCGGCCCTCGACCGCGATCGAGGCGCCCAGGCGTTTCAGTTCGAGCACGTGCTGGAAGCGGTTCTCGAAGATCGCCTCGGTGATCGAGCTCGTGCCCTTCGCCTGGGTCGCCAGGGCGAGGAACTGCGCCTGGAGATCGGTCGCGACCCCGGGGTACTCGGCGGTCTCGAGCGAAACGGCGCGCGGTCGCACCCCCTGCTCGGGCACTTCGATCGCGTCGGCCTTGACTGAAAAAACGACGCCTCCTTCGCCGAGGACCTCGAGCAGGGCGGCGAGATGAGCAGGCCTGCACTGTGAGACGGTTACGCCGGAGCCTGCGAGAACCGCTGCGATGACGTACGTGCCCGCCTCGATGCGGTCGGGGATGATGATGTGGTTGGCGCCGTGCAACGACTCGACGCCCTCAACCTCGAGGGTGGACGTACCGACGCCGCCGATCCGCGCTCCCATCGCGGCCAACATTTGCGCGAGATCCTCGACCTCCGGCTCGAGAGCGCAGTTTCTCAGGATCGTGCGTCCCCGCGCGAGAACCGCCGCCATCAAGAGGTTTTCGGTCCCGGTCACGGTGATGCGCGGGAACACGATCTCCGCACCGCGCAGGCCGCTCGGCGCCTCGGCCACCACGTCGCCGCTCTCGATCCTCAGATCCGCGCCAAGTCGGGCCAGCGCCTCGAGATGGAAATCCACAGGCCTGGCGCCGATCGCGCACCCGCCTGGAAGGGCCACCCGGGCCCGATTCCGTCGCGCGAGCAGCGGCCCCAGCACCAGCACCGAGGCGCGCATCGTGCGGACCAGCTCGTACGGCGCATGGAATGCTTCGCCGCGCCCGGCGACTGCTCGGGTGGCGCCGCCTACGTGTTCGCACGACTCACCCAAGGCCGCCAGTACCCGCTCCATGGTGACGATGTCCCGCACCCTCGGGAGGCCGTGAAGCGTCACCGGCTCCGAGGTCAAGAGCGTCGCCGCCAGACATGGCAGCGCCGCATTCTTGGATCCCGAGATCCGCACCTCGCCCGTCAGGCGCCGGCCGCCCCAGATTCGGAACTTCTCCATGGCGCGGGGAGTGTCGCCCTCTCGTGAGGCTTCGTCAAGGCGAACCGGCGGAAAGGGTGCCGCAAGGCTGGCCGGGCTGGCCCTACAATCGAGCCGTGACGACGGTGCGCGGGTTGCTGAACCGTTTGCGGTGGGACGCCGCGGCTGAGCGGCGAGGTGTGGTCATCGAGATCCGCACCCGCGAAGAAGGGATCGAACGCCTGCAGCTCATCGACTACGAGTCGGTGGTCGCTATCCTGCCGCGTGGCGTGTCGTTGGCGGGTGACACCTTCCTGCCCTACCATCGGTTCGTGCGGGTGCGGCGGGATCCCGAGGTACTGTGGCCGCCGCCGGAAGGGGTGTGACCATGCGGCGCACGACGGTATTGCTGAAGCTCCAACGGGCTCTCGGGTACGAGTTCGAGCGCTCGGAGCTCTTGCAGCAGGCTCTGCGACACTCCTCCGCCGCTCACGAGCAGGGCGTCCCATCCTTCGAGCGTCTGGAGTTCCTCGGCGATGCTGCTCTCTCTCACGTCGTGGCCGCACTCCTGTTCGCGCGCTGGCCCGAGGCAACCGAGGGCGAGCTGACGCGCGCCCGCGCCTCGCTGGTTCGCGAGACGTCGCTCGCGTCTCTCGCCGAGCGCCTCGGCCTGCCCGCGGCCGTGGAGCTCGGAAGCGGCCTCGACGGCGCCAACCCTGGCGCCGCGGTGCTCGCCGACGCGCTGGAGGCAGTGCTCGGAGCGCTTCTCCTCGACGGGGGCTGGAGGGCCTTCAAGGCCGCAGTCGCCAGATGGTTCGCGCCGCTCGTCGCCTCGCTCGACCGCTCCCAGTTATCGCTCGAGGAACCGAAGTCCACTCTTCAGGAGTTCGCGCAGAGTCGCGGTCTCTCCCTTCCCGCCTACCGCCAGGTCGAGATCCGGGGCCCTGCGCACCGCCAGATCTTCGTCTTCGAGGTTGAGCTCGAAGGCCGCGTACTGGGCCGGGGTGATGGGCCTTCCAAGAAGGCGGCCCAGCAGGCAGCTGCCCGAAACGCCCTCGACACGCTCAACGCCCCCGGACCTTCTCCCAGCGACGCCTCCTCGTAGCGTTTTCTTTCTGTGTGGCGGGAAAGGCTGGCAACCGTGAACCGGGTGATTGGATCGTCGTGCTTCTTTCCTGTGTGGGGGGTGGGGGAGAACTTTGAACTGTCGACTGTAAACCGGGTGGGTGGCCGGCACCTAGCGGGCGGCGGTGACCTTCGCTGGGCCCAACCCTGGGATGCGGAGCTGGGCGAGTTCCTGCACGAGCCTCAACTCGAGAGGCCGAGTGGCGTAGAGCCGTGACTGAACGCCGTTCCAGTGAGCCCGGAAGTCCGCAACGAACTGCTCGCACCAGGCAAGAAAAGGCGTCGGCTCGAAGAGGAGATCCCGCTGGGCTGCCGAGGTGTCAAGCACGATGTCGTGATCGTGGGTGTAGGGGGAGAACGCGGTGCCGAGGTTGAGGCGGTTCAGCCACTCGATGGGGATGGACGCGAGTGTCGGGCGCAGCCCCAGGCCGCCGGAGGCGGTCTCGACGAATTGCTTGAGCGAAACGATCTCTCGCTGCGCGAGATTGTACGCACGGCCGAACGCGTTCGCGTTCATAAGGTTGGCGGCGATGGTTTCGGCCACGTCCGCGACCCAGAGGAAACCCCATGAGTTCAAGCCGCCGTCGGGGAGGATGAGCGGCCCGCCGTCGAGAAGACGCTCCAGATACGTCTGCGCCCGCTCCGTGTAGTCGCCCGGGCCGACCACCATCGGCAGGCGCAGGGTGGTGAAGGGGAACTGATCGTTCTCCCACGCGTGAGCGAGCGTCAGCTCACATCTGCGTTTGTGGTACGCGTAGGTCCACGAAGAGGCGGTAGCTTCTGTCTTCGGCGCGAGACGCCCCGTGAAGTCCTCTTCCCGGAACGGCGCCAGCAACCGGTCGCGGATCAGGTAGACGGACGCGGTGGAAATGTGGATGAAGTGCCCGATACGGCCGGAGAGCTTCTCGACCGCGGCCCGCGTGTCGTCCTCGCGGAAAGCGATCACGTCCACCACGACGTCGAAATCCCGTCGTGCCACGGCACGCTGGAGCGCCTGCGGGTCGGAGCGGTCGCCGATTACGCGGCTGACGCGGGTGCCGAATGGATCGGGCGTGTGGCCTCGATTGAGGAGCGTGATGCGGTGCCCGTCCATGAGCAGCCGCTGGACCACTGAGAGGCCGATGAACCGGCTGCCCCCGATGACCAGCACCTGCATGGCAGGATTCTACCTTTGTTCTGGCCTGGACCGGGCGGCGCGCGCGGCCGCTTTGCGTGCGGCGGCGAGAGCCGTCGTCAGGACAGGGTTCGTGTCCAGCGTCCCTTCGTCCTCGTGCTCGTTTGGGGCGATGAGCTCCCCGGCTGCCAGGCCGACGAGGCGGGAGAGGCGCGCCCCGGGGTGTTGTGGGGGTGATGAACTCAGCGCGGCCAGCAGCACCTCGGGTAACCCTGCGGCCATGGCGGCGGCTTGACCGACCAGGGGCAGCAGGTGACGGATCGCACACCGCTGGAGGGCGGGGCCGGCCATGGACGAGGTCGCGAGGCCGGTCGCGACGAGCTCCAAGAGCACCATCGGCAGCGCCCCCGAGGTGGTCGCGACATCCTCCGACAGGCCAACCGCGTCTGCGAGCTTGCGAGCTGCAGCGATGCGGGCCAACGTCGCCCGCCGGATAGCGCCGTCGGTTTCGGTGTGCTTCTCGCGCCGCCAGCGGGGATTTTCAAGGATCAAGCGGATCCATGCCGCGGCATCGTCGCCCGCCAGTCTCCAGGCCTCGTCGGCGCCGGCGGCGCAGTCGCTGCCCGGCGAGTCGAGGCCGTTCACGAGGCAAAGGAGGTTCCAGACCAGGGTCGGCGAATCCTCGACTCGCATCGGCCTGGCGGCCTTGAGGCGGCGCAGGACGCGTTCGGCCTCGTCGGGTCCGACCGGGAGCAACGGCGGCCCCTGGACCACCCATCGGCTGAGCAGGTCGCCCACCGCGACGAACGTGCGGTGCGCTTCCGCGAGAGCCGTTGCGTCGACCAGCTCGCCGTCCATCTCTCGGACGATGTGCCAGAACAGCAGCTCGATCGCGTTGGGGTCCAGGGTCGTGCAGGAGACCGTCGCGCTGCGGTCGCTGGGCGGGTGGGTGTCGGCGCGGTAGGCAGCCTGCATGACCAGGTTGTGGCAGTCCAGATCGAGGTCGACGTGCTTGCGTTCGGCGACGGGTTGCGTGGGGTCGAAGCGGAAGAAGACCTGGTCTTCGCGCAGTACGCGACTCACCAGAGCGGTGGCGAGGACTCGGCCTGCGTCCACCAACGTCTCGTGGGTGATGCCTGCTTCCCGCTCGAGCACCACGGTGAAAAGGTCACCGTTCGTCTGCGACAGCACCAGCGCCCGCAGTAACGATTCTCGCGAGGCCAGGCCACGGCTCAGAAGCCACGACCCGAGCCGTTCCGAGGCGCGCGAGGAGGATGCGAAAGCCACCCGGCCGCAGTACAGGTCGAACTCGCGGGTCACGTCTCCGGCGGTCAAGAACAGCCGCCCGGTCGCGTGGGTGAGGTGGAGCCACTCGAGCAGGTCGCCGAGGTACAGCCGACCGAGCGTCCCCGAGATGGTAAGCATCGCGGCAAGTATGACCGAAAGGCGGAGCACAGGGAACAGGGGGACGAAAAGAAGGGGTTTGAGGGTTCGAGGGAAGAAGGTGGAAGGTAGAGGGTAGAAGGAAGACAAGACCCGGCAGACGCGTGACGTCGTTCCTCTCCCCTTTGACCTTTTCCCTTTCGGACCTATCCAGATGACAAACCAGGAACGCCCTGGGGCTTCGTTCCGTGCATCCAATCCACCATTGCCTGTAGGTCATGCGCCCAGAAGAGAGTCAGGCCACGGTTCTGCGCATCCTCCAAGTTTCTAAGGCCATAGACGCCACTCAGCACCGCTGTTGGCACGACCTGGAGGTTGCCGAAGTCGTGACGCCAGACCTCCGCCTTGACGGCCGCATCGTTGTTGAGTCGCTTGATGGAATTGGTTGCTGAGTTCGAGACCTTGCACTCGAGTGCCATCGTCCGATCGTCCCACAATCCCACAATGAAGTCGGCTTTCCGCGTTCCGAGCATGGACTCTGGGCAAAACTGTCCCGCTTTTGGCGCCTTGCTGAGCGTCGTTGCCTTGCGTGTCGGCACCATCTCGAAGCCCGACCGCTGGAGTTGGTTGGCAACGATTCGCTCCTGGAGCTGCTTGCCCTGGTTGCGGCGCATGGTCTCGATACTCCGCATGGCGATGAGTGCAGTCGTCGCCAACACGGCCGCTTCCCGGTGCCTCTCATCCGGTTCCCAGTCTCCGTTCAACCAAGGAAAGCGGCGACGATCGTGCCAATCCCGCATGAAGGAGATGAGGCGCCCTACCAGCTCAGGATCGTTCTTGATGCGATCCGGCGAGAAGGACTTTGCCTCTACCAGCACCTTCAGGTCGTCGAGGGACACGGGTGGACCGGAGAGGTAGCGGAAGACCTCTTGTTTCTTCGAGTCCGCTAGTAGCTCCGGTGCATGTTCTTGAAGCTGTGTGAGGTCCACCGTCTCTTCCAGAAACTCCTCAACGATTCCCCTATACTCATCGAACACCTCTAGGTATAGCTCCAGCGGCTCGAGGTGTCTGCCCTCCCGAAAGTCATCTTCTGCCTTCTGCCTTGCATCGTCGAGCTGGGTGCGAGTCCAGTGAGGTGGGTCGATCATCGTTGCATCTCCCGCAGAACGGCAGGTTCAGGGACCGGGATACGTTCCATTTCTCGCGGTTCGAACTTCGTTAGACCTCCAGCATACACCCGGCCGCCCTGAACCGTTGCGGAGCGGCGAAGGTAACTCACCAACAGCGTCAACAGCGCATCGTCCATTGTTTCCCGTGGATAGAGCCCATGGGCGATGTTGAGATGGCGAGCATCGGCCTTATTCCGCACGAACGTCGGCGCCTGCCGGGCCATGTAGGTGGCGAGGATGGGTGCTGGTTTTCGCAGTCGGATCGACCACCACACCGGACGATGCTGCGCAACGTAGCTGTTCTCCGCGCCCATCGCCTTGGCTCGCTTTAGGAAGTGGTTCACCGCGACTCTGGCCGTAGTACTGAGTTCGGAGAGGTCTGCCGGAAGGTCGATCACTCGCCGGAGGGCATCGGCACTCACCAGGATCGGGCCGGCATTGATTAGCTCGCGCGCCTTGGTAACGGTTGGAAATAACACCTCGTCGGGGAGTCCCTCGCTGTGGGCACCAGCAATCCATATGTGGTTCGCCCCGGTCACTTGACCGCGGTGGACTCGGCACAATTCCCCCAACTCGACGTAGCCCTCCGGCGCTTGCTTGGGTGCCCTGGTGAAGTGTGACCACCGAGCCTCAGCGATCAACCGCTCTCGGCGCACCGGGCGCCCGCTGGAGAGATTCTCTAAGGCTGAGAGTTTGGCGATGCGGGCGAACCGCGCCGAGGTGGGCTTGCCGTTGACAGTGAAAGTAGTGATTGCTGCGGTCGTGGCGGTTTCCGGGAAGGGGTTTGCCTTCGGTTCGATCACGGATACGCTCTGGCCGCCGAGACGGTCGAGAAAGAGATCACGAACGAGTTGTCCGTAGTTCACATCCATCCACTCCGCCGCAGTGATTAGGGCGCCATAGTCTCCGGCCTTGGCCCTCCGAGCGATGGCGAGGAAGAAGTAGACATGCAAACCCGCCAGCGCGCTTGCCTTGAGGCCCATGGTGTCTGCCTCTTCTTTCAACCACGTTTTCCATTGAGGTTCTATCAGGTGGTGGCGAACATAGGGTGGGTTGCCAATGAAGAGGGTTCGGCCATCCGCTTCAAGGTGCGAGGTTAGGAAGTTCTCGACGCGTACTTGAGCCCTGGCCGCCATTCCCCTGGTGGCGAGGTTCGCTCGTGCTGTGAGAGCTGCCAGTGGATCGGTCTCGATGGCCACCAGTGTGGCAGTTGGGAACTTATGCCCCGCCGCGACCAGGAACCGGGCCGAGCCGGCTCCGGGATCAACAACGCGATCCGGTTGGCCTACCGTCTGCGCCCACGAGAGCATCGAGTTAACTATCTCGGGTGGTGTGTAGACCGCGCCTTTCTTGCGTCGTTCCTCAGCCGAGCGCAGCTCGCAGAACGCTTTCCCAAGGGGATCGCTTCCGCTCTCTATTTCCTTCCGGACTTCGTTGATGAGGTCAACCGGAAGATCGGGCGCCGCGTCTAGCAGCCGCGCTTCTGCCTCCGTCACTATGGGTACGTCCGAGGCACCAAGAGCAACGGCAACGGCCGCCAGCATCGCCTCGTCAGCAATACGGCGGGGGGGCCGCTGCGCCCGGCCAGCCTCCCCACCAGGGGGCCACGGCACGTCGAGGAATTTGCGCAAGGAGCCCTCGAACCGGCGGCCTCCGCCCTTTCCGTCCATGGCCATCATTGGAACCCTCCTGCCTAGCCAAGACCGACAACGGGCTTATAGGTCAACCGCTTTCCACCGACCTGAGCCAAAGCTGCCAGCATCCGCTCGTAGTCAGTCACCCGCCGGTGATTCCAGCGAAACTCGAACTCGTCAGCGTAGCGCCACAGGTGGCACTTGCTGACGCTGTGGAATGCACCGATGATACCGCGCTTCAACAGCGCAAAGAAGGACTCAGCGGTGTTTGTGAACACGTCCCCGCGGGCATATTCCCCGTTCCCGTGGTTGACGGTTTCGTGGCCACCATCGAACTCTTTTCCGATTCCGTTGTATCCGGCCCACTCGTCAGTGAGGATGCGGGCTTGCCGCCCTACACTCGCCCGGATCATTCGGCGAAGAGTCGCCCCCGAGACGTTCGGGACCACATGGGTGCGAACCTGTCCGTTACGCTCCACCAAGGCCATGACGGGCTGCTTCTTGGTACCGCGCCCGCGCTTGGCGGGGTGTTTGGAACCCTTTCGCGGCTTGCCGCCAACGTACGTCTCGTCAACCTCCACGTCGCCCTTGAGCAGCGGAGCCATCCCACCAGCATTCATCGCGTAGCGGATGCGGTGAGCCATATGCCATGCCGTCTGGTAGCTGCCTAGGCCAAGTTCACGCTGGAGTTGGAGCGCCGAGATACCCTTCTTGCTAGAGCACATCAAATGGAAGGCCATGAGCCATTTCGACAACGGGAGCTTCGACCGGTGCATAACCGTGTTGACGGTGACAGTGAACTGCTTCCGGCACTTCCGGCAGGTCAACGTTCCGGGCCGTGTCGAATCGCCCTCCAACCTGACCGCATCGCTTGCTCCGCAGTGCGGGCAGACGGGACCATTCGGCCAGCGAACGTGCTCAATCAGCATGCGCGCTTCGTCTTCGTTCAAGCGGGCCAGTTCGAGGATTGTTGCCATCGCGTCGCCTCCTACACTACCAATATAGGACGGTCGACGTGGTTTGTCAATAGGATAGGTCCGTTCCCTTTTACTTGTCTGTTGTTGCCGACCCGCGAACAGACGAGCGTGCCATTCTCCGCCAACGCGTGTCGCACCAAGGGCCGGCGGGCGAGGGCTATACTTCTGCGGCTGGCGGTCGGAGGGTCAGTCATGGATTCGAAGGCATACCAGTCCTGGAAGGAGAACGTCTATCACCCCGCAACGGAGCGGGAGCGCGGCAACTTCGAAACGTCCTCCGGCTTTCCCGTCGAACCCGTCTACGGCCCGTGGAACGGCATGGGGACCGGTGAGAACGACGACCTCCCCGGCTCGTACCCCTTCACCCGGGGGATCTACCCCTCGATGTATCGAAGCCGGCTCTGGACGATGCGGCAGTACGCGGGCTTCTCCACGGCCGAGGAGTCGAATCTGCGCTACCGCTACCTGCTGGGGCAGGGCCAGACCGGGCTGTCGGTCGCGTTCGATCTCCCGACCCAGATAGGCTACGACTCGGACGATCCGATGGCTCTCGGCGAGGTCGGCAAGGTCGGCGTGGCCATCGACACCCTTGCCGATATGGAGACGTTGCTGGCCGGGATCCCCCTCGATCGGGTTTCGGTTTCCATGACGATCAACTCGACGGCATCCACGTTGCTCGCGATGGTGCTGGCGTTGGCGCGCCGGCAGGGCGTGGCGTGGGAATCACTCTCGGGGACGGTTCAGAACGACATCCTGAAGGAGTACATCGCACGAGGCACGTATCGTTTCCCGCCGCGCCCTTCCCTTCGGTTGATCACGGACGTCTTCGGCTTCTGCGCGCAGCAGGTCCCCAAGTGGAACACCATCTCGATCTCGGGATATCACATCCGCGAGGCAGGCTCAACCGCGGTGCAAGAGGTTGCGTTCACCCTTGCAAACGCTCGCGAGTACGTGCGCGCGGCGCTCGCGACCGGTCTCCGGATCGACGAGTTCGCCCCGCGCCTGTCGTTCTTCTTCAACTCGCACAACAACTTCCTGGAGGAAGTCGCGAAGTTCCGCGCGGCCCGGCGGATGTGGGCGCGGATGATGCGCGAGGAGTTCGGGGCGGCCGACCCACGTTCGTGGCTGCTGCGGTTCCACACCCAGACGGCGGGTTCCACGCTGACGGCACAGCAGCCCGAGACCAACGTGGTGCGGGTGGCCATCCAGGCGATGGCGGCCGTCGCGGGGGGCACCCAGTCGCTGCACACCAACGCCATGGACGAAGCGCTCGCGCTCCCGACGGAGTCTTCGGCGCGGTTGGCGTTGCGCACACAGCAGGTGATCGCGTACGAATCGGGCGTCGCCGACATGGCCGACCCGTTGGGCGGTGCGTACGTCATCGAGGCGTGGACGAACCGCATCGAAGAATCGGCCCGCGCCTACATCGACAGGATCGAGGCGATGGGCGGCGCGCTCGCCGCCATCGAGCGCGGCTATCAGCAGCGCGAGATCCACGAGGCGGCCTACCGGACGCAGCGCGCCGTCGAGTCCGGCGGGCAGGTCGTCGTGGGCGTCAACAAGTTCAGGCACGAGCACGAGAACCCCATCCCCACATTTCGGGTGGACCCCGGGGTGCAGGACGCCCAGGTGGCGCGACTCGCCGCGGTGCGGCGCGAGCGCGACGCCGTCAAGGTCGAGCAGGCGCTGGCAGCCCTCGAGGAGGCGGCCCGCGGAGACGACAACGTGATGCCGCTGATCGTCGAAGTGGTGGACGTGTATGCCACCCTTGGCGAGATCTCCGGCACGCTGGCGAGGGTGTTCGGCGAGCACCGGGAAGGAGTGGCGCTATGAAGACCGGGGTCCGGGGTCCGGGGTCCGGGGTCCGTTTCGCCGCGATCGCGACGGCACTGGTACTCTTCGTGGGGTCGGCGTGGGGACAGGAGCGCACGACGCTCACGGTGCTCTTCACGTCGGACATGCACGCCCACGTGTTGCCCTTCGATGATCTGCGCGAGCGCCCCGCCCAGGGTTCGATTGCTCAGGTCGCTTCCCTCGTGGCCCGGTTGCGCGAAGCCAACCCCGTGTCGGTCGTGTTCGACGGCGGCGACGCCATCGAGGGCACGCCGCTGGGGTACTACGCCATCGCCGCCAAGGGGGCTCCGGGCGAAGATCCCACGATCGAGGCCATGAACCGGGTGGGGTACGACGCGGCGGTGCTCGGAAACCACGAATTCAACTTCGGTCTGGACGTCCTTCGCCGCTCCCTCGCGCAGTCGAAGTTCCCCTGGCTCGCCGCCAACCTGTCCGGGGCCGCCGCGGCGGGGCTTCCCGTCGGCGGCGAGCTGATCCTCGAGCGGGGCGGCATCAGGATCGCGGTTCTCGGTCTGACCAACCCCAACGTCCCGCACTGGGACCCTCCGACGCACTGGCCCGGGCTCGCGTTCAAGGACCCGGTTGCGGTCGCGGCCGCGCGCGTGCCCGCTCTTTGCCTTCGTGCCGACGTGGTCATCGTCGTGGTCCACAGCGGGTTCGAGCGGGACCTCGATACCGGAGAGCCCGACGGTACGGACAACGAGAACTTCGCCTACCGCCTGGCACAGCTTCCCGGCATAGACCTTCTGCTGACAGGGCACACGCACCGCAGCATCCCGCCCCGCTCCTTCGGCAAGACGGTCGTGGCCCAGCCCGGCCGCTGGGCGGAGTTCGTCACGCGCGTGGACCTCGACCTCATGCGCGAGGGTGGATCGTGGAAGGTGGCGAGCTGGCACGGCGAGAACCTGCCGACGGTCGGGGAGCCTGCCGACCCTGGCGTAACGGCGGCCGTGGCAGCCGAGGAGGCGAGGGTGAAGGCCGAGCTGGCCCGACCCCTCGGCGAGCTGACGGCTCCGCTGAAGGTCGTGAGCCTTCCCGTCGGGGACGACCCGAGCGTGGACCTTATTCACGCGGTGCAGCTCGAGGCGACTGGAGCGCAACTCTCGCTCGCGGCGCCTCTCGGCGGGCGCGTCGAGTTTCCGGCAGGACCGGTCACGCCTCGTCTCGCCCACGCGCTGTACCCGTACCCGAACACCCTGCTCGTGGTGCGCCTGACGGGAAGCCAGCTCAAGGACGTCCTCGAACATGCGGTGCGCGGATGGGCCGGGGTAGAGTGCGCCGCGAGCGGCTGCGCGCTCCAGCGCGACCCCAACGCGCCGCCCTACAACTTCGATACGCTCGAGGGCGCCACGTACCTTGTCGACCCGACCGCCCCGACGGGCCACCGGATCCGCGGGTTACGCGTTGGAGGGGCAGCGGTCCGTCCGGACGACGTCTTCACGGTCGCGATCAACTCCTACCGCGGCGCCGGCGGTGGCGGATTCCCGCACCTGGCGGATGCGCCCCGCGTCAAGGAGATCGACCGGCCGGTCGCCGACCTCATTTGCGAGTACATCGCCCGTCACGGGAAGGTGACACCCGCAGCGGACGACAACTGGGCTTTCACGATTCCGTTGCGCGAGGCGCCCGTCCAGAGGCCCTCGGCCCTACCCAGGTGAGGCAGGAGTCGGTCCCCGACGGAACCGGAACGGGCTCGCCCCGCTCGGAGCCGGGTGCGCTGCCGCCACCGCATGGGCCGGACCCGTAGCGTTACCCCAGGCTGTTCGCCCGGGACGAACCCGGCATAGCGAGCCTCACCGTGCCCACTCGCGGGCCTGCCGGGGTGGCTGCACCCCCGCCAGCGCGGCAACGAACGACGCGACCTCGGTGAGCGATTCCTCGCCCACGTGTCGCCGCGGGACGCCGGCGCCGTGAGCGAGCCAGATCGCAGCAACCTCGCGGTGAGAGTTGAGGTAGCCGTGCTGGCCGCAGATCTCCGCAGGAACGTGCCAGCTCGCGTCCGGGGCTGCAACCCCCGCCGCTGTGGCCAGGCCTAGTCGCAGGAACACCACGAGATCGCCTGCGTCGGGCGACTCGAGCCCGACCTGCGAGAGCTCGCCCCGGCGGAACATCGCCTCCACGACGTTCTCCCCTTCGACCTGGGCTTGCGCGAGCGCGGTCGCCGCGGCCTGAACGACCGCGTCCTTGTCGGCGGTCTCGACGACTCCGCCGGGTTCGCGGCCCTTGAGGTTCACATAGAGGTGGGCGCAGCCGCCGCTCGTGTAGGCCACGATCTTCGACGCCGGCGCGACACGCCACCTGTTCTCGACCTTCTCCGCCGAGGCGAGGCCGGCGTGCATGAGGAGTTGGTTGACGTGAATGTCCTCCCAGACCGGAGCCATGCCGTGGTCCGAGACCACGACCAGGGCGTCGTGGGTGAAGTCGAGCGCGCGCGACAACTCGCCGACTGCGCGATCGCCGGCTCGGAACGCCTCCGTAACGATCTCCCGCGCTACGCTGGCGCGCGCCGGTGAGTACCCGCGGTGTCGCGGATCGGTGAGCAAGAAGGCGTGCTCGATCTCGTCCGGGATCGGCTGGTAGAGCATCAGGAGATCGAACTGCTCGCTCTTGATGGCTGTCTTCGCGCACGCGTTGAAGAACTCCGAAAAGCGCCGCACCTGAACCTGCATGTTGGCGGCCGTGATACCACCCTCCCCGGTCTCCTGCCGTGCCACCGCGCGCTCGTCGGGCGGGCCGGGCCAGAACCCCGCCGTTTGCTCCAGCCCTTCTCGGAACTCGCGAGGGTACGCCTCGGTCGAATAGAAACCGCCGCGGTAGATCGTGACGTGCGACAGGTCGGCGGCGAGCCCCTGGAGAAGGCACCACGCCCCGACGGTCCTTGTGCCGCCATCCGGATGCGGAGCGTGGAGCAGCAGCGGAAACCATTCCCCGACGCGGACCCGGGCGAGCGTTCCGTTCGACAGGTCGGCGTCATCGTCCACGACGAGGGTGTCGTAATCGATCGTCCCGTCGTCTGTCGAGTCGAGAGCGGTCAGGGTGAAGCTCACGCTCTGGGGGAGGCCTGGCCCGGTGAGATCAACCGTGACCTCGGCCCGCCGCGCGGGCGAGTAACTCGCCCATCCGGACGGAAGTTTCACCGGTGTGAACCGCGCGCCGTCAAGATCGAGCACCCGCGGCCGGGCGCTCGGGGTGCTCACGTAGACCATTCCGAAGTCGGCCGTGCGAGAAGCGGTCGTGCCGTCGCACCCGGGGAACGCCAGCACGCCGACGCGCTTGCCTTGCCGGTGAAACGCTTCCCAGAGCGGTTCCGCGCCCGATGGGGCGTCGAATCCCGAAACCGCCTGCAGGATCGGCGTGCCCGGGCGGTGGAAGGTGTTCGACACGATACCGGTGACGGTCGGGAACGCCCCGCTGGCGATGGAGGTGTGGCTCACCGCGGTGAGGGTCGGGTTGACCGGGATTGCGCGCTCGACCACGTAGCCGCTCCCAAAGGCGGCAACCCCGTCGGGATCGGTGTAGATCCCGTTGCGGAGGTTCTCGGCGTGACGCTCCGCGGCAAAGCCGTCGAGAGAGAGAAGCACGACGCGCTGAGCCCGCGAAGGCGCAACAACCCGGGGAGAGGGCCTGGCGTTTTCGGTTGCGGCGCAGGCGACGATGAGCAACACGGTCGGGGCGGATAGGACGTTACGGTATCGCATGGCGGGAGTGTAGCGAAAACCGGGTGTAACCGCTGTGTCTATAGAGCTGTGCTCGGCCTCTTCACACCTTCTTCACGAGCTCGTTCGACACTCCGCTGGGGGTACAACCCCGAGGAGGATGAGATGACGCGCAGTCGGTTCGTGTCTCTGGTCGGTGTCGTGACGCTGGCGGCTGCGGCCGCGGGGGCCCAGGTGGTTCAGGTGGATCAGACAGTTCCGGAGTATCAGCGCGGGCCCGCCGTGTCGGGCAACCTCAATTCGGTCGGGTCCGACACCATGAACAACCTCATGACGTACTGGAGTGAAGGTTTTGCGAAGATGTACCCCACGGTCCGCGTCCAGGTGGAGGGCAAGGGCTCCTCGACCGCTCCGCCGGCGCTCATCGCGGGGACGTCTCAGTTCGGCCCGATGTCGCGGGCGATGACGCCCGCGGAGGCGGACGCGATCGAGAAGAAGTACGGCTTCCCGCCCACCCAGGTCCGCACCGCCCTCGACACCATCGGCGTGTACGTCAATAAGGACAACCCGCTCCCCTCGATCTCGGTTTCGGAGCTTGACGCCGTCTTCTCGAAGACGCGGAAGGCCGGCTACCCCACGGACATCACCACGTGGGGCCAACTCGGTCTCAAAGGCGAGTGGGCCAACAAGCCGATCTCGGTGTTCGGCCGTAACTCTGCGTCCGGGACGTACGGCTTCTTCAAGGAGCACGCCCTCGCGAAAGGCGACTACAAGGACACGGTGAAGGAGCAGCCGGGGTCCGCATCCGTCGTCCAGGGTGTGAGCGAGGACCTCTATGCGATCGGCTACTCCGGCATCGGATACCGGACCTCGGGTGTGCGCGCGCTTCCTCTCGCACCGAAGGCCGGGGCGCCGGCCGTGGAGCCGAACTACGCCAACGCGCTCTCCAAAGCGTACCCGCTGTCGAGGTACCTATTCCTCTACGTCGTGCGCGACCCGCGCCGCCCGATGGACCCCCTCACCAAAGAGTTCCTCAAGTTCGTCCTTTCGCGCGAGGGTCAGGAGATCGTCGTGAAGGACGGGTTCCTTCCCCTGCCGGCGAAGGTCGTCGAGGAAGAGCTGGCCAAACTTAAGTAGCGCCCAGGTAGCAGGGAGCCCGGAACGGCGGACCCCGTTCCGGGTTACCCTCATTCCTGGCACACCTGGAATGCGATGAGCCCGCTTGCCTCCTCGCGCCTGCACCGCAGCCGCGCCGTCGACCGCCTGGTCGCGGCGCTCATCACCGTTGGCGGCTCCTCGGTGCTGCTCGCGGTGGCATTCCTGATGATCTTCCTGGTGGCCCAGTGCCTTCCCTTGCTTCGCACCGGTTCCGCGAAGGCCGTAGCCCCGGTCTTGGAGGGGACCAAAGCCCTCGCAGCCCTCGAAGACGAGTACCGGAGCAGCGTCTCGTTGCTCGGAGAGGATGGTGCCGTCCACGTGGTGCCGCGCTCCGGCCCGTCTCGACTGCTGGGTCTCGACGGGGTGCAGCCTCCGGTGCGACAGGCCCGCACCGATGCCGCCGGAACGCTCCTGGCACTCGAGGACGCCTCCGGTGCGATCTCGGTGTGGGTGTTCGTGGGCGAGGTCAAGTGGCACGGCAATACGCGGGCGATCGAGCCATCGCTGCGACGGATCGCCACCAAGCTTGGCCACGCGGGTGCTCCCATCCTCGCGGTCGCTGGCGACCTCGGCACCCCCGCCGTCCTGGTCGCAAGCTCAAACGGGGCCACGTTGCTCACGGGCACGGACGATGCGGCTGCGTCGGTCGGGCTCATACTCGCCTCTCCGCCGAGAGTCGGGGCGGTCGCCTCCGACGGCAGCCAAGTCTGGGTCGCGTCCGGGCGCGAGCTCGCCTTGTTCTTCGTGGGAGGCCAAGGGGACTCGGTTCTCACGGCGCAGGCATCTGTGCCGCTCGCGGTTGCCCCCACGGTCGCGGCGATGGTGATCGGGGACTTCACGCTGCTTCTCGGTGATGAGGCCGGGAACGTCAACGCATGGCAGGCCGTGACGGGCGCGGTGGCGGGAAGCAAGGTGCTCGATCTCGCTGGCACGTTCGCAGGCCGCGGGGCGGTGCGTGCGCTCGCGGTATCGCAGCGCGACAAGGCCTTTCTCGTCGAACGCACGGGTGGCGCCTCTATCGCGTATCTGACCAGCCGCCGGACGTTGCTGTCGATCCCGGAGTTTCCATCGGATGCGGCGCTCATCGGGATCTCGCCGCGCCGCGACGGCCTGTTCGCCGTGAGACGCACCGGGGTAGTCCATCGCTGGGGGCTCGATCTGGCGTATCCGGAAGCCACGGCGGCCACGCTCCTCCTGCCC
The DNA here is from genome assembly GCA_050018455.1 of Thermoanaerobaculaceae bacterium. GTDB lineage: Bacteria > Acidobacteriota > Thermoanaerobaculia > Thermoanaerobaculales > Thermoanaerobaculaceae > RBG-13-68-16. Next base: position 58,259 of record JBEKAA010000002.1, on the reverse strand, counting down.
ACTCGCTACGAGGGCTTCACGAAGCCGGAGCTCGCGTGGCAGTCGACCGGCGGCAGCGCGTCGTTCGAGTCGAAGCTCTCGCTGATCCCGCTCGTTGCCGGGACGCTCAAGGGTGCTCTGTACGCCCTCCTCTTCTCGGCACCTTGTGCTCTCGCCGCCGCGCTGTTCGTCAGCCAGTTCGCCCCGGTCACCCTTCGTCAGCTCACCAAGCCGGTCATCGAGTTGATGGCCGCGGTCCCTTCGGTGGTGGTGGGTTTCCTTGCGGCGCTGTTCTTCGCCCCGCTCCTCCAGCATCACATCGTAGGAACGTTCGCTCTCCTTGTGTTTCTGCCTGTCGCGGTTGTTGGCACGGCCACATTGTGGCAGGCGGCGCCGCTGGCATGGCGAAGGCGGATGACGCCCTCCAGAGAACTCGCCCTCGTTGCCGGGTTGCTGGCCGTGGCGTGCGTCTCAGCGTTCACCGCCGAAAAGGAAATCGAACGCGTGCTGTTCGCCGGTGACCTCAAGGGGTGGCTGCTGTCGGCCGCAGGCATCACGTACGACCAGCGAAACGCTGTTGTCGTCGGATTCGCTCTCGGGTTCGCAGTCATCCCGATAATCTTCACCCTGGCCGAGGACGCGTTCTCCAACGTCCCGCCATCACTCATCTCCGCGTCGTTGGCTCTCGGCGCCTCGCGCTGGCAGGCGGCCAGAACCGTCGCGATCCCGGCTGCGTCGCCAGGCCTCTTCGCAGCGGTGATGACGGGCCTCGGCCGTGCCGTGGGTGAGACGATGATCGTGCTGATGGCGACCGGCAACACGCCGATCCTCTCGTTCTCACCTTTCAACGGGATGCGGACGATGTCGGCGTGCATCGCCGTGGAGCTGCCCGAGGCGCCGTACGGCGGGACGCTCTACAGGGTTTTGATCCTGACCGCCCTCCTTCTGTTCGTCATGACTTTCGTTATCAATACCGCCGCCGTGATGGTCTCGAACCGCCTCCGAAAGCGGTTCGGGAGACTCGCGGCATGAGCGGGCTTCGCAAATGGTTGGCGGAAGGCACGGCCCAGCGCTGGTTGACGGCGGCGGCCGTCCTGGTTGCGTTGGGGATGATCGCCGGTCTCGTCGGAGTGGTGCTCGAGGTTGCCGGCGGGTTCTTCTGGCCCCACCGCCTCCTCGAGCTGCAGCTCGCCGACGGAAGCCGGGTCCTCGGCGAAGTGTGGGACCGAGAAGCGGACCCCGGGTCGCCGGGAATGACACGCGTGCGAATCAAGGTCGGGAACCGGGACATCCTCGGGGCCGACTTCCGATGGGTCCGGGAGAGCGACGTTCGGAATCAGGATTTTCCGGCCGGCGCATGGCTGGTCGAGCGCCGTGAGTACGGCAACTTTTTCGGTTTTCCGACCCGTGTCGAACTGGCCTCGGCGACTCTCGCCGCGAGCGACCCGCTCTTCGGCGCTGTCCTGGAGCGCGAGGTGAGCGGCGCCCACGACCTGGTGAGATACGAGCGGAGACTGCTTCGGCGAGTGGATCGCCTGCACGCGCCCGTCGCCAAGCTGATGATGCTGTTGGCCGCGGCGCAGCGGAGAGGCGAAGATAGCCACGCGCTCGAGGCGAGGCTGGCGAACGCACAGAGCGCGGAAGACGAAGTCACCCGGCCGTTGATGGAACGCCTGGCGGCGGTTCGCGAACGTCTCGGGCAGGGGCGGCTTCTGATGAAGACCGCGGACGGGCGCGAGAAGCAGATCCCGCTTTCGGCCGTTGTCCGGGTCGTGCCGGTGAACACGCTGAACGCCGCTCAGAAGGTTGGCCTCTACGTGGGGCGCTGGTGGGAGTTCCTCTCGGGTGAGCCGCGCGAGTCCAACACGGAGGGAGGGATCTTTCCTGCGATCTTCGGCACCGCCCTGATGGTGCTGCTGATGACCGTCGCCGTGGTGCCGCTCGGCGTGGTCACGGCCGTCTACCTCAACGAGTACGCCAGGGAGGGTGCCTTCACCGCCACTGTCCGCCTCGCGCTCGCGAACCTCGCCGGCGTGCCCTCGATCGTCTTCGGCGCCTTCGGTCTGGCGTTCTTCGTGTACACCCTGGGGGGCGGCATCGACAGGCTCTTCTTCTCGGATGTGCTTCCGACCCCGACCTTCGGTACCGGAGGAATCGCCTGGGCGGCTCTCACCCTGGCTCTGCTCACTCTGCCGGTTGTGGTCGTCGCGACCGAGGAGGGGCTGCAGGCCGTACCCCAGGCCGTGCGGGATGGGGCACGAGCTCTTGGAGCGACGCGTTGGCAGACGCTGCGACGGGTCGTGCTGCCGTACGCCGCTCCGGGGATTCTCACCGGAGCGATTCTCGCGGTTGCCCGCGGAGCGGGCGAGGTCGCCCCGCTCATGCTGACCGGGGTGGTCAAGCTCGCGCCGAACCTCCCCTTCGACTCGGTGCCGCCGTTCCTCCATCTCGAGCGGAAGTTCATGCACCTGGGGTTTCAAATCTACGACGTCGGGTTCCAGTCGCCCAATGTGGAAGCCGCCAAGCCAATGGTCTACGCCGCAGTCCTGGTGTTGCTGGTCCTGGTCGTGGTCCTGAACCTGACGGCGATCACGTTGCGCAACCGCCTGCGACGCAAGCTGAGGGGGTCGGCGATATGAGCGCGCACGCCGAGGCGCTCGGGGTCAGGGACCTGGTTCTCGGCTTCGGCCAGACCGAAGTTCTGAAGGGCATCGATCTCTCGGTGGCGTCGCGCGGCGTGAAGGCCCTCATCGGTCCTTCGGGGTGCGGGAAATCCACCCTCCTGCGCTGCTTCAACCGCATGAACGACCACCTCGCGGGGTTCTGGCACCGCGGCGAGATCTCAGTGACCGGGCGCGACGTCTACGACCCGGCCTGGTCGCTCGAGGCGCTGCGGTTCCAGGTAGGGATGGTGTTCCAGAAGCCCAACCCGTTCCCGCTCTCCATCAAGGAGAACGTGCTGTTCGGGCCGCGCCTGGCGGGCATCAGGGACAAGGCGACACTTGAGGGAATTCTCTCGCGTTCGCTGCAGCGCGCGAACCTCTGGGACGAGACGAAGGACCGGCTCGACGCCTCGGCGCTGGAGTTTTCCGGCGGCCAGCAGCAGCGGCTGTGCATCGCCCGAGCGCTCGCGTCGTCGCCTGACATCCTGCTGCTCGACGAGCCCGCGTCCGCGCTCGATCCGATCGCCACGGCCCGGCTGGAGGAGACGATTGCCGAGCTGTCAGGCGACATCGCGGTGCTCCTGGTGACTCACAACATGCAACAGGCGGCACGTGTGGCCGAGCGGACCGCGTTCCTCTACCTCGGCCGTCTGGTGGAGGAAGGGGAGACCACACAGCTGTTCTCGGCGCCGCGCCAGAAACTGACGGAAGAGTACGTAACGGGCCGGTTCGGGTAAGGGGGGCGTATGCCTGAGAGACCTTTGGAGCACGACCTCGAGGAGCTCAAGAAGCTTCTCCTGACCATGGCGGGAGAGGTGGAGCGCCAGCTTGGTCTCGCCATCCGCGCGCTGGTCGAGCGCGACAGCAGCCTCGCCGAAGCCGTGATTGCCGGCGACGCCCTGATCGACCAGCGGGAGGTCGAGGTGGACCACCGGGTCATCGAGTTGATCGTCCGCGCGCGGCCGATGGCTCGCGACCTTCGCCTCGTGATGACGGCGATCAAGATCGCGCCGGACCTCGAGCGCGTGGCCGATCACGCGGTGGGCATTGCGCGGCGGGCCCGGGAGCTGAACCAGATGCCGCCGCTCAAGGCGTTCATCACGATTCCCCGCATGGCCGACGACGCCACCGCCATGATTCGGGACGCCATCGGCGCTTTCGTGCAAGGCGACTCCCGGCTTGCGCGTCAGGTCATCGCCCGCGACGACGCGGTGGACGGCATGCACGAGCAGATCTTCCGCGAGTTGCTCACGTACATGATGGAGGACCCCAAGACGATCCACCGGGCTCTGGCGTTGCTTCTGGCATCCCGCTCCCTCGAGCGCATAGCGGACCAGGCGACCAACATCGCAGAGCAGGTCGTGTACCTCGTTGAGGCGGAGGACATCCGGCACCGGCACGGGGAAGGGCCGACGGGCGAGTGAGCGCCGGCACACGTTTCTCGCTCGCGGGTGTGACCTGCCGCTACGGCGGGGCTGTCGCCGTGCGCGACGTCACGATGGACATCCCGAGTCAGGGTGTGACGGCATTCATCGGTCCCTCCGGTTGCGGAAAGTCGACGATCCTGCGCTGCCTCAACCGGATGAACGATGTGGTTCCTGGTTTCTCGTTGACCGGTCGGGTCTTCCTCGACAGCGAAGACATCTATACCCCCACGACAGACCCGGTGGCTGTCCGCCGCCGAGTCGGGATGGTTTTCCAGCGCTCCAACCCTTTCCCGGCGTCGATCTTCGACAACGTCGCGTACGGAATGCGTTTGAATCGCACGCAGTCGCGGGCCGAGCTCGAGGTGAAGGTGGAGGACGCCCTTCGCGCGGCAGGGCTGTGGGACGAAGTCAAGGATCGCCTGGGCACCACGGCGAGCATGCTCTCCGGCGGCCAGCAGCAGCGGCTGTGCATCGCGCGGGCGCTCGCGGTCGAGCCGGAAGTACTCCTGTTTGACGAACCCGCATCGGCGCTGGACCCGATCTCGACCCAACGAGTGGAGGAGCTGGTGCTCGAGTTGGGCACGCAGCTTACCGTGGTCATCGTGACCCATAACCTTCAGCAGGCCTCACGGGTGGCGGACCGCACCGCCTTCTTCCTGCTCGGGCGGCTCGTGGAGTACGCTCCCACCGTGAGCCTCTTCACCAGCCCGCATGACGCGCAGACGGAGGCATATGTGTCGGGACGGTTCGGATGAGTACTCGCGTGTTCGTCGTCGAGGACGACGCCGACATCGCGGCCATGGTGCGTCGCCACCTGGAGCGCACCGGAGGCAGGTCAGTCTCCACGTTTGCACGCGGCGACGAGTTCCTCTCCGCGTGTGAGCTCGCGACACCCGACCTCGTCATTCTCGATCTCAACCTACCCGACACCAACGGCCTGGTGCTCTGCAGGGAGCTGCGCAGCTGGGAGGCGACCCGCACGGTGCCGATCCTTATGCTCACGGCGCGCACCTCCGAAGCCGACCGCGTGACGGGTCTTGACCTCGGCGCCGACGACTATCTCACCAAACCGTTCTCGCTGCGCGAGCTGGCGGCGCGCGTGTCGGCGCTGCTCCGGAGGGTCGAGTGGGAGCGGGGCACGCCGGGTGGGGTGTACCGCGACTCGCGTCTCACCGTCGACCCGGCGCGGCTTGAGGTTCTACGCGAAGGCGCCGAGATTCATCTCACCCGCCGCGAATTCGCTGTGCTCTGGCACCTCATCTCGCTGGCCGGGCGGGTGGCTTCGCGTGAGCAGATCCTCGATGCGGTGTGGGGCCTCGCTTCGAGCGTGGACGCCCGCACCGTGGACGCTCACATCCGGACGCTGCGCCGGAAGCTGGGTGAGGACGTGATCGAGACACTGATCGGGTCCGGATATCGTTTCCGGGGTACCTCATGAGACAGCGTGGTTCGCCGGGTCTTCTTGTCGGACTCACCACGCTGGTCGTTGCGCTCACTGGTCTCGCAGTGGTGGAAGGCGTCCACCGATCTCGGGCCGAAGAGGAGTTGACGGAGCGCCTGCGAGGCGCCGCCGACGCCCTTGCGCCGCGTTTGGGCGACCTGTTCGTGATCTCCTCGGAACTCGCCGACGCCGAGATCAGGCGTTGGGCGGCCACTAGCGGGCTGAGGGTCACCCTGATCGAAGGCGATGGAACTGTGCATGCGGATTCCTGGACCATGCCGGGCCTGCTGCCTCGGCTCGAAAACCACATCTCGCGGCCGGAGATCGTGGCAGCCCGCAGCGGAGACGTCGGCATCGCCCACCGGCGCTCGGTAACGACGGACCAATCCACGACGTATGTGGCGCGCATGGTGGGTCCGGCGGAACGACCGATCGGGTTTCTGCGCCTGGCCCAGGAAGAGGCTCCTCGGGGCTGGCCGTGGGGAGAGGTCCTCCTGATGGGTGTCGCCGCTGTTGTGGCCGGCGTTCTTGCGCACCGCTGGGACCGGAGCTACCACGAGAGCGCCGTGCGCCATCTCGGCGCCTGGACGGATTTGCCTGCGAGCGCGGATCTCGAAGCCATCGCCGCCGACGTCGACCGGCGCTTCCGGACGGTGCGAGACGATCTCACCCGCGAGCTCGAGGCGACGCGCGCCGCGATGGAGCAGGTCGGTGAGGGAGTCGTGCTGCTCGATCGGGACGGGTTTGTGCGGTATGCCAATGCGGCCGCTGGCGCACTCCTCCAGGCTCCTCTCGCGCCCGGCCGGGCATTGGTGGAGGCGGTGCGCTTGCCGGCAGTCCTCGGAGTCGTCAACGAGGTCTTGGCCCACGGCGGGACGCGCCACACCGCGGTGGGCGGCTCTGACGGTCCGGAACTGGCGGTCCGGGCGGCCGCTTTGCACCACCCGGTTCTTGCGGCCGCCGTAGTGCTCGCCGACGTGCGCGGGGAACGCCAGCTCGAGCGGGCCCGGCGCGCGCTGGTAGCCGATCTCGCCCACGAGCTGCGGACTCCGCTCACCGTCCTCTCCGGCCTGGTGGAGGAGCTGGCGGAGATTCGAGGTAACGAGAACCTCACCGCGACCATGGCGCGCCAGGTCACACGACTGCGGGCGTTTGCCGAGGAGCTCGAGGAGCTGACCCGGATCGAGTCCGGTCAGCTGAAGCTGCACCTCGAAGAGGTCGATGCGGCCGCCGTGGCGAGACAAGTGGCCGGGGACCTCCGGAGCGTTGCCGAGAAGCGTGGCGTCGCGGTGGCGGTCATCGGCGCTGCGACGCCCTTGCGGACCGACCCGGTGCGCCTTGCCCAGGTGCTCACGAATCTCGTCGATAACGCGGTCCGCTACAACCGCCCGGACGGGCAGGTCACCGTGCGTATCGGCGTCGGGGATGACGGCATACGAGTAGAGATCGAGGACACGGGTGTCGGCATTCCCGCCCCGGAGGTCGGCCTGGTGTTCCAGCGCTTCTACCGGGTCCGGCGCCAAGCGGAGGCCGAGGGCGGGAGCGGGCTCGGTCTCGCGATCGTGAAGCACCTCGTGAAGGCCCTCGGTGGAACCGTCAGCCTCACGTCGCGCGTCGGGCAGGGCACGACGGTGACTCTCCTCTTCCCCGCGGCGGTGTGACCCGGCGGTGTTCCGCAATTCAAACGGGAAGAAGAAGAGTGAAACGTGAGAGGGAAGACCAAGAAAGGGCAATCACTGGCGGCGACACTGATTGCCGTTGTCTTCCTCTTGACCTTTGACGTTTGACCTTTTACCTCTTTCTTGTCGAACCTCCAAAATTCCCGTGAAACACGAAGGCTCCCCAGTTCGGGGAGCCCTCGATCCTCTGATCGGTCCTTCAGCTACTTCTTCTTGTCCTGCAGGGCTTTCATGAGAGCGGCGCCGAACCCCGTCACCTCGGGCTTGCGCTCCGCCTTCTTCTCCTCGTTCCAACGCCGGAACTCTTTGACCGCCTTGCCCTCCTTGGCTTTCTTGACCGAGAGCGAGATGCGTTTGCGCTCAGGGTCGACGGAGAGCACGGTGGCCGAAATTCGGCTGCCGGGCGCGAACGAAGCCGCGAGGTCGGCGCCCCTCGGAAGATCGGTCTCGGAGGCCGGGATCAGGCCTGTGAGACCGGGCTCGAGCTGAACGAACACTCCGAAGTTGGCGGTCCGCTCCACCGTGCCTTCGACGGCCGTGTCTGCCGGGTAGCGTTCCGTCGCGTCGAGCCAGGGGTTCGAGGTGGCGACCTCCCGCAGGGTGAGGGAGAGTCGCCGGCGGTCCATGTCGAGCTCGCGCACCCACCCCCGCACCGGCGCGCCCGGCGCAAGCGTCTCGTCATCGAGCTTCATGCCGGGGGGCAACTGCGAGACGTGGATCAAGCCGTCCACGCCCGGCAGCAGCTCGACGAAGATCCCGAAATCGGTCTTCCGCGCGACGGTGCCCTCGAAGGCCGAGCCGGCCGGGAGCCTGTCGGGCACCTCCGTCCACGGGTCCGGCTCGAGAGCCTTCATCGAAAGCGCGATGCGGGACTTCGCGCGGTCGGCCTCCAGCACCTTGGCCCGAACCATGTCGCCGACCTTGACGAGCTGCGAAGGACGGGCGTTGATCCGGTGGGACAGCTCGGAGATGTGGACCATCCCGTCGACGCCGCCGAGATCCACGAACACGCCGAAGTCGCGGATGCTCTTGACCGTGCCTTCGATCTCCTGGCCCGGAACGATCCGCGCCCATGCTGCGGCTGCCGCAGCCTCGCGCTCGTCCTTGAGCACCTGGGCGCGCGACACCACGAGCGACGCCAGGTCATCGGACAGCTCGGAGATCCTGAAGAGGAACGTCTTTCCGAGGTAGGCGTCGACGTTGCGGGGGAAGCCGAGATCGATCTGGGACATCGGGCAAAACGCCCGCAGGCCCGCGATCGAGATGTCGTAGCCGCCCTTGTTACGCCCCGTGACCTTTGCCTCGACCGGGACGCCGTTCTCGAAGGCGCCGCGAAGGGCTTCGCGCTCCCGGCGCTCGATGGCGAGCTTGTGGGACACCCGGAGTTCAGGGGAGAGCGCGATGATGACGGCGTCCAGGCCGTCCCCCGGCCTCAGCTCGCCGAGCTCGGTGCGGTCCATGACCGCCTCGGACTTTCCCCCGACGGCGATCAGAGCGATGTCGCCGTGAACGGCCATCACCGAGCCGGTGACCAACTGGCCGATCTCGAGCTCATCCAGCTGGAACGATTCAGCCAGAGCTTCGGCGAAGCTCTGGTTGTTGGACGTGACGTTCTTCTCGTTGCTCATGGGCCAATCCTCGCCGCCTGGTCCTGCTCCAGGCGCAGCCCCTCGGGCTGAGCGCGGCATTCTACACCCATTCCCGCTGACCTGCCTCCGCGCGCGCTCCGGCCCTGTCGCCCCGACCTTTGTCCGGGAATGGGCATGGAGTCCGCACCGGTTGGGCTTGACACGGACGCCACGACCGCATGCGGTCGGATCCGCGAGGAGCCTGCACCCGACGATGGCGGTCAAACCGACGGAGCTCGCGCTGACGCTGACCCCGAGATCTCGCTACGACGCCATCGACGTCGCGGCGGCGATCCGACAGCAGTACGGCGACGTCCTCGCCGCCTTTCCGCGCGCGACGTACTGTTCGCTCCACACCACGGCCGGGTACCTCGAGCAGAGTCTCTCGGCCCGTCTCGACCACCGTCGAGACAGGCTGGACCCGTTCATTAGAATGTTCCAGGCGCTGTTCCCGCCGGGGGCGGGGTACCGTCACGATCGGCTCCAGGAACGCTCGGAGCTCTCCGAGGCCCAACGGCGCCGCGAGCCGAAGAACGCGGACTCGCACCTCGCGTACATCGTCTCCGGGCTGCGCAACTTCGTGACGTACGTCAACCGGCCTGAGGAACCGGTGTTCTTCATGGACCTCGACGGCGTCAACGACGGGCAGTCACGGACGCGGCGCACCTGTGTCCTGGCGTACGGCCGCGAGGAGACGGTGGCGACGGTGCGGTGCGAGATCCCGGTGTCCAGGCACCCCATCGACTCCGTCAACCTCGCCGACGCGCGCGCCGGCGTCATCGCCCGGGGCGACGAACTCATCCGGCGCCACGGGGTCGAGAAGGGGCGCCTGGAGATCGCCCTCGGCCCCGGCGAGCGCGATGCCGGCGTGACGGTCAACGAGTACGAGACGCTCCTGATGCGGCACGACCTCGCCGAGGTGCTCGCCGATCCTCTGAAGTTCGCGGCTCGGACGGGGAAGCGGGTCCTGCGCGACCCGCGGGCAATCGCGAGCAAGAGCCTGGGGTACGCGCGCTACGACATGGTCCAGGTGCTCAACGAGCTCATGGACGCGTTGCGGATCTCCGAGTCGGCGGTCGAGAAGCTGCTGGCTCGGGCGATGGCCGTCCCCGCCCGGCGTCTCCTGCGGCTCAAGCGTGCCGTAAGCCTGCTGGTGTCGAGCGGGAGCGGATCGGAGAGCGCTGTCGTGCGCGGCACGTACCAGAACCCGATCCTCATCCAGTGGGCGACCACGCCGAGCGGCAGCCGCACCGTTCTCCTCCGAGTGACGAGGTTCCGCTAGTTGCGCGGGTCCCCGACGGCGGAGATGATTGGGTCATGAGTCCTGCCATCGAGCGGGTGTTCGTCGTGGGGTCGGGTGAGGTCGGGCGGCGGCTCGCCGGTGCCCTCGTTTCCGCGGGGACCGAGGTCGTCCCCGTGACTCGCCAGGGAAGTTGGGAACATCTCTCGGCCGACCGGGACGCCCTCGTCGTGGTGTGCGTGCGCGAGGAGGTGCTCGCGGACGCGATCCCGCGGTTGCGCACCGTGGCTGCCAAGCGGCTCATCTTCGTGCAGAACGGAAGGATCCGACCACTGATCGCCGAGGTGGCAGGCTGCTCTCGCGGCCTCATCTGGTTCACCAGCAAGGGCGAGTTCTTCCGGGTGCTGCGTCCGAGCGTGTTCTGGGGTCCGGCGGCCGCAACCATGGCCGAGGCGCTCAATCGTGGCGGGATCGCTGCCGCGACCCTTGACACCGATGCGTTCGCTGAGGCCGAGGCCGAGAAGATGGGCTTCAACTGCGTGGTTGGGCTGCCCCTCGGGGTGCACGCGGTGAGCCTCGAAGAGTACCTGGCTCGGTACGCCGCCGAGGCGGAGGCGGTGTTCTCCGAGGCGGTCGCAATCACGGCGCGCGCCCTGGGGGTCGCCCCGTCGGCCCACTGGTGGCCCGAGTTCCTCCGGGCCGCCCGGCCGCTGGGCTGGGTGCGGTCGAGCGCAGCCAAGGCGCTCGAGTACCGCAACGGCGCCGTTGCGCGACTCGCGAGAGAGTTTGGCGAGCGTGCGCCAGCCAACGAGCGTTTGCTCGCGGCGGTTGGGTTCGAGATCTGATGCTTGTTGGTCAGCGCTTCGACAGCGAGCCAGGCAAGCCTCAGAAGTAAGAGGTCAAAGGTAAGAGGTCAAACGGAAGGCAGGACAATTGCAGTGCTTCAGTCTTGCCTTTCACGTTTCACCTTTTCCGTTTGACGTTTGCCCCTCGCCTAGCCTTGAGCACGCAGGCGTGCGGGTGTAACGTCGGAACGATGGAACCCACGCTCCTGCAACAGCTCGCCAGCCTCACCCACCCGGAGGCGCTCAAGATCCTGCTGGTCCTGTTCCTCTCGTTCCTCCTCGGGCTCGAGCGCGAAGGGCGCAAGGCGCACGCCGGGCACTACATCTTTGGCGGCGTCCGCACCTTCCCGCTGATCGGCCTCGTCGGGTACGCGATGGCGCTCGTCGCCGGCCAGCAACTCGTTTCCGTGGCGCTCGGGTTCGTGGTGGTCGGTGCGTTCCTGCTGGTCTCCTACCTGCACAAGCTCGCGAGCTCCGAGGACGCCGGCGTCACCACGGAAGTGTCCGGACTCGTCACCTACCTGCTGGGAGCCGTGGTCTGCTACGGATACTACTGGATCGCGGTCACGATCGTGGTCCTCGCCATGCTGCTGCTCGAGCTCAAGGCCGCCCTCGAAGGGCTCACCGAGCGGATACCGTCCGAGGACGTCGTCACCTTCACCAAGTTCCTGCTGCTCACCGCGGTGATCCTGCCGGCCGTGCCAAACCGGGATTTCGGGCCGTTCCTGATCAACCCGTTCCGGACGTGGCTCATCGTCGCCGCGGTGAGCGGGATCTCATACGGCAGCTACGTCCTGCAGAGGGTGACGAGGAAGCGCGGTGGGGTCCAGCTCGCGGCGCTGCTGGGCGGCGCCTACTCCTCCACGGTGATGACTGTCGCTCTGGCACGACGGGCGCGGCGCGAGCGCCGGCCCAACCTCTTCGCGGGCAGCATGGTGCTGGCTTCGGGCGTGATGTACCTGCGGGTGCTCGCCCTCCTGGCCATCTTCAACGGCGCCCTCGCGGCGCGAGTGGCCTTCCCGTTCGTCGCCCTCGGGGTCGCGGCGATGCTCGGCGGGTACCTCTGGTCGCGCGTTCCGGACCCGGTGCAGGGGCCGGTGGAGCGCGAGTACGAGGCCAAGAACCCACTCGAGGTGCGCTCGGCGTTTCTCTTCGCGGGCGTCTTCCTGGCGATCATGGTCGTCACGAAGCTCGCCGTGGAGCGCTTCGGTACGGTCGGGATCGTCGCCCTCGCCGCGCTCATGGGGGTCGGCGACGTGGACCCGTTCATCATGGGCCTCACGCAGACGGCTGGATCGGCAACGATGCTGGTGACGGCGGCTACGGCCATTGTCGTTGCCACCGCCAGCAACAATGCGATCAAGGGGATCTACGCATACGCTTTCGCCGATCGTGCGACAGGCGTCCGTGGTCTCGCGGCGCTCATGCTGCTCGGCCTGATCGGGCTGCTGCCGCTGCTGGCCCTTGCCGGGTAGCGCGACTGACAGGCGCGATCCGGGTTGGCGCGCCGCCGGCGAACCCGGAGATCGGCTTTCGTGTCTGTCCGCCCGGTCAGGGCCCTCCGACACCGAGATGGCGCCTGACCGTGCGCACGACGCTCGCCTCCGGAAAGATCAGCGTGGCGTCCTCGAAGGCCGCGGAGAGCTGACTTCCGAAAGCGTCGCCGATCGAGCGCGCCACGGGCTGATCGGTGAGGGCCACCGTGGCGGTCGGCCTGGGGACCGTGGATGGCGTGTCGAACGTCACGACGACGAGTTGGGCGTTGCCCTGGGGGAACGCCTGTCCCGCGGGAAGTGTGACTGTGATTCCGACCCGGCCGCCGGCCGCTTGCGCGTCGTCGACCGTCAGCGCGGCAGTGGCCGCGCCCGTCCCCAGGGTCACGGTCGGGGCGCTCAGCACGGTCGGATCGAAGGCGAGGCTAAAGCCCACCTCGTGCTCGTCGCCCAGGGCCGAGATCACGACCGGAAGCGAGATCGGCGAGCCCAGGACCACCGGCGCAGCCGCCACGCGCACCAGGCGTGGTCCCAGGAAGGCCGTAACCGAGACGGACTGTGTGAACGCCATCCCATCCTCGCTCGTCGCCGAGAACGTGAGGTGCCCCTCCTGCGATCCGAGGGCGAGCCCGCTCTCGCGGACCGTCAACGAGGGCTCGTCGGCGATCGTTCCGTCGCCGGGCGCGGCGGCGAGCCAGGGCGCATCGGAGGCTGCGGTCCAGGTCAGTACGTACGGGCCTGCGAGCTGGACGTGGACCGACCTGTCCTGGCCGGTGCCCGTGTCGACTCCCACGGTGATCGCCGCCGGATCGACCGAGAGCCCGGCGGGTGCGGCCACCGCCGCCTGCAGCATGTCGTACGCCGTGCCCGGGCCCGGGACGTAGTCGGCGACCACGACCGTGTGGAGGGCGGTCCAGTTCACGCCGCTCAGGTCAGGCGAGTTGATTGTCGCTGTGAGCACGCCGTCGGGCGGGAGCGGGACCGTGATGTCGATCCAGGGAGCAGCCCGCATGATGCGGCCCGTCACGCCGACGTGGGCGTCCTCGTAGACGAGCGCGGTCAGCGCCGCCATGTTTGCGGAGGCCAACAGCGTCGGACCGCCGGTGTTGAGCAACCGGGCGTAGACGCGCATCTGCGTCCCGACCTGACGCGAATACGCCTCGATCTCGGCCGCCGGTGGCCGCAGGAGCTCCGGGTCCACGAGGTTCTGGAACGCCGTCGTGAAGTTCGACTGGTTGCCGGTCAGAACCTGGTGCCCGGAGTCCACGATGACGAGCGGGAGGTAGGCCGTAGTGCCGGTGAACGCGGCCCAGAACCTGCTTATCCGGTTGCCGAGCGGTGCATCCACGTTCTGCTCGATGAAGACGGCGCTGCCGGCGTACTGGGCCGCCAGCGCATCGACCGCCGGACCGGCGGCCTGGCAGATCGGTCAGGTGAAGCGGGTGAAGTCTTCGAACACGACCAGGCGGGTCGTCGGCTCGGCGGACGACTGGGCTCGCGCCGTGCCGGTGCCCGCCACGACCGTCAACGCCAGGAGCGCGAGCGGGTATGCCAGCATTCTGGAGAGCGTGACCATCGGTGCACCTCGCACCTCATTTCACAATCAAATCCTCCGCGGCGCAAGTGGCATGGAGCCCATGTGGGGGCTCCTGGCAACCCGGTTTTGTCGTGAGACATGGGCCGGAACGACCTGTCGACGAGCCTCCAACGTGCGGGGGAGCGCGTGGTAGACTTCGCGCCGTGGAGTGGCCGCTCGCCCCGCTCTCAGCTCTGGTTCTGCGGCCAGCCACCACGTCGCCGTTCGCGTTTCGTCGCGTTGGTGCTGGCCCGATGTAGCCGGGAGGACAACCCGCACGTGGTGACTTTCCCCCTCATCCTCTTCGTCGCCATCGTCGCCGTCGCGCTGGTGTTCGACTTCTTCAACGGTTTCCACGACGCAGCCAACTCGATCGCGACCATCGTCTCGACGCGGGTGCTCTCGCCCGGGCTCGCGGTGGTCTGGGCCGCGTTCTTCAACTTCCTCGCGGTGTTTATCTTTCCGCTCAAGGTCGCTTCAACGATCGGCAAGGGTCTGGTGGTTCCGAGCGCCGCCACGCCGTACGTTATCCTCGCGGGTCTGATAGGCGCGATCGCATGGGATCTCATCACCTGGTACCTCGGCCTGCCGACGAGCTCGTCCCACGCTCTCATCGGCGGGTACGCCGGTGCCGCGATCGCGAAGGCCGGCTTCGCGGTGATCATCTACTCCGGCTGGACCAAGACCGTCATCTCGATGTTCGTGTCGCCGGTCTTCGGTCTGGTCCTGGGCTTCCTTCTGATGGTCGGCGTGACGTGGCTGTTCCGGAACTGGCTTCCGGGTCCGGTGGACCGCTTCTTCCGGCGTGCCCAGCTCGTGTCGGCCGGACTGTACAGTCTCGGTCACGGCGGCAACGACGCCCAGAAGACGATGGGTATCATCGCGGTTCTGGCGTACTCCTACGAAAAATCGCTTGGCCGGAACCCGGCCGACATCCACGTTGCTCTCTGGATGATCATCGCGTGCTATGCCGCGATAGCCCTCGGCACGCTCTCGGGGGGGTGGCGTATCGTCAAAACGATGGGATCCAAGATCACCAAACTGAAGCCGATCGGCGGCTTCTGCGCAGAGACCTCCGCCGCTGTCACGCTGTTCGCCAACTCGTACCTCGGCATCCCGGTCTCGACGACCCACACGATCACCGGCGCCATCATGGGGGTCGGCGCAACCCAGGGGCTGTCGGCGGTGCGCTGGGGCGTGGCGACGCGCATCGTCTGGGCGTGGCTGCTCACCATCCCGTTCTCGGCCCTCGTGGCTGCGCTCGCCTTCAAGGCGCTCGGGCTCTTCCTGAACGTTTGATCGCGCTCGACCGTTGACGGGAGCCGTCGAGAGGCGCCGGACGAATCGCGAACGCCGAGGGACACGCATCTCCTCGGTCCGTGGAACGTCCGGGACCCTGGCCGATCGGCGAGACAGCTTTACGAGCTCTTGAGGATGATCGTCTCGATGGTGTTCGCCACGTCCTCGCAGCGGTCCGTCGCATCCTCGAGGAAGGCGTACAGGTCCTTCAGCTTGAGGACTTCGATCGCGTCGGGGGTGTTTGCGAAGAGTTCGCCGAGCGCCTCACGGTGCAGGACGTCCGCCTCGTTCTCGAGGCGGTTGATCTCCACGCAGGAGGTCATCGCCTCCTTGTGCTTCTTGCTGTCGTGGAGGACTACGACCGCCTTGTGCACCTCTTCGGCCGAAGTCACCAGCAGGCCGGCGAGTGCCTTGAGCTGGGGCGGTACGTGATCGATATGGTAAACGACGAGGCGCTGCGCCGCGGCGTCCGCCGAGTCGAGGATGTCGTCAAGACGAGTGGCGAGCGAGTGGATGTCCTCGCGGTCGAAAGGCGTGATGAAGGTGGCGTTCAGCTTCGCCAGGGCCTCGTGGGTAATGCGGTCGCCCTCGTGTTCGAGTTCCTTCAGCTTCTCGACCTTGGCTGGGAGGTCCGTCATGTCGTCGAGGATCTCCCGAAAGAGCGTGACCCCCCGGACGATGTTGGCTGAGGCACGGTCGAAGAGATCCAGGAAGTCGACCTTCTTGGGCAGGAACCAGCGCATGCGCCCCCCCTCTTGTGCCGGTGCGGCACAAGCGGATTATAGACCCGCCGGGCCGCTCGGCCGGCAAGCGCCCTTGCAGGAGCACCGGCCCGCGAGGAGCCGCAGGGGAACCCGGCCCCTCGACTGCGACTTACTCCGAGTGCGGCGATAATCATGGGGGGGTCGAGACCATGATCGCCTGGGACAAACCGGAGGCCCTTTCGGAGTACGACCCGACGCACGCGGTGCTCCGCGACCTGATGGGGTATCGCGTGCGCGAGGTGCTGCTCGTGTCCTCGCTGTATGACTCGTACATCCTCGAGGAGGACGGCCAGCTCTCGGAGAGCCTCGACGCCGAGTTCTACCAGTTGAACCTCTCCACGTCGCCGCGCATCACCCAGGTCTCCACGGCCCAAGAAGCGCTGGCGACGCTGCGGGAGCGGCCGTTCGACCTGGTGATCACGATGCCGCGCCTGGGAGGGATGGACGTCCGGGCGTTCGCGCGCGCGGCGAAGGAGCTGCACCCCGATCTTCCTGTCGTGATGCTCGCCGACAACCACTTCGAGGCGCACAGGGTCAAGGAGTTGAACCGTCCGCCGCTGCTCGACCAGGTGTTCGTGTGGCGCGGGGACGTGGCGCTGTTCCTGGCGATCATCAAGCTCATCGAGGACCGTCGCAACGCGCACCGCGACACGTCGCTCGCGGGCGTCAGAACGATCATCCTGATCGAGAACTCCGTTCGGTTCTACTCCGCCTACCTCCCGATGCTGTACGCCGAGCTGACCAAACAGACGCAGGCGCTCATGGCGGACGGGGTCAACGCGAGGCAGCGGCTGCGGCGGATGAAGGCTCGCACCAAGATCCTGCTCGCCGAGACGTTCGAGGAGGGGTGGGCGCTGTTCGAGGAGTTCCGGGCCACCACGCTCGGAGTCATCACCGATGCCCGCTTCCCGAGGGACGGCGAGAGCGACCCCGAGGCCGGCCTCGAGTTCGTTCGGCGCGTCAAGGCCGAGGACCCCGACATGCCGGCGCTCGTACAGTCGACCGACGAGTTGCTCGCCGAGCGCGCCCACGCCCTCGGCGCGGCGTTCCTCCACAAACACTCTCCGTGGCTCCTGGAGGAGCTGCGGAAGTTCATCCAGACCAGCCTGGGGTTCGGGGACTTCGTCTTCGTAAATCCCGCGACCGGGGCCGAAGTCGCGAGAGTGCCCGACCTCGCCGGCATGCCGAAGACGCTGCGCACGGTGCCGGGAGAGTCGCTGCGCTACCACGCGTCGAGGAACCACTTCTCCAACTGGTGCATGGCCCGCACCGAGTTCGCGCTCGCCGCGCGAATTCGGCCCTGGAAGGTGTCCGATTTCAAGGACGCGGAGGAGCTGCGCTCCTACCTCGTCGAGGCCTTCGCCGGGCTGCAGTCGGAGGCGCGCCGCGGCGTGGTCGCCGACTTCGCTCCGAGGGAGTTCGAAGGACTGTCCGGCTTCGTGCGGATCGGCACCGGGTCGATGGGCGGTAAGGGACGGGGACTCGGCTTCGTCAACGCGCTGCTGGCGCGCGAGCAGACGGCGGAGGACGGCGTCCGCATCTTCGTGCCTCCCGCCGCGGTGATCGGCACGGACGTCTTCGACGGGTTCATCGCGCATGCGGAGCTCTCCGCGCTCGCCCTCTCCGACGCCTCCGACGAGGCGATCGGCGAGGCGTTCCTCCAGGCTCCACTTCCCGCTGCGCTCGAACAGGACCTGCTGGCGATCGTGGAACGGACGCGAGGGCCGCTCGCCGTCCGCTCCTCCAGCCTCCTCGAGGACTCCTACGACCAGCCGTTCGCCGGCATCTACGGCACGTTCATGCTGCCGAACGCCGTTCCGGACGTGCGGGTGCGGCTCGCCGACCTCTCGGCCGCGGTCAAGCTCGTCTACGCCTCCACGTTTTCGAAGAACGCCAAGGCGTACGTCGCAAACACGCCGCACCGCCCCGAAGAGGAGAAGATGGCGGTCGTGGTGCAGGAGATCGTCGGACGGCCGCGTGGGCGCTACTTTTACCCGTCGTTCGCCGGCGTCGCGTGCTCCCGCAACTACTACCCCGTGCTCGGTCTGAAGGCCGAGGATGGGTTCGCGGCGGTGGCGCTCGGGTTCGGTCGAACGGTCGTCGAAGGGGGCAGGGCCGTGCGCTTCTCGCCCGGATCGCCGCGCAACGTCCCGCAGTTTGCCTCGACGGAAGGGGTGCTCGACAGCGCGCAGCGGGAGTTCTACGCGCTCGACCTCGAGCACTCCTCGACCATCCGAGAGCCCGGTCACGC
This sequence comes from Thermoanaerobaculaceae bacterium, assembly GCA_050018455.1. GTDB lineage: Bacteria > Acidobacteriota > Thermoanaerobaculia > Thermoanaerobaculales > Thermoanaerobaculaceae > RBG-13-68-16. The sequence continues at coordinate 39,974 of JBEKAA010000002.1, read as the reverse complement.
GGATGCCCTGGTCGCGCTCTCGCTCGAAGCGGCCGAGCGCGACGGGACCATTCACCCGGTGGGCTCCGTGTACTCGCCGGACAACGACGCGGTGTACGACGGGGTGTCGCGGCCGGGGATCCGCCTCGTGACGTTCGCGCCGATACTCAAGACCAGCATCTTTCCCCTCTCGAGAATCCTGACCGGTCTGCTTGCGCTCGGGGAGCGGGCGATGAGCTGCCCGGTCGAGATGGAGTTCGCCGTAAACCTCCCCTCGCGCGGCGAGCCGGGCGAGTTCGCGGTGCTGCAACTTCGCCCGCTCGTGGTGGAGGTCGGCAGCGAGGACCTCGACGAGGTGCTCCGGGTGACGGGGGCGGATGACGTCCTCTGTTTTTCCGAGCAGGCGCTCGGCCAGGGGAGGGTTCAGGGCATCCGCGACGTGGTGTACGTCAGGCCCGAGGCGTTCGACCGCGCGCGGACCGTCGAGGTTGCGGGCGAGGTCGAACAGGTCAACCGGGCGCTGGCGGAGGCCGGGCGGCCGTACCTCCTGATCGGGCCGGGCCGATGGGGAACCTCGGACCGCTGGCTGGGGGTTCCGGTGGAGTGGCACCAGATCGCCGGCGCTCGCGTGATCATCGAGACCGAGCTCGCCGACGTCCCGGTTACGCCGTCGGAAGGAACTCACTTCTTCCAGAACATCACGTCGTTCGGGATCGGCTACCTCACGGTCCACGCCAGGAGCGGCCACGGGCGCGTGGACTTCGCGTGGCTCTCGACTCGCCCGGCGGAAGCCGAGACGCGGTTCCTCCGGCACGTGCGCCTCGAAGCACCCGTCGATGTCCGCATCGACGGGCGGTCCGGCCGCGGTGTCGTGCTCAAGGCCCCGTTCGGCCTCTAAGACGGCAGAGGAGCAGAGGGGCAGAGGAGCAGGGGAGCGCAGGAAACAGGGACTGCTCGAAGGTTCACACGTTCAAACGTCCGCAGGTTCAAAGACAGCAGAGCGGCGGAGGAACAGTGGAGCAGAGAGCGAGACGCAAGCCAGGCCGCGTCTTACCTCTTCTCCTCCGCCCCTCGGCCCCTCTGCTCCTCTGCCTGTGGCTCCGAGTCCCGGGCTACCTGGCCGGGGGTGGGGGAGGGAGCGGGTCGGGGACGTGGTTCTTGATGGGCGGGATCGTCCTCAGGTAGGCGTAGATCGCGCTCAGGTCCTCGTCCGTCATCTTCCCGATCCAGTCCCACGGCATCGGCGGGAGGATCTCCCGCCCGCCGCCGAGGTGCTTGCCAGTCCGCATCGCCTTGATGAAGTTCTCCTCCGACAGAGCGCCGAGCCCGGTCTCGGGGTCGGGCGTGAGGTTGCTCGTGTAGCTGATCCCCCACGGCCCGGCCCACGCGGTCATGGTCAGCGCCGCGACCGCCCCCCACGGACCGGGCGGCAGTGCCGGCGGGGGGGGGAACTTCATCGTTTCCGGGTGACCGGAGAGCATTCGCGACATGTCGGGCTCGGGGCCCTTCTCGCCGAGTTTCCAGGGCGTGTGGCAGTCGTTGCACCCCCCGACGGTGACAAGGTACCTCCCACGCTCGGCCGGCGACTGTACGACCACAGTGGACTGCGGCTGCTGGCACGCCGCCGACGCGAGGCATGCCGCGGCGAGGATTCCTGCACTCAGTGTCCGTTTTATCAATGTCTCCTCCCCCTTTTTTGAATTTGAAACGCAGTCTACGTATCCAATTCTGCTTGTCAAGACCGAAGGCGGCGCCGGCACATCCCCGTGTTACGATCCTTCGGCGCCGGACGAACCGGCGCCAAGGACGCCTCACCCCAAGGGGTCTCGATGGACACCAACCCGCCGTTGGACGCCGGCACAGTCATCTACCTCGACAACGCCGCCACCACCTTCCCGAAACCGAAAGAAGTGTTGGACCAGACGCTCGAGGCGTACAGCCGCTACGGTGTGAACCCGGGGCGCTCCGGCTACGATCTCTGCCTCATGGCGGGCGAGCTCGTCGCCGACACCCGCAAGGCGCTTATGCGGTTCTTCGGGGGCTCCGACCCGAACCGCCTGGTGTTCGCCTCCAACGCGACCGATGCGCTCAACCTCCTGATCCAGGGGGTGCTGGGCGAGGGCGACCACGCGGTCTCGACCACGATCGAGCACAACTCGGTGATCCGTCCTTTGAACCACATGGCGCGCGACCGCGGGGTCGAGGTGGACTTTGTGCCGGTCGAGACTGGCGGCCGGGTGGACCCGCGTGCGCTTGCAAAGAGGCTGCGGCCCAACACCCGGCTGGTCGTGGTCAACCACGGCTCGAACGTGATCGGCACGATCCAACCGGTGGGCGAGATCGGGAGACTGTGCCGAGCCTGCGGCGTGACCTTCGCGATCGACACCGCCCAGACGGCGGGCGTCGTGCCGATTGACATGCAGGCCATGTGCGTCGACGTCGTCGCGTTCACCGGGCACAAATCGCTTCTCGCGCCGACAGGCATCGGCGGGCTGTACGTCGGGGAAGAGGTCGACATCCGTCCGACCCGGTTCGGCGGGACCGGCGTCAACTCCGTCGCCCCGTACCACCTCGAGGAGTACCCGTACCGCCTCGAGGCCGGCACCGGCAACGTGCTCGGAATCGCAGGGCTTCACTTCGGGCAGGAGTACATCGCGAAGCGCGGTCTCGACGCAATCTACCGGCACGAGATGGCGCTCTTCTCCCGCCTTCAGGACGGGTTGGCGGCGATCGACGGCGTGACCCTGCACGGGACCACCAGCCTCGAAGACCGTCTGCCTGTCCTCTCGTTTACCGTGGCCGGGCGGGACCCGGCCGACGTCGGCACGCTTCTCGACGTCGAGTACAACATCGCCGCGCGGACGGGCCTGCAGTGCGCCCCTCTGATCCATCGGCAGATGGGGACCGAAGCCCGGGGCACCGTGCGGCTGTCCGTCGGCCCGTTGAACACCGAGAGCGACATCGAGGCCGCGATCGCGGCGGTGACCGAGATCGCTGCCGAAGCGCGGGTCTAGAAGACGGAAGAGGGGAGACGGAAAAGGGAAAAGGGAAGACCGAAGGCCGAGACGCCGGCCGGGTCTCGTTTTTCCTTTACCTTCTACCCTTTACCGTCTGCCCCTCTCACGACCGCAGCCACCTACGATTCGCGACAGGCGCGTTTCAGCCACCGGAGCCCTTCGGAAGAACGAGGGCGTCGGCGACGATCTCGGCGAGCGTCCGCACCTCGACCCCGAGCTTGTAGGAACGGTTGAGCTCCATCAGCTGGTCGATGCAGTTGTGGCAGGGTGACGCGACCACCTTGGCGCCCGTCGAACGGATCTGGTCGGCCTTGATCCGGCCGGCTTCGATCCGCCTTGAGGTGTGCTCGGATGCGGCCAGCATCCCGCCGCCGCCACCGCAGCAGTAGTTGTCCTCGCGGTTTGGCGTCATCTCGACGAAGTCCCCCGCCGCCGCCCGGAGAAGCGTGCGCTGCTCCTCGATCACGCCGCCGTTGCGGACGAGGTTGCACGGGTCGTGGAGCGTGACGCGTTCGGGGTTCTTGGCGGGGTCGAGCCGGAGGCGGCCACCGGCCAGGTAGTCCGCCATCACCTCGACGAAGCTCCTGACCTTGAACGGGAGGGGCCGGCCGAGCCACTCCGGAGCCTCCCACCGCAGCGTCCGGTAGCCGTGCCCGCACTCGGCGACCACTAACTCCTCGACTCCAAGCTCCTCGGCTCGCGCCACGAGGCGGCCTGCGATCGCACGGGCAGCGCCGGCGTCGGCGGCGAAGTAGCCGTAGTTCGTGATGTCGAAATCGCTGGAGCTCAGCGTCCAGTCTTCGCCGGCGACGTGAAAGATCATCGCGGCGGCCGACAGCGACAACGGGAAGAACTTTACCTCGCGCGGATTAACCGCGTAGAGAACGCGCACCCCGCGGCGGTCGACCGGCATCGCGGACGCAGTATCCCCGAGCGTGTCCCGCATGTCCTGTTCGAGCCAGGCCACTGTTTCGAGCACGTCCTCCCGGCTGATCCCCATGTTGTTTCCGGTCGCGAGCGCGAGGTCGGCGTTGGCACGGATGCCTTTGGGGGCCATCCCTGCGGCGCCCAGGACGCTGCGAGCGAAGCGGATGATCGTCGAGGGGTCGAGTCCGACACTGCAGTTAAGGGCGCAGCGACCGCAGAGCGTGCAACGCCCGAACGCCGCAGCGGCGAGGGCCTCAAGCGCTTCCTGGTCGAGCGTCTGCGCGCCCACGAAACCCGGCACCAGGCGGCCGAGCAGCGTGTGGTACCGGCGAAAGAGGCGGGCGACGCGCTCGACCTTGTGCGCCGGTATCGACTCTGCGTCGCCGTCCGCGAGGTAGACGTGACAGGTCTCGGCGCACAGGCCGCACCGCACGCACGAGTTGAGTAACGCCGTCGTTCGGGCGTCGAGGCGTGCGCGCAGCACATCGAGGGCGCGCTCCACTGCGGAGGTGCCGGGCGGTTGCTCAGCCACGGTCCGTCCCCCTTGGGTGTGAGACGGGCCATACGCCGCGCCGCCCGAGCGTGGCGCCGAGATCCCGCCGGCTCGTGAGCAGGAACAGCAGGTGTCTCAGCTTACCGAACGGTGCGTAGAGGAGGAGCACGGCGCCGACGATCTGGAAAATCGGCAGCGCGGTCGGGCACACCGTCGTCGCAAGTCCAGCCACCAGCGTGAGATCGACCAGGCCGTTCGCGAAAAAATCCTCGGGTACGCTGATCGCCCGCAGGCGCAGATCGGTGCAGCGCTTGACGAGCAGCGCGGCGCCGGCCACGAGACCTACTGCGACAAGCACGGCGGTCGCCGCATTCAATGCCCGTGGCAGGGGAGTTCCGAACAGGCTGTGCACAAGCGTGATAAGCGCAGTGAATACCGCAAGGTGGTACGCGATGCCGGCTGCGTAGCTGGGGAGGTGACGCGACGCGCTCTCCTTTGCCCACGGGGCGAACGCCACCGTGAACGCGTACAGGGCCCCGGCCGCGGCGCTCCCTCGGGGCGGCGCCAGGGGCACGGGCGTCGAACCCGTCCGGACGCGGAGCACGACGAACCCGGCGACCGACGTCACCATCGCCGCGAGCAGGACGAGCGCCGCCGGATTCACCTGGTGGCCCCGGGTGACCCGCCTCGCACGTCGCGTCTGAAGGCGAAAGCCGAGTGCCGGACGAGCCCGAAAACGTTCAAACGCACCCCTCCGGTTTTGGCAGCCCTGCCACCTTACACGCCCCCTTTGCGGGCCCGGACGGGAACAGCTTGAAGATCGTGCGGAGGTTGAGGCCAGTACGCTGGCACAGCAGGCGGACCATCGGCGCGTTGCCGTGCTCGAGGTAGTGTTCGCGGATCATCCGCACAACCGCCCAGTGCTCGGGTGTCATCTCCGCGATGCCCTCAGTGGTAGCGAACAGCTTGGCGACCTCATCGCTCCAGATGTCGGGCCGCTGGAGGAAACCCTCCTCGTCAACAGCAAACGTGCGACCCCCGATGGTGATATCCGGCATTGGAACCCTCCGCCGACAGGCGCGGCGCAGCAAGGGTAGAGAGCACGCGCTTTCATTTCAACGTCAACGAGTGCGCTTTGAGGCTGCGTCTCACGAGCGGCGAGGCCTCGTTGCGCGGCGGATCGCTGTCGATGGAATGGACAGCTCGTGCTTGGATGCTAAGCGTGATTGCCCCAGGGGTTGTTGTGTAACTTCGATGGGCGACTCCGATCTTGTTACAATGCGACGAACGCGGAGGAACAGCCGGTGAGCGGCGCGGCAAACGACCCGAAGGTCGCCGAGGCGTTGAGCGAGCTCCAGCAGTACCTTTCAGACGCCATCTCGCCGCTGGTCGTGGCTGACTCCATCGCCATCCTCCTCGAGGTTCCCCCGGAGATCGTGGCCGACGAAATCCGAAGCTGGACGACGAGCCAGCACCGCCGACTGGGCGCCAGCGTGCCGATCTCGGACTACCTCTACCACGCGATTCGCAAGCTGCACGTCATGGGCGAGTTCACGCTGGTGTCGAAAGAAGCGATGGCAACCTATCTGGAGGTGCTCACCGGATACCTCCTGGTGCTCTGCCCACCCGAGGACAGGGATCTGCTGCGGGAAAATCTCTCTCATCTCGGCGACGTGCGCTCGGATCTGGCAGCTCCTCTTGTGAGCCTCCATCACGTACCTGAAGAGGAAGCCGCTTCTGCGGTGCGCCGGGACGACGCAACCGGGAAGACGGCCGTCCACGTCAGTCGCCAATTCGCCCGGCTGGTCGAACGCATGGCGCGTCTCCAGATTTCCGGCGAGCCGGGTGGGAGCCCCTCGGCCGCGCGCGAGGACGTCTTCTCGCAGCTTGTGTCCGTAGCGGCTCGAAACTCCGGCACGAGCGAGGAGTTCGAACGGGCCAAGGAGAGCCTGCGGGCGTTCGGCATGGACTCCTCGATGGAGAACGTCTTCCGCTCGCTCGGACGCCGCCTCCCGGGGTGGGTCGTGCAGGAGCAACCGGGGAGCGAAGCCCCGTCGGCGCCGGTGACCGCGACCGCGCGTGCCATGGAACGCATCGTGGCCCTCGAGCACGACCCCCGCGAGGCGGCACGCCGTTTTCAGGAGCTCGTGCAAGCGGCCATTGAACAGTTCAACGACGGCTCCCTCGCCCGCGCCGTCACGATGCTTGACCTGGCCGGTCTCCTTCTGGCCGAGAAGAGAGTTGACCCGGCGTACGTCCGGGGGTTCCGGGAGCAGGTCCACGGGACGCTCGACGAAGAGCGCCAGCGCCGGTACGCCGAGGACGCCGCGTCGCATCCGCTGCTGCGACGTGTGCTGGGGTTCTTTCCGGCGCTTGAACCGGCGGGACTGCTGGACTCGCTCAGGGTCGAGGAGAAGCGGGACCGGCGTCACCTTCTGCTCGCGCTACTCGAGGTTCACGGCGCTCCTGCACGGACGCAGGCCTTCGAGCGTCTCTCTGCGTCGATTGCGAGCTTCGGCGACAAGGACGCGCACTACCAGAGAAACCTCCTGTACGTGCTGCGGCACATCCCACGACCCGAGGGAGGTCTGCCCGACGCCGAGGTCCAGATGGTCATCAGGTTGTCGGGCGTTGGGCGGCCCGTGATCCTGCTCAAGGAGGCCATCGCCTACCTCGGTCAGGTCAGGGACGAGCGTGGGGAGCGCGCCCTGATCAACCGCCTCGGGGAGTACGAGACGGCTTTGCTGAAGTTGGGAAGCACCGGAACCGAGAGTGCCGAATTGCTGCAGGTCCTGAACCGCGCCCTCTTCGCGCTGGTCCGTCTCGGAACGCCCGCTGCCATCCGGGCGGTGGTGAATCACGGACTCAAGCGGCATCCGCAGTTCGGCGACACGTCCGAGACGCTCGCGTCGCTCGGCGGCACTGATCTCTCGGGAGACCCGGAGACGGTCAACCGCCTGGTTCAGGCGATCGAGGCCGAACTTCCGCACAGGATATTCGGTTTCCTCCTCAAGAAGGACTGGAGCCACCTGCTCCATCTCATCGAGGCGGTATCGTCGTCAACAAAAGCACCGCTGGTGCGGAACGCTCTCGCGGACATGGTCCAGCGTTTCCCGGGCGAGGAGTTTGCGCAGGTGGCCGCGAAGGTGCTCGCTGGCGCCGACCTGCCGCCGGCCCCTCCGCCGTCCAACGCATCACAGCCTGCGAGCCTCGTGGGCGATCTCGAATTGTTCGGGCTTCCGACGCTGCTGCAGAACCTCTCACAGTCGACAGCCTCGGGGGTCCTGACAATCACCGACCCCGTCGGCGAAGAGGTTGCGACCATCGCTCTGGAGAAAGGCAAGTTTTCCGATTGCCGTAGCGGCCAGCTCACGGGCGAGGTTGCGCTGTTCCAGTTGATCGAGCGGCCGACCCCGGCTTCCTTCAGTTTCGTCAGACGGAATGCACCGCCCGATGCTGTGGGAGGCGAGTCGTTGAGGGACCTCGTGCCTCTCTTCTTCGAGGGGACCCGGCGGTACGACGAGTTCCAGCAGGCAAGCATGCTGGTGCCGGATTATGCCTGCTTGCGGTCGAGCGGGACAAAACCGACTCGTCCGCCCGAGGAGGACGACATGGCGCTGACCCGTGCGGTCTGGCAGCGTGCGTGCTCCGGCGCGCCGGCGCTCGAGTGCGAGAAAGATCTCGCGATGGACTCCTATCGGGTCCGCAGGATGCTGGCGCATTGGGTCGAGGAGGGCGCTCTGGAGCCGCGCTGACCGCGACTCTCACAGCCCACGTTCCGAAACACCTCCCGACGTGCCGCGTCTCAGGGCCCGGCGGGGCTATGTTCGGATGGCTGCCTTGTACCTGCACGCGATGTCGGACCAGTTCACGAGGTGCTGCATCACGGCGTCCACCCACTCGGCCCGTCGGTTCTGGTACTTGAGGTAATAGGCGTGCTCCCAAACGTCGATGACCAAGAGCGGCGCCCACCCGGGCAGAACGAGGTTCTGGTGCTTCTCGACTTGGAGCACGGCGAGCTGGCCGGCAGCTGGGTCGAGCGCGAGCACACCCCAGCCCGATCCCTCAACGGCGTTGGTGGCGGCACGCATCTGGGCGTCGAAGGAGGCGAACGAGCCGAACTCGCCCGCGATGGCGTCGGCGAGCGCACCCTCCGGTAACCCGCCCCCGTTCGGCGCGAGGTTGGTCCAGAAGATCGAGTGGAGGACGTGCCCTCCGCCATGGAACGCGATTTCGCGCTCGAAGTGCTTGACGAGGGCGAAATCGCCTGAGGTGCGCGCCGCGGCCAACTTGTCGAGCGCGGCGTTGAAACCGTTGACGTAGGCGAGGTGGTGCTTGCCGTGGTGGAGCTCCACCGTTCGGGCATCGTAGTACGGCTCCAGCGCGTCGGCGGGGTACGGCAGGGGGGGAAGCTCGGCCTTGGTCATGATCCTGCTCCTTTCGGCCCGCGGCGTCGGCAAGTCTCGGAGCTTTCGCCGAGGTCTCTGTCTCAACTTCACCTGGCTTAACGATACGGACTCGGGCGATCCGTGTCAAACGTCGGCGACGCCGCCACGGCAACGAGGCAGATTCTGCAGGCGGGGCGCGTCAGGATCGCCCGGGCCCCGGTGCGGGGTCGAGCCGGTGCGGCGCGAGGACGGCCTTGAGAGCCGCATGACGGTACAGGTCGGACAGCGTCGGGTAGTTGTAGATCGTCTCCGCGATCTGGGTGGCGGTGGCACCGGCGCGCAGAAACGCCTGGGCGATATGGATCAACTCGCTCGCGCCGGTTCCGATCATGTGCGCTCCGAGGAGACGCAGCGAACCCGCCTCGAAGAGCAGCTTCAGCATCCCGCTGGTATCCCCGATGATCTGCCCGCGGGGGTTCATCTCGTAGTCTCCGCGGCCCGCGATGTAATCAACGCCGTTCTCCCTGAGGGTCTCCTCGGTTTCCCCGATGTAGCTCACCTCCGGTATCGAGTAGATCGCAAACGGGAGAAGCTCGGTCTTCGAGGGAAGGCCCTTGATGTTGAAGGCGTGACGCATCGCCTGGCGGCCCTGCTCCATCGAAGTGCTGGCGAGCGCTGGATAACCGATGACGTCGCCTACGGCGTAAACGTGCGGCGCCAGCGTCTGGTAGTTCTCGTTGACGGTCAACAGACCGTACTCGTTGGGCTCGAGGTGCAGCAGCTCGAGCCCGATCCCCTTCGTGTTGCCGTCCCGGCCGACGCAGTAGAGCAGGACGTCGGCCTCGAGGTCACCGTTCTGACGCAGGGTGCAGCGCACCCGGGGTGGGTCGCCGGGCAGGCGTTCGACGGCAGAGTGACGGTCGTTGTGGAGCAGGTTGATGCCGAGGCGGCGCATCTCCCGCTCCAGGATCGACACGACCTCGCGGTCGAGGTATGGCAGGAGTCTGTCGCGAGTGTCGACGAGCGTCACCTTGATTCCGAGCACGGCGAACATGCTCGAGAACTCGACGCCGATGACGCCCGCGCCCAGCACGACCATTGTTCTCGGTATGCGGGGCAGTCCGAGGATGGTGTTGCTGTCGAAGACGGACTCTCCGTCGAACGGCACGTCGGGCGGCCGGTTCGGACTGGATCCCGTCGCGATGACGATGAAATCGGCGGCGAGCGACGTCAGCACCCCGCCGTCCGGGCCGCAGACCGCAACCGTGTGGGGGTCGATGAATCGGGCCTGCCCGACGAACACTTCGATCCGGTAACGCTCGAGAGACTCGTTGATGATTTCGAGTTCCCGTTGAACGACCTGGCGCTCGCGGTACATGAAATCATGGACCGTGATCTCGTCGTGGATCTCGCAACGGATCCCATCGAGCTTGTTGCGGGTGAGGGAGTGCACGAACAGGGCGCTCTCGCGCAGCGTCTTGGACGGGATCGTACCCCAGTTGACTCGCGTGCCGCCCAGGACGTGCTGGCGCTCGATGACGGCGACCTGCTTGCCGGCGCGCGCGGCCTGAATCGCCGCGCGCTCCCCGCCGGGCCCGCACCCGATCACGATCACGTCGTAGCGACGCATTGCTGTCTCCCGAGCCGAGGCCAGGGCGTGCCGGAAGAAACGAACGGCCAACCGGTCGAGCGCTCGTGCCCGCACAGGAATCGTATCAGAGAATGCATCTCGGTTGGCGGGCGAGGCGTGCGGCCCCCGCCCAGCCTGCGGCTTACCCTTTGTCCTCTATACTCCGCCTCCGAACTGGGGGCGACCATGACCGAGGAGATGCACGAGCTGCACGAGCGCGCCGAAGAGGCTCACCAGCACCCCAGCCTCGTGCCCGTGACGTTCACGATGGCGCTGCTCGCGGTGCTCGTGGCCACCGTATCGCTGCTCGGCCACAGGACGCACACCGAGGAGCTGCTGCTGCAGAACCAGTCGAGCGACCGGTGGGCGCAGTACCAGGCGAAGAGCATCCGCCGCCACACGTACGAGCTGTTCCAGGATCTCCTGGATGTCTCGACGGTCCGGGACCCGGAGGCTGCCAGGAAGGTGCGCGAGCGTTACGCCCGGGAGGTCGAACGGTACCGTGACGACCAGAAAGAGATCGACGCCGAGGCGCGCGAGCTCGAGGCGGAGACGACTCGCGCGCGGCGGCAGGCCGACCTGTTCGACCTTGGCGAGGTCTTCCTCGAGGTCGCCCTGGTCATCACCTCGCTGACCCTGTTGACCCGGCGGCGGCAGTTCTGGCTTGCCGGGATGGCGATCGCGGCGGCCGGGGTCATCATCGCTTCCTTGGGGTTCATTGCGCACTGACGACGACGCTCCCTCGGAGGGGCCGGCCCCCTCATCGGGCACGGCATAGCGTTGCGCCCGGTACAATGCCCCGATGCAGCCCCGGCGAGCGCTGACCTGGATCGCGATCCTGTACTTTGCGGAAGGTCTCCCGTTCGGGATCGCCTACGACCTTTGGCCCGTCTACTTCCGTCGCCACGGCGTCTCGCTCAGGGAGATCGGCCTGATGAGCCTCCTCTTCATGCCGTGGACCCTGAAGATGCTGTGGGCGCCGCTGGTTGACCGGTTTGGCGCCCGGCAGCACTGGATCAGCGCGGCGCTTCTCGTGCTCGGCGGCACCACGCTCGCGATCATGCCTCAGGATGCCGCGCATCCGTCGTGGCTCATGTGGTCGGTGCTGCTGCTGTTCACCACGGCGTCCGCAACCCAGGACATCGCTGTGGACGCGTACGCGGTCGACGTCGTCACACCCGAGACGAGGGGACCGATCAACGGGATGCGCGTGTCGGCCGCCCGCGTCGCGTTCGTCCTGGCGGGCGGCGTGGCCCTCGTGCTCTCGAAGATCACGGGCTGGAAGCCCCTGTGGGCCTTGCTCGGAGTGACGTTCTTCGTGCTGGCAGCGGTCGCGTTCGCGAGTCCTCGCGTCGCCCTCGACGCTGCCAAGCGCCGCAACCCCGTCGGCCCGGTGCTGCGTTGGGCGCTGCGGTGGGAGATGGTGCCGGTACTCCTTTTCGTGCCGCTCTTCAAGCTCGGCGACTCCACACTGGGACGGATGGTCAAATCGTTCTGGGTGGACCGCGGATACACGGACGCGGAGATCGGGCTCGTGTCGATGACGGGTGGCGTGGCTCTCACGGTCGTCGGCGCTCTCGCCGGAGGCTGGTTCGTGAAGCGGTACGGGATCTTCCGGGCGCTGCTATGGCTCGGCATCGCGCAGTCGGCCGTGAACCTCGGGTACGTGGCGGTGGCGACGCTGCCGCTGCCGCGAGAGGGCATCTACATTGCCTCGCTGCTGGAGTCGTTCGGTCAGGGGCTCGGGACCGCCGCGTTCGTCTCGTTCCTGACCAACCTGTGCGACAAGGAGCACGCCGCGACGCAGTACGCGTTGCTCTCGGCGCTTTTCGCTCTCACGCGTGACGTCGCCGGAGCGTTCACGGGAATCGGCGTCGAGAGACTTGGCTACGCCGTCTATTTCTCCTTCACGGTGCTGCTCGCCGTACCCGGGCTCTTGCTGCTCCCGCTGATCAAGCCGCGGATCCGCGAGCAACAGCCTGCGCCTGCCTCGGCGTGAGGGCCGCGCTACACTCCCGAGGTGCCGCCACGTCGTTGGCGTGCCGGGGGAGGCAACACCGTGCCGAGGTACACGCTAGGGAAAGCTCCGCGGGGTCGCTTTCGCCGGGTCCTGCTGTTTCTGCCGCTGGTCCTGATCGGCCTGCTGGTTTGGGCTTCACTGCGTCGCGGTCCGGCGCCGGCTATCGTGATCGAGAGCGCCCGCCCCGCGGTCGGAAGCGCCACGAAAATCGTTGCGCGTTTCACCGAGCCGCTCGGAGGCCTCGGGCGGATCACACTCGAGCTGATCCAGGGCGACAGGACCGTCACGCTCGCCGAGCAACGGCTTTCGCGCGCCGGCGCGTTCTCGCCGACTCGCGGGCGGTTCACCCCGAAGGCAGAGCTCGCCGCCACTGTCGGACGGTCGGCGCAGGGTTGGCTCACGGAAGGCGAAGTGGTCCTCCGCGCAACGGCGGACCGGATGGCCGGACCGCTGCGTTCGGGCGCACCCGTCGTCGTGGAGAAGCGCATGGCCGTGCGCTTGCGGCCACCGCACCTCGAGCTGCTGTCGAAGCAACACTACGTTCGCCAGGGAGGCTCCGGGGTCGCGGTGCTGCGCGTCGGCGACAGCGCCGTGCGCTCGGGCGTGCGCGCCGGCGCGGTGGAGTCTCGTTCATTCGTGCTGCCGGGCGGCGGGCCGCGAGAGCGCTTCGTCCTCTTCGCGATCCCTTGGGAGTTCGCCGATGCCGGCCAGATACGGCTGTTCGCCGAGGACGACGCCGGGAACCGGGTCGAGATGCCGTTCGTGAACCTCTTCAAGCCGTCGCCCCCCCGGACGGACCGCCTTGAGCTGTCCGAGGCCTTCCTCGCCAAGGTCGTGCCGCCGATCGCAAGTCAGACCTCCGGATTCGATGCCAGCGGCTCGTTGCTCGACCAGTACCTGAGGATCAACGGGGAGGTCCGAAGGGCGACGCTCGCCACGATCGCCCAGCTCGCGGCGGACACCCAGCCGGCGTTCCTGTGGAGCGGTGCGTTCGCGCAGATGCCCAACACGCAGCGTCGGGCCGGCTTTGCGGAGAACCGCACGTACCTCTACCAGGGAAACGTGGTGGATCACCAGACCCACCTCGGCCTCGATCTGGCCTCGACGGAACACGCCCAGGTGCCGGCGGCCAACGCCGGTCGGGTGGTTTTCGCCGGATGGCTCGCGATCTACGGGAACACGGTGATCATCGACCACGGATACGGCCTGATGAGCCTGTACGGCCACATGTCCTCGCTCGCCGCCAAGGTCGGCGACGTCGTCGCCAAGGGCCAGCAGATCGGGAACAGCGGGTCCACGGGCCTCGCGGGCGGCGACCACCTGCATCTGGAGATCTTCGTGCAGGGGAAGTCCGTCGATCCACTCGAGTGGCTCGACGAGCACTGGATCCGCGACAACATCGCCACGAAGGTGAAGCTACCCTAACGACGGGGAGAGGGAAGAGGGAAAACGGGAAAGGGAAGGCGGCCAGGGGGGCGGAGGAGAAGGAACCGTTCGAATGTTCACAGGTTCGAACGTCCGCAAATCAGGAGACCTGCGAGTCAAGGGTGAAAAAAGGAAGGAGGTCAAGGGGAAGACAAAGGCCTTTGGCGGCTATGCTCTCGTGTTTATGGTCGTCCGCTTGACGTTTCGCGTTTGGCTCTTTGCCTGTCCCTGAGGAACCTTCGAATCTCCTCAGTTCCTACGCGGTTGCCGGCGAGAGCGGCGAGACGTAGACTCACACCATGGAACGGGAACAGAGCCTGCAGGACCGTTACGCCCCTACGACGCGCTGCTTCGGGTGCGGTCCGGCCAACGCCGACGGGCTTCGGATCAAGAGCTTCGCGCGCGGCGACGAAGTTGTTGCCGAGTGGGTGCCCGCGAAGCACCACGAGGCGTTCGACGGTGTGCTCAACGGCGGCATCATCGGCACGCTGTTCGACTGCCACTGCAACTGGACGGCCGCGCGCCACCTGATGGAGGCGAGCGGCGCCGAGAGGCCGCCGTGTACGGTGACGGCGGAGTACCGGGTGGTGCTCAAGCGCCCGACGCCGTCGAGCGGCCCGCTGACCGTGCGGGCCAGGGTCGTTGAGGCGGGCGCGGACCGCGCCGTGGTCGAGGGCACCCTCGAGGTCGGGGGAAAGGTCACGGCCACCTGCCGCGGGGTCTTCGTGGCGGTGCAGGAGGGACACCCGGCGTTCCACCGGTGGTAGGGATCGGCCGAGAGACTCCCTCACCGGGCAGCGAAGCGTTCGGACCTGTGCGCAGGCGCAGAGTGACCCCGGACAGGTCGTCGGCGGGCCAAGGTCACTTCGTATCGAGAGTGAGGGGGAGTCCCGTTCTTGCCGGCGCCGGACTCGTGAGGTCTCCCGAAGCGAGGCCGGCAGGAATAAAGAGGGCGGCCCCGGAGGGCCGCCCTTAATCGCAACGAGCAGATCGTGCTATGAGAGTCGGCGCAGGGCGAGCACACCACCGAGCGCGAGAAGCGCGGCGAGCACGAGCAGGCCGACCGGGCCGGCGAGCGGGATCAGTTGGGCAAAATTGAGCACAGCCGTGTTGTTGGCGGCCGAGGGGTCCGCCGTCGCGGAGGTCACGGTCACCGTGTTCGTGAGTGATCCGAGTAACGTGACTTTGGCGACAAGCGTCAGGGTCTCGGTTGCGCCAATGCCGAGACTTGCGAACGTCCACTGGCCGTTGGCCGGGTTGTAGCTGCCGGCGCTTGGGGTGGCGCTCACGAACTGGAAGTTCGAGTTGAGAAGGTCGGTGACCACGACGTTGTAGGCTGTGTCGGGTCCCGCGTTGGAGACCGTAATGGTGAACGTTACGTTGCTGTTGAGAGCCGGAGAGTTGTTGTCGACCGTCTTTGTGACGGACAAGTCGGCCAGTCCGGCGACGGTGACTGCCGCGATCGCCAGGTTGTTGGCCGGGTTCGGGTCGAGCGGTGTCGAATTTGTGACCTGGAACGTCATGGATTCCGGACCACTCTGCGTGTATTTGACGGTGACGTGCAGCGTCGCCGAACCGCCGTTCGCTAGGCTTCCGATGGTCCACACGCCGGTCGAGGAGTTGAAGGCGCCACCCCCGTCGTTGCTGACGTACTCCAGGCTCGCCGGCCCCGAGGCGGTGACCGTCACGCCGGTAGCGGCGTTCGGACCGTTGTTGACGACGTGCACGGTCATGACGACATTTTGATTGAGCGCCGGGTTGCCCGGCGCGGCCGAGGCCGTGACGGCGAGGTCGCTTCCCTGCGCGCTGCCGTCGGGACTGAGCAGCACGATCTGCGCGCGGGTGCCGGCGGCGTTGTGGTGGTGTAGCAGCAGGGCGCCGAGTGAGCCGTTGGCGGTCAGGTTGGCGGTGTTGAAGTTCACCGGCAGGATCGAACCGTTGAGATCGTTCGAGAGCCAGTCGTAGCCAAAATCGAGGCCTTGGTTGGTCGGATCGAAGTGGAACGTGCCCGTGGAGTCGATGTTGAACCCGTACAGCGCGCCGCAGGCGGGCGCCCAACCGGGACAGGTCTCGATATAGTAGTTGAACGGCCGCGGCGTGGTCCCGGCGGTCGTGCCGAACCCCATCCGGCGTGGGGCCACCGGGATGAACATCACGTTGGTGTTGAACAGCCGGGTGTCCTGCTGGGCGCCGGTGAGGAGGTTGAGATAGTAGCTTGATCCGATGGTGCCGGCGTTGAGGTTCCAGTAGAAGCTCGAGAAGCTGTCGTTCGGGTTGTAGCTCTGCCCGGCCCAGTAGCTCGAGATGCTGCCGAAGTCGCTACTGGTGACGGCGAAGTCCCAGTTCCCATCAGGCGCACCGGTGCAGATTCCGGTGCTGGGGTCGGCGACGCCGCAGTCGATGTAGACCGTGAACGAGACGTCGCTCGGCGTCGCCCAGTCGCCCCACGTCGAGACGCCGAACATCATGATGTTGTCTGCCGAGTCGTAGTTGACCCCGGCGTACTGGAGGTTCTGATAGGGGGCGATTTCGGCCGGGTCCGCCGGGTGCACCACTTGCAGCTCGAACGGGCTGACCAGCGAGATCTCGTCGGTCGGAAGCGTGAAGCCGGTGCATGTCTCCGGAGGGCCGACCACGTGCGTGCCGGTGCACACGCCGCCGCCAGACAGCGGGATATTGTAGGTGCCGCTCGGGTTGCCGCCGGTATTGATCGGGCCGCCGCTCATCGTCGAGGCCGGCACCGGTGCGGAGAACAGCGGCACCCGCATCTTGAGGACGCCGCCCTGACTGAACGTGAGGTAGCCGGCCTCCTCGGTCAGCCAGTGGCGCGGGGTGGTACCAAAGGCGCTCGTCTGGGTCGCCGCCACGGTCGGATCGACGGTGTGCTTGAGCAGATTCGCGGTGGCGGAGAGCTGCACGGTGAAGGTGGTGCTCGTGCCGGCCGGAACGGTCAGCGAGGTTCCTCCCGGCAACGAGAAGCTTGCGCCGGGGTTGTCCTCGACCGTCTCGATGCCGAGGGTGTAGCTCTGGCTGGTCAGCCCCTTGTTGTCCACCCGCACGGTCTTCGTCGCCGTCAGCGAGCCGACGACTTCGGTGCCGAACGAGACGCTGACCAGACCCACGTCGTCGCCGTTGAAGGCGGCGGTGTTGTTCTGCGCCGCGAGCGGTATGTCCTCGCGGCCGGTGCCGATGCGATCCGGCCCGTACCGCAGGCCGGAGCCGCTCGGGCCGGTCGTGACGTTGTGCAGCGCGGTGTTCATCGCCAGCGCCTTCAGCTCCTCCACCGACCAGTCGGGGTGAAGCTCCTTGAGCAGCGCCATCGTCCCCGCCATGTGCGGGCTGGCCATCGAGGTGCCGGAGAGAACGCCGGCCTGGCTGTTGGGGTTGATCCGGTTGCCGGAGACGCCGGTCGGCCAGATGCATCCGGTGATCGTCACTCCGTCACAGGTCCACCCGGTGAGCGTCGAGGTGATGTTCTGTCCCGGCGCCGCGATGTCCGGCTTGAGGAAGACCGGTGCGTTGGGGAGCGGCCCGCGCGAGCTGAAGGTCGCGAGCGTGTCGGCGTATGTCGGGAAGCTGCCGTACTTGAGCGTGGCGTTGACCCCCGATCCGAGCTGAGCCTTGATGGTGTTCCCGTCGCTCTGGGAGACGCTCAGCGAAGGAATGGTGATCGTCGCGTCGGTGCCGGACATGTTGATGATCCCGGTCGTGTTGTTGGCGATGATGACGCCGATCGCGCCGTTGGTCTGCGCGTTCTTCACCTTCACCGCGAACGTGCACGTGCCCCGGTCGATGAGCGCGACGTTGCCGGTCATCCCCGGCCACGCCGGCGCGCTGTTGCAGCCGAAGGTCGGGCTGCCGCTGCCGTCGTTCGCCAGCACCACATTTCCGGTGACGCCCGTCGGTGTGAGCGCGGGCCCAAACGTTGCGTAGCCCGCCAAGTAGTTGCCGGCGATGCTTACCGGCGCGTTGACCGTGAGCTGGGCGCCGTCGGAGCCGCCCGGGTCGACGCTGGCCGCGGTCGAGATCACTCGCCCGCCGTTGCCCGGCGAGCCGGCGATGAAGAAGGTGTCACCCGCGTTGCCGGCGGAGCAGACGACCACGACGCCGATCGCCGCCGCCGCATCGGACGCCATCGCCGACGTGTCGGAGAGACGACCGAACAGCGAGCCCAACGACATGTTGATCACGTCGAGGTGGTCGGACATGTCGCCGTCGTCGTTGGGATCCATCGCCCAGTCGATCGCCTGCACGGTGAGGCCGGTAGAGCCGCCGCAGCCGAACACGCGCAGCGCGTAGAGATCCGCGAGCGGGGCGACACCGGGACCGATCTTGAGGGTGCTGAACGGGTCGCTCGTGTTGTACGGTCCCGGGTAGAACGTGGTGCTGTCGCTCTTCACGCCGTAACCGGCCGCGGTCCCGGCCACGTGGGAGCCGTGCCCGCCGCAGTCCATCGGGTTGTCGTCGGGGACCGGCGAGTTGCTGCCGTTGTAGAGATCGCCCGCGAAGTCATACCCGCCCACAACCTTGGCGGAGGGGAACCCGCCGCCAAGTGTGGTGAAGTTGCTGGTTGCCGTGGCGGCATTCGTGTAGGTGGCCGACAGCCCGTTGCCGCCGAAGTTGGCGTGGATGTAGTCGATGCCGGTATCGATGATCCCGATCTTGATCCCGGCGCCGGTGAGGTTCGCGCCGATCCCGAGCGTGTCGGTCCACACCTGAGGCGCGCCGATGAACGGTACGCTCGTGGAGTTGGTCAGGTACTCGGGCTCGACGACGTGCACCGCCTTGACGCCGGGCAACGCCTTGATGGCGGCGATCTTGTCCCGGGTCGTGTACACCGAGATCGCGTTGAGGGCGCGCTTAACGCGGAAGATCTCGGTGGCGCCGATGGACGGAGCGGCGAGGGCACTGGCAACCCGATTCTGCGCCGCCTCGACCGCGTGGAACTGGCTCTGCGCGATGGCAAAGGCGTGCGCCGAGTCCACGGGTGCTGAACCGACGGTGCCCTCCAGCGCCTGCTTGAAGACCTGGGCGGCCCCCGGCTCCTTCAGTTCAACCAGCACCTGGAGTTGGTCGGTGTTTCCTCGAACGGCAGGTTGGTTGATCTTGAACTCCTGGGTTGTGTTTTCCGTTGGTTTCGGGCGCGTCTGCGCTGCGGCCGGCAGAACGCCCAGAATTGCGGCGACGGCAATCGCCGCCGCAGCCCACTGGTACTTCCCACCTTGCTGACGACTCATCTTTCTCTCCTCCTTCTCCTCGTTCAGACCACGATGAACTGCGATTGATCTACGACGCTAGCCGCCGCACGGCAGCGGCGGCAACACCTTGGGCGAGTGCAGAAGCTCTCCGGGAACGGTGCGACGACGGCCACCCGGCGACGACTGCAAAGCGCCTCGATCTCCTCATTGAAACTCCTATGAAGTGAAACGCCGACTACTATACCATCAAGTCAAGAGCAGTGAGGTTATATCGTTTCTCAGTATCACTCTTGTTGTGCGGTCCCAAAATCCACTGCCGCCGAGAGCGGCTTCCATTGCATGCAGGCGCGTCAGGAAGTGTGGAAGTCAGTCAAGCCCCGCTGGCGCCACAGAGTGTCAAGCCTATTTGATTCAGTCTCTGAGGCCGCCGCTCCGTAGAGGGGAGGACGGGGGAACGGCCGGAAGCGGGCCGATCCGTCCGCTGCTTTACGCGCGATGGCTCGCAGGGGGGGTTGTGCTATAAGGGCGTTATGCCGGACCGGAAGTACAGGCATCGCGGGTATCAGGACGAGGAGCGTCGCGAGGAACGGCGGCCCGCGGACACCGGACCGCGAGAGCGCCCCGAAGGTCCACGCGGGCGCGGGCTCGGCGCCCCGACGCTGACGGTGTCCCGGTGCCGGATGTGCGGCACGCGGCAGCAGCTCGCCGGCCCGGTGGCGGGCGACGCCACCTGCACCAACTGCAGCGGCGACCTGCACACCTGCTCCAACTGCGCATATTTCGACACGTCGCGTCCCAACGAGTGCCGCAAGCCCGTGCTTAAGCGAGTCACGAACAAGACGAAGCGCAACTCGTGCGGGCTTTTCGCGCCCAACACGGTCCAGGAGTTCGGTTCCGACCGTCCGGTGGCGGCTTCGCCCGACGGCGGCTCGGTGTCCAGCCCCCGGGCGGCCTTCGACGCCCTCTTCAAGAAGAAGTGACTTCGGCTCGCTCGGCGAGCCGAAGTCATCCCGAGCGAAGCGAGGGATCCCCCGGTGCCGCAAGGGCCTGAGCCGGCTCGCTCGGCGAGCCGAAGTCATCCCGAGCGAAGCGAGGGATCCCCCCGCTCCGCGAAGGCACGAGCCGGCTCGTCGAGCGAGCCGAGATCATCCGGCAGGGCGAGGCGGGACGGTCGTCCGACTGCGGTTCTGCTGCGTTTCCTGATGACGTCTACCGGTGCGAGGCCGGCAGCGCCGGAGGCGGGATGTTGGGGGTTGCCGTTAAGGCTCAGGAGCGGAGTCGCAGGAGAGTCGGCGCCCCGGAGCGCCGGGAGGTGGATGGCGCCCCGGGGTCGCGTTCTCGCGAGCGTTCCTAGTCCATTTGGCGTCGTAGGTAGGTCGGGGTGTCGAGCTCCGAGAAGTTGCCCACGTTGACGCCATAGTCTGTGGGGAGGTTCGCCGGCAGGTACGGGCTCACGGGTTCGGCGTGTTTTTGCTCGCGCAGCGGCTCCTTCGCCATGGCGCGGTCGGCGGGCCGCGCAGGTCTCTCCTCGCCGCTCGCCCCGAAACCGGTCGCGACCACGGTGACCTGGATCTTCGACGCGAGCTCTTCCCGCTGCCCGTAGCCGAACAGGAACAGGCAGTCCTGCGAGCAGCGCTTGGCGATGTACTCGGCCGCGTCGTTGATCTCGGAGATCGTCGTGTCGGGCCCGCCGACGAAGTTCACCAGCACTCTCTGCGCGCCCTCGAGCGACGCCTCTTCGAGGAGCGGCGACGAGAACGCCTGCTGCGCCGCCTCGATGGCGCGGTGCTCACCCTGGCCCTGGCCGATCCCCATGAGCGCCATGCCTCCGCCACGCATCACGGTCTCGACGTCCGCGAAGTCGCGGTTGATGATCCCGGTCTCGTTGATGATGTCGGAGATTCCTTGTACGCCGTGGCGAAGCGCCTCATCGGCGAGCTGGAAAGCCTCCTCGACCGAGACCTGCGGGCCGACCATCTGGAGGAGCCTCGAGTTGGGCACCGTGATGAGGGTGTCCACGCACTTCCGCAGCTCCTCGATCCCTTTCTCGGCGATGCGGGCTTTGCGCGTCCCCTCGAAGGCGAACGGTTTGGTCACTACGGCCACCGTGAGGGCGCCCGCATCGCGGGCCAGGTTGCCGATGACCGGGGCGGCGCCCGTCCCCGTCCCACCGCCCATCCCGGCTGCGATGAACACCATGTCGGCGCCCTCCAGGCACTCGATAAGATCGTCGGTCCTGTCGAGGGCGGCGCGGTTGGCGGCGTCGGGGTCGCACCCGGCGCCGAGCGCCTTGCCGCGCGAGTTCGGGGTCACGAGCTGCAGCCGAACGCCGGCCTTGCTGGCGCGAAGCGCCTGGCCGTCGGTGTTGACCGCGATGAATTCGACGCCTTTGATCCCGGCGGCGATCATCCGGTTCACCGCGTTGCTGCCGCCCCCGCCGATACCCACGACCTTGATCACGGCCGGCGAGGACTCGTCGGCTATCGTGATCGCGGGCACCTTGGCGCCCCTCGAATCGTCGAACGTGATCATTCTCCACCTCCCCTTTTCGCAAGAACCTTGCGTGAAATTCGCGTCCAGAAGTTCTCCCTGCGTCGCCTGTCGCGCACGAGCGGCATCGCCGACGGGAGCAGCAGGTTGCGGCCGTGCACCAGCAGGCCGACCGCCACAGCCGGCGATCGCGCCGGGAGCTCGGAGCTCGCGAGCAGATGTGTGGCGTCGGGCACGCCCTCCAGCTCCCCGAGACGCGCGCGCTTGACGAAGACCTCCTCGGCCAGCGCCGCGAGGCCTTCGAGATGGGCGCCCCCGCCGGAGAGGACCACGCCCGTGCAGGGCGCGTCCTGGGGGATCTGGCGCCACACCTCGGCGGCGATCAGCTCGAACGTCTCCTGCATTCGCAGGCGGATCGTCTTGCACAGCTCGCGGCGGGAGATGACGTGACTGCCTCGCCCCTCTATCGTCGGGACCGAGATGGTCTCTTCCTCTCCGACGTCGCCCAGGAGCATTGTGCCCGCATCCCGCTTGGCCGTTTCTGCGCCCGCGGCGGTGGTCTGGAAGCGGTGCACGAGGTCGTCGTTGATCTTGTTGCTCCCGATCGGGAAACAGCCAGCCGCGAGCAGCTTTTCGCCCGAAAACGCGGCGTAGCTCGAGGTGCCGTAGCCAATGTCGATGAGAATCGAGCCGAGACGGCGCTCGTCCGGGGTGAGCGTGGCGTTGGCCGCGGCCACCGGGGCGAAGAGAAACTCCTCGACTTCGAGCCCGGCTTCGTTGATCGCCTTCTCGAGCGTTCGGACCGGATTCTCCTGGCATGCCAGGACGTACGCATCCGCGGCCAATTGCCGGCCGACCATCGCCTGCGGGTCCAGGATTCCGTCCTGGTCGTCGAGCGCGTAGGTCGGCGAGACGACGTTCAGGACGGTATGGCCCGTCGGCAGCGGTTGCCTTCGGACGGCCTCGTGCAGCGTCTCGAGGTCGGCGAGCGTCACCTCGCGCTCCCGTGCACCCATCGTGATAGCGGCGCGAGTGAGCCGGCCGCTGACGAAGATCCCTGCAACGGAGGCGATCACCTTCTCGACAGGGAGCTTCGCCATGAGCTCCGCTTCCTCGGCCGCCGCCCTGATAGCCGCCACCAGGGGCTTCATCTGGACGACCTGCCCTGAGCGCATCCCGCTGGAAGGCGCCAGCCCCACGCCTCGGATCACCATCTCGTCGCGCTCGGAAAGCTCCGCGATCAGCGCCAACACGCGGTGGTTCCCGACGTCAAGGGCGGCGATGATCCGGGGACCCTGCGCCATCACTCCTCCCCTTGCGGCGCAGGCGGCGCCGGCAGGACCGCGACACGCCCGGGAATGCGGGCGTCAAGACGGAGCGGAGCCGGCTGCTTCGCGGTCCAGGCCGCGAGCACACGTCGCGCTGAGGACAGTTCCTCCGGTCGGTCCGGGTCGGCAAGGACTGCCGGTGAGCCGTCCGCGAAGTGAAGCGCGATGTCGTGAGGTCCGAGGCGGTCGGCGCGCTCGAGCTTCCCGCCCCAGGCGTGCTCGAGCGCCGGCACGGCTGCGAGTGACGCCGCTCTCTCCTCGGGGAACGGCGCGAAGCCGGCGAGCAGGAGGAGCGAAGAGGCCGACTCTACGGTCGTGAGGAGACGGCCCTCGCGGTCGACCAGACGCAACACGCCTCCGTCCGCCGCGACGGCGACCGGGACGCGCTCCACCACGGCGCACGTCACGACGCCGTCGAGCGAGACCCTGACGGTGGCGTCCTCCACCCAAGGCACGGCGCGCACCTTCGAGCGCAGCGCGCCGGCGCGAGCGGCGATGGTGGGGCTGCCGAGCGCCGATCGCAGGATGTTTTCGACCTCCCGGGCCGGGAAGCGGTGCGTGCCCGACACTCGGACCTGCCGCACCTGAAGGGCGAATGCGAGCGTCGCGGCGAGGGCGAGCAGCACGGCGGGAGGCAGTGCGCGGCCGATGAGCTTGCGAATAGAGCGGTGGTGGCGGACGGGACCGCTCACGCCGAACCTCCAGACAGCCAGATCTCGCCGAGCTGGACCACGTTGCCGGCCCCGAGCGTCAGCAGCACGTCGCCTGGCCGGAGCAGCTCGTCGAGGACCTCGAGGGCATCGGCGAACGACGTCGCTCCTCGCGCTTGCCGGTGGCCGGAGCGCCGCGCCGCCGCTACCACGAGGTCGGAGCTGATGCCAGGGATCGGCTGTTCCCGGGACGCGTAAATCGGAAGCACTACGACCACGTTCGCCCCGAGCAGCGCATCGCCGAACTCCCGCGCAAAGTCACGGGTCCGCGAGAAGAGGTGCGGCTGGAAAACGACCACCATCCGCGCGTCGGGGAAGCTCTGGCGCGCGGCCTGGAGCGTCGCCGCGATCTCGCTCGGGTGGTGGGCGTAGTCGTCCACGAGCACGACACCGTTGCGCTGCCCCTTGCGCTCGAAGCGGCGGGCGACCCCGGTGAAGGCGCCGACGGCCGCCGCGATTGCCGCAAAAGCGACGCCGACTTCGAGCGCGGCCGCCGTGGCGCCGAGGGCGTTGGCGAGCATGTGGCGACCGGGGAGCGGGAGTTTGAGCTCGCCGGCCTCGCTTCCACGCACGACGACCTGGCAGCTGGACCCCGTGTCGGACAGACGCACGGCACGACCGTGCACATCGGCTTGCGGCGAGAAACCGTACGTGACGATCCGCCGCTCGAAGCGGGGCAATAGCCGTCGGACGCCGGCGTCGTCCAGGCAAGCGATAGCCGCGCCGTAGAAAGGCACGCGGTTCGCGAAGGTCACGAACGCATCCTCCATCGCCTCGACCGACCCATAGGTGTCCAGGTGTTCGGCCTCGACGGTCGTCAGCAGCGCCAGGACCGGGAACAGCGCCAGGAACGACCTGTCGAACTCGTCGGCCTCGCAGACGAGGTACTCGGAGCGTCCGAGCCGCGCGTGCGCGCCGAGGAAGTGCATCCGCCCACCCACGACAACGGTCGGGTCCAGGCCGGCCCTGGTGAGGACGAAGCCGGTGAGCGAGGTCGTAGTAGTTTTGCCGTGGGTGCCGGCCACCGCAATCCCCCACTTCAGGCGCGAGAGCTCGCCCAGCATCTCCGCCCGGCGGATCACGGGGATGCCGAGGCGACGGGCCGCTTCCACCTCGGTGTTGTCCGCCTTGACCGCGGACGAGATCACGAGCAGCTGGACGCCATCGAGGTGGCCGGCCGCGTGGCCGAGGTCCACCCTGATGCCAAGGCTCTCGAGACGCGCCGTCGTCTCGCTGGCGGCAAGATCGCACCCGGAGACCGTGAACCCCTCGCCGTGCAAGAGCTCGGCGAGGCCGCACATGCCCACGCCGCCGATGCCGAGGAAGTGGAGGTGGCGGACGTGCCCGAAGTTCATGAATGCCCCTCGGCATCTCCGCCGGCCGCCCTGAGCAGGAGATCGACGACGGCGCGCGCCGCGTCCGGGCGTGCGAGACGAGCCCCCGCCAGGCCGCGCTCGACCAGGCGCTCCGGTGCCGCCAACAGGCGGCCGAGAACGGCCGCGAGCCTGTCCGGCGTCGCGTCGCGCTCCTCCAGGATCTCGGCCGCGCCGGTCGACGCGAACGCAGCGGCGTTGGCGAGCTGGTGACCGTGGGCCGCCGCCGCGAAAGGCACTAGGAGCGCGGCACGCCGGGCCGCGGCGAGCTCGGTCACAGTGAGCGCGCCAGCGCGGGCCACCACGAGTGCGGAGGCAGCCAGAGCATCGGCCGGTCGCTCCAGGAAGGGGACGACCTCGGCCGCCACCCCGAGCGACGCGTAGCGCTGCTCCACCTCGTACGACCGGCTGGAGCCGGCCTGATGGACGATGCGCGGCGCCTTGCCGCTGCGGGAGAGCTCCGCGAAAGCCTCGGGGACCCTTGCGTTGAGGAACGCTGAACCCTGGCTGCCGCCCAGCACCAGAACCGACAGCGGTTCGAGGGGCGGCGACGGCACCGCGAAGAACTCTCCTCGCACGGGGTTGCCCGTCCAGCGGGCCGGGAGTGAGGGAAACGTCGAAAGCGCCGCCTCGAACCCGCACGCGACGGCCACGGACCATGGGGCGAGGAAGCGGGTTGTGAGGCCTGGCAGCGCGTTTTGCTCCTGCAGGATCACCGGGAGGCCGAGCATTCCGGCGGCTAGGGCCCCCGGCATTGACGCGTATCCGCCGACCGCGAGCACGGCCGCCGCGCGGCCGCGGAGGAGGAACGCCGCGGCCTGCAGCACCGCAGGCACAAGTTGGAGAGCCGCCGCCGCCTGAGCCGCGTGCGAGCGGGCCACTGCTCCGGTCACCGCGAGCAACCGGATCGGGATCCCGGCCTCGGGCACGCGCGTCGCCTCCAGACCGCGGCGGGCCCCCAGCCACGACACGCGGGCGCCGGAGCCGGCAAGCTCGGCCGCGACCGCCAGACCGGGGAAGAGATGGCCCCCTGTACCGCCACCGGCGATCACCAGTTCGCTCACGCTCCCTCCTTGCCGACGTTGAGGAGGAGACCGATGGCCACCAGGGTGAGCATCACGTCGGAACCGCCCGCCGACAGCAGCGGCAGGGGGAGTCCCTTGGCGGGCAACAGTTTCAAGCAGACCGAGACGTTGAGCAGCGCTTGCACGCCGAGCGTCACCGCGAGGCCGCCGGCGAGCAGGCAGGCCGCAGGGCTACTCGCGCGGCGGGCGGATCGGAGGGCGCGAGCGACGATCACACCGAGCAACGTCAGCGTGCCGAGGGTGCCCACCAGGCCAAGCTCCTCGCCGATCACCGCGAAGATGAAGTCGGTGTGGGGCTGCGGGAGGTAGAAGAGCTTCTGGAGGCTGGCCCCGAGCCCTCGTCCGGTCAGGCCGCCACCTCCTATCGCGATCAGAGATTGCTGGACCTGGTAGCTCGTGTCGCCGAAGAACGTGCGGAGCCTTTCGACCCGGTACGGTCTGAGCAAGGCGAAGATCGCGAAGACCACGGCGGCGGCGCCCGCCATTGCGGCGAGGGGACGCATCGGAACGTCGGCGAGGAGCAGAACGCTGGTCGCCGCGGCTAGCAGAAGCAGCGCCGAACCCATGTCGGGCTCGATCAGCACCAACCCGACCGTGAAAGCGGTGATGAGAACGGCCTTGCGTTGAGCCGTGACGCGCTCCCGCCGGTCCGGGAAGGGACGACCGAGCAGCGCAGCGAGAGCGAGCGGAAGCGTGACCTTCGCCACGGCGGATGGCTGGATCGAGCTCACGGGGAGCTGGAGCCAACGGTGGGTCCCGGCGACGGGAGACTGGACGAATGCGATGACGAGCGCCGCCCATGTGATCAACAGCAGCGGGAACGCGACCTTCCAGCGGGTCAGGCGATCGAGGGGAACGAACGTCGCGGCGAGCATCCCCGCGAGGCCGAGCACGACCGCGACGAGCTGGCGAATGGCGAACTCGTACTCGGAGAGGTGGTAGTGCTCCCGCGCGAGCGAGCCCGAGGCGGAGCCCACGATGACCACCCCCACGGCGGCGGTGCCGACCGTCACGGCCAGCAGGGTGTAGTCCATCTCACGCGTCTTTGGCATCACGCGCCCCCCGCGACGCCGCAAGCAAGGCGGGCGAACTCGTCGCCCCGGTGGGCATAGTCCGTGAACTGGTCGAACGATGCGCACGCCGGCGAGAGCAGCACTGTGTCGCCGGGGCGAGCGCGGGAGGCGGCGCGGCGGACGGCCTCGTCGAGCGTGACGCACAGCTCGAGCGGGGCAACTCCCTGGAGCGCGTCGGCGATCTCTCTCGCGGCCTCGCCGATCAGATAAATGCCGGCGAGCTTTCCTTCGGTCGCCGGACGGAGGTCTCTGAAGTCCTGTCCCTTGCCGAGTCCGCCGAGGATGAGGTGCACGGTGCCGTGCGGGTAGCCTGCCAACCCTGCCGCGGTGGCGCCCACGTTGGTGCCCTTCGAATCGTCCACCCAGCGGACGCCTCCGCTCTCGGCGACGATCCGGTGCCGGTGGGGCAGACCCTGGAAATCGCGGAGCGCCGCCGCAATGGCGGTGCGGGGAACATCGAGGCGACTGGCGGCAAGGGCGGCCGCCAGGGCGTTGGCGACGTTGTGGTCGCCGAGCAGGCGCAGTTCCGAGCGGGGAAGCAGAGGCTCGCCGTCGAGTACCAGCGTGCCGGCAGCAACGTGCGCCTCGGCGGCGGTGTCCTTGAGCGAGAATCGGACGATTCGCGACGCCACCGCCAGCCCGGCCAGAGCGGGGTCGTCGGCGTTGAGCACAGCGACGTCGGAGGCTTCCTGGAAGGCGAAGATGCGGGCCTTGGCGGCGAGGTAGGAGGTCATGCTCGGGTGCCGGTCGAGGTGGTCCGGTGAGAGATTGAGGAGCAGCGCCACCCGCGGACGCAACGTCGTGCACCCCTCGAGCTGGAACGACGAGAGCTCGAGTACCACGACGTCCCAGCCGCCCGCGAGGGCGATCTCGCTGGCGGGCGTGCCGATGTTGCCGCCGACGCCGACGCGCAGGCCGGCAGCGCGGGCGATCTCGCCGAGCAACGAGGTGACGGTGGTCTTGCCGTTCGAACCCGTCACGCCGACGATCGGCACGCCCTCCATCGAGCGGACCGCGAGCTCGACCTCGGCGATCGTCTCGATCCTGCGGCGTCGCGCCTCCTCGAAGAGGGGGAGGTTCCAGGGAACGCCCGGCGATGCGACGACGAGATCGACGGCGTCGAGAAGCCCGTTCGGATGAGCCCCGAGCAGTGTGACGACGCCGTCCGGCAGCTTCCCAAGGCTGTCGACGAGCTCAGCCGCGCTTCGGCGATCGTTGGCGGTGATGCCGTATCCCTGGCGGGCGAGCAAGGCGGCCGCTGCAACCCCGGAGGCCCCGAGGCCGACCACGAGCGCGCGGAGAGAGTTGATCCCGTTCATCGCAACTTCAGCGTCGCCAGGCCGACGAGGGCGAAGACGATCGCGACGATCCAGAAGCGCACCACCACCTGGGTCTCGGCCCACCCCGACAGCTCGAAGTGGTGGTGCAGGGGAGACATCCTGAAGATTCGCTTGCCGCGGGTCTTGAAGCTCGCCACCTGGAGGATGACCGAGAGCGCTTCGGCCACGAACAGCCCGCCGACTACGAGCAGCAGGAGCTCCTGCTTCGCGATCACGGCCGTGCACGCGATCGCGGCTCCGAGCGCCAGGGAGCCGACGTCTCCCATGAAGACCTCGGCGGGGTGGCAGTTGAACCAGAGGAACGCGAGACACGCGCCCACCACCGCCGCACAGAACACGGTGACCTCGCCTGCTCCGGGGACGGACGGGATCAGGAGGTATTTGGCGAGCTTGGCGTTGCCGGCGAGGTAGGTGAAGACGGTGTACGTTGCGAAGGCGACCAGCACGGATCCGATCGCCAGGCCGTCGAGTCCATCGGTGAGGTTGACCGCATTCGAGAAGCCGGCCAGCACAACGGCCACGAACGGGATGTAGAAAAGCCCGAGCTGAACGTGGGCGCTCTTGAAGAACGGGGCAACCAGCTCGCCGGCGTACGGCGAGCTGCCGGCCACAAGGCGAATCGCAGCCGCGGCTGCGATGCCGACCAGGAGTTGCAGGCCGAATTTCTGCCAGGCGCGCAGACCGAGGTTCTTGCCGCCCCGGACCTTGAGCAGGTCGTCGAGGAAACCGATGCCGCCGTAGAGCAGGGTCGTGAGAGTGACCACCCACACCCATGGCTCCGTGAGATCGCCCCACAGCATAATCGGGACGAGGACGGCGGCCAGGATGAGGACCCCGCCCATCGTCGGCGTCCCCGCCTTGGCCTGATGCGACGCAGGCCCCTCCTCGCGGATCGCTTGCCCGATCTGGTGCCTGCGCAGGGTGCGGATGAGCGCGGGGCCGAGGGCGATGCCGAGCACGAGCGCGGTGAGAATCGCGAGGGCCGCCCTGAACGTGATGTAGCGGAAGACGTTCAGCGGTCCCCATACGGTGTGCAGCTGGAAAAGGAGCCAGTACATCATCAGCGCACCAACCCGAGCAGCCCGTCCACCACGGCATCGAGGCCCACGCCACGCGAGCCCTTGATCAGAACGACGTCCCCAGGGCGCAGCAGCGCGCGCACGACGTCGAGCGCCTCGGAGGCCGTAGCGGCGTAGTGAGTCTCTGTGCCGTCCGCGGCTCGGGCCATCTCCGCCGCGTTTGCCCCGCCCACAGCCACGACGACGTCGGCCGACGCCGCTGCCCGCCGGCCGACCTCCCGGTGGAAAGCCAATGAGGTGGGCCCGAGTTCGAGCATCTCGCCGAGCACCGCCACCCGGCGGCCCGCGCTCGCGGCGAGGAGAGCGAGAAGAGCCTTCGCCGCCTCGGGCGAGGAGTTGTAGCTGTCGTCCATCAGCGTGATCTCGCCAGGGAGCGCGTGGCGCTCGCCACGCCGCGGCGCAGGCTGGAGCTTCGTGGCGGCCGAAGCCACCCGGTCGGCGGGAACGCCGAGCGAGAGGGCGAGCGTCGCCGCGGCGAGCACATTGTCCGCCTGGTGGCGGCCCGGCAGCGGACATTCGACCCCGAACGCCCCGAGGGTGCCCCTGAGCTCGAAGCGGGAGCCGAGCAGGCCACGGTCCCGATAGGCCTCGATCCAGAGGTCGGACGCGCCGGGGACGCCGTACCGCAGCACGCGGCCTCCGAAACGGGCGGCGAACGAGACGACGCGCGGGTCGGCCGCGTTGAGCACCAGCGCGCCGTCCGGCAGGATGTGATGTATGAGTTCCGCCTTCGCCTCGGCGATCGCGTCGATGTCGCGAAAGAACTCGAGGTGGACGGGCGCGACCACGGTGTAGAGGGCGGCGTCCGGCTGCGCGACGGCTCCGAGGCGGTCGAGCTCCCCGGCGTGGCTCATCCCGATCTCGGCCACCATCCACTGGATGTCGTCGGGTTGGTTGCACAGCTCGACTGGAAAGCCCGTCTCCGAGTTGCGGTTCCCGCGCGTGAACCCGACTCGGAACACCGAACCCAGGAATGCCGCGAGAATCTCCTTGGTGCTCGTCTTCCCGAGCGAGCCCGTGACCGCGGCGAGACGGTAGGCGGAGCCGGCCCGTTCGGCGCGAGCGATCTGCTGGAGCGCGGCAACCGTGTCGAAGACCACGATCTGTGCGACGGCAACGTCCACGGGATGTGCGACCAGCGCGGCCCTCGCGCCAGACGCCGCCGCCTGGCCTACGAACCCGTGGCCGTCGACGCGCGCTCCTCGTAGCGCGACGAACAATTCGCCCGGGCGGACAGCCCTGGAATCGATGGCGACGCCGGTCACGAGCGCCGAACCATCGCCTCGCAATTGGGCACCGAGGATCGTGGCAAGGTCGACTGCGGTGCGGCGGATCACGCGCGCCTCCGTTGCGCAATCTCGCGCGCCACGGTCCGGTCATCGAACGGCACCGTACGCTCGGCGAAGACCTGCTCGGTTTCGTGACCTTTGCCGGCTATCAGGACAAGACAGCGCTCGTCGGCGAGGGAGAGCGCGGCCGCGATCGCCTCGCGACGATCGGCGATTGCGAGCGCCCGCGGGTTGCCCGACGCGCGCACGCCGTCGAGAACCTGCGCGATGATGGCCTGTGGGTCCTCGCTGCGCGGGTTGTCGGTCGTGACGATCGGGACGTCGGCGAGCCGCCCGACGGTCTCGCCCATGGGCGCCCTTTTACCCGGGTCACGGTCGCCGCCGCACCCGAACACGACGACGAGACGACTGTCGCCAACCTCGCGGAGCGCGAGAAGCACCTGTTCGAGGCCATCGGGCGTGTGTGCGTAGTCAACGAAGACCGGGAACGCCGTTCCGGCTGCGATGGGCTCGAGGCGGCCCGGCAGGGGTTGCGCGGTGGACAGGCCGTGGACGATTGCATCCTGCGGCCAACCGAGCGCGACGGCCGCCGCAGCCGCCGCGAGGCCGTTGCGCACGTTGTGGCGGCCGACGAGCGGCAGGCGAACGTGCGCCTCCCACGCCGGGGTTCGCAGGCGGAACGTCGTGCCCTCGAAGTCGGGAGCGGTCTGCAGGGCGGTGACCGTGCAGGCCGGGCCGAACCCGAAGGTCAGATCGCTGGCGCGTGGCGTGCCGGCGAGGCGCGCCATGAACGGGTCGTCGAGACCGATGACGCGGCGGCCCGGCGGGTCGCGCCGCAGGAGTTCTGCGAGGCTCGCTTTCGTGGCGTAGTAGGCCTCGAGACCCGGGTGGAAGTCGAGGTGATCCCTGGTGAGGTTGGTCCAGACGGCGACGTCGAACTCCAGGCCGGCAACCCGGTCGAGGGCGAGTGCGTGCGACGAGACCTCCATCACGGCGACGCTGCCGCCGGTGTCCGCGAGTTCCCGGAGCAGCGGCGCGAGATCGGTCGCTTCAGGAGTCGTTCGGGCCGCGTGTTCGCTCCGGGTCGGCAGCGTGTACGCGAGTGTGCCGAAGACGCCCGGATGCTCCCCGGCCTGGTCCGCGATCCGACCGATCAGGTCCGCGACGGTGCTCTTGCCGTTCGTCCCGGTGATCCCGACCATCCGCATGCTGCGCTCGGGATGTCCCGCGAGAGCCCACGCCGCGAGCGCGGTCGCACGCCGGGGGCGCTGTGCGTAGAGCCAGGACGCGCGGAGGCCCGGGTCACGGTCCGACAAGACGGCCGCGGCGCCGTTCGCGACGGCCAGGTCCACGAAGTCAATCCCGTGCCTGTGCTGCCCCGGCAGCGCAGCGAAGACCCATCCCGTCTTGACCGCTTGGGCCACGTGGTTGATTCCGCAGACCTCGGCGTCGGCACCGCGCAGCGAAGCCCCACAGACCGCGGCCAGTTCAGCCAACGTCATGCGCGCGCTCCGCTCGTAGGTTCGAGGCCCAGCAACATCACTGTGCGGGTCGCGATGCGGCCGAACGCTGGGGCGGCGACGTCCGCAGCCCAGTAACTGCTGACGGGTTCGTCCACGCAGACGACGATCACGAGGCTCGGATCGGGCATCGGCAGGAAGCCCGCAAACCATGCTACGTGGCGACCGGCGCTGTAATTGCCCGACGACGCCCGTTGCGCCGTTCCAGTCTTTCCCGCCACCCGGTAGCCGGGCACCTCCGCGGCCTTTCCGGTTCCTTCTTCGACGACCGCCTCGAGCATCGAAGCGAGCCGGGCGGCAACCTCTGCGGAAAGCACACGGACTCCTGGCTGAGCACGGTAGGGCGTGACGGATCGCCCTGAGCGGTCGCGTGTCTCGAGCACCAGGCGAGGGTGTACGAGAAGTCCGCCGTTGGCGATCGCGGCATACGCCTGTGCGACCTGAAGAGGCGTGGCGCTGATCTCCTGGCCGAGGGCGAGGCCGGCGCGCGAAAGTGCGGACCACGACTGCGGCCCGCGGTAGATCCCGCGCGTCTCCGCCGGGAGCTCGACGCGGGTCGGCTGACCGAACCCTAGCTGGCGGATGGTGTCGTCGAGCTGGCTCGGCCCAATCCGGTAGGCGATCCGGATGGCCCCCGTGTTCGAGGACTTCGCGAGGACCTCACGCACCGGCAGCAGCCCGTAATGGGCGTGATCGTGAATGAAGACGTTGGCAATGACCACGCCGCCGCCAGAGCAATCCACCAGCTCCGCAGGACCGAGCACGCCGGCGGTCATAGCAGCCGCCACGATGATCGGTTTGAATGTCGAGCCTGGCTCCAGCGCGTCCTCGACGGCACGGTTGCGTCGCCCCTCCGGCGCGGATTGGCCCAAATGACCGGGGTCGTAGGAAGGCAGCGAGGCCATAGCGAGCACCTCGCCGTCACTGGGGTCGATCACCACGGCGGAGGCTCCTTTTGCCCCCGTTTCCGCGATCGTCCGGGCGAGCTCCTGCTCGACCACTTCCTGGATTCGGCAATCGAGGGTGACGGCGAGCGATTGACCGGGCCGTCCCTCGCTCTCCAAGCGGAGATCGATCAACGTCGGCGAGGTCTTCTTGCCGTCTCGCAGCACGCGGTACACGCTGGGCACGCCGCGCAAGGTGCGGTCGTAAAACGCTTCGAGCCCCGCCTGGCCGTTGCCCTCGGCATTGATGTACCCGACGACCGGGCCCGCAAGTGAGCCGTGCGGATACACCCTGCGCTCGGTCTGGATCGTGCCGACGCCCCGCTGCTGCAGCATGACGATCGCGTCGGTGACCTGCGGGTCGAGGTCCTTTGCCAGGTAGAAGAACCCGTCGTGATCGCGAAACTGGGCCCGGATCGTGGCCGGTGGCATCCCTACGATCGGAGCCAGACCCGCCGCGACGGTACCCCACGCGTCCCGCGGGATCTTGCGGGGGTTGGCGTACACGGCGACGCGCTCGAGACTGCCGGCGAGGAGCCGGCCGTCTCTGGTGACGATGTCGCCGCGCGGCTCCTCGACCTCGAGCGGGTGCTCGCGCTGGCGGGCCGAACCGGACTCCCACGCCTTGTGCTCGATCACCTGGATCTGGACGAGACGAAGCGCCACCACGAGCGCCCACGCCGAGAGCGCCCACGCGATCCAGCGCAACCGCGTGGTGTTCACTATCAATGAACCCTCCGCTGGATCCGCGGACGCGCAGGCGTCGGCGTGGGCTTCGGTGCCGGGAGAACGAGCTCGCCGGCAGAGGTGAGGTGGGCCATTCTGCCGAGCTCGAGCGGTGCAAGGCCGAGCGCGTCCAGGTCGGCGGCGAGGACCGCCGGCGAAGTCAGCATCTCTCGCTCGAGAACGAAACCCCGCTGCTCGCCCTCGAGCAGATCGACCGCGCGCGAGACCTGGGCGATCTCGTACCGCATGCGCAGCGTCGCTTGACGGGGAGCGATGAACGCCGCCATGAGGACGCTCACAAGCGCAGCCCCGGCGAAGCAGAGACTCAACCACCGGCGCCAGCGTGTGTCGAGTTGCCGCCGCAGCCAGTTGTTTCTCGGACGATACCCGCCGACCTTCATCCCGCTCTCCGGGCGGCTCGGAGCTTGGCCGAGCGCGCGCGCGGGTTGCTGTTCACCTCCGCGTCGGTGGGCGCTACCGGTCGCGGCGTGAGCACTTCGAGGAGACGCTCGGGCCGGCACGTACAGCCAAAGCTGCCCGGCGGGCAGATGCATCTGCCGGCGAGGTGGCGCAAGGTACGCTTGACCAGGCGGTCCTCGAGGGAGTGAAACGCAATGACCGCGAGCCGTCCGCCCGGGCGCAGCAGGCGCGCGGCCTGCTCGACCGCGGATGGTATGCCCTCGAGCTCGCGGTTGGTGGCGATACGGAGCGCTTGGAAGGTGCGAGTCGCCGGGTCGATTCGACCGCGCGCGGATCCCAGGGCGGAGTGAACCACGTGCCGGAGCTCCGCGGTCGTGCGGAGTGGTTGCCTCATCCGCACGCGAACGATCGCTCGCGCGACCCGTCTGGCCCGGGGCTCCTCACCGAAGTCGCGCAAGACCCGCACGAGCTCCTCCTCCCCGATGTTGGCCAGGAGCTCCCCGGCGGTTTCTCCCCCGGGGCCGAAGCGCATATCGAGGGTTGCATCGTGGCGAAAGGAAAAGCCGCGAGTCGGGGTGTCCAGTTGCAGGGAGGAGACGCCAAGATCGAACAGCACCCCGTCCGCGGCCGCAAACCCGTGAGCGCGGACCACTTCGCCGAGCCTCCAGTAGGAGGCGGCGACGAGCACGACCCGATTTCCGAAGATCTCCAGACGCTGACGTGCGACCTCGAGCGCCTCGGGATCGACATCCAACCCGAGCACTCGAACCGACGGATACCGGGCGAGCAGTGCGGCTGCGTGCCCTCCAAGGCCGACCGTGGCGTCCACGATCAGGCCTGTTGCTGGAGGTGCCAGCGCCTCCAGAACCTGCGCCAGTAAGACCGGCTGGTGTTGGGGCTGGCGCATCGTGCATCACTGTTCCAGTGCTGCGAGCGCGGCCAGCTCCTCGTTCGTGAATGGAGTTGCGAGCTCCGCCTGCGCCCGGTCGCGCGCGACGACTGCCAGAAAACGCCCGCGCCCCGACACGACTACTTCGCCGTTGACCCCAAGCACGTCGCGGAGGAGCGCAGGCACGAGCACCCGTCCCTGGGAGTCCACCTCGTCCTCCTGCCCGTAGTTGGCGTGTTCCAACAGGCGTTGCACCAGCGGATCCAGCGAGGGGCGGGCGAGGAAGCGCCGCTCGAGTTCCTCCCAAACCGACAGGGGGTAAACTCGGAGTTCGAGCGGACCCAGCGAGGTCACGAAGACCCGAGAACCGTACCACTCCTCGAGCTGACCCTTGAGACGCGCGGGAAGCTTCAGGCGACCCTTGTCATCGACAGTGGCCTGGTAGCTTCCGCGAAAAGTCTCCATCATCCCCTCCAAAAGCCTGCAGAATCGGGGCGTGGGCCACGACGGTCCACTTCGCTCCACTTTTGTCCACCGCCATGATGAGGGCACCGGGGCGCACTGTCAAGATACGCGGGCGGCCGGAATACGCTCCGGCCATGCTCGGAGAGTTGTCGGAGGGGTTCTCGGCAGGCGCCGAGTCGTTCTTACTTGCTGGCGGTCATCAACTCGGGGTGGACCTCGACGACGTAGCGCTTCTTGAGCTCGGTGACGACGCTCGCGAGATGCGAGCGGTAGCGGTCCGAGAGTTCCCGCTGGCGAAGCTCTTCCTCCACCTCGCTGAACGGCTTGGCCATGGGTGGGATGCGCTCGACCAGGCGAACGACGTGCACGCCGGCAGGGCTGATGAACGGATCGGAGGCCTCCCCGGGTTTGAGCTTCGCCACGACGTCGCGGACCTCAGGGCGCATGTCCGTGGTCTGCACGGTCCCGAGGTCACCGCCGGTCCCGTGACCGGTTGCGACCTCCTTCTGGACGAGCGTCTTGAATTCACCCCCCGAGCGGGTGGCGGCCACCATGCGTCGCGCTGCCGCGAGTTCCAACTCCTCGTCGCCCCTCTCCGGGCCGATCGAGAACACGATGTGCTCCAGGTGCACCCGCTCGCCGATCATGAACTCTTTCTTTTCGCGCTCGTAGCGCTGCCGGAGCTCCTCCTCGGTGATTGGGAGGTCGCCGACCTCTTTCCTGAGCAGCCGGTTCACCAGCATGTTGTCGTGGATCCTCGCTCTCAGGCCGTCGAGCGTCATGCCCATGCCGTGCAGCGCGGCTTCGAGAGCAGCGTCGTCGGCTACGTGATTCTGCTCCCTGAGCTCCTGGATCGCCCCGTTGAGCTCCTCGCTCGAAACCTCCAGCTTGAGTTCCTCGGCGCGCTCGAGCATGCACAGCTCATCGGCCGTGTCCTGGATGAACTCGGGGTACTGCTCGGTCGGGACCGCCTTACCGGTCTGCGCCAACCGCTCGTTGGCGCGCTGGCGAATGTCGGCGGTGGTCAGAATGCGGTCGTTGACACGAACGACGATGCCCTCGACGAGCCGTCGTTCTCCGCCAGCGGTGGCAGCGGCCGCGATCAGGACAGACAGCGCAATGGCGCTCAATCTCATGGTGTCACCTCAAACGGGTTGCGGCACGGGAAGCTCACGCCGGAACAGTCCACTCGAACTCCCACCCTGGCAGCGAGGGCGTGCAGGCAGGTTCGCTGGGCGGTATCCGCCTGCTCAGCGGCCAGTTGAACGCGGGCGCGGTCGCGAACGGCCGGGTCAGGGCCGTCACCGGGGTTGCGTCGTTGCATTACCTGAAACACATGCCATCCTGCGTTGCTGGGCACAGGCTCACTGACATCGCCGGTCGCGAGGCCGAACACGGCGGCCTCGAACTCAGGGGAGAGCTGACCGCGCTCGACCCACCCGAGCATCCCGCCGTCGGCGGCATTCGGCGCGCGTGAGAGCTCTCGCGAGAGCTTCGCGAAGTCCTCACCGGAGCGCGCGCGGTCGCGTGCACTCCGGGCGGTAGTCTGATCGGGAAGGACGAGCTGCCGAAGCCTTATTCGCTCTCCTCCGCTCGCGAATTCCGGGTGTGCGGAGAGGTACACGTCCACCTGTGCGCTCGAGGGCTGTACTGACGGCGGGCAAAGCGTACTTGCGAGCTCGCGAACGCGTGCGCTGCGGGCGGTCGGCGTCAGGTCGTGATCACCCGGAGAAGGAGCGGCCGCAAGCACGACCTCTTCGTCGAGAAGACGCTCGAAGAGCGCTCCGGCGAGCTCGGGCGACACGTCGGAGAGAGCGCGTCCGGTCTGGGAACCGACGAAGGCCGAGAGATTCTCGATGGTCATCGTGCGATCGCCCACGACCGCCAACCGCCCCGAAGCTCCGCGGCAGCCGAAACTGGCCGCGAGCGATAGAAGGAGGAGACAGCGGCGTTCGAACCCGCGCACGGACCGGAGTCTAACACGCAGCCTGCCGGGCACATGGGATTCGACTGACGTGTTCCGACCGGCGCCGCCGGTCGGTCGGGAGGTCGCCGGGCATCATCGCGGGAGCGCGCCCGGTGGGTTGAGGTAGCGCGCCAGGAACGCGTAGATCTCCCGGCGGGCCTGGCGGGCCAGCGCCGTGTCCATGCGATCGAAACTGTGACCGCCGGGAGCGTCCTGGTACACCCTGTACTCGAACTTCTTGCCGGCGGCCTTCAGCGCCTGAATGAGGTGCTCGACTTCGATGACGTTGACGTCCTCATCGTTCGTGTTGCTATGGATGAGAAGAGGAACCGCGAGCTTGTCAGCGCTCCAGACAGGGGAGCGCCGCTTGTACTCGGCGATGTCCTCCTGGACTGTCTTGCCGATGTGGTACTTGGCCGAGAAGTCGTCCTCGTAGCTCTTGCCCTGGTACCCCATCCGCTGCACGAGATCCGAAACCGGCACGCCAGCGAAGACGCAGGCGTAGTCCTTGGGGTGCGCAAACGCCTCCATCAGGACGATGAGGCCTCCGTGGCTCCAGCCGATCAGGCCGACGCGCTGGGGGTCGACGAAATCGAAGTTCTCAACGGCCCAGTCCCGACTCGCGTGGATGTCGTCCACCTCCCGGCCGCCGTAATCGATGAGTTCGTAGAAGTCGCGGCCGTAGCCCGTCGAGCCGCGGTAGTCCGGCGCCACGACGACGTACCCCTGGGCCATGAGCTCGCGGATGATGTGCGCGTGGTAAGTCGTGAAATCGGCGTGGACTCCGCCGTGGGGGAGGATCAGCATCGGCAGCTTCTCTCCCGGCTTGCGGTCCCTCGGCACGAATGTGTAGGTGTAGAACTTGACCGGGTTACCCGCGCCCAGACCGGTCGGGTTGGACTGATTCGCCGCCGGCGGACCGGCGATGCGCCACTTGTCGACCACCGCGACGTCGCCCACGCGCTGGAACCAGGCGATATCGTCGATTGCCTTGGCGACCTCGTCGAGGCGTTGTTCAAGCCCTTGCTGAGCACTGCTCAGCTCCTGGATCTGTTTGGCAAGCGACTCCGGTGGAGGCGCCGGCTGGGCAGAGGCGGAGGCCATCGCCCCGGCGAAGAGCGCCGCCCCGATCACCGCGGAAGTGATATGTCGTGTCAACACGTGTGTCTCCATGACGACTCGCCTCCAAACCCATGTACCTTCTGCCCCAGGACCAGATGGTGCCGCACCGCAAGAATCCGATCGTCGCCCGATCTCCGTGCCCCGGTCAGCTCTTCGGTTGAGAAGCCGGCGGGAGAGGCGGCTGCATCGCTGGTGGTTTTGGCCTTTGATCGGGCGGTATCGGGTTCGCGAAGTACTTCGACGCCTCAGAAACCGGGATCAGGTGGTACTGGATGCGATCAACGCGGCTGTGTGTCTTTTCTTTGCCGGTCAGGTCGAGGCCTGTGATCCGTTGCTCCTTGGGGAAAGTCACGCCCTTGATCGTGACCGGGTCTCGCCAGGTGAAGCGCATGCCGTCCGCGGTGACGCCCTTTCCGAGGTCCGTGAACGGACTGTCGGCCCGTACGAGCGCAAAGGTGGTGCTGTCGAGGAGGACGGTCCACGTGGCCGCGATTTGAGGAGTGTCGAAGAACCCCCTCGGAACGACGACCGTCAACTGCCAGACCGGGTGACCCTTCAATTGCGCAGGCTTGACCTCTTGGATCGCCACGCCCTCCCAGGTAAGCGAGAACGGCAGGAGCAGCGGGAACAGAGAACTCGTCAACATGCGTTTCACCTGGAATTTCGTTCCGGCGCGCATGTCCGGTTTCTGCTGGACCATAGCCCAACCCCCGCTGCCGTCATCAGCCGCCACGACCATTCTCTCGCTCTCGGGCAACTCGAGCCTGCCGGGCAGTGGACCCGGAGTCAGGAAGTAGATGTTCTTCAGACTGGACGTGATCGTCCCTTCCTGGGTCACCTCCTCCCTCTTGGTTGTAAGGCCCAGGATGCCGAGGCTCCTGAACGCATCCAGGCCGCCGGCTGCATCGCAGGCGCGTCTGACGGCGTCCTCGGGAGTCGGAGTTGAAGGCTGTCCCTGAATGGAGGCCTTGGCTTCGTTCTTCGCCTTCTCCTTGCCCGCAACGGCGGCATCCTTGGCAGCGTTGGCAGCGTTGGTGGCGTCGGTGATCAGCTGCTTGGCCTTGGTGTAGGAACGGAA
>JBEKAA010000001.1:0-196315 GCA_050018455.1 Thermoanaerobaculaceae bacterium | reverse complement strand
CGCGAGGCAGAGCCTCGCTCGCTCCAGGAGGCGAGGAGCCGAGTCGTATCCTCTGCGATACGTCGCAGGCTCCGAACCTCGAGTACGCCCGCCAGGCCGGCCAGATCCGCGTTCGCAGCAGAACCCTCATGAATATTCCGGGCTAGGAGCCTGTCCGAGTAATCCCGCTGCTCGCTACAGGTGGTACTCAATAGTGTCAGCCGCCACAACCTGTGGTGTAGTCGGCTGCGGTTTTGGCTTTACAAGGACAGGCTCCTAGCAGGCGTCGGTGATGGCCCTCGCAGCGAGGGACCGCGCCTGTCCGCGCCGTCAGGCCAGCGTGGCGGAGGACAGCGCGTATCGCTCGAGGGTCGCGCCGGGGTTGCGGGTCATCCACGTGGTGGTCGCCAGGCACCGGGCGCCCGCGTCGAGCAGGTTCTCAAGGGCTGTCTCGAACGTCGCCGGCACGAGGACCTGGACGTCTGCCAAGGCGGCCTCGGCAGCGAGTTGCAGAGCCCAGCCCAGGCCGGCGAGGGCCGCTTCGCCGGTCGCGGCAGCCACCGGGCCGCACTGGCCGGCTCCACCGTAGGCGTACGCCGCGATGCGTTGACCATCACGGACCTTGGCCAGGTGAAGCCCCCGTTCGCCGAGCCAGTACTCGTGGTCCATCGGCCGAACCATGCCCCTGGCAAGCCGGTCTAGACGCTCCAGGTCGGCGGCGCCGGCGCGCCGGTTCAGGGCATCCCGGGTGAGCTCGGAGCCCGGGAGGAGTTTGGCGAGTTCGCGCCCCGTCATTCGGGCCTGTTCCGGTGTCAGTGTCATACGGTAAACGGGGAAACGCGGCCGCAACCCGAAGCGGAAGAAGGTGGCCTGCCACGGTGCGTCGTGGAGGAGGTGAACCGCGCACTCCGTGGCCCCTGACCGCTCTCCGTACGCGACGGCGCGCCGCACAAGCGTGTCGGCGACTTCCTGGTCCTGATACTCGGGCAGCAGCCACGGTTGGGTGACGGTGAGCTGCCTTGATCGAACGAAACCGGCGGCAAACCCCACGACCTCGTCGCCTATGCTGGCGACAAGAAACCCGTCGCCGTCGTGGTGGGCAAGGTGGCCGAGATCGACGGCGAGGTCGCTCGGGGCCTGGCCCCTGGCGGCGACCGGGGCCGTGTCTCCCCAGCCCGGCAAGGAAGCTCGCAGTTGCTCGGCCATGGCCACGAGCGGCTCCAGGCCGACCCGTGAGACCGGCTGCACCTTGACCTTCCCCGCCATCTCAAGACCTCCTGTCGGCTCCCCGTGGAGTCGCCGGCGAAGAGTCTGCCGGGGCCCGATTGTATCAGTCTCCGTCCGGGTCGGCCGGACCGGGCCAGCGGGGTTGTGGCAGAATGCTCGCCGGGCCGGAGGGCGCGCACTATGCCACATCACGCAACGGCGGGGAGCTTTCTCGGGGTTTCGGACACGCTCTGGTTCGTGCTGCTGACGATCGCCGCAGTCGCGGGAGTGGCCTGGTCGCTCTCCCGCAAGCTTTCGCTCGTCATGGCCGGCCGCAAGGATGTGGAGCTCGGCAGCTGGAACGAGCGACTGCGGGGTGTCGTCGTCTTCTTCCTGGGCCAGCGACGAATGTTCCTCGAGCCGCTCCCCGGGATCATGCACGCGTTGATCTTCTGGGGCTTCCTCGTCTTCTCTGGACGGTCGGTCTCGATGGTCCTCGAGGGTCTGACGAGGGGATGGGAACCGCCGTTCCTCCACACGCTGGTGGGGCACGCGTACCTGCTCACCAAGGACGTATTCGCGGTGCTCGTGCTGGCCGGCGTGGCGATCGCGGCGTGGAGGCGGCTGGTGACGAAGCCGGAGCGCCTCGAGTACAGCGCCGACGCGTGGGCGATCCTCGGGTTGATCGGTGCGCTGATGGCGACCGACCTGCTGGCCGATGGCGCTCGCATCGGCGGGGGGGCCCCAGGACCTTGGGTCTGGACCCCGATGTCGGCGGTGGTCGGCGGCTGGCTCGCCGGAACCTCGGAGGGGGCACTGCGGACCCTCTACACGGCCGCCTGGTGGGTTCACCTCGGCGCGCTCTACGTGTTCGCAAACTATCTGCCGTACTCGAAGCACTTCCACGTCTACACCTCGCTCCCGAACGTCCTTCTCCGCCCAGTGGGAGAGCCGGGCCGGCTCGCGAAGATGGACCTCGAGAACATCGAGGAGGGGAGCTCGCTCGGTGCGGCCAGGTTGACTGACCTGACGTGGAAGCAGCTCCTCGATCTGTACACCTGCACCGAGTGCGGCCGTTGCACGGTGGTCTGTCCGACGACGATCACGAAGAAGCCGCTGATCCCGCGCGACCTGACCATCGGTCTGCGCGACCATCTCAACGCGTCGGCGGGCGAGATCCTCCGGGCGCCGGGCGAGGCCCCGGGGAAGCCGGGCAGAGAGCTCGCCGGGGACGTGATCGACCCCGACGTGGTGTGGGCGTGCACCACGTGCCGGTGGTGCGAGGAGTCGTGCCCGCTGTTCATCTCCTACGTTGACAGGATCGTAGAGATGCGCCGCCACCTGGTGCTCGAGAAGGCGGAGTTCCCATCCGAGGCCGAACCGGCGTTCCGGGGCATGGAAGTCAACGGTAACCCGTGGCAGCTTGCCGCCGAGACCCGCGGCGACTGGGCGAAGGGACTCGGCGTACCGCTCGCTTCCGGGGGCGGCGAGTTCGAGGTCCTCTTCTGGGTCGGGTGCGCCGGCTCGTACGACGATGCCGGCAAGCGCACGTCGCAGGCGCTGGTCAAGCTGCTCCAGGCGGCGGGCGTGAAGCTCGCAATCCTCGGCCCCGAGGAACGGTGCACGGGCGACGCGGCGCGCAGGCTGGGCAACGAGTACCTTTTCCAGGTGCTCGCGGCCGCGAACGTCGAGACGCTGACCAGCCGCGGCGTGAAGAAGATCGTCACCAACTGCCCGCACTGCTTCAACACGCTCGCCCACGAGTACCCCGACTTTGGCGGCACGTACGAGGTCGTCCACGGCACGCAGCTCGTCGCGGAACTCGTGGCGTCGGGGCGGCTGACGCTCACGAGCGAGCTCCGGCGCGAGATCACCTATCACGACCCGTGCTACCTCGGCCGCACCAACCGCGAGTTCGACGCGCCGCGGCGGGTCCTGAGGGCGATTCCCGGCCTCTTGCTGAAGGAAGCGCCGCTGTCGAGGGAGAAGGCGATGTGCTGCGGCGCGGGCGGCGGGCGGATGTGGCTCGAGGAGAAGCTAGGGGACCGGATCAACCAGACGCGGATGCGCCAGCTCCAGGAGTCCGGCACGAGCGACGTCGCGGTCGCGTGCCCGTTCTGCGCGGTGATGGTCGGAAACGCGCAGCAGGAGCTCGGGATCGAGGGCGCGCAGACGGTGGACGTGGTCACGCTGGCCGCGCAGGCGCTGGGGAGAGACAGCTCACAGCCGACAGCCGACAGCTGACAGCTGAAGACTGAGAGTCGACAGTTGACAGTTGACAGTCAGGGACAAAGACGCAAGCATCGCGCGTGCGATCCGTGGCCGATGACAGGGGACGCACAGCGCGGCGGGGCGAGGCGCTGGCGGCGCTGTTCCTGCGGCTCAAGGGGTATCGGATCGAGGCGCGCAACTGGCGGTGCCCGCTCGGCGAGATCGACATCGTCGCCAGCAAAGGCGACACGCTCGTGTTCGTCGAGGTCAAGGCCCGGGCCGGCCGCAGCGCCGGCCTGCCTGAGGAGGCCGTGACACCCGGGAAGCAGCAACGCCTGGTGCGGCTGGCCCAGGCCTACCTGGGAAGGCTCCGCGGCGAGACGCCCCCGTGTCGTTTCGACGTGATCGCCGTGGAGGGCAGGGGAGCCATCCCGCGCCTCCGCCACCTCCGGGGCGCCTTCCGCGCGGACGGCATGGCCTAGCCTGGACTATTCATGAGGGTTCTGCTGCGAACGCGGATCTGGCCGGCCTGGCGGGCGTACTCGGGGTTCGGAGCCTGCGACGTATCGCAGAGGATACGACTCGGCTCCTCACCCGGGAACGAGCGGGGGCTTTGCCTCGCGAGTTCGGGGGTGCGGGGGGCGTGAGGCGCCGGCGGTGCGGGTGGGATGGCGCCGTGTCCCCCGCAACGGATGATCGCCCACCATACCAGCCAGCTGCGCGTTCTCGCGACGAACCCCCACGAATTATCCAGGCTAGCTTTCCCGTCCTCGGTCGGCCCGGCGCCCTGATGGGCCGATCCTGCGCTCCCGAGGAACCGTGCCGGATGAGCGACCCGCGTGCGGTTCGGTGCCGTGCCGTCGTTTATCCGGTTGAAGGGCGGCCGAACGGACGCG
The DNA here is from genome assembly GCA_050018455.1 of Thermoanaerobaculaceae bacterium. GTDB lineage: Bacteria > Acidobacteriota > Thermoanaerobaculia > Thermoanaerobaculales > Thermoanaerobaculaceae > RBG-13-68-16. The sequence goes on along the minus strand of JBEKAA010000001.1, from coordinate 192,023 downwards.
CCGCCTCGAGGGAGGAACATGGAAATGAGATCGCGCAGCCTTTGTTCGGGAGAGCTTCTTGGAGTCATTGCCGTCGCTGTCGGCGTGGTACTCCTCTCGGTCTGCACGGTTCAGGCCGGCACGGAGCCTGTCAAGGCCGGTGTGCCTGGCCTGATCCGTGGTCCGGCTCAGGGGGCGCCGGTGCAGGTCACGCCGCAGTGCGGGGCGGTGCTTCACAACTTCCCACGGGTCATCACCTTCGGCTGGAACGCGGTGCCCGGGGCGAACGGGTATCAGGTCGAGGTCGACTGCTTCGACTGCCGCCAGGTCGGACACTGGGACAGCGAGGTCGGGCCGCCGCAGTTCGTGGCGACGAGCGGCCCCACCACGGCGTCGTTCACGTTCTCGGGCGACAACAAGGGGCGGTGGCGGGTCCGGGGCACCGAGACTGCCTCGGCGCCGGGGATGAGTGCCATCCAGGCGGGGCCCTGGAGCCCGTGGTGCGAGTTCACGTTCAAGACCGGCGGAACGCTCGGACCGCCGCCGGGCGGGCCGGGGCAGAATTGCTTGATCAACCTCGCCTCGCTCAGCAAGACCTCCGGCTATCCGGGCGACACGTTCGAGATGGTGGGGACCTGGGGCGCCACGCAGGGCACGAAGATCCCCTGCATCAACAAAGGCGGGGAGACCCATCTCCAGGTGGTGACCTGGACGGCGACGAAGCTCACGGTGAAGATCCCGTTGGGCCTCGAGCCTGGCATGTACAAGGTCGGCGTCTACTGTGAGGAGCTCCAGCAGGGCGTGTCGACGTACAGCAGCGGCTGGCTGGACTTCGAAATCCTGAAGCAGCAGGTCCTCCCCGACATCACGAGCAAGAAGGGGATCGTCATCGGTGGCGCGGTCGGCGGCGCGGGCGGAAAGTCCGTGGCCTGGGGCGGGAGCGTCGTGCTCACCGAGACCGAGGCTCTTCACGGCTCGCCGAACTCCGAGTGCGCGTTCAACCTCTCGTACGACATGGAGAACCTCCAGGCCGTTCCGACCGGGCCGGCGAAGTTCCTCAACCGGATCAAGGCGGATGCGAAGATCGTGTCGATCCAGAGCGCGCTGAGCATGGCGGGCAACGAGGTCAGGCAGATCGACACCCAGGCGTACCTACCGATCGGCCCGCACACCCTCAGCCTGTGGCTCGACGACGACCACAACGTTGCGGAGATGCCGCCGGGCGGCGAGTCGAACAACGTCTTCCGGATCACCTACAACCTCCAGGGCAAGTGCTACGAGGCGTACAACCCGAAGAAGTGACCCGCCGCCGCCAACGGCGCCGGGAAAGAAGGGGCCCGCGCAAGCGGGCCCTTCGCTTTCCCAGGTGTTCTGATACCAAGTCACCGTCCGTCGTAGAGGAATGGCTGTCACTGCGAGGCCCCGAAGGGGCCGAAGCAGTCCCGTGACACCGCGAGATCGCCACGGCCCCCTCGCTGCGCTCGGAGGCCTCGCGATGACGACGAAAAGCTACGTTTGGGCGAGAAGCGGTATGAGGCGTGCCTTGGAACTGCCCATGACTGCCGTGGCGTCGGCGGAATAGATCCCCCCTCTCGATCTGTTGCCGACACAAATCCACTTGAGGGAGGTGGGAATAATGTTGAATAGAGTGATGTCCTTGGCTTTCATAGGTTTAATGTGCATCGGAGTCTCGGTGCATGCACAGGAAAAGCCCGACCGCTTGGCCTGGATCGAGCACGTCAAGGCCAAGCCGGGCATGGAGGCGCAACTCGAAGAGGCGGGCAAGAAGCATTTCGCCTGGCACAGGAGGCAGGGCGACACCTGGTCGGTCTACCTCTGGCAGGTGATTACGGGTGACGACGCCGGCGACTACATCGTGGGGACGTTCGGCCACACCTGGAAGGACTATGACGCCCGCGAGGCGTTCAACGTCGCCGACGACAAGGACGCCATGGCGTCGGTGGGCCCCTTCATGCAGAGCGACATCCCGTCGATCTGGAGGCACCTCGAAGACGTGAGCCGTCCCGGCGACATGACGGCGGGCCCAGCCAAGTTCAGCCAGCTGACGCACTATTTCGTCAAGCCGTCGAAGATCAGCGTCTTCATAGACGCCCTTAAGGAAATCAAGGCCGCGCTCGACGAAGCAAAGTTCCCCGTCCGCTCCAACTGGTACGCGCTCGCGAGCGGGGGCAAGGGACCGCACTACGTCGTCGCGACCGAGCGCAACAGCTGGGCGGAGTTCGCAGGACCCGACAAGAGCATGAGCAAGGTCCTCGAGGAGAAGCTCGGTGCGCGCAAGGCGACCGAGCTGATCGACGAGATCCGCGAGGCGACGACGTCGTTCTACTCGGAGATCCTGAGGTTCCGGCCTGACCTGAGCTACATGCCCGGCAAGTAGTCTGTCCGACCCGAACAACGATCAAAGAAAACCGGGCCCCGGCGGTTCTGCCCGTCGGGGCCTTTCGTTCGCTGGCTTGCGCTCTACGGGCGCTCGAGCAGGTAGGCGAAACCCATCCCGCCGCCGATGCACATCGTGACGATGCCGCGCCTGGCATTGCGCCGCTTGAGCTCCCCCAGGATCTTGCAAGTCAGCACCGCGCCGGTGGCCCCGAGCGGGTGGCCGGTGGCGATGGCGCCCCCGTTGACGTTGGTCTTCTCGGGGTCGAGCTTGAGCTCGCGGCTGCAGTAGATCGACTGGCTGGCGAACGCCTCGTTGATCTCGACGAGGTCCACGTCGTCGAGCTTCACCTTCGCCTTCTTCAAGAGCTTGGGCATGGCTTTGGTTGGGCCGATCCCCATGACGTCGGGCGGCACGCCGGCGACGGCCCAGTGCTGCACGAACGCGACCGGCTCGAGCCCCATCTTGGCGGCCCTCTTGTCCGACATCACCACGACCGCGGCGGCGCCGTCGTTGATCTGCGACGAGTTGCCCGCGGTGACCGTGCCGCGCGGGTCGAACGCCGGCCTCAGCTTGGCCAGCGCCTCCAGCGAAGTGTCCGCGCGAGGCCCCTCGTCGGTGTCGAAGATGAACTCGCGCCAGACTCCGTCGTCCATGGTCCGGACCGAGAGCGGCACGATCTCGTCCTTGAACTTTCCCGCCGCGATCGCCGCCGCCGCCCGCTGGTGCGAGCGCAGGGCGAAGGCGTCCTGCTCCTCGCGCGTGATACTGAACTGGCGGGCCACCACCTCGGCGGTGGTGCCCATGCCGGCGTAGGCGTTGGGCATCGCCTCCATGAGCTGGGGGTCGGCGAAGATCTTGTTGCCGCCCATCGGTACCATTGACATCGATTCGACGCCGCCGGCGATGATGACCTCGGCGTTTCCGGAGCGGATCACGTCGGCCGCCCAGGCGATGGCCTGGGAGCCCGAAGAGCAGAAGCGGTTGGAGGTGCACGCCGTCACCTCGACCGGGAAGCCGGCAAGCAGGGAAATCAGCCGCGCGATGTTCATGCCCTGCTCGGCCTCCGGCATGGCGCAGCCCAGCATGATGTCGTCGACCATCGCCGGATCGAGCCCCGGCGTCCTGGTCACGAGCGCCTTCAGCACCGGCGCGGCGAACTCCTCCGGTCGCGTGTCCTTCAGGCTGCCTTTCTTGGCCCTGCCGATCGGCGTGCGGGCGTACGAGACGATTACGGCCTTAGGCATTGGAGACCTCCGGGGAAGCTGACAGCTCACAGCTCACAGCCGACAGCTGCGGCCGCCAATTGCGGCAATCCCGACTCCCGACGCATGAGCCGGGACTCTGTCGTTGGTTTGGGTGGGTGGAGGCTGTCAGCTGTCGGCTGTCAGCCTCTCCCAGCAAGGCAGGCGTCGGGAGTGATTCGCTGACCACGGTCAATTCCGCAGTGGTTTGTTGTTCAGGAGCATGTACTGGATGCGCTGCTGCGTCTTGGGTTCGCCGCACAGCGAAAGGAACGCCTCGCGCTCGAGGTCGAGGATGGTCTCTTCGCTGGTGGGGTTGTTGATCGTGGTGTCGCCGCCGCAGAGGATGTTCCCGACGTGGGTGGCGATCTTCTCGTCGTGCGACGAAATCCAGTGCGTGATCTTCATGTTGTGGAGGAGCATCCCGATGGTGGCAAGCCCTTCGCGGCCGGGGACATTGAACCTCTTCGCCAGCGGCGGCCGGTACCCCTCCTCCGCCATGGCGATCGCCATGCGCTTGGCCGTCCACAGCTGCTGGTCGCGATTCATCTCGACGTGATCGTACGGGCGCAAGTACTTGAGCTCGCGCGCTTCCTCCGCCGAGGTGCCGACCTTGGCCATTGCGATAGCCTCGAACGCCTTGCGGAGGAAGGGCAAATTGGAGAGGACGGGCTCGTCCAGCCCCTCGAACACGCGCTCGAGCATGAATACGTGGCCGCCGCCGGCGGGGACCAGCCCGACCCCGACCTCGATCAGGCCCATGTAGGTCTCCGCGAGCGCGCACACCCTGTCGGCCGCCATCGTGATCTCGGCTCCGCCGCCGAAGGTGTAGCCGAACGGGGCAGTGACCACCGGCACGCGCGCCCGCCGCAGCCCCATCGTCATCCCCTGGAACTTGCGGACCATTGTGTCGATCGCCCGCCACTGCTGGCTCATGGCGCCTTCGAGGATCATGAGGAGGTTGGCGCCCGCGCAGAACTGCTCGCCCTGGTGGTGGATGACGAGCCCGCGGAAGTCCTTCTCCGCGATCCCAATCGCCTTGTGCACGACCTCCATGATGTCGTCGTCGATGGGGTTCAGCTTGGGCTGCAGAGCAGAGTGGAACTCGACGCAGGCCACGCCGTCGCCTAGGTCCACGATGGAGGCTCCGGCGTTCTCGAGCACCGGCGGCGTCCGCCGCTTGATCTCCTTGAGCAGAAGGAACGACGCCGGCCGGGCGAGCGGCACGTACGACTTTTTCCGAGGGTCGTAGTACTCGCGACCGGCAGCGCCGTCCCGGTAGAAGCTGCCGACGCCTGCCGCCAGCATCTCCTCGACCCACGGGGCGGGCGCGGCGCCCTCCGCCTTCATCCTCTGGACCGTTTCCGCGACCCCGATGGCGTCCCACGTCTCGAACGGCCCCAAGTCCCAATTGAAGCCCCACGTCAGGCCGCGGTCGATGTCCACGATCGTGTCGGAGATCTCGCCGAGACGCCTGGACGTGTACGCCAGCGCATCTCGCGTCACGCGCCAGGCGAATGCGCCGGCGCGATCCTGGGCGTTCACGAGGGTCTTGATCCGCGCCCCGGCGTCGTGGATCCCCTTGGTCTGCTTGAGCGACGCAGCGTCGAGCTTGGCCTTGAGGCGGTACTGGCCGGTCCGCCAGTCCAGCGTGTAGTCGACGTTTTCGCCCTTGGGACCTTTCTCGCGCTTGAAGAAACCGGCCTTGGTCTTGCGCCCTAGTTGCTTGTTCTCGACCATCTTCGTGATGAACTCGGGCACCGCGAAGACGGGCTGCCCCTCGTCGTCCGGGCACTCCTCGCGCAGGGTCCGCACGACGTGCACCATGGTGTCGAGCCCAACGAGGTCCACGGTGCCGAACGAGGCGCTCTTCGGGCGTGCCATCGCCGGGCCCGTGATCGCATCCACCTCGTCGACCTGGTAGCCCATCTCCACCATCGCGTGCACGGTCGCCATCAGCCCGTAGACGCCGATCCGGTTCGCGACGAAATTCGGGGTGTCCTTGCCGAAGACGATCCCCTTGCCCAGCAGGAACTGGCCGAAGTCGCTCATGAACCTCACGACCTCGGGGTCGGTGTCCTCGCCGGCTATGACCTCCAGGAGGCGCATGTAGCGGACGGGGTTGAAGAAGTGGGTCACCAGGAAGTTCTTGCGGAAGTCCTCGGAGCGCCCCTCGACCATCGCCCGGATCGGCAGGCCGGACGTGTTCGAGGAGACGACCGCCCCGGGCTTGCGGACCTGCTCGAGGCGCTCGAACACCTGCCGCTTGATTTCGAGGCGTTCGACGACCACCTCGACGATCCAGTCGCACTCCGCGAGCGTTCGCCAGTCGTCCTCGAAGTTCCCGGCGGAGATCAACGGGAGGAAGCGCTTGGAGTACAGGAGCGCCGGTTTGGACGTCCTCACGTTCTCGATCCCGGCCAGAGCCAGTTTGTTGCGGAAGCGCTTGTCCCCAAGGGTCAGGCCGGCCTTCTCGTCTTCCGGAGTGAGCCGGGGCGGCACGATGTCCAGCAGCAGCACCGGCACCTTGGCGTTGGCCAGGTGCGCGGCGATCCCCGAGCCCATCACGCCCGCTCCCAGCACCCCGACCTTGCGGATTTCCCTGCCCATGGCTATCTCCTTGGGTCGTCACGGCTCGCCGATTGAAACCGGGGCCCCCCACGACCGCCGAGACTGAACATCGGTTCATTGTGCTCTGGCTGCGCGGTCGTGGCAAGTGGCTGGGAGACGAAGACAGCTGACAGCCGACAGCCAACAGCCGACAGCGTCCTTCCCCCTAGATGATGTCGTTGGGGTGGAAGGGGGATCGTGAGCTGTCGGCTGTGGGGTTGGGTGGGGGAGAGCTGTGAGCTGGGTGGCCGGGTGGGGGAGGGCTGTCAGCTGTCTAGAACAGCCCGACACCCCAGAGATCGTGGAGGTGCAGGATCCCGGCCACGCAGCTGCGCTCGTCGGTGACGATCAACGACGTGATCCGGCGCATCTCCAGCAAGCGCAGCGCCCCTGTCGCCAGCGTGCCGGGCGCGATGGTCACACCGCCCGGGTGCATGACGTCACCCGCCGCGCGCGAGAGGGGACTGAGATCCGCTTCCATCAGGCGGCGAAGGTCGCCGTCGGTGATGACTCCGAGGAGTCGTCCCTCGGCGTCCTGGACCGTCGTGATCCCGAGGCCTTTGCGCGACATCTCGTAGATCACGTCTTTCATAGGCGTGTCCACTGCGACGCGGGGCACCAGGTCGCCGGCGTGCATGAGCTCTCCCACGGTAAGCAGCCGTTTCCCAAGCCTCCCGCCGGGGTGGAGCTGAGCGAAATCCTGAGGATTGAAACCTTTCCGGACCGACACGACCATTGCCAGGGCGTCGCCGAGAGCGAGCGCGGCGGTGGTGGAGGCGGTGGGTGCGAGGTTGTGCGGGCACGCCTCCCGGTCGACGGCGAGGTTGAGGTGGATGTCGGCGTGGCCTGCCAGGGTCGATGAAGGGTTGGACGTGATCGAGATGAGGGGGTTGCCGAACCTCTTGAGGTACTCGACCAGGTGGACCAGCTCGTCGGTCTCGCCGGAGTTGGAGACCAGGACGACGACGTCGCCCGGGGCAACCATGCCGAGATCCCCGTGGATCGCCTCGGCCGGGTGGAGGAACAGCGCCGGCGTCCCGGTGGACGCCATGGTCGCGGCGAGCTTGCGGCAGATGATGCCGGACTTGCCCATTCCGGTCCACACGACCCGCCCCTGGCAGCCCGCGAGCATCTCCACTGCCCGCATGAAGGAATCATCCAGGCGATCCCGGAGCCTCAGGATCGCATCTGCCTCCGTGGTGAGAACCTCTCGTGCCAGCTCGAGCGACATTGTGCCTCCCTCGGAAAACGGCTCCCGGCACAGGCATTCTAGACCGGACGGCTCATGCGGTCTCTGCTGCGGGTGTCACGAGCTTGGCGCCGGTGGTAAAATACCCGTGGGGGAGGTTTGGGTAGCGTGACCAATGCTGGCCGTTCGTGTCTCGATCTCTGTGCGGGATCACAGCCGCCACGGCGACTCGAGCGGAAAGGAAGGTGGTCACGATGGGTAGCAAGCGCCGCACGGCCGCGTGCCTCCTGGGCCTGATCTTGACGGTTTCCTGGCTCGCCTGTACCTCGACGCAGAAGGCTGACACGAGGAGCGGTATCGTGCCGGTCGCCAAAGAAGCGTGTTTCGACGTTCGCAGGGCCGACAGCTTCTCCGCCCTCCATGAGAGGTTCGTCTATGTGCGCCTCTTGGGTAACGAGCACTATCTGCTGACCCTGGACAGCGTGTACACGAGTCTGCCCTTCGCGACCGGCATCAAGCTCTCCGGCGAATTCAAATTCAGCCGGGTCTGCTCGGACACGGGGGCAATGATCACCTTCGTGGATTTTGGTCGTCCGGTCTTCTGCCGCATCGTGCGCGTCGAAGCCGTTGCGAGCAAGGAGGCGGCCCAGCAACTGGTGAAGGACCGCACGACGCCAAAACCGAAGGAATAGGGGACTGTCTGAGGAAGCGAGTGGGCCGCCGCATCAGCGGGAGTGGCTCGTAGTCGAACTCGGTCCGCTCTCCCGCGGCTCAACCGACGTGGGGCGATGTAGACTTGAACGGGGTCGGGGTGATAGGGAGGGAGAATAATGAAGCGCCTGTGCTGGCTTTGCCTGTTTCTCTTGACGGTTGCGGCGACGGTGTCGTTGGCAGGCGACATCCAGGTTTCGTGTGAGCCTGGTCTTCGGGTCTATCTCGACGGCAAGTTCGTGGGCACGTCCAGCCCGAAGGACGACGGCCTCTTCCTGGCAGACGTGGCGGGAGGCGGGCACGTCATTCGGGTCGAGAAGGACGGGTTCGCGCCCCAGAGCTTCCAGGTGATGGTTCAGAAGCTCCCGATCGAGGTGAAGGTCGGGGAGTTCTCCCCGGAACCGCCCCCCCCTGAGAGGGTGACAGGCAGCGCCAAGGTCGTACAGCTCACCGGAAATCTGCTCGTCCTATCGGCCCCTCAGAACTGCGACGTCGAGATCGACGGCAAGTCCGAGCTCAAGACCATTCCGCTCCTGCGCATCGAGGGCCTCACCGAAGGTCCGCACGCGATCTCCTTCAGCAGACCCGGGTACGATACGATCTCCGGCGTGGTCAGGGTCGAGCCGGGAGCCGATGTCATCGTTCAGGGAGATCTCAAGGCCGGCAAAGTGAAAACCATCCAGGAGGGCAAGGGGTCGCTCCGCGTGATCTCTACCCCGGACCACTGCACGGTCCGGTTCCTCGGGAAGACGGAGGAAAAGATTCACGCGAGTTGGAACCTGTCGTACGTCCCTGCGGGAGAGCACCGGATCGTGATCTCGTTGAATGGCCGGGACCTGGTTTCGAACATCATGATTATCAAAGGCCTGAAAACAATTGTCACCGTGAGCTTCATGAAGGGAGACGAACCGATCGTCGTTTCATACGAGCCGGAGTGAAGCGGCGGTCCCTCCACTTCCTGATCGACGACGTGGCAGCTGGCTCGCGGAGGCCGGCACCTCCCCACCGACCCTCGGCAGCCAAGCAAGGCCGAGACCGAGGCGGCTCCCCTCCAGGACACGCCCGAGATTGGAGATATTGGACGGGGCTCCTTGGCGCTGGCGTCCAGAGTGCATGCCGGTATACCTCGGACGGCCGTCGATCCTCTCGGCCCTGGGCGCTCGGGTGCAAAGGCGGGATGCTTCACAGTCAAGGAGAGGGCAACCTCCGGATCGGAATCTCGTACAGAATCGTGTGCCTGGCTGGCGGCGCGCGATGCGAAGAGTCATGCCCCGTGGCGGATACTGCGATGGTGACGACCTTCGCCCCGAGCGAGTCACGTGACCGGGTGGGTGCGGAACAGGCTCAGACCCTTCACCGACCGAAGGGAAGACTGACCGTGTGGCTTCGGACCGCTCTCGCCTGTCTGGTGGTCCCTGCAGTCGCCTGTACAAGCTGGCGGGTAAGCCCCGAGAGAGTGGGGATCACGCCCGATGATCTTCTTGCTGGAGCCTCTCTCAACGTCGCGAGCGCCTCGCCGGTGCTCCTCTCGGATGAGCAGGTGCTCGCTCTCAGTCCCGAAATGCGCGCCTTTCTGGACAAACACGTGGACCGCAAGGGCACCGCCAATCTCAAGCTTCATCAACTCGTCGTGTCGATCATGGGCGCGGACACCTTCGGGGTGAAGTTCGACGACACGACGCTTACCGCCTCCGAGACATTCCGCAGCAGGCGGGGCAACTGTCTGTCGTTCTCCAACATGTTCGTGGCGATGGCTCGTGATGTGGGCCTGGATGCCCAGTTCCAGGAGGTGGATATTCCGCCCGACTGGACCTTCGAGAATGACACCTTCGTTCTCGTTCGGCATGTCAACGTGTTCGTGGACTTGGGACGGACGGGCACGCGCGTGGTGGATTTCAATACCGGTGATTTCAAGACAAGCTACGAGATGCGGAGGATCTCTGACGCGCGGGCGCTGGCGCACTACTACAACAATGTTGGCGTCGAGCGGATGCAGGCGGGTGATACGGCTTCGGCTCTTGCGAGCTTCCGGAGGGCAATAGCCGACAACGACCGCGGGTTTTCGCCGGCGTGGACCAACCTGGGCACGCTGTACCTGCGAAACGGCCATCCCGCTCATGCCGAGGCTGCGTTTCTGCAAGCCCTGAAGATGGACGAATCGGATCTCGTCGCCATGAGTAATCTGGCACGCCTCTATGAGCAACTGGGCGATCGGGAGCGAGCTGCCGCGTACAAGAAGAGAGTGGTGCACGACCGCTGGCGCAACCCCTATTATCGTTACCTGCTCGCCCGTCAAGCGTACCGTGCCCATGACTACGTTTCGGCCATCAGCCATCTCAAGTATGCTGTCCGCGAACAGCCCGAAGAGGACAAGTTTTGCTTCCTGCTGGGCCTGAGCTACCAGGAAAAGGGGGACGCGCGGGCTGCCAGGCGCTGGCTGGCGCGGGCACAGGAGGTGGCGGCGGCCGAGGCTCTGAAGCGCAAGGACTCGTATCCTGACCCCCTGTTGAAGTGAGCCACCCATACGACTGGCGGTTGATGCCGCCTCTCGGGGAGGCCTCGCAGTGAGCTTTCAGTCCGCCAGCGTAAGCGTCATGGCGCGGAAGTCAAAGGTCACGTTGAAGCGCTTCAGAAATTGGTGGGAGACGAGCAAACCCACGCGCGTGCCAAGGGAGGTCTCGAGCGACGGAGGGAAAGGCCCGAACAGGCAGGGAACGTCCTCCGCGGCCGCTTGCCCGAGGGCGATGCGGCTGGCGGTGAAGCGGTTGGCCGAGGTCACGCCGCCGCCGCCTGGCCCTGACACCTCCTTTTCGTCGAGTTTCGCACCGAGCGCGTCCAGCGTGCTCTTCGGAAGCGTGCACCCGAATCCTGCGAGGCCGGTGTCGATCAACGTGAGTTCCGGAAGACCTCCGACCGAGCCTGAGACCAGTACGAGGTGATCGCCGGCCAGCCACATGGGCATCGTCACACCGCGGCTCGCCGAGTGCGTTGAATTGGCCAGCCGGAGCTCGAGCCGGTGGTGTGGATAGTCGAGCGAGGCGGTGAATTGGCGGAGGACGCCGACGCCGATGACCCCGTTGATTGGAAGTCCTCCGAAGATGGAGCCAAACGACGAGGTGTCGAGAATCTGCACCGGAACCCGTTCGAGCGTGAGATCGCCGAGGGTGAGAGCGCCAATGATCGAGTATTCCACCGTCGCCTTCTTGCCGCCGGCGAATACGCCCCCTTCCGCACCGATCCGGGGCAACTTCAACTGGTCGGCCACTTGTTTGTCGAGCACCGTCGTCCCGGCGCCGGTATCGATGATGAAGAAGCAAGGATCGCCGCCGTTCACCTGCACCTTGATGAGCGGGAGCGGGTCGACGCGCTCGAATGGCACGACGAATTCCTCCCCCGGACTCTTGACGACATAGGGGGTCGCCGCCGCGAGGCAGCGGGCCTGGGCGGCCCGCGGCGCATTGCCGGCGAAATCGAACTCGGAAGCAGCGGCGGCGAACTGTCCGGAACGCGAGTACGCTTCGGCGAGACCGGCGTGCGCGGACCTGTCGGAAGGATCGGCCTTCGTCAATTCCGCAAAACAGCGCTGCGCGTCGGGGAGCTGATTCTTGAAGAGGAGAAGGTGGCAACGGATTTTCGACTCCCGCCCCGTAAGTGGTGCCTGGACCGTCGCAAGCGCGCTCCATGCGCCAGCCAGATCCCCCGTCCGGAAGAGCGTATCGATCGTGGAGGGCTCCTCTGCGGCGGCTGGAGGGATCACGAGAGCGAGCGCCGCGACGGCTCCGGCGACGAGAATTTTTCGCATCGTCGGCACTCCTTACGTGATTATTGACAGCGAGTCGAGTCCCAGGTCGCAACTCCGGCCTGCAGGCCGTCCAAGTCCTCCTCGAGCGACACGTAACGACATTGCGAGCTGCCATGCTCCTTGATGCACTGCGCGGTGGAGGCCCTTGATTCACCGTCACGATCGTCCATCGTGACGTTCTTCAACTCGACATCGAACGCGCCCTCGCCGTCGGCAACGAGGCGCAATTCGATTGAGGCCGAGAAGTCCTTCGAACCGCGTGGAGAGAACAACAGATAGAAAGGAGCGGGACTGCCCGGGCTGATGTCGGTGTGAGTGCTCGTGATGGGGAACATGTAACTGCCGGCATCACCGCAGCGATTGGCCAGAATGCTCAGCTCCACGACCTTCGCGGCCGGCGGCATGTCGATGTTGAGCGCGACGAATGCGTCTCCGTACCGCAGCGTCTTCCATTCGCTGCTGCTGAGGTGCCGGTCCCATTTGCCGTCGCCTGGGGCCTCGAGGCGCCCGCAACCGCCCTGCACGGAGAGCACCCTGAGGGACGTGCATCCCCTGCCGCGGGCGCACCAGCACACGGGTTGCTGGGGACCTACTGGAAGGTTGATCCTGCCTGCGTCCGAGACCCGGGAAGCGAGGAGAAGGGTGACACCCTGGCCCATGGGGTCCTTGAAAAAGGGCAGAACGAGATCCGCGCTGTACTTCTCCCACTTGCGGGTCAAGTCATAGACTCTCTCGAGTCGCCCGGTGATGCGGAGGCTGCGTGTCGGCGCAGTGTCAAGAGCGCCGTCTTTTGAAACGGGCGTCTGCGCAGGCGGCTGGGTGAGGGCGGGGGCCGCGGCAAAAACTGCAGTCAGCAGGAGAGAGCCGAGTGCGATCGTTCGCAGGGACATGTGGAGCCTCCTCGACGGGGTGACGGCACCTCCTAACGGCAGATGTGGGTGACGACCCGGCGCCTGCAACACCTGACTGCATTTTACTCGATGTCGGACGAGCGGCTTCCAGCCTGAGACTGCGCGCGCAAGCGCAGGGGGTCCTTGCGAATTCGCCGCCGCCTCGTGTTGTCATTGTTCAGAAAGCAGCTCGGTGTGCGCGGGCGGGGGCAAGCCCCGCCCCTACACAGTGACGTCTGGTCGAGCTGGTGTAGGGGCGGCCCTTGCGGCCGCCCGCTTGCGAATCTGTACAGCGGGACACCCTCTGCCCACTTCCCTTTCATGGTCCGGGGTGTGCGTCGGCACATGAAGATTCCGAGGAGCGGAAGCCGTCCCCGGACGCGAAAGAAAAGAGGCGGTCCCCGCAGGGACCGCCTCCTTTGTAGCTTCTCGCTGCCGACCTAGAACGCGAACTGAATCTGTCCGAAGATGTACCGGCCAGCGTAGTCATACGTTCCGTACTGGCCTGCCGCGTACCCTTCGGCTGTGTTGCCCGGGATGACCGGGGGTTCCTTGTCGGCGAGGTTGTTGCAGCCGATCATGAGATTGACGCCGGCCTTCAGCTTCCAGGCGAGCGCGAGGTCGAAGTAGTTGTAAGCGGGAAGCGTGTAAATGCCGTTGGCCTTGTACTGAGCAACCGAACCCGGGTTCGAAAGCTCCGGGCTGGGGTTGCCGACGTCGGCCGTGACGCCACCGATGTAGCGCCAGTTGAAGTTGATGGTCGCAGGGCCCTCCTCCAACGAGATGCGGAAGATATGCCGCCAGTCGGGCACCGGCGTGCCGCAGGTGTTGCCGTAGTACCCCTGGCAGTCGTACGAGTAGATTCCGTTGTTGATCTCGTTCTTGTCCATGTAGGTGCCGATGAGGTTGAAGTTCAGGAGGCCGTTCCCGAGGGACAGGGCGTAGGTGATGTTCGCGTCGACGCCTCTCGCATGGAGGGTGCCAATGTTCTCATTGGTCGTGATCGTGTAGCCCGTCGGCATGATCCACAGCGAACCGAGAGAGTCGCGGTGGATCAGGGAGCACAACGCGGAATTGCCGGTCTGGGCGCACGCGTTAAGGATGGAATCCGCGTCGAGGGAACCGATGGTGTTGTCGATCTTGATGTCCCAGTAGTCGAACGCGGCCGTAATGCCCGTGCCTTGCGGCGTGAGCACGATCCCGAAGGTCTTGGTGTCGGCGGTCTCGGGTTTCAGGTTCACGTTGCCGCCTGAGAGGGTGTTGTACTGCTCGGCCGGGTTGGTGGGGACGTTCCCGTACTGGGCAGCGGTCATGCCGGTGTACGCGCACTGCGCCTGGGTATACGCCGGGGTCGGGCCCGCGCACGGATCCGTGGCGCCACCGAGGCCCTTCTCCACCGGACTGAACAGGTCAACCACGTTCGGCGCGCGGGTCGCACGGTTGTAGCCCACACGGAACTTGAAGTCGCCCGTGGGCGCCCAGTCCGCCTCGACCTTGTAGGTCGGCCAGCTGCCGTTGATGTTGTAGTCGGAGTAGCGGTACGCACCCGACAGGCTCAGGTCCTTCGCCCCGCGAGCGTCCTGAACGATGGGGATCAGCAGCTCGAGGAAGCCCTCCTTCACGGAGTAGCTGCCGACGACGGGCAGCAGCGGACCGCCCTGGCCCGCTCCGAGGAAATCCTGGTACGCCTGGTCGGGCATGTAGTCCAGGTATTCCTTCCGGTACTCGGCGCCGAGAGCGATGTGAATGCCCTCGGACGCGCTGGGGAACGCCAGACCGTAGTCCTTCAGGTCGCCCGTGACCTTCCCGCTGACGACCCCTGTCGTCAGCAGTTGCTGCGATTCCAGGGCTACCTTGAGGTAGTTGAGCGCCGCCTGCGTCACGCCCGCGCCACCGGTCTGGAAGATGTTCCACGGAACGCACGGCGGGCCGGATTCGCACACCGGCTGGCCGGTCGTCGGGTCGGTGGTGACGAGCAGGGAGTTCTGGATGTGGTTGATGTTGAGGTCGTTGATGTAGTCTTCCGACACCCGGGTCTGGGCCTCGAGGCCGTAGACGTCGTAGCTCCAGTCCTTGTTGATCTCGCCCTTGAGGCCGGCGACCAGACGGAACGCCTCGTGCGTCAGATCGTCGGTCCGGGCGCCGCCCTCGACGCTGCGACGACCGATGATCACATTCGCGACGTCGTTCGGCCCGTATCCGTTGTTCGTGCAGATGGTCTGCACCTGCTGGGCGCTCATGAGCGGGTTGTTGCAGTTGAGCTCGTACGTGTCGCCGTAGAAGTCGCCCGAGGGCGCGATCTGCGCTTGAGAGTAGTCGTTCATCAACATGACGGAGAGGTAGCCCTTGAAGTGCTCGTTCCAGTCGTAGTCGAGGAAACCGCCGGCGGTGTACCGCGTGTCGGGGCGCTGAATCGAGTTGTAGGCCCCGTAGTTGAAGGTGTTTGCCGACGTGTAGGGGACGAACGTGTTGTTGGGGCCGACCGTGAAGTTCCCCAACGAGGTGCTGAAGGTGGGGTCGTACACGGTGAACCGACCGGTCGCAGCCGTCGACGAACCGCTGCAGATTCCACCGGTCGCGCCGAGACCTGCGGAGCAGTTGTAGTAGTCACGCTGTGACTTCAGGAGCTGGGATTGTTGGCGGTAGTCGATGTACATCGACGCATGGCCCTTGCCGTCGGCGAACTTGCCGCCGTACGCGACGTCGGCGTCGAACGTGCCGCCGTCCCAGGTCGAACCGGTCGGGTAGGGATAATCCTTCTTCGCGTTCTGTTGCTCCCAATAGCTGTTGCTGTTGTCGTGCTGGTAGCCGCCGAAATTGACGCCGCCCCGGAGGCCCTCGAAGTCCTTGTCCAGGATGAAGTTGACGACGCCGGCGACGGCGTCCGCGCCGTACGTGGCCGAAGCCCCGCCGGTGAGGACGTCCACCCGCTTCACCATCGAAGCCGGAATGAAGTTGAGGTCAGGGGAAACCGCGAAGGCGTCGCCGGCCGGCATCCGGACGCCGTCGATCAAGACCAGCGTGCGGTCGGCGCCGAGGTTGCGCAGGGAAATGGTCGCGGTGCCGGACGCGCCGTTCGAGATCGAGGAGTTCTGCGCGACGAAGACCTGCGGCAACTGGGTCATGAGGTCTTCGAGGCGTTGCACCCCTCGATACTGCAGCGTTTCAATATCCATCGTCGTGACAGGGCTCATCGCTTCCAGGGTCGGGCGCGGAATCAAGGAACCGGTCACCACCACCGCTTCCTTGAACGCGCTCCGCATCTGCACCTGGAGGGTCACCACGCG
The DNA here is from genome assembly GCA_050018455.1 of Thermoanaerobaculaceae bacterium. Classification (GTDB taxonomy): domain Bacteria; phylum Acidobacteriota; class Thermoanaerobaculia; order Thermoanaerobaculales; family Thermoanaerobaculaceae; genus RBG-13-68-16. Next base: position 175,913 of record JBEKAA010000001.1, on the reverse strand, counting down.
GCCCGCGCCCACGGTGACGTCGGTCTGCTCCTGGGTCGCGAAGTTCTCCAGCGTGAACTTGACGGCATACTTGCCCGGGGGCAGCATGTCGACCTTGAACGCCCCGTCCGGGTCGCTCGTGGCGAACCTCGCTGCCCTGATGAACGGCGAGCTCACCTCAACGGTGACGCCCGGCAGAGGCGCCTTGGTCTCGTCAATGATTCTCCCCTCGATGCTCCCGGTGGCTTGGGCGTAGGCCCCCACGGCGACGAGCGTCGCGGCGAGTGCGAGAAATGCAAACTTGACGCACTTCATACAGTCTCCTTTCCTCCGTTTTCGTACCATTGCAGCGAATATGCAGGGTCACCGACCAAACGGCTTGACGCCTGACGCGTGGCACCTCCTTTCTTCACAGGAACGCAGTGGAAAGCGGCATTCGCCATTTTCGAAGGTCTTGCCTTTGCAAGTGTCACGCCCAAATCTGACGAGGCGCGAGGCGGCTCCTCGCGGCGATTTGCACGACATTCCGAACCGGTGTCCAATTTTTTGAATGCCCCATCTCCATCGTGCGGCAAGCTCGGCTGCCGCTGGTGCGACGCCGTCTCGTCGCGCGTCGCGGGCACTGGCCCAGCCGGATTGACCGGGCAAACTCCCCGAGGCGCTCGGACGATTCTTGGAAGGCCGAGCCGATGATTGTATCGGCGCATCGAGTGCCGTCGTCTCTCGCTCAATTTTCCCAGCTTCAGTGGTTGGCCAGTTCCTTGAGCATCTGGCGGGCGGAGGCGGCGTTCGGATCGTTCGGTGCGAGCTGGAGGAAGTGCTCGAGGTTGCCCTTTGCTTCCGCGCTGGCGTCCTGGTTCAGGTTGATGACGGCCAGGTAGTAGTACGCCTGCGGGTAGTTCGGATCGACCTGGAGAACCTTGCCGGCTCTCTCCTTGGCGAGGGGCATGTCATTGGCGTCCCATGCGTCGACAAACAATGCCCAGAGACCGTTTCGCACCATCAGGGGCTCGAAGGGAGCCAGACCCACCAGCGCGTCCGTGAGCCTCGCCTTGTCTCCCAGGGCCAGGCACGCGTTGTACCGAATCCGTATCGCCTTCTCGTTCTTGGGATCCGTCTTCAGGACGGTCTCGGCGGCAGTGGCCGCCTCCAAAGGCTTGCCGATCTTGAGGGCGGTCGTGGCGAGCCCGAGCAGGGACACCTGGAGGTTCGGGTCGACGGCGAGGGCTTCCTGGAACTTCGCAAAGGCGCCCGGGTAGTCCCCCTGCTTCAGGAGGGCGACGGCATCGTTGTGGATCTTCTTTGCTTCCTCGGTCCGGCGGCCGACTTTCTCAAGATCCTTGAGCGCCTCTGCGGCCTTGGCGTCATTCTTGAGGTTCTTGTAGGCCTGCCACCGGGACACGAGGACCGACTCGTCGGTGGAGCCGAGTTCGATGGCCTTCTCGGCGGCGTCCACCGCCTCCTCGTTCTGGCCCAGCTCCAGATGGATCGAGCTCAGAGCCGCCCACGCCTGGCGCAGTTTGGGGTCGTGCTTCACGGCCTCTGCGAGGCTCTCCTCGGCCTTCGGGTAGTCCTTGATCTTGAGTGCGCGGATGCCGTTGTTGTAGGCGGTGATCGCCTCCTGCGAGGTCGAGGCCGCGGGCACGTCGCCGACCACTGGGGCCGAAAGTCCCGGGTGCATCGTCCACTGGTAGTGCTCGGTGCCCTCCAGGCTCCACTTCTGGTCGGCCTCCATGGACTCGAATCCCGCCTTGTCGAAACGATAGTGGTACGTGACGTCGATTTGACGGAAGTCCACGATGAAGACACCCTTCTTGTCGCTGCTCTCGACGTCCCTGAAGTTCGGGAGCTGCTGCGACGTGACGGTCACGGTCACCCCCTCGATCGGCTTGCCGTCCGGATCGACGAGCTTGCCGATCACCCTCCCCATCTTCTCGGCGAAGGCCAGCCCTGGGAGGATCCACATCAGGAACAGGAGCCACGCCATGGTGCGCTGTCTGGTGTGCATTGTGATCACCTCTCTCCTTCTCCTCGAGCTCGTTCTTGGATGGCGCCCGTGGCACTACCCCGCGCTCGCGGCACAGTCACGACATCGGTCTCGGGAGCCACGTGTGGGCCCGCCGCGGGCGGGAGTATACCGCACGCACAGGGCCCTGACAGGTCGAACCGGCAGCGCGGGTCGCCATCACTCCGACCCCGTCCACGCCACGCGCCCCCGGGCAGCCCACCGGGAGCCCCACCGCTTCCCGGGTGGCCGCGTCCAAGCGGTCCCGCAGACGCAGGATCGCCTGTGCTTCCGTGGGCAGGACCTCGTTTGCGAGATCGAGAGACACGACCCCTCCGCCGGACGACCTCCGGTCCGCGCATTCTAGCCTGGCCCGGGCCGGCCCGTGCCGCCATGCGCGGCGTGCCCGAGGAATGGCGAGGTGCCCGAACCCATTCCCAGTACGTGGTGGTCAAGAGTGCCGTGGCCCTTGCTCTCGCGTTCGCGGGGCCGGGCCTCGCCCGGGCGGGGAGCACGCCGAGGATCGTGAAGACGGTCCTGCGCGGCCCCCACGCTCCGCAGGGCGTGCCGACCGAGGTGCTGCTTCCGGCTGGCTGGAAGCCCGGACAGCCCGCGCTCCTCATGGTGTTCCTGCACGACGGGTGGGGAAGCGAGAAATCGCTCGGGAAGCACGGCCTGGCCGAAGTCGCGATGGGGATGATGCAGGGAGGGGCGATCCCGAGCGTGATCATCGCGAGTCCCCGCCACAGGGGCACCTTCCTCGTGGACAGCCCGCGCGCCGCGATGGAGAGCTTCGTCGCCGACGACCTCGTGCCTGCGCTCGAGCGCGATTTCCCCGGCGCCGGGGGCAGCCCCGAGCGGCGATCGGCCTGGGGGATCTCCATGGGCGGGTACGGCGCTCTCAAGATGGCGTTGCGCCATCCGGGTGTGTTCGGCCGCGTTGCCGCGCTTGCGCCTTGGGTCCAGCCGATGTCGTGGGACAGCTACGAGCGCCGACGCACCTGGTTGTGGCGCCACCTGCTCGAGCCCGTTTTCGGCCGGACGCGCGAGGAGAGCCGGTTCGAGGCCAACGACCTCGCTTCGATCGCCGCCGCGGCCGATCCGGCGCGGGTGCCGCCGCTCCTCGTCAGAACAGGTTCGCTCGACCGTTGGGAGAAGGGCGCCGACGATCTCATCGCGATCCTGCAACGGCGAGGGATCGCCGTCGACGCGGCCTCGATTGCGGGCGCGAAGCACCGGTGGAGCGACTGGCGCAGCGCGACGCCTGCGGTGCTGGCCTTTCTGACCCGGTCGGGGGCGGGCGGTGTCGCGCCATAGAGCTGCGACGGAGGTTGCCGCAGAGGTCCGTTTGCCGGTGGTGCGCCGCCGTTGGCCGGTGATTTGCGATTTCGGCTGCCGACTGCGAAACTTCGCGGAGTATTCACTCGTATCGGCACACTCGTAAGGGTTTGGGGATCGAAGGAGGACCGGCAACATGGGCAGCAACCAGGGCGCGGGACGCCCCGACCTCTCGGCGCTGAGGATCGACGACCGAGCACGCAGCAACGACGGCGGATCGCGGTTCTGGCGTGTCTTCGCGGTCGTGGTGGGCGGGTTGGTGATCGTTCTCGGGGCCGCGTTCGCGCTCATCGGCAGGAAGCCCGTCGTGGAGGTCGCGAGCGCCCGCTCGGCAGGTGAAGGGGCGTCGGCCGCTCTCCTCAACGCGAGTGGGTACGTCACGCCCCGCCGTCGCGCCACGGTGGCGGCCAAGATCACGGCGAGGGTCGTCGATGTGCTGATCGACGAGGGGGTGAGCGTCATCGAAGGTCAGGTGCTCGCGCGCCTCGACGACTCCGACGCCCAGCGCCGCCTTGTCGCTGCGCGCACCTCCCGGGATGCCACGGCGGCAGCGATCGCGAACCTCGAGGTGAATCTCGCCAACGCCGATCGCGAGTTGAAACGCCAGCAGGACCTCGAGAAGGAAGGGGTCACTACAGTACAGGCGCTCGACCTTGCTCGCACCGCGGCGGACAGCCTGAGGGCGCAGATCGCCGAGGCGAGAGAGCAGGTGCGCGCCGCGGACGCCCAGATCTCGGTGGCGCAGCAGGACGTGGACAACTGCACGGTGCGGGCGCCTTTCGGGGGCGTCGTGGTCTCCAAGGACGCCCAGGTCGGTGAGATGGTTTCCCCGCTCTCGGCCGGCGGAGGTTTCACCCGCACCGGGATCGCCACCATCGTGGACATGGATTCCATCGAGACCGAGGTGGACGTCAACGAGTCGTACATCGCGAGAGTCGTTCCCGGGCAAAGGGTCGAGGCGGTGCTCGACGCCTACCCCGACTGGCGTATCCCCTCGAAGGTGCGGACGGTAATCCCGACCGCCGACCGCCAGAAGGCTACAGTCAAAGTCCGGATCTCGTTCGATGCGCTGGATCCGCGCATCCTCCCGGACATGGGTGTGAAGGTCTCGTTCCTGGCGGACGAAAAGCCGGCCGGGCAGGCCGCGCCGCGAGCGCTGATCCCGACTTCGGCGCTCCGGCAGTCCGACGGGAAGCAGGTGGTCTTCATGTTCCGCGACGGGGCGGTCGAACGCCGCGCCGTCAGCGTCGGCGCCGCGCGCGGGAACGAGGTGGAGATTCTCGGAGGCCTCTCCGCCGGGGATCGGGTGGTTGTTGCCGGTCCCGAGGACCTCCACGACGGGCAGAAGGTCAAGGTGAAGTGACGGTGGTCCGGGGCCTGGGAGCCGGGGCCCGGGAGGATCGGGCCGGGTGGTCGGATCGCGGCGCCGGGCGTTCGAAGCGGAGGAAGGCATGGTGAGGGTGGACGGCAAAGGGGACGGAAACAGCCTCGTTCAGGTGCGCGAGCTCGACAAGAAGTACCAACGCGGCAGCGAGGAGATCCACGTGCTGCAGGGTTTGAACCTCGACGTTGGCGCCGGCGAGTTCGTCGCGTTCATGGGACCGTCGGGGTCCGGCAAGACCACGCTCTTGAACCTGCTCGGCGGCCTCGATCTCCCCACGTCCGGCAGCATCAAGGTCGCGGGCGACGAGATCACGCGCATGTCCGCCAACAAGCTGACGGCGTGGCGGGCACGGCACGTCGGTTTCATTTTCCAGATGTACAACCTGATCCCGGTGCTGACGGCCTTCCAGAACGTCGAGCTGCCCCTTCTGCTCACGAAGCTCTCGAAGGCCGAGCGGCGACAACACGTGGAGACCGCCCTGGCGGTCGTGGGCCTGACGGACCGCATGAAGCACTACCCCCGCCAGCTCTCCGGAGGGCAGGAGCAGCGCGTCGCGATCGCGCGGGCGATCGTGGCCGACGCCACCTTCGTGCTCGCCGACGAGCCCACGGGCGACCTCGACCGACGGAGCGCAGGCGAGATCATGGACCTTCTGGGACGCCTCGTGCAGGAGCACGGCAAGACGCTCCTGATGGTGACGCACGACCCCAGGGCGGCCGAGCGCGCGCACGTCGTCCTGCACCTCGACAAGGGCGTGCTCGTGGAGGGGGGCGCCGGCGGTGGGGGTGAGGCATGAGGTTCTTCCGCCTGATCTGGGCGAACCTTCTGCGCAAGAAGATCCGCACGACCCTGACGATCGGCTCGTTCATGGTGGCGCTGTTCCTCTACGGCTTGCTGGTGGCGATCCGGGCGGCGTTCGGCGGGAACGCCGACGTGGCCGGCGTGGACCGGCTCAACGTCATCAACAAGACGTCGCTGATCATGCCGCTGCCGTATTCGTACAAGGAACGGCTGGCGGCGATGCCGGGCATTACCGGCGTCACCTTCGCCACCTGGTTCGGCGGCATCTACCAGGACGAAAAGAACTTCTTTCCGCAGTTCGCGGTCGAGCCCGAGACGTGGCTCAAGGTCTATGCGGAGTTTATCGTGCCTGATGCGCAGCGGAAGGCGTTCCTCGCAGATCGCCAGGGCTGCCTGATCGGCCGCAAGCTCGCGAAGCGCTTCGGTTTCAAAGTGGGCGACCGCATCCCGCTCCGGGGCACGATCTGGACCGGGACGTGGGAGTTCAACGTGGCCGGGATCTACGACGGCAACCGGCCGGAGGTCGACACGACGCCGTTGCTCTTCCGGTACGACTACCTGGAGGAGCGGCGCAACTGGGGCAAGGGCACGGTCGGCTGGTACGTGGTCAAGCTCGCGAGCCCGGACGACGCCGTGAAGATCACCAAGAACATCGACGACGCCTTCGCAAACTCGCCCTACGAGACGCTCACGCAGACCGAGAAGGCGTTCGCGGCGTCGTTCGCGAAGCAGATGGGGAACATCGAGTTCCTCGTCATTGTGATCGGATCGGTCGTGTTCTTCACCCTGCTGCTCGTCGCCGGAAACACCATGGCGATCGCGGTGCGGGAGCGCACGCCCGAGCTGGCCGTGCTCAAGACGGTCGGCTTCACGGACCTCGGCGTGCTCGGGCTCGTGATGGCCGAGACGCTCATCATCGCCGGCCAGGGCGGCGTGTTCGGCCTCCTGCTCGCCAAGTTCTTCACGCTGGGCGGGGATCCCACCGGCGGCTTCCTCGGCAACTTCTATCTGGGCTGGGGCTCGCTCGGCCTCGGCTTCGCGCTGGCGCTCGCTGTGGGCATCGTGTCGGGGATCCTGCCTGCGGTCTCAGCGATGCGCCTCAAGGTGGTCGATGCGCTGAGGAGGGTGTGAGGATGGCGATCCCGCTCGTCTACAACGTGCGCAGCGTCCGCCAGCGCTGGACGTCGTCGGTCGTCGCGGTGCTCGGGATCGCCGGCACCGTCGGGGTGTTCGTCGCGATGCTGGCGATGGCGCGAGGTTTCAAAGCGACACTGGTCTCGTCGGGATCGCCGCGCAACGCGATCGTCCGGAGGGCGGGCGCCGACTCTGAGATGGTCAGCGCGGTCAGCCTGGATCAGCTCCACGTGATCGAGGGCGCGCCCGGCGTCGCGCGGAAGGGCGGCGCACCGCTGGTGAGCGGCGAAGTCGTCGTGATCGCCGGCTTCGACCTCAAGTCGACCGGCACGGTGGCCAACGCCCAGGTGCGCGGCGTTTCCGGAAAGGCGATCGAGATCCGCGACAACGTGCGGGTCATCCAGGGCCGTTTCTTCAACCCCGGACTCGCGGAGTTGGTCGTGGGCCGGAACGCCGTGAAGACGTACGCCGGATTCGACCTCGGCTCGACGGTCAAGTTCGGCGGTGGGACGTGGACCGTCGTGGGGATCTTCGATGCCGGCGGCAGCGCGTTCGACTCCGAGATCTGGTGCGACGCGAACGTCCTGGGCCAGGTCTACAAGCGCCCGCAGAACGTCTTCCAATCCGTCACCGCCCGCCTGGAATCGCCCGCGGAGTTGACCGCGTTCAAGGACGCGCTCACCTCGGACCCCCGCCTGTCGGTGCAGGTTGACCGCGAGACCGACTACTACGAGAGGCAATCACGGGGGCTCACCACGATGATCCGCGTGCTCGGCTACCTGGTGGCGTTCGTGATGGGGATCGGGGCGGTTTTCGGGGCGCTCAACACGATGTACTCGGCCGTCGCCGAGCGAGCCCGCGAGATCGCCACGATGCGGGCGCTCGGTTTCGGGCGGTCGAGCGTCGTCCTGTCGTTCGTCTTCGAGGCTCTGTTCATCGCCCTGCTCGGGGGTGTCGTGGGGTGCGTGGCGGTGCTGCCGATGAACGGCTTCACGACGGGCACGATGAACTGGCAGACGTTCTCGCACGTCGCGTTCGCGTTCAAGGTCACGCCCGGTTTGCTCGGCCTGGGGATAGGCTTCGCCCTCCTCATGGGCGTGGTCGGCGGCGTGCCTCCGGCCGTGCGCGCGGTGCGCCGGCCGATCGCCTTCGCACTCCGCGAACTGTAGCGGCGGTTCTCAGAAGCGCTTCCCGATGCCGATCCAGACGTTCGGGCCGGTGAAGTCCGTGTCCGCGATCACCGTGGGGGCAGGCGCCAGGTCGCCGCTCGCGGGAACCGTGTGCGTCATCCGGGCCCAGACGTAGGCGGCGCCCAACTCCACGTACCACCGGCTCTGAGAGGACAGCGGCACGTCGATCCCGGCGCCGGCCGAGAAGGTGGGGAACCAGCTGTCGTTGTTCACCAGCAGTCCCTGGTTGATGTAGTCGTTGCTGAGGGAGAGCGTGGTCTTGTCCTTCTCGTACCCGTAGCCGCCGCCGAGGTAGAGGAACGGGATCACCCGGGTGCACGAGGGACACGGGAGGTAGTGCGCGACGACGTAGAGGTCCGCGTAGGTGTCGTACCTCTGCTCGAAGGCGAGGCGGGCCGGACCCGCCTCGGTCGGCACGGTGGCACTGCCCTTGATCGACCCCTGGCTGTAGTCGACCTGGAGACCGACCTTCCAGTGCGGGGAGACCCTCTTGAAGAGCTGCGCCCCGAGGCTCAGGTTGGCGACGTCGCTCCAGTCGTCGAAGCGCGTCCCGAACATCTGGTTGATCTGCTGGATCTGGGCGTTGGTCGCGGTCTGCTTCGGCCAGCTCTGCTGGAGGTAGAGGGTGAAGTAGTAGGGGTGCCCGTCGTCCGCGGCTCGAGCCGGGACGGCGTAGCCCGCGATCGACCCGGCGAGGACGAACGCCCACAGCAGCGGTTTCAGGGACCCGGTCCTTCTGAACGACACGGCTCGCGCGGACACGATCCACCTCCCAGTTGAGATTCACGGTGTGGTCACGCCACCATGGTAGGACCCGGGGCAGCGCGAGACAAACCCGGACCGTTGAGGCTCGCGCGAAGTTGCCGGGGTTGACTTGGGCTGGTAGCATGACGCGGGCCGTGTGGCGGCCCCCGTATGACCCACCAAACCCTGCTCATCCTCGACTTCGGCGGCCAGTACACCCAGCTGATTGCGCGGCGCGTGCGCGAGCTGGGCGTCTTCAGCGAAGTCCGGCGTGGCGATGTCGCGGCGAGCGACGCGAAGGTGCTCGCCCCGATCGGGATCGTCCTTTCCGGAGGCCCGGCCTCGATCTACGAGGACGGCGCGATCCGCCCCGACCCTGGGGTGTTCGGGCTGGACGTGCCGGTTCTTGGCCTCTGCTACGGCCAGCAAGCGATGGCGCATCTCCTGGGCGGTCAGGTGGAGCCGGCCGGCAGCCGCGAGTACGGCGCCGCACAGCTCGAGGCCGACCTCACGTGCCGTTTGTTCGTCGGAACCAAGAAAGTGCAACGGGTGTGGATGTCCCATGGCGACCGCGTTGCGCGGCTGCCCGAGGGCTTTGCCGCAGTCGGCCAGACCTCGAACGCCCCGGTGGCGGCGATGGCCGATGAGGGCAGACGGTTCTACGGGATCCAGTTCCACCCCGAGGTTCGCCACACCGAGATGGGCAGCCGGATCCTGGAGAATTTCCTCTCCGTCTGCGAGGCGCGCCGGGACTGGACTGCGGCCTCGATTCGGCGCGACGCCGTCGAGCGAATCCGGCGGCAGGTGCCGGACGGACGGATCATCGTGGCGCTCTCCGGGGGCGTGGACTCGTCGGTTACCGCCCTCTTGTGTCGTGAAGCGGTAGGGGAGCGCACGGCGCCGATCTTCGTGGACACCGGGTTGTTGCGCCTCGACGAGGGCGACAAGGTACAGGCCCGCTTTGCGACCTTCGGCCTGGCAATCGATCGCGTCAACGCGGCCGATCGCTTCTTTGCCGGCCTGGCGGGGATCGAGGACCCGGAGGAGAAGCGCCGCCGCATCGGACACGAGTTCATCGCGGTGTTCGAGGAGGAGGCGAAGCGCTTCCCGGATGCGAGGTTCCTCGCGCAGGGCACGCTCTACCCCGACGTGATCGAGTCCACGTCGGTGCGCGGGCCTTCGGCGACGATCAAGACGCACCACAACGTCGGTGGTCTCCCGGAGCGGCTCGGCCTTGCCCTCGTGGAGCCGCTGCGCTGGCTGTTCAAGGACGAGGTGCGGCGCCTGGGAGAGGAGCTCGGGCTCCCGGAGGAGTTCGTCTGGCGCCATCCGTTCCCGGGGCCCGGTCTGGGCGTGCGGATTCTGGGCGAGGTGACCCGCGAGCGAGTGTCGCTCCTTCAAAGGGCCGACGCGATCTTCATGGACGAGATCCGCGCAGCGGGCCTGTATCGTGGGATCGCACAGGCCCTCACCGTGCTTCTACCGGTTCGAAGCGTGGGCGTCATGGGGGACCAGCGAACCTACGAGAACGTCGCGGCGCTCCGCGCGGTGACCACCGAGGACTTCATGACTGCCGACTGGTACCGCTTCCCGGACGACGTGCTCGACCGGGTGGCTCGCCGTATCGTCAACGAGGTGCGAGGCATCAACCGGGTTGTGTACGACGTCACGTCCAAACCACCCGGCACGATCGAGTGGGAGTGAGAGATGCAGTTCACAGTTGACAGTCAACAGTCGACAGTAAAGACCGAAGTGCCCAGACGCGAGAGGCGACAAGCGTGCGACCGGGCTCCTGCCTCCGGTCTTGACTGTCAACTGTCAACTGTCGACTGTTGACTTGTTCCATAGCCGCCGGTTCAGCCATACCCGGCGGAGCAGCTCGGTACGCCATGCCGAGCCCCCTGCCTCAAGCAGGGCACACCGTGGGAGGTGAGAAATGGCGAAGCGGAAAGTGGTGATCATGGGAGCCGCGGGACGGGACTTCCACAACTTCAACTGCCTCTTCCGGGACAACCCGGAGGTGGAAGTGGTGGCGTTCACTGCCACCCAGATCCCCGACATCGAGGGCCGGGTCTACCCTCCTTCGCTGGCGGGCAAGCTGTACCCGAGGGGAATCCCGATCTACCCGGAGAGTGACCTCGAGAGGCTGGTGAAGGAGAACAACATCGACGACGTGTGGTTCTCCTACTCCGACGTGCCGCACCAGTACGTGATGGACAAGGGCAGCCACGTGATCGCGTGGGGGGCCAACTTCGGCGTCTGCTCCGTGCAGCGCACCATGATCAAGTCCACCAAGCCGGTCGTCGCGATCTGCGCCGTTCGCACCGGCGTCGGCAAGTCGCAGACGACCCGCTACGTGTCGAACCTGCTCAAGGCGATGGGGAAGAAGGTCGTCGCGATCCGCCACCCGATGCCGTACGGCGACCTCGCCAAGCAGGCGTGTCAGCGTTTCGAGACGTACGCCGACCTCGACAAGCACGAGTGCACGATCGAGGAGCGCGAGGAGTACGAGCCGCACATCGACAACGGCTTCATCGTCTACGCCGGCGTGGACTACGAGATGATCCTCCGCGAGGCGGAGAAGGAAGCCGACGTGATCCTGTGGGACGGCGGCAACAACGACACATCGTTCTACAAGGCCGACCTCCTCATCACGCTGGTTGACCCGCACCGTCCGGGGCACGAGTTGACGTACTTCCCGGGCGAGTCGAACTTCCTGATGGCCGACCTGCTCATCGTCAACAAGGTGCAGACCGCCGACCCCGTGAAGGTCGAGGAAGTGATCGAGAACTGCAGGAAGTACAACCCCAAGGCGCGCACGATCAAGTGCGCCTCGAAGATCACGGTCGACAAGCCCGAGCTGATCAAGGGCAAGCGCGCCCTGGTCGTCGAGGACGGCCCGACGCTGACCCACGGCGGGATGACCTACGGCGCGGGCTGGTTCGCCGCGAAGAGCGCGGGCGCCTCCGAGATCGTGGATGCCAAGCCGTACGCCGTCGGCACCATTGCCGCGACCTTCAAGAAGTACCCCAACTCGGGCCAGATACTGCCGGCGATGGGGTACTCGGACCAGCAGATCGCGGACCTCGAGGCGACGATCAACGCGACGCCGTGCGACGTCGTCGTCGAGGGTACGCCGATCGACCTCACCCGGGTCCTCAAGACCAACAAGCCGATCGCGGAGGTGACGTACGAGCTCGAGGAGCTCGAGCCCGGCGTCATCGAGGAGATGGTGAAGAAGATCTTGAGGTGACCTTGGTTCGCTTGCGGGCGGCGTCAGCCCACTTCCCGCGGGCGACCGGTTTTGTAGTCACCAGATTTGCAAGGGAGTCCAAGGTTGAACCGGAGGGCGGGGCGAACCCCCGCCCTCTGTGTTCCCTTTGCGAGGTGGTCCTATGCGAGGACCGTGGAGGGCGAGCCCTGGCGGGCGACTTCCGGTCCTGATACGGTTAAGCATGTCCCACACCCCAGTCGAAGTGACCGTCCGGCCTGCGCGCCCAGAGGATCTGCCGTCGGTTCTGAAAGCCGTGGGCCGATTGGGTGATTTCGGGCCGCCCTCGTGGCGGACCGCGGCGGAGCTTGTGGAAGGCGAGGCGAGGGCGGTCCGCCGGTTCTTCTCCGCGCCTCCCGCCGGGGCGGTCATGCTCGTCGCCGAGGGCGTCGACGGCGAGCCCCTCGGCTTCGTCTACCTCGAGCGAACGAGCGACTACTTCACGGAGGAGGCGCACGGGCACGTGAGCATCATCGCGGTGGCGGCGCATGCGGAAGGTCGCGGAGTGGCCGGCGCGTTGATGAAGGCGGCGGAGACGTGGGCCCGCGAGGCGGGGTTCGGGCGGCTCACCCTAACGGTTTTCGAGGGAAACCATCATGCGCGCGCCGTCTACGAGCGGGTGGGGTATCGCACCGAGACGCTTCGGTACGTCAAGCTTCTGCGATAAATTGGCGCGATCCGGGAGCCGGCGGTGCGCTCCATGAAAAACAGCATCGGACCCCCGCACGAGTCGCTCAGCGGGTCGCCGCCTCTTTTCGAGGCCGAGGCGGGGAGGGTACAGCGCTCCTGCTACTCTCGACGGAGTGGGAGGATCTTGCCATGGAACCCGTGGGGCAACCCGAGGCACATGAGTACGCGCCGTACTTCGATCGCTACGTGGCACTCGTGCGTGGCGGTGACATCCTGAGTACGCTCGAGAAGCAGGGAGGGGTTGTGCGGCAGGCGCTTCACGCGCTCCCGGAGGCTCGGGCCGGGTTCCGGTACGCCCCGGAGAAGTGGAGCGTCCGAGAAGTGGTCGGGCACTGCACGGACTGCGAGCGCGTATTCGCATACCGGGCGCTGGCATTCGCCCGAGGGGAGAAGGCGCCGCTCCCTGCCTTCGATGAGAACGAGTACGCCCGCGCCTCGGGCCACGACTCGATTCCGCTTGCCGGACTGGTGGAGGAGTTCGGCGCCGTCCGCTCCGCGACGCTGCGTCTCCTCAGGCACCTCCCGGCGCGGGCCTGGTCGCGGGTCGGCGTGGCGAGCGGCAAGCCGGTTTCGGTCCGCGCGCTGGCGTTCATCATGGCCGGACACGTCGCGCACCACATGGCGATCCTCCACGATCGGTACGGCGTACCCCCCGGAACGTGAGGTCGCGCTCCGGCCGAGCCCTGTGCGGCCGGGAGCGAGCCTTCCTCATCTCCCGCGGGGCAAGGGCGGTGCTAGGCTGCACGCCATGAAGAATCTCGCCGTTGCGTTCGTGCTGGCTGCCGCTTTGGTGAGCGGGCAAGCCGCTGCGCAGGGACTGGTGGAGTGGCAGGAACAGGTCGTCTCCGGCGTATGCACGTTGCGGTTTGCCTTGCCGGAGGGCTGGAAGGCCGAGACGCACACCCCCGCACCAGGTGCAGTTCAGATCCGGCTCGTACCCAAGGCGGGGCCCCCGGCCGAGGTGCTGATATCCGGTTTCGCGCCCAAGGAGGACTCCTCGCTCAAGAGCACCGGCGACATCAGGAAGAGTGCCAAGGCGATGGGGGAGGCGATGCTGTCCGGGGCCGTGGAGAAGAAGATCGAGCTGCAAAAGGTGGGCGGAACCGACGGCTCCGGGTTCTTCTACATCTTGACGGACAAGCGCCCGGAGCTCCCCGCCGGCGAATTCCGTGTGACGACGCAGGGTGTCATGGCCGTTGGCCCGCTGCGTCTGGGCGTCACCGTGCTGGCCAACGAGAAGAACTCTGCGGCCGCGGCGATGACGTTCAGCCTTCTCCGGACCGCCGAGTGCGCGACGCCGAAGCACTGAAAACCAAGCCCAAGAAGGGTCCGGCAACGTCGATTCGCAGGTAGCAGCGGCCCAGCTTGGCACGACGGGGGAGGGACTAGCCCTCCGCGCCGATCACCGTCTGGGCCGCCGGCAACACCTCGAAGGTCATCCCTGGGGGCTCGATGTGGGAGGGGTTGCCGTCGAAGTGGCAGGGGAGCGGAACCCCCGTTCGCAACTCGAGCCGAGTGAACCGGATTTCGTGGGAGCCGGCTTTCTTGGCGAGCGTCCCCCGTACGGCGGCCACCAGGCGTGGGAGCCGTGCCGGCACCCCCGTGCCTTCGACCAGGCACGCGTCCAGCTGGCCGTCGTCGGGCAACGCCGCAGGCGTCAGCCGGAAGCCGCCGCCCGTGGTCACTCCGTTGTGGATCGCGAGGATCGTCATCGCCCCGTTGTAGACGAAGGAGCCGTTCGTGAGGGTGATCTCCGGGCAGCGGTAGCGGAAAAGCGTGCCGGCGGCGGCCGCGAGGTACGCAGCGATGCCGCGCACGACCTTGATCGAGGCCGCGTTCACGTTGATGGCGCCGAGCAGGCCGATGCCTATCGCGTTGAGCACGATGCGGTCGCCGGCGAGGATGAGGTCCACTCGCCTGGTGCGGCCGGCCGCTATCGCCTTCGCTGCGTCCTCGAGCTGCAGGGGCAGGCCCAGGGTACGGGCTGCGTCGTTTCCGGTTCCGAGGGGAAGGATGCCGAGAGCGGCTCCGCCGGCGTCGTACAGTCCCTGGAGCGTCTCACAGATGGTCCCGTCGCCGCCGGCGGCCACCACGACGGTCTCTCCCATGCGCACGGCTTCAGCGGCGAGCCGAGTCGCGTGGTCGGGGGCCTCGGTGAACACCAGCGGTGGGTCGAAGCCTACGCTGCGTAGGCGTCGGTGGAGCTGTTGCCAATGCCTGCCGACGCTGCCGCCGGCCGCTGCGGGGTTCACGATGAGGAGCACCACGAGAGTATACGGGAGGTCGTGCCGGCAGCGAAACTGCGAGCGAGACCGTCTCGCGACGCGCTATCATCCAATCGTGACGCCCGAGTTCGACGTCGTCGTGATCGGGTGCGGGCCGGCCGGGAACACTGCGGCGTACCGCCTCGCATCGGCCGGCGTGCGTGTCCTGATGGTGGACAAGGAGGCGTTGCCCCGCCACAAGGTGTGCGGAGGCGGTCTTTCGGCAAAGGCTCTGAGGGAGTCACCGTTCTCGCTATCGCCGGTTATCGAGCGCCAGGCCGGCGTGGCCTTCATCGCGTGCGACGGAGGTCACCCCGTACGGTGCGAGCGGCCCGGGATAGGGGCGATGGTTCAGCGCGCCGTTCTCGACGGCTTCATGGCAAGGAGAGCGGTGACGGCCGGCGCAGTGCTCCGCGAGCGCGAATCGTTCGAAAGCTTCGAGTCTCGCGGTGGGCTGATCAAGGTCCGGACGTCGAGCGGCGCGGTGACGGCGCGCGTGCTCGTAGGAGCCGACGGCGTCTACAGCAGGGTCCGGATGCAACTGCTGCCACGCGCAGCCCCGCACCTTGTGCCGGCCATCGAGGCCTTGCTGTGGCCTGCACCAGGCGTGCTCGACCTGGTGGGCGACGCATGCATCTTCGACCTCGGCGCGATCCCGGCGGGCTACGGGTGGGTGTTCCCGAAGCGCGATCACCTGAACGTCGGCCTGTACAGGTACGCAAAGCGTCGCGACAACCTCGACGTGCGGGGGCTCCTCGAGGCGTTCATCGCTCGCTACCGGATCCTGCGGGGGTACGAGCGGATCGCAGTCAAGGCGCTCTGCATTCCCGTCATGCCCGTGGCGCGCCGCCTCGCCTCGCACGGCGTGCTGCTGGTTGGCGACGCGGCGGGGGTTGGAGACCCGATGTTCGGTGAGGGAATCTACTCCGCCATCAGGAGCGGCAACCTTGCGGCGGAGGCGATCGTCTCGACGCTCGAGGGGAAGTGCACGCTGAGCTCGTACGATAGGCGGATGCGTGGCCTCAGATTCGACCTCGCAGCGGCGCGGCTCGCGGCACGGCTGTTCTACACGTCGCCGCGTCTCGGCTTCCGGTTCGGCGTGCGCAACAGGCTCGTGAGCAACCTCTTCATGGGGGTGCTCAGCGGAACGGTGTCGCCGGCGAAGGCGCTGGCGGGAATGGCCGGCCTGACGCCGTACTGGCTGCTGGCGCGTCCTTCGCCGCCCGTGGCCTCGCCGATCTTCGACCAATGAGACGAGGTCAAAGGTCAAAGGGAAAAGGGAAGAGGGAAGGCTCGATTCGGAAGCGGGTTCTCTTCGGCCCCTCCGCTCCCGCGCTCCTCGGCTCCTCTGCTGCTGTTCCTTGTTTTCCCTTTGACCTTTGACGTTTTCCGTCTTCCTCGCCTTTAGGGGACGAGCGTCCTCCCGCCGTCGACCGTGATGACCTGGCCGGTGACGGTGTCGACGCCCTCGATGAGAAAACGCACCACGCGCGCGATCTCCGCCGCGCTTCCCTCTCTCCGGAGAAGCGTTCTGGCGAGAAGGCGGTCGCGGGTCGCCTGGTCGTACCCTTCCGGGAAGATCGCGATCCCCGGGGCCACTGCGTTGACGCGCACCTCGGGGGCGAGCTCGACCGCCAGGGCGCGTGTCGCCGCGATCAAAGCGGCCTTGGATACCGAGTACGCCAGGTGCTCGCGCAACGGGAAACTGCCGTAGATATCCGCGATGTTGACGACGGCGCCGCGGCGCTCCCGCAGCATCGGAGCGCACGCCCGCGTGAGGAAGATCGGCGCTTCCATGTTGGTGCGGAGGACGGCGGCCATCTGCGCGGGCGTGAGCTCAGGAAGCGGGGTACGCGGGAAGACGGCGGCGCTGTTGACGAGGGCGTCAAGGCCGCCCAGCTCGGACTGCACGCGCTCCGCGACCGAGGGCCAGGACTCGGCGGCGTCGAGATCGGTCTCGATCGCCACTGTACGGAAGCCATTCTGTCCGAGCGTTGCGACGAGCTCGCTCGCCGCGGCGGCCGAGCTCCGGTAGGTGAACGCCACGGCCCAGCCGGCCCCGGCGAGCTCGGTGACGATGGCACGACCGACTCGCACCGCGCCGCCCGTGACCAGGGCAACCTTGCCGGCGCTCACGGGCGGAGCTCCACGTCCAGGCGCCGCGGCGGGCGCTCGTCGCCGGCCACGGCCGCGAGGGCGAGATCGTGCAGGGTGAGTGACAGCCCGGGAGGGCAAAGCTCGGGAGCGAGGTCGGCGAGCGGCACGGCGACGAACGACGCGCGCTCGATCAGGGGAGAGGGAAGCTCGAGCGCGCCGAAGCGGCCCTTAACACCGTCGACGAGAACGAGGTCGAGGTCCGCAGTCCGCGGCCCGAACGGGCGTGCCGGATCCCGCCGCCGGCCGATGAGCGCCTCGATCTCCCGCAACGCGTCGTGCACCGCCGCGGGACACTCGGCGGTCTCGATCTCGACGGCCAGGTTCCAGAAATCGGCCTGATCGGTGTCGCCGACCGGGACGGTCCGGTACACGGGTGAGACCCCCAGCACCGTGAAGCGGCGGGCGAGCTTCGCGACCGCGCTTCCAAGGTTCGACCTCGGGTCGATGTTTGAGCCGAGCGCGACGAAGGCGCGCATCAGGTGGACGAGCCCTCGCGCCGGCGCTCGATCGCGATTCCAACGCTCTCGGCGTAGCGCACGGCGCCAGGTTTGGAGAGGCGGACCTTCACTGAGTCCGCTCGGGGGAATTCCGCGAGAAGCACCGAGGCGATCCGCTCCGCGAGCGCCTCGACGAGCTGGAAGGACGATCCCTCAACCAGCTGTTGCACCCGCTTGGCGACCGCCTTGTAGTCGACGGCGAGCGCGGCGTCGTCGCCGGCTCCCGCAGGGCGGCAATCGGCCTCCATCTCGAGGTCGATTCGCACCTTCTGCTTGACCTGCCGCTCCCACGGCTGGACGCCGATGACACAGTAGAGCTCGAGGCCTTGCACGTAGACGCGGTCCTCCACTTGGGCCTCCTCGACAGAGTTTAGCAGCGACGTCAGGAGTAGGATCGGGTCCCGGAAGCGGGGAATGCGAACGGGCTGGCAGTGGCTCGCCGCCGAGGTGGAATGGCACGATGGGCACCGCGCCTTCGAGCGGCCGGTGCGGCTGCGCCTGGGCGACCGGGTGCTGGAGCTGACCATCGACAAGGCCTGGGTGGAAGGGCCTGCGTCGGGCGGCAGTGAGCTGATTCGCGTATTCCTGGTTCGGGACGCCGGGACCCGCCGTTTTCGTATCTCGGCCTGTGACGGCGGGCACGTCGCCGTGGAGGTGGAGGAGTCCAAGTAGAACGGGAGCGTCTGGTACCATGGCCGCGCGATGGAGAACCTGGTGCTCCGGCTGCCGGAGATCGTCATTCAGCTCCTGGCCTTCGCGCTCTCGCTCTCGGTGCACGAATCGGCGCACGGATGGGTTGCAGACCGCCTCGGAGACCCGACCGCACGCTGGCTCGGCCGAATCACGCTCAATCCTCTCAAGCACATCGATCCGATCGGAACGGTTCTCTTTCCTCTGATGCTTGCGGCGGTCGGCGCGCCGGTCATCGGCTGGGCCAAACCCGTCCCGTTCGTGACGCGGAACCTCCGCAACCAGCGCCGGGACCCGGCGCTGGTGGGGCTGGCAGGCCCCGCTGCGAACGTTGTGCTGGCGATCGCCGTCACCGGGGTTCTCCTCGTGGTCAAGGCCGCGATGCCGTCGTTCCCAGGGATGTTGACGGCAATGCTCGAGCACGGCGCGCTCGGGGCGAGCGGGATTGCGGCGCCGCTCATCTACCTGCTCTTCTCCCTGGCCACTGTCAACATCGTGCTGGCTGTTTTCAACCTGATCCCTATCCCTCCGCTGGATGGGAGCCACGTCGTTGGGGCGTTGCTGCCGCCTCGGCTGCACTGGCAGTGGGCCCAGCTAGGAAGGTACGGCTTCCTCCTCCTCTTCGCGCTGATGTGGACGGGCTTCCTGGGGATCATCCTGAGGCCGTTCGTGACCGGACTCCTATGGATCCTGCTGTCGTAGGCGGCGACGCCCCCCTGCGCCCGTCGGTGGTCCTCCCGGTATTCGAGGGCCCGCTGGACCTCCTTCTGCACCTGGTGCGGGAGGAGAAGGTCTCGATCTGGGACATCCCGATCGCCCGGATCTGCGCCCAGTATCACGATGCGCTGCGCGCAATGGAGGAGTTGGACCTGGAGATCGCGGGCGAGTACCTGGTGTACGCCGCCTGGTTGCTGCTGATCAAGTCGCGGCTGCTCCTCCCGCGCCACGAGGGCGAGGAGAAAGACCCTCGCCAGGAGCTGGTCGAGCGGCTTGTCGAGTACGAAAAAGTGAAAGCAGCAGCGGCCGAGCTGGCCGGCCTCGTGGAGCTGCGGCGCGGCGTCGAGGCGGTGCGGTTCGCCGCGCCCGCGGCGCCGGAAGAAGTGGAGCTGGACCTCGAGGACGTGGACGTGCTCGCGTTGTCGAGGGCGCTCACGAAAGTGCTCGAGCGGCACGTGCGCGAGCACCCCCAGACGCTTCTGCTCGAGCCGATCCGCTTCTCGGTGCGCGACAAGATCGTGGAGCTCTTCGAACTCATCCGGAGGCAGCGGAGCTTCCCGCTGCTCTCGCATCTGCTGACACGACCGGACCGCCTGGAGAGCGTGACCCTGCTGCTCGCCGCGCTCGAACTGGTCCGGCTCGGTGCGGCCAGAACCCACCAGCGGCGGCCGTTCGCCGAGATCTACCTGACGCCGACGGGGGCGGCGCTCCCGATGGATGCCCTGACCGATGCCTGAGTTCAAGAACCTCGCTGCCATGATCGAAGCCATCCTCGCGGTGGCCGGTGACCCGGTCACGCTCGACGCGCTCGTTGCGGTTGCGGGAGAGGGTGTCGAGGCCAAACAGGTCGAGGATGCCATCGAATTCGTCCGCCTCCGGCACGAGGGTGAGGGAAGCGGCCTCCAGGTCGAGCACGTGGGCGGCGGATGGCGGCTCGCGACACGATCCGAGCACGAGTGGGCGATGCGGGAGTACCTGGGATACCGGGCGCGGGCGCGCCTCTCGCAGGCGGCGCTCGAGACGTTGGCCGTGATCGCGTATCGCCAGCCGATCACGATGCCCGAAATCAGCTTCCTGCGCGGAGTGAACTCGGCCGCGGTGGTCCGGACGCTCGTCGAGCGCAAGCTGGTGGTCGTCGCCGGGCGGAAGCAGGTGGTGGGCACGCCGCTGCTCTACCGGACGAGCAAGGAGTTCCTGGTACACTTCGGCCTGCCCGACCTCTCCGCGCTGCCGACGCCGGAGGAGGTCGAACAGGTTGCCGGGGAAGGTGCCAGTGAGCCTTGAGAGGCTCCAAAAGCTGATTGCGAGGGCCGGCGTGGCTTCGCGCCGGGAGGCAGAGGTATTCATTCGCGAGGGCCGCGTGACGGTGAATGGGCGGCGGGCCGTCCTGGGAGACCAGGCGGACCCGGCGGTCGACTCGGTCAAGGTCGACGGGAAGCGACTGAAGGCGCCCGAGACCCTGCGGTACATCCTGCTCTACAAGCCCGACGGCGTCATGACCACCACCGAGGACCCGGAAGGGCGCACGACCGTCCTCGACATGCTCGGCAGGAAGATCGGCGAACGCCTGTTTCCGGTCGGGCGCCTGGACTACCACTCGGAAGGGCTCGTCATCCTCACCAACGACGGGGAGTTTGCCCTGCGCGTGGCGCACCCACGTTACGGGGTGTTGCGCGAGTACCTCGCCAAGGTGAAGGGCGTACCGGACGATGCCGAACGCACGAGGCTCGCGAAGGGCACCGTGCTCGAAGGCCACAGGGTGGTCCCGCACGAGTTGACGATGGTCCGGCCTACGGCGTCCGGGATGAACTCCTGGTGGCGGATCACGGTCGGAGAGGGCAAGACCCACGAGGTGAGGGAGATGTTCCTGCGCATCGGGCATCCGGTCCAACGGCTCATGCGCGTCGCGATCGGATCGGTGCGCGACGAGTCGCTCAGGCCGGGCCAGTGGCGGGAACTTGATTCCGAAGAGATCGAGGGCTTGCGTCGGGGGGGGCGTGAGGTCGGGAGGACAACGTATGCGCGGACCCGAGGTTCCGGAGTACATCCGCAGGCTGGCCGTGTACGTGCCGGGAAAGCCGATCGAGGAGGTGCAGCGGGAGCTGGGCGTGAGCGACATCGTGAAGCTCGCGTCGAACGAAAACCCGTTGGGGCCATCGCCAAAGGCAGCGGCCGCGATACAGGAGGCGCTGCCGAACCTGCACCGGTACCCCGACGGAAGCGGGTTCGCCCTCCGCAAGGTGCTCGCGGCACGCCTCGGCGTTGACATCGAGCAGATAATCCTCGGCAGCGGCTCGGTCGAGATCATCGAGATGCTGGCTCGCGCCTTCATGGCGGACGCCGACGAGGCGGTCTTCTCGCAGCAGTCGTTCGTTTCGTACCAGCTTGCGGTGAACCAGGTGAACGGTCGCGCCGTCACGCCGCCGGCCACCGCCGGGCGCGCCCACGACTTGCCCGCGCTGGCAAAGGCGGTGAGCGACCGGACGAAGCTGGTCTACCTGGCCAACCCCTGCAACCCGACAGGCACCTACTTCACACGCCGGGAGCTCGATCGCTTCCTCGCCGAGGTCAACGATCGCGCGCTGGTCGTGGTCGACCAGGCGTACCACGAGTACGTCGAGCGATCCGACTACCCCGACGCCCTCGACGACGTCAAGGCCGGACGCCATGTGATCGTCTTGCGGACGTTCTCGAAGGTTTACGGCCTGGCAGGCTTGCGCATCGGATACGGCGTCTCGTCGCCCGACGTGGTCGGGACGGTCAACCGTGTGCGCTCGCCTTTCAACACCTCGTCGCTCGCGCAAGTGGCCGGGATGGCGGCCCTCGCCGACGCCGAGTGGGTCCGGACCTCGCGGGAGCACAACCTGCGGGAGCTCGCGTACCTTCAGGGCGAGCTCTCGCGGCGGAAGGTGGCGTTCACGCCGTCGGTGGCGAACTTCGTGCTCGTCGAGTTCGCGGCCGACGTGAGAGATCTCTTCGTCGAGTTCCAGCAACGTGGCGTGATCATCCGTCCGGTCGGCGGCCCTGGCCTGGTGAACTGCGCGCGCATCTCGGTCGGGACCCGGCCGGAGAACGAACGCTTCCTCGCCGCGCTCGACCAGCTCGTCCCGGCCCAAGTCGGCACCTGATCAATCGAAGTCGCCCGTTTTGTGCCCGTCTTCGGCTCCGGTCTGGGGGCGGGTAGAATCAAATGGGAGGGCTTTCAATGGCGAGCTTCACCGTGACCTGTCCGCATTGTCGCGCTCTGCTGGAAGTGGACGGCGAGAAGCAGGTTGTCGTGGGCGGAAAGGCGCCCGAACAGCCGAAGTCCGGAGCCTCGCTCGAGGGGCGGCTTCAGGCGCTGACCCAGGAGCGGGCGGAGGCGCGCGCGAAGATGGAGGAGGCGATGCGTGCGGAGAAGGCCGGGCCCGAGATCCGCGAGGAGAAGTTCCGCAAGCTCCTCGAGACCGCCAAGAGCGAGCCTGTGACGAAGCCGATCCGCGACGTCGACCTGGACTAGTCAGGCGTGACGGTGTTCTCCTCGCCCAGTGCCCCGAGTGTGACTACCGTCGCGCCCCACCCCCCGCGATCGGGAGGGGCTTCGTGGGCGCTGACGACCCAGGGCAGCCTGGCGATGACCGCATGGACAGCGGCACGCTGGACGCCGCGCCCGCGCCCGTGGATCAGACGGACTTCGTGGAAGCCGGCCGCTCTTGCGGCGCGGAGGTATTCGTCCACGACGTTGGCGACGTCGCGCGGTGCGAACGTGTGGAGATCGAGGCTGTCCTCGATAGGGAGCTCTGTGAGCTCGTCAGGGCCGTCCATCGCCCGATTTCCCGCGCCCATCGTGCCTGAGAACCCAGAGCCCGAGCGCTCCCTCGATCAGCAGCGCTCCGCGCACGACCTGGTCCGCAAGGGGCGCGCGCGAGGTGGCCAGCAGGAGGGCCATCGCCACCGACACGAGAGCCAACCCGGTCATCACCCACGGCAGGAGGGGCTCGAAGAAGGCCCGCTGGCGGCGAAGCCACCACAGCAGGCCGGCGATGCCCCAACCCAGAACGAGCAGGGCGGGAAGCGAGAGAGTCCAGCTCACGCCGGCACGTTACTCTCGAGCGTCAGGGTGGGCAAGCACACATTCGAGTTCGGAGGATCATCATGGAGACCCTGAAGGTCTCGATCGTCGTCCCGGTCTTCAACGAGGAGAGCACCATCTCCCAGGTCCTCGACCGGGCGGCGTGCGCGCCTTTTCCGGTGCAGGTGACCGAGGTGGAGATCGTGGCGGTGGACGACTGCTCGCGCGACGCCACTGCGGAACGGCTCGCCGCCTACAAGCCACCGGCGGAGGCCTCCAGGCCGTGCCGGTTCATCTGGCTCCGGCACGAGCGCAATCGGGGGAAGGGCGCAGGCCTGCGGACTGGCTTCGCAGCCACGACGGGCGACATCGTCATCGTCCAGGACGCCGATCTCGAATACGACCCGTCGGACTACCCGGCTCTCCTGGGGCCGATCCTGAGCGGGAAAGCGGACGTTGTGATCGGGAGCAGATTCCTCGGAGGGCCGCACAGGGTCCTGTTCTTCTGGCACTCGGTCGGGAACAGGTTCTTGACGATGCTGTCCAACATGCTCACCGACCTCAACCTCTCGGACATGGAGACGTGCTACAAGGTGTTCACCCGGCCGGTCAGGGACCGGCTTCGGCTGACCTCCGGGAGGTTCGGGTTCGAACCCGAGTTCACGGCGCGTGTCGCCAGGATGGGCGTGAGGATCTACGAGGTGCCGGTGGCATACCACGGCCGCACATACGCCGAGGGGAAGAAGATCGGTTGGAAGGACGGGTTCGAGGCGATCTGGTGCATCCTCAAGTTCAACCTGTGGAGCCGGTGAGCGCCTAATACCAATTCGCCGGCGTTCGTAAAGGAATGGCTGTCGCTGCGGGGCCCTGCGGGGGCCGAAGCAGTCTTCTCCCCACCCCTGTCACTGCGAGGCTCCGAAGAAGCCGCAGCAGTCTCATCGGCTTGGGCGAGATCACCACGTCGCCGCTGCTAGACCGCGGCGGGGCCTTCCTGTGGGGCGAGGAACCCTTCGACGCGGCGCCGCCAAACTTCGAGCATCGCTTGCGCCTCAGAGCCGCCCTCGGGCGGGGCCCAGGCCGCGAAGTCCTTGTCCGCGAGGGGAATGTACGGCCCCGGCTTGACCTCGAACAAAGCGGTGTCGGCCGCGAGAGAGACGACGGTGTGCCAGACGAAACCGGGCAGCTCGACGGCCCACACCGAGCCGGGGTCGAGGATCGCTGTCTCGGAGACGGCGCCCCCGTCGTCGAATGTCAGGAGTCCGGCCCGGCCGGAGAGGGCGAGAAACAGCTCGAAGCGTTGCGGCTCGTGACGGTGCGGCCGGACGTAGGTGCCGGGCTGGAAGACATTGAGCATCCGCTGGATAGGATCCTCCAACGTTGGGTGGACGTTGAGGTTCGCCCGCTTCCGAGGTGAAGCCGCGGCGCTGGCAAGGGTCTTTCTCAGCGCCGCCGCTTCGAACAGCCTCAGGCGCGCCTGCGACATCATCCCGGGTACTTCCCGCAGATGTACTCCGTCAGCTTGCGGATCTCGAACTCCTGGTTGCGGCTCGCCCAGCGGACCAGGTCGCCGATCGAAATGAGCCCCATCAACTGGCCGTCGCTGGCCACCGGGAGGTGGCGGCATCGGCGCTCGGTCATCACCGCCATCGCCTCGGCCGCCGCGGCCGTCGGCTCGACATAGACGACTTCGCGCGACATGACATCACCGACCCTGGTGGTCGCCGGGTCGAGGCGGCCGAGGATCACGACGTTCATGAGATCCCTCTCGGTGAACATGCCGACCGGCTTTCCAGCCTCGCACACGAGGAGCGCGCCGACCTTCTCCGCGAACATCTTCTGCACGGCCTCGAGAACCGTATCGCCCGGCGAGGCCTTGTGAACCTTCGACCCCTTCTCCTTGAGAATGTGAGCTACGGTGTCCATTGGTCCCCCCCGAAACGGATACTCTCCAAAAGACTAGCACGGATCGGCCTCGCCGGCGGGGGCGAAGAAGGCGCGTACGGCGCCTGCCGGGTCGTCCCGGCGAAGCGACCCGGGATCTCCACCGGTCCACTCTCCGGGGAGCAGCGAACGGTAAGGGTCGGCGAGGAATCGCCTGCAGACGAGGACGATGACGCCCCTGTCCTCCGCCGAGCGGATCAGGCGCCCGGCGGCCTGAACGACCCGGGTCATGCCGGGGACCAGGTACGCGTATTCGAATCCGCTCTCGTAGCGTTCGTCGAAGTAGGCCTTCAACAGCTCCCGCTCCGGTCCGACCTGAGGCAGGGCGGGCGAGACCACCACCACCTCGGAGAGCATCTCGCCCGGGTAGTCCACCCCCTCGGAGAAGGCCCCGCCCAGCACGGCGAGCAGCAGCACAGGCTCATGGTTTGCCCGCAGCCTGGCGAGTATGTCCCGCCGAGCTCGATCCGAGTCGGTTCCGCGCTGGATCTCGACGGCGTGGCCCGGGACGACCAGCCGGCCCGCGACTTCCTGGAGGAACGCGTAGGAGGGAAAGAGAACGAGCGCGTTGCGGTCTGCCGGCGCAAGTTCGGCGACCAGCTCGGCGATGCGCCCATACCAGCGGGGACGCGCGCGGTAGGTCGTGTCCACCTCGTCGACCGCGACGATCAGACGATTTTCGGGGGGGAACGGCGACGGGAGGGCGACCAGGTCGGTGCGGTCGGGGTCGAATCCCAGGAGGTCGCGGTAGAAATCGAACGGCTCCAGGGTGGCGGACATGGCTATGCACCCGGCTGAACGCTGGAGGAACGCCCCTGTGAAACGCGACGCGTCCAGGCAAAAGACTCGAAGCGACTCGTCCGCCTCCTCTGCGCCCGGCCTCTCGGCGAGCGGGACCAGCTCGCGGCCGCCGTCCTCCAGAAGGTCCGTCATGCGTGCGAGTGAGAGCAGCACGTCGACGACCGGGTCCTTCGCGAGCCAGAGATCGGCGTTGCGCTTGAACGTGAAGTAAGGGGCCACGAGGGCATCGAGGGCAAGCCGGGCCTCGACGAGCGGTTTGGGGTCGAGCGCGATGTTCCTGCATCCGGAGCTCGAGCCGAGGGTGTTCGAGACCTCGCGGCCGATCAGATCGTCGAGGTCCGCGAGAAGCTCGTCGAGGTCGCGGCATACCCTTTGCCGGTGTCCCTCAACGAGTCGTCGAGCTTCCCGAACCGCTCCGCGTGGGAGGCGCGGCGAATAGTACTCGCGAGCCCGGTCCACGAGGTTGTGGGCCTCGTCGACGATCAGGATCGTGTCCTCGATCGAGCCCTCCGACGCGAGGCCGAAGAGGGCAATCGACGGGTCGAAGACGTAGTTGTAGTCGCAGACAACGGCACTGGCTTCGCGCAAGAGCTCGAGAGAAACCTCGAAGGGGCAGACTTCGGCGGCGTGGGCCACCTCGAAAACCCGGTCAGGGTCGAGGTGCGGCGGCCCGGCGAGAAGCGCGGGCAGCACCCCGCGCTCTTCGAGCTTGCTGCCGTAGTCGCGCGCGTGGAGGCAGAACTCCTCGTGGCAAACCACCTCGCGGTTCGCACACATTTTGGCCTTCGCGCGGATCTGGATCGATCGCCACCCGCCGCGCTGCATGGCCTGGAGCGTCTCGACCGCCAGGTGCTGCTGCGGCGTCTTGGCGGTGAGGAAGGCGACGCGCCGCCCGGTCGCAAGGGCGAACTTCATCGTTGGGAACAACGCGGCCGCTGTCTTCCCGACGCCGGTCGGAGCCGCCAGGAGCAGGTGGCGTCCGGCTTCGACCGCGGCCGCGACGGCCTCCATCGCCTCTCGCTGAACGAGCCGCGGCGCGTCGAACGGAAAGGGCAGGGTAACGGCCGCTTCGCGCCAGACGGCCCTCGTTCGCTCGCGCGCACGCTCTGCTGCGACGAGTGCGTGGAGACGCGCCCGCAGGTATGCCTCGACCTGGCGGGGAGACCACGGCACGTCCTCGACACGGTGCTCGTCGCCTCCCAGGTCGATCAGCAGGAGGCGCGCGGTCGCGTCGCCGTCAGGGAAGAGGCACCACGCGTAGAGGCGGGCCTGCCACCGGAACCTCTCGATCCTCTCGTGCGCGAGGGGGTGGTGCAACTCGGTTCTGAAGTGGAGCGTCTTGATTTCCTCGACGACGCGGCGGTCCTGGTCGGAGCGTGTCAGGCCGTCGGCTCTCCCGATGACCCGGAGCTCCCAGCCGTCGATGGTAAAGGTGGCGTCGACGGGGACCTCGCTGGTGTACCGAGGGTCATCGGCGTGGCGCTGGTTCTGAACGGTCCTGTGAAGCTCGGCTCCCACCGAGAGGCGGGCGAGCCCCTCTCCCGGCACCCCGAGGCCCGGCCGGATGCTCTCGGGCAAGAGATCGTGGACGGAGCAGGTAACCTGCCGCTTGTCGAGGTCGATGCGGACTGCCACGGGGCTCATTCTACGCGGTCGAGACAGGTGCGGTCCGGACCCCTGACCATGGGACGGACGGAATCGGTCGGGTTAGAATCTCACCGCAGGGGGCATGACTTTCGTCCTATTCGGGGGGAGACCGGAGGCGCCGAGTTGCGGCGGGGCAAAGGAGCGCGTGCGGCGACAAGACAGGAATGGAACGCCTTGCCTCCGGTTCTCTGCTGCAGGGGGGTGCGGTGGCGGAATTTCAAAGCGTGCTGAGGTCGCTGGAGCAGTTCGAGGTCTTGATGCACGAGATCTACAACAAGCTCTGCGAGGCGTTCGCGGAGGACGCTGACGCGTCGGCTCTCTTCTCCAAACTCGCCTTCGAGGAGCGCTCGCATCTCGGCGAGATCCAGTTCCTTCGCCGCGTGGCGAGGCAGAACGCCATTCATTTCGCCGACGTTGAGCTGGATCTCGACGCCCTTCAGCGAGAGGTCGCCCAGCTCGAAAACGTCCGTCGGGCCGCGCCTCAACTCTCGCTGCACGAGGCAGTGGTCATCGCTATCGAGTTCGAAAGCGGGGTGGCGGAGGTACACTCACGAGAAGCCCTCGGCAAGGCGAACCCCGACGTCGCGCGGCTGCTCGGCAGCCTCCGGGCCGCTGATCGCCGGCACCGGGACGCGCTGATCGATTTCGCGCGGAAGCGTGGGATGAGATCGGCATGAACTCGTAGTAGGCTCCTTCACGAACAGCCCGGGTGAAAGCCCGCGGTTGGAGGACCACGATGGCGACCAAGGGTGCAGGGCCCAGCGACACCGATCATCTGTTCGGCCGCCCGTTCGGCCGGAGGGAAGCGGGGGTTGCGGTTCCCGGGCGCTCGACGGGCGCCATGAACCCGAGCGCGCACGATCTCCTGCGCCAATTTCAAGAGGTCGGTCGGGAGTTGCAGCAGCTCGCAGAAGGGCTCTCCGACACACAGTTCAACTGGCGACCCGGGTCGGGGCGATGGTCGATCGCCGAGTGCTTCGGGCACCTCAACATCGTGGGTTCCGAGATGCTGCCGGTGATCGACTCCGCGATCGGCGAGGCCAGGGGACGAGGCTGGTACAGCAACGACGCGTTCCGGGTGAGGCTGCTCGGGCGGTGGTTGCTCAAATCGACGGAGCCTCCCGTCCGGCGCAGGAAGAGAGCCCGTGAGCAGTACGTGCCGGCGGGCGATCAACCGGTGAACGTCACGCTTCCGGCGCTCCTCGACCTGATCGGACAGCTGACGTCACGAGTCCAGGCCGCCAGTGGGCTGGACCTGTCGAAGCCGAGGGTCTCGGCGCCCGCGACGACGGCGTTTCAACTCCGTCTCTTCGAGTTGCTGCTCCTGTTTGCCGCTCACGCGCGCCGGCACCTGGAACAGGCCCGAACGGTGAAGGGCGAGCATGGCTTTCCCAAGAGCCCCGCCGCACCAGAGCCGGGCCGTTCAGGGTTTCCTGTCCGACCGGGCCGATGACAGCGGGATGGGCGCGACGAGAGACCTTTGCGCGAACCGGTTCGGCGGAGTGGCTCCTTGAGCGGAACGCCCCGACGGCGCGGGAACCGGGCCCAGGCAATGCGCGTCCACGGTGAAGTGGCGAGCAGCCAGTGCGCGGGAGCCTGGGACGCCGTGTATGCGATCGTCCGCTCCATTCCGCCCGGGCGCGTCATGACCTACGGACAGATCGCGGCGGTGCTGGGGTACACGCTGTCTCCAAAGGCGGTGGGCTGGGCCATGCACACGTGCCCGGACGACGTGCCCTGGCAGAGAGTGGTGAACGCGGCGGGAGGCTGCTCGACGGATCGGAGGGGCGATCTCCCGCTCGGGCTGCAGAGGAAGCTGCTCGAACGGGAAGGTGTCGAGTTCCGGCTCGACGGCAGCGTCGACCTTGAACGATACCGCTACGATCCCGGCCCTGCGAAGGTCCGCATCCTGCGCTGAGGGCCTAGAATCAGGGGATGCCGCGGACCCTGCCGGACACCGACTTCTTCCGACTCCTGCTGCCCGACTACCTTGCCGTGCTGCTCGTGGAGCGCGGGCTGGCCGCGAACTCGGTGGCGGCGTACCGGCGCGACCTGGAGGCTTTCGGTCGGTGGCTCGCGGTTCGCGGCCTCGATGCGACTGCGTGCGACCGAGCCCACCTTCGACGGTACCTTACCGACCTGCGGGGCCGGGGCCTCGCCGCGCGTTCGGCGGCGCGGGCGCTGGCGGCGCTTCGAGGCCTGTACCGATACATGGTCGAACGGGACGTGACAAAGCAGGATCCCACGCTCGACCTCGAGTCGCCGAAGCTGATGCGGTCGCTGCCTCATTTCCTCTCGGCTCAGGAAGTCGAGGCGCTGCTCGCCGCGCCGGACCTGACCCGGACGCTCGGCTTGCGCGATCGCGCCATGTTGGAGACCTTGTACGCCACCGGCGTCCGGGTCTCGGAACTCATCGGGCTCACCGTCAACCAGCTCCGCCTCGACCCGGGGTACGTCCGGGTGTGGGGCAAGGGCAGCAAGGAACGGATCGTGCCGGTCGGGTCCCAGGCGCGGAAGTGGCTGGCAACCTACCTGGAGGAGGCTCGGCCCGGGCTGGACAGGAAGCGGCAGGAGGACCTCTTCCTCACCGTTCGCGGTCAGGGAATGACCAGGCAGTGCTTCTGGCAGCTCATCAAGCGTTACGGGCGCGCCGCCGGAATCACGACCCACCTCTCGCCGCACGTGCTGCGGCACTCGTTTGCAACGCACCTCCTGGAGCACGGCGCGGATCTGCGGGCCGTGCAGGCGATGCTCGGTCACACCGATATCTCGACCACGGAGATCTACACCCACGTCACCCGCGAACGCCTCCGGGCTCTTTACGACAGCAAGCATCCACGCGCATGAGAAACAGCCGACAGTCGACAGTTGACAGTTCACAGTCAAAGGCTGGCTGCGGACGATGTGCATGGGACGCTTCTGACTGTCGACTGTCAACTGTCAACTGGGTGGGGGTGGGAAACTGCGGCAACCGTCGGATCGTACGGACACTCGCGCCGATGCTCATCGCGGCACTGCTCTGCGTTATGGGAGGGCGGGGGGTGGCGGAGGCGCAGTACCTGGCGGTATTCGTTGACGGCCGGATCCTGGCGGTGACTGGAGCCAGGGTCATCGACAGCTCCAGGTTCCACCTCGATCTTCCGGGAGGAGGTTCGCTCGAAGTACCTCTTGCGAGGATCGACAGGGTGATCGCCGATGAGGTCGAGCCGAAGCCGGAGCCGATGCCGCCGGCCGTCTGCCGGGCCGAGTACGTGGAACAGGCCCTGGGTCCGGGTGTCCCGTTCGCGCGGGAGATTGTCAACGCCGCCAAGGCGGCGAAGCTCCACCCGTTGCTGGTCCTCGCCGTCGTGAGGGCGGAGTCGGACTTCAAGCCGTGGGCTGTGTCGAGGGTAGGAGCCTGCGGGCTGATGCAGCTCATGCCGTCGGTCTGGATCGAACAAGGCCTCACGGACCCCTACGAGCCGGGAGCCAACTTGCGGGCGGGTTGCCGCCATCTGCGGGCGTTGCTCGATCGATTCAAGGACGTGCCCACGGCGCTGGCGGCCTACAACGCCGGAGTCGCGACGGTCGAGAAGAGCGGCGGCATGCCGCCGTACCGCGAGACCCGCGAGTTCGTCCGCCGGGTGCTCGGACAGTTCTGCCCTGCGCCGACCCCGGATTCGAAGGGTGGCGCAAGCCGGGGTGGAGAGCCAATATAATGCTTGTACCTGATCCGGCGTGGAAGAGCCGGCCGTGGTCTGTAGTTGGTGAGAGTGGGAGGGTGGGATGGGCAACCCTGATGTGAAGAGTACCCTGCCGACGTTCGGCAAGACCGGGCGGGGAGATTCCGCTTCGCGCCAGCTCGACGGGAGTCCCGCGATTCTCACGACGAGGCTCGACGCGATGATCGACGCGGCGCGGAAGAACAGCCTCTGGCCTTTGCCGTTCGGAACGGCTTGCTGCGCGATCGAGTTCATGTCCTTCATAATGAGCCACTACGACGTGTCCCGGTTCGGCGCGGAGGTCGTGAGGTTCTCTCCGCGGCAGTCGGACCTGCTGATCGTCGCCGGGACCATCACCGACAAGATGGCCCCGGTGATGGTGCGGATCTACGAGCAGATGGCCGAGCCGAAATACGTCATCTCGATGGGCGTGTGCGCCTGTACCGGCGGCTTCTACCGCGCGTACCACGTCGTGCAGGGGATCGACGAGTTCATCCCGGTGGACGTCTACGTCCCCGGCTGCCCGCCGACGCCGGAGGCGCTGCTGCAGGGAGTCGTGAAGTTGCAGGAGATGATCGCCAAAGGCGAAACCCAGTATCAGAGGGTCCTGGCGGCCAAGAAGGCTTCGGGCGCGTGAACGGGGAACGCATGGAAAACCGCAAGGAAACGCTGGCTGCGATCCGCACCGCTTTCCCGGAGGGTGGAGGAGTCACGGAGTTGCCCGGCGGCGACGTTCAAAGCTTCCGTGTGGACCGGGCCATCTTGCCGGAGCTCGCGCGCCACCTGAAGTCCGACCCGAAGCTGGGCTTCAACCTCCTCGCCGACGTTTGCGGCGTGGACTACCCGGGCCGGGAGGAGCGCTTCGAGGTCGTCTACCACCTCGCGTCGCTGGAGCGAGGGCGCCGGCTCCGCCTCAAAGTGCCGGTCCGCGAGAGCGACGCGGTGGTGCCGTCCGTCTATTGCGTCTGGAAGGCGGCCGACTGGTTCGAGCGGGAGGCGTTCGACCTGTTCGGGATTCGCTTCGAGGGCCATCCGAACCTCAAGCGCATCCTCTGCCACCCGGCGTTTCAGGGCCACGCGCTTCGCAAGGACTACGACCCGGGCCAGCGCTGGCTCCTGCGCGAGGGCGAGCAGGACGAACCGGCGTGGGCGCGCGAGACCCAGGAGGATGACGATCACTTCGAGACGCAGGTGCTGAACCTCGGGCCGTCGCACCCGGCGACCCATGGGACGCTCCGGACCGTGGTTCGGCTCGACGGCGAGGTGATCACCCGGGCCGAGGTGGAGATCGGCTACCTCCACCGCTGCTTCGAGAAGATGGCCGAGAGCCACACGTGGAACCAGGTGATCCCCTACACCGATCGCCTGAACTATTGTTCGGCGATGATGAACGGCGTGGGCTACGCGCTCGCCGTCGAGAAGATGCTCGGCGTCGAGGCGCCGCCCCGCGCGCAGATGATCCGCCTGATCCTCTCGGAGCTGTCCCGGATCATGGACCACATCGTCGACGTCGGCGCGAACCTGAACGACCTCGGCGCCATGACGCCGTTCCTCTACATGTACCAGGCGCGCGAGGAGATGTACTCCGTGCTCGAGGCGTGCTGCGGCAGCCGGCTCACGATGTCGTACGTCCGCATCGGAGGGGTGTCGCACGACGCTCCGGCCGATTTCGTCGAGTCGGTGCGTTACCTGCTCGGGCGCGTCCCGAAGCTCGTCGGGGAGATGGAGACGCTCATCACCGAGAACCGGATCTTCCGGGACCGCACCGAGGGGATCGGCGCGATCTCTGCCGAGGACGCCGTCGACTGGGGGTGGACCGGGCCGTGCCTGCGGGCGGCGGGCGTCGCCTACGATGTGCGCAAGGCGTACCCCTACCTCGGCTACGAGACGTTCGACTTCAAGGTGCCGGTCGCGCACGCCGGCGACACGTACGCCCGCTACCTCGTGAGGGTCGAGGAGATGAAGCAGTCGCTCTCCATCGTGGAGCAGGCGCTCGCGAGGCTGGAGCCGGGGCCCATCATCACCGACGACCACCGCGTCGCGCTGCCGCCCAAGGAGGAGGTCTACACCGAGATGGAGTCTCTCATCTGGCACTTCAAGCTGATCATGGAGGGGATGAAGGTGCCGGCGGGGGAGGCGTACGGCTTCACCGAGGCCGCGAACGGCGAGCTCGGGTACTACATCGTCTCCGACGGGGGCGGGAAGCCGTACCGGATCAAGGTCCGTCCGCCGTGCTTCGCGATCTTCCAGGCGTTCCCCCACATCCTGGAGGGCCACATGGTCTCGGACACCGTGGCGATCATGAGCAGCCTCAACGTCATCGCCGGGGAGCTGGACCGATGAGCGCCCGCGAGGTGGTCGTTTGCGATCCCAAGCCGATGCGCTTCTGGCAGCGTTTTTACCTGATCGAAGTCGCAAAGGGGCTCGCGGTGACCCTGCGTCACTTCCTGGGCAACCTGTTCGCGCGCAGGTACACCGTCACGGTCGAGTGGCCCGAGGTCAAGCGGGAATACTCCGAACGGTTGCGGGGGCGCCACATCCTCCTCGCGAGACCCGACGGGTCGCCGCGCTGCGTGGCCTGCTACATGTGCGAAGAGGCGTGCCCGGCCCAGTGCATCCACATCGAGGCGGAGGAAGACGCCGCCAGCGTCTCGGTGGAGTACGAGAAGCGCCCGAAGGTCTTCACGATCGACCTGCTCCGGTGTGTCTACTGCGGCTTCTGCGTGGACGCCTGCCCGAAGGAGGCGATCGTGATGTCCCGCACCCACGAGATGGCGTTCGCGAGCCGCGGTGAGGCGATCGTTGGGCTGGAGGAGCTCATGCAGAAGGGGCCGTACGAGAAGCTCGACCTCGGCTACCGGCCGTACTACGGCGCCCCCCGAAGCCGCATCGAACTCCCCATCCCCGTCAAGCTCGCAGCTCCGGCGCCGCTCGCGGGCAGCGCACCCGGCCGCTGACCGAGAAGGTCCGCAAAAGGGGAGTAGGAAGAGGGGAGACGGAAGAGGAAAGACGCGCGACACGAGGTGCCATGGTTGGCTCCGTCGTTCGTCTTCCCTCTCCCCTTTGGCCCGTTTCCGAACCTTCGAACCTTCCAACCTGTGAACTTCCTAACGTTCTCTTGTCCCAAAAGAGGAGGGCGGCGCCGTGGCGCCGCCCCTCGTTCCGTTACGAGTTTCAGATGTTCAGATCGCGCGGACGTTGGCCGCCTGCAGGCCCTTGGGGCCCCGCACGACGTCGAACTCGACCCGGGCACCTTCCTTGAGGGTACGGAAACCCTCACCGGCGATGGCGGTGTAGTGGACGAACACGTCCTCTCCGCCCTCCTGGGTAATGAAGCCGAAACCTTTGGTGTCGTTGAACCACTTTACAGTTCCCTGCGCCATGCTGCTTTCTCCTTGTTACCGGCGGTCTAGTCGGTCCGCCGCATTCTCTGCCGGGTGCGTCCCGGCTAACGCCAAAAAGCCGCAAGGTCGCTGCTCCTTGCGGCGGGTTGACCTCAGATCTTCCTGAATCCGCAACTGCGAAAACAGCTCACGTATGTAAAGTGCCACAGGTTCTGTAGCTTGTCAACCCCCACCCGGCCCACCACCCCGCCTGGCCCACGCGGACTGCTCCGTCGCGCGGAGCTCAGCCGCCGATCATGGGCTACTCCTCCTCCTCCTCGGCCTCGGCGCCGGCGTACGCCTGGATGATCTTCTCCTGGATGTGGTGCGGCACTTCGTCGTAGTGCGAGTACTCCATGTGGAAGTCGCCGCGGCCTCCGGTGATGGAGCGAAGGGTCTGGGAGTACGTCAGCATTTCCGCGAGCGGGACCTGGGCTTTGACCACGGTCTGGCCGTCGCCGGGCTCCATGCCCTGGACGCGGCCGCGCCGCGAGTTCAGGTCGCCCATGATGTCGCCGAGGAATTCGTCGGGAGCGGCGATCTCCACGTGCATCACCGGTTCGAGGATGGTCGGCGCGGCGAGCTTCACGCCCTCGCGGAACGCCTTGCGGCCGCACGTGCGGAAGGCCATGTCCGAGGAGTCGACGGCGTGGAACTTCCCGTCGAGGAGCGTGACGGAGAAGTCGACCACGGGGTTGCCAGCGACGGCGCCGCGCTCGGCCGCGTCGACGATCCCTTTGTCGATCGAGGGCCGGTAGTTGTTCGGGATCGAGCCGCCGAAGATCTTGTCGATGAACTCGTAGCCGCCGCCGCGAGGCTTGGGCTCCAGCCGCACCTTCGCCTCGGCGAACTGCCCGTGGCCGCCGGTCTGCTTCTTGTGGCGGGCGGTGATCTCGACGGACTTGGTGATGGTCTCCCGGTACGGCACCTTGGGAGGCTGCAGCGTCACGTCCACCTTGTACCGCTTGTGGAGGCGCGCCACGGCGATCTCGACGTGTAGCTGGCCGGCGCCTGCCACGAGCTGCTCCTTGGTCTGAGGGTCGCGGCCGATGTGCAGCGTGGGATCCTCATCCTTGAGCTTCAGGAGCCCCTGGGCGATCTTGTCCTCGTCTCCCTTTGCCTTGGCGGCGATGGCGAATGAGATGGCGGCCTCCGGTATCGCGACCGGTGGCACGATGACGGCGCCGTCCTTGCTCGTGAGGGTCTCGCCGGTGTGCGTTTCCTTCAGCTTCGCCACCGCGCCGATGTCGCCGGTGACGAGTTTCTCGACCGGAGTCAGCTCCTTGCCCTGCATCCAGTTGACGGGTCCGAACCGCTCCGCCACGTCGCGTTGCCGGTTGTGGTACGTCCCGTCGGACTGGAAGGTGCCGGAAAAGACCCGCATCAGGGTGATGCGACCGGCGTACGGATCGGCGATCGTCTTGAAGACGTACGCGACCGGCGTGTCATCGGGCTTGGGCGTGATGCTCACCTCGTCGCCCGCCACGTTCTTGGCGGCGATCGGTGCGGCCACGGGGTTGGGCACCAGGTCGACGATGGCGTCCATGACCGGCTGCACGGCCTGGTTGCGGCCGGCGGAGGAGTAGAGCACGGGGAAGATCTTGCGGCCCGCCACCGCCTTGGTGAGCCCGGCGGCGAGCTCCCCGTCCGAGAGCATCCCGTCCGCGAAGAACCTCTCGAGCAGCGCCTCGTCCTGCTCGGCGACCATCTCGATCAGAGTGTTGCGGGCGGCGTCGGCCTCGTCCTTCAGCTCGGCCGGGACGGCGGTCTCCTGCACGGTGCCGCTCTCGTCCGCCGGGAAGGTGAAGGCCTTGTTGCGCACGAGGTCCACGACTCCCGAGAACTTGCTCTCCTCGCCGATGGCGAGCTGAATCGGAAGCACCTCGCGCCCGAACTTCTTCTGCAGCTGCTGGAGCGTCCTGCTCGTCGACGCCCGCTCGCGGTCCATGCTGTTGACCAGGAACAGCACCGGCTTGCCCATGCCCGAGCAGATCTTCCAAAGCTTCTCGGTCTGAACCTCGGGGCCGGCGACGGCGGAGACGACCATCAGGGCCGCCTCGGCCACCTTGACGCCTTGCACCGCCTCGGTGGTGAAGATCGCATACCCGGGCGTGTCGATCAGGTTCAGCTTGCAGTCGCGGTGCGAAGCGTGCGCCACGGCGGCACCGATCGTGATCTTGCGCTCCACGGCCTCGTCGTCGAAGTCGGTAACGGCGTTGCCCTTGTCCACTTTGCCGAGGCGCGTGACATCCTTGGCGTTGAAGAGGATGGCGGAGATGAGCGTGGTCTTCCCGGTCGAGGAGTGACCGACCACCGCCACGTTTCGGATCTTGTCGCTGGGGACCGGCTTGGATGCCATGAGCAGGCGACCTCCCGTCGCTCAGAGTCCGGTGAGTATAGCGGGTGAGTGGCGGAAACGGAAGGCGGGGATGGAGACAGTCAACAGTCGACAGTTGACAGTTGACAGTCAGAAGAACGGCGCGAAGAACCCGCAGCTCACAGCGAGTTTCCCCCGGTGCGGATCGTGTTTATGGAACGAGGGCCTGCTGGCAGTCAAATGGTCTGGTAGGCAGGGCAAACGGGTCGAGCGTCGCGGAGACCGTCGATGCCTTCGACTGTCAACTGTTAACTGTCGACTGGGTGGGAGGGAGGGCGGAGGCTGTCCATCAGAGAGGCAGCTCGCGTCCCGTGAGGCGGCGATAGCCCTCGAGGTAGAGCGCCTGCGTCTTCGCGACGACATCGGACGGCAGGGTAGGGGCGGGAGGTTGCTTGTCCCACCCGGAGCTCTCGAGCCAGTCGCGCACGAACTGCTTGTCGAAGGACGGGGGGTTGCTCCCGGGTCCGTAGCTGTCGGCCGGCCAGAACCTCGACGAGTCCGGAGTCAGCGCCTCGTCGGCCCAGACCACGCCCCCGTCGGCGTCGAGGCCGAACTCGAACTTCGTGTCGGCGATGATGATGCCCCGCTCTTCGGCAAGGGCTGCCGCTCGGGTGTAGAGGTCGAGCGACACGTCACGGAGCCGCTCGGCGACGGCGCCTCCGGCGAGGCGGACGACCTCGTCGAACGTAATGTTCTGGTCGTGGCCGACCTCCGCTTTCGTGGAAGGGGTGAAGATCGGCTCGGGGAGGCGGTCGGCCTGCCGGAGGCCGGGAGGCAGGCGCACGCCGCAGACGCTCCCCTTCGCCTGGTACTCCTTCCAGCCTGAGCCGACGATGAATCCGCGCACGACGCACTCCACCGGGACGATCCGGACGGCCTTGACGAGACAAGCTCGGCCCGCGAGCGAGGCCTCTTTGGAGAACGGTTCCGGGAGATCGGAGAGGCCGGTCGCGAGCAGATGGTTTGGCACGACGGCTGCGAGCGTCCTGAACCAGAAGTTCGACAGCTGTGTCAGGACGATGCCCTTGCCGGGAACCCCGGGATCCAGCACGACGTCGAACGCGCTGATGCGGTCGCTGGCGACGACAAGGAGCCTGCCCGGCCCGACCTGGTAGACGTCCCGGACCTTTCCCCGCTTGACCAACCGCTCCGGAAACAGCGGTCCGGACGGAAAAGCGGCGGGAAGGGACATCGCGCTAGCTCTGCTTGGGCGGCAGCACCGAGTTGGCTTGCAGGGTGAGGCGAGACTTGTACCTCGAGGCGGAATTGCGCTCGACGACCCCCTTGCGGACGCCGCTCTCGATCACGGAAACCGTCCGAGGAAGCAGCTCCTTGACCTGCGCGGGGTCGTTGCTGGCGATCGCCCCCCGGAGGGCCTTGATCGCGTTCCGCACCCGCGTCCGCACCGCTCGGTTCCTGTTGCGGCGCACCTCGTTCTGACGACGGCGCTTCAGCCCGGACTTGATCCTCTTTGCCATGAACTCTCCTTTGAGCCTCTAGAGTTACTTCACTTTCACGCCGAGGGCAGCCAGGCGCGAGCGGGCGAGCTCGGCCTCCTTGCTGCCCGGGTGCTCGTAAATAACGTACTGCAAGTTGATGACGGCCTGGGAGCGGTCGCCGAGCTCGAGGTAGGCGAAACCCTTCTTGAGCAGGGCTGCTCCGGCCTTGTCGGAGGTCTTGTACGTGTTGAGCAGCTCAGTGAACGCGTCGATGGCTTCCTTGAACTGCTTTTTCGAGTAGTAGCACTCGCCGATCCAGTAGTGCGCGTTGGCCGCAAGCTCCGTGGTGGGGTACCGCTTCGCGTACTCGGAGAAGCCTTGGATGGCGAGGTCAAAATTGCCGCGCAGGTAGTCCTCGTACGCGCCGTTGTAGAGCTGCGCGGGCTCCGTGGGTTGGCCCGACGGGTTCGCGGCCGAGGACGGGACGTTCGTTGCAGGGGGTGCCGCGGCGGCGGAACCCAGCCGGTCGCGTGTTGCCGCAAGCTCGCTGGAGAGGGCGGCCAGGCGCTGGTTGGTGGCGTCGAGGTTCGACTGCAGAGCTTGAATCTGGTCCCTGAGCTGCTGCAGCTCCACCTGGATGTCGGCGTTCGACTTCAGCACCTGGGCGTTCTGATCCGCCAGCTTGCGGCTCATCGTATTGAGATCCTCCTTGCCGGTCGACTGGCGGCCGAGGTTCTCCACCTGCCTGGACACGTCGGTGATCTCACGATGAAGGAGGGTGATGTCGCCGCTCGAAACGCAGCCGACGACGCCAACTGCCAGCACTGGGATGACCAGCCACCGCATGGAGGACCTCCCTAACGCGCCGTGACCACGAAGTGCGCGCGTCGGTTCTGCGACCAGCAGCTCTCGTTGTGACACGTTGCGAACGGTTTCTCCTCTCCGTACGAGATCGTGGAGATGCGGTCGGCTACGACGCCGAGCGAGGTCAAGTACCCCTTGACCGCGTTGGCCCGACGCCAGCCGAGCGCGAGATTGTACTCCTCGGTGTTCCGCTCGTCACAGTGCCCCTCGACCAGGAACTTCACCGAAGGGTGGCTCTTCAGCCAGCTCGCATCGGCGGCGAGCAGGTCCCGGGCGTCGGGACGGAGGTCGGCTTTGTCCGTGTCGAAGAAAGCGTCCTTGAGGTAGCCGGCCTTGTTGATCTCTTCGAGGTTTGCCGGCAGCTCCCCGGCCTGGATTGCGCCCTCGGGGTTTTCGGCGGCGCTGATTCGCGGCTCGGGAGTGACGGTGGTCGTCCCGCCTCCGGCAGGCTCCGGAGCGGGCTTCTCGGTTTCTACCCCGGCCTGCGGCTCGGGGGCGACCACGGCCTTGCGGTGAGCGCACGCCGGGCCGAATACCACCGCGACAAACAGCGCGCAGGCTGTCAGCTTATCGTTCCAGAACCTCAACACAGGACCTCCTCTCGCCCGGGAAACTCTACACCATGAAGTGCTTCCTTCACAAGCCGCCTCACTGGACCAGTGCAACCCAGGCAGGTTGGACGTTGTTCCCCTCGGTCGTGATCTGTCTTGGGCGGCCGATCTGGTCGGTGATGAAGATCTGTTTCGCGCCGGTTCGGTTCGACACGAAAGCGAGGACTGTCCCGTCCGGAGACCAGCACGGCGATTCGTTGTTGCCGGGGCCCGGGATGATGGTTCGCGCGCCGGTGCGCAGGTCCAGCGTCGCGATCTGAAAGCGGTCCTCCACGAGCGTGGTGTAGGCGACCGCCACCCCGTCCGGCGCCCACGACGCCTCGTCGGCATACTTGTCCTCGAACGTCAACCGCCGCACGTTGGTTCCTTCGGCATCCATCATGTACAGCTGCGGCGACCCGCCGACCGAAGATGTGAACACGATCTGGCGCCCGCTCGGGGACCAGGCGGGCTGTGTCGAGATGCCCCGGGTGTGGGTCAAACGCACGGGCGTGCCGCCTTCGGCAGGAACGACGAAGATGTCCGTTTCGCCGCCTTCACCCGCCGCGAAAGCCACCAACTTGCCGTCTGGGGAGAAGCTCGGCGACGAGTTCACTCCCGGCAACGATGAGAGCGCCTTCAGGTAGCCCTCTCTCGGCCGGAAAATGAAGAGCTGCGGAGAGCCCCTGAGGAAGCTGGTGAAGGCGAGCCACTGGCCGTCCGGCGACCACGCCGGAGAGAGGGCGATTGAGCGATGGCTGGTGAGCTGCTGCGGCTCGCTGCCGTCCCACCGCATGACCCAAAGCTCCTTGTTGCCGCTGCGGTCGGAAACGAACGCGATGCGGGACAGAAACGGGCCGGGTTTCCCGGTGAAGAGATGGATGAGCTCGTTGGCCAACGAGTGCGCCATGGTGACGGCCAGGTTGACCGTCCCCTGGAAGCGGCGTGAGTACGCCACTTCGCCGGAGGTGAGGTCCCAGAGTTGGGCCTCCAGGACCAGTTGATTCCCCGCGCCTGCGATGCTCCCGTCGAGGAGGAACTGGGCGCCGACCGCACGCCAGCGCTGGTGCGTGAGAGTCGGGTTGTTGGGGTCGACGATCACCAGGCGTGCATTTTCCTGTGCGACCAGGCCGACGACCGCGGTCTCGTCGAGGTCCCTGCGGAGGGTGGCGAGGAGCGTGGCAGCTGCCCCCGAGTCCGTTCCCTGCCGCGAGGGGACCTCCGCCATCGCTATGATGACGCGGGACAGGCCCGGACTGGTGACCTTGAGGTAGACCTCCTCCTGAGCCGCGGCTCGGTCCGCCGCAGCAAGGGCGATTGCACATGCACCGATGACGAGAAGTCCATTTCTCACTGGCCGAACTCCAGGTGAAGCGTGAGCGTGCTCCCGCCGAAGCCTTGAGGAAGCGGCGGAAGCGGTGCTGAAGCATACACCGCGCGAAGCGCAGCCCGGTCGAACGCCGGCGTTTGGCTCTCGGCCTCGAGGCCGGCCTCGACCAGCCGGCCTGTGCGGTCGATGACGCACCGCACGCGACACACCGTCCCGATCGGTGCCGGGGGACGGAACCAGTTGCCCTCGATCAGGGCGAGAGCCCGGTTCAGGTAGTAGGTGAACGGGAACGCCTCATCGCCGCCAGTCGCGCCGAGTGCGAGGCCGCCCGAGACCGAAGTGACGGAGCTACCTCCCAGGGGCCCTGTGGGGCCGGCGCGGTCTCCGGGCGCCTGTGCGCCGGTGGAAGGAGGAGCGGTTCGGGCCAGGGCCTCGGCGCGCTGGGGTGCGCGCTTGTCGGGAATGGGATGCTTGGGAGGCGACTCCTCGGCTTTGCGACCCTTCTGTTTCGCGGGACCGGGCTCGGCCGCCGGTCTCGCGGGCGCCGAGGCCGCAGCCGCTTTCGGGCCGGGCACGGCGCCTGGGAGCGGCGCGGACGTCAGCCTGACCTGGACGTGTGGCAGGGTGAGCATCCGCCGTCCGCCGGGCGGCGCGAGGATTATGGCGGCCGCGAGCGCGAGGTGAAGAGCTCCGGCACCGGCTAGTGCCCACCACCACCCGAGGTCGAGTCGGGCGCGGCGCTCGAGCTCCTCGGAGACGGGATCGTTCATCGCTCCACCGGTGGCGCCGTCACCATCCCGATCTCCTCGACCCCCATGCGGTTCAGGGTCGCCAGCACATTCATCACGAATCCGTAGGGGAGCTGCTGGTCACCTTTGAGGTAGACGGGCCGCGGGCCGCCGGCAAGCATCGGCCCGAGTTTCTGAGGCAGAAGGCTGAGGTGAACGGGCTGATCCCCGAGCAGGACGAGTCGGTCGCGGGTGAGGGTGAGGATGATCGGTTCGGCGCCCTTCTGGACGAGGGGAGGGGCTGCCTGGCGCGGGAGGTCAACCTGGAGGCCCTGGACGAGCATCGGAGAGGTGACGATGAAGATGATGAGCAGGACGAGCATCACGTCCACCAGCGGCGTGATGTTGATCTCGGCCAGACTCTCGAAGTCCTCGCTGGAGGCCCGGAACGCCATCGCCTCGTCTCCCTAGGTAAACGTGCGTTCGGTCAGGTTGAGGAACTCGAGGAGGAAGTCCTCCATGAGCCCGCGCTGGCGGCGCAAGGCTCCCAGGAAGCCGTTGTAGGCGACGACGGCGGGAATGGCCGCAGCCAGACCGGCGGCGGTATTGATGAGCGATTCGGCGATGCCTGGCGCCACGGTGGCGATTGACGTTGATCCAGACGCGGCGATGGCGCGGAACGTCGTCATGATGCCCCAGACCGTCCCGAACAACCCGATGAACGGGGTGGCCGATGCCGTCGTGGCGAGGAAGGGCAGGTAGCGCTGCAACCTCGCCCCTTCGATGCCTATCGCGCGCTGCAGGGCGCGCTCGACCGCCGCCAGGCTCTTGATCTGGCCCGCCGCCTGGCCGGTCCGTTGCAGAACACGCACCTGGGCTTCGAGCTCGAGGTAGCCGGCTCGGAACATCCCGGCAAGCGGAGCGCCTGGGCTCTTGGTAGCCGCCGCCTGCACGTCGGCGAGGCGGGTTGCGCGCCGAAACTCGGCCAGGAATGAACGATTCTCGCCGTCGGCCTGGCGGAGTTGCCGCAGCTTTAGGAACATGAGTGTCCACGAGGCCAGGGAGAACACCCCGAGAACGGCCAGCACCAACTTGGCCACCGGGCCGGTCGCGCCGAAAGCTTGAAGTATCTCGCTCACGGGGGAGATTCTACGCGGGAGGGGTCGGCTGACCAAGCCGAGGGGCGCGCCGCGCCACGATGGTACCTGCCAGGACGTCGTGAAGCGCCTTCCGGTCGCGCCGGAAAGGTACGACGAAATAACCGAGGCCCAGGGTCAGGATCGTCACAAGACTGGCCGCGAGGCGGAGGAACGCACGGCCGTAGCCGATCGGGGCCCGGTGTCTCCAGTCGAGGAGGCGCAGGCGGAACAGCTTCATCCCCGGCGAGCCGCCGCGGCGCGCCCAGCCGTGGACGAAGTAGAGAAACCCGAAGACGAGCGACAGGACCAGGCACGCGCCCTTCAGCATCGCCTTCGTCTCCAGGCTCGGAGGGAGCGTGTCGGGTGCGAGGAAGTGCCGCTCGACCAGGAGCGCCAGCCACTGCGGAGCCCACACGACGGCAAGGCCAAGAGCAAAGATCACCGTGTCCGCCGTTGCCGCCAGGAGGCGCCAGCCCAGGCCGGCCGAGTCCCCTGAAAAGAGCTCTTCGGCGCGGGCGCCGTTGGTGACGGCCCTCGCGCCCGACGAGTGTCCGGCATTCGGCACGTCGCTGCGATCGACGGTGCCGCGCAACTCGCCGAAGCGGACCACGTCTCCGGTCACGACCGTTTGAGGCTCCACGACTCTCAAACCGTTCAGGTAGGTCCCGTTCGAAGAGCCTAGGTCCTCGATCACCAGGTTCCCCTCCCGCCATACGAACGCCGCCTGAAGGCGGGACACGGTGTCCTCGCGCAGTCGGATGTCGCATGAGCGGCTGCGGCCGATGACGACTTTGTCCGCGTCGAGCGGGTAGG
This sequence comes from Thermoanaerobaculaceae bacterium, assembly GCA_050018455.1. Taxonomy (GTDB): domain Bacteria; phylum Acidobacteriota; class Thermoanaerobaculia; order Thermoanaerobaculales; family Thermoanaerobaculaceae; genus RBG-13-68-16. The sequence goes on along the minus strand of JBEKAA010000001.1, from coordinate 132,248 downwards.
TCACCTCGCCCAGGCGCAGGCAAAGCAGTCTGGGCTCAGAAGGGTGAGATTCCGCCACGATCGTTGTGGATCAACCAGAGGCCGGAGTAGGCGCGCAAGAGCCGGAAGCGGCACCGGTACAGGGGCTCGAGGAATTCCGTGTCGCCCCTGTAAAGAGCGTCATCGACGACCCAACCGAAGCGCCGCTCGATCTCCGAGGCCCGTTGCAGCGATTGCGAGGCGTGTTCGAGCGTTTCGGCCAGGTGCTCGGAGCCACGCCTCTGCAGACGGTCGATCTCCCGCGCCTCGTCGTCCATTCGGATTCGCAGCGCGGCTGCCTGGACCAGGAGTCGAGCTCGCTCGTGGTCGAGAGAGCCGAGCGTCGCGCCGGTGTCGAGCAGCCGGCGGATAGCCTCCACCTCGCATGGTTCGAGCCGGAGGGTCGCCAGCTCCTTCGCTCTGACGGCGTCGGCGGCCGAACTGTCGTCGCCGACCAGCTCCAGCGCGAAAACCATCTTGCTCACGTACTCCTGGAGCAGACCATCGGCCTGGAGCGGCGACATCGGGGACGCGGCAACCTGACCGGGCGTGACGGGCTCGACCTCCGAAGCCGTTTCACCGACGCCGGGACCTGAGCGCACGGGGGGGAGCGGCGTTGAGACGACCCCAAGTTGCGCCACGTCGAACTGGTCGAGGATCCGGTTGAGCGCGATCCTGAGTTTGAGCGCATCCTCGCGCCTCAGGTTCTCGGTCTGTCTCCCCTCGTCGAAGCGCTGCTGCGCCGAGGCGAAAACCTCCAGCATCTCCCGCAGGTCGGGAGTCGCCATCTCCGGATGACCGGAGAGTTGCTTCTCGAGTTCGCGGACCTTGTTCGTGTCGGCGAGCAGTGCCGTCTCCTCGTCCTCCCACAGGGTCCGAAAGCGGTTCTTGATGTTCACCGTCGTCTCGAGCAGGACGGGGAGCAGACGCGGATTCAAGAGGGTCTCCCCGAGGCGGCGTTTGAGCGATCTGAAACGATCGAGCACACCGCCGCTCACCAGCTCCGTGAAGGTCCGGCAGGCAAGGACCTCTCCCTTCAGGTCGGCCAGGGCGTTCAGGCGAACCTCGATCTCCTGCTCGGAGGTCTCGGACGAAGGGTGCAGCTGAAGAAGGGGGCCGACGAGGCGTTCGATCTCGTGTCGTTCGCGAACGAGACTGACGTGATCCTCCCGCGGAATCTCCGCGAGGCGAGTGAAAAGGATATCCAGCTTGTCGAGCGTGTCCTCCGTCACCTTCTGACCGTCGAGGTAGAACTTGAGAATGGCGAGGAGCACCTTCTCGTCCTGGTTCCGGAGGCGGTCGAAGAAGCGGCGCAGGAGGGAAGGCGGAATCTGCCTGTCGACTTCGAGCAGCTTTCGTGCCTGACCATCGAGCCGAGTGTTGATGTGGCTGATGGTCTTCTCCGTGCGCGCGGTCTCGGGGTGACCGAGGCCGGCGCCGACCTGGCGCAATTCGTTGAACAGAGTCGGGAAGTCGATCTCGATAGGGCAGGGGGAGTTGAAGAGGTGCTTGAACAATCCCTGCAAGTACTGGTAGAACGTCCACTGAGACCGGCAGCGGTCAGTGAGCCGGACGTAACGCTGGTTCAGCTCGTGGAGCCCGATGGCATTCATATTGAGACTTCCAATGCCAGTCTACACCACGAACGGAAAGCGGAAAAGAGGAGGTGGCCGGTGTTGAAGGAGAGACTGTTAGCGCAGGACAAGATCCAGCAGATCGTCTCAACGCTCGCGGAGGAGATCGACGCCGATCTCGAAGGGCGAGACCCTGTCTTCATTTGCGTTCTCAAGGGAGCGGTCTTCTTCTTCACGGCTCTGACTCAGAGGCTGCGTCACGGCGTCGTCGTCGACTTCATTCAGGCCTCGTCCTACGGCGCGACGACCGAGTCGTCTGGCACGGTCACGCTGATCAAGGACGTCACCGTGGACATCGCCGGGAAGGACGTCTACATCGTGGAAGACATCGTCGACACGGGGCTGACGCTTGCAGACGTGGTCGCGTTGCTGAAGGCGCGTCACCCGAGGACGGTTCAGGTCGTGGCGCTGCTCTCGAAGCCCTCTCGTCGGAAGGTGGACGTAAAGCTCGACTTCGTGGGAATCGAGATCGAGGATCGCTTTGTCGTCGGGTTCGGCCTTGACTTTGCAGAGCGCTTCCGTAACCTTCCGGAGATTTGGGAGTTCGTCCCTGAACCGGAGGAGCCATGAGCAGCAAGACGGTAACCGTGAATACCGATGCGGCGCCGCGGGCCATCGGTCCGTATAGCCAGGCCACCGTGAGCGCCGGGTTGGTGTTCGTCTCGGGGCAGATCCCGCTGGATCCGGCGACCGGCGACCTCGTTGCCGGGGGCTTCGCACAGCAGGCGAGGAGAGTGCTGGACAACATCGACGCCGTGTTGAAGGCCGCGGGTTGCGACCGCACCAGCGTCGTGAAGGCCACAGCCTATCTCACGGATCTGAGCCATTTCGCCGAGTTCAACGAGATCTACGCCGCCTTTTTCGGCGAACACCGGCCGGCGCGGGCGGTTGTGGGGGTGGCGGCGCTTCCGCGCGGGGCGCAGGTGGAGGTGGAAGCGGTGGCGGTGCGTTGATGGAGCTCCTGAAGCAGGCGGGCGTGGTGGTCCGCGGCGCCGGAGAACTCGGCAGCGCCGTGGCTGTCCACCTGGCGCGCCAGGGATTCGGGCGCATCCTGATGGTCGAGCGGGCTTTTCCGAAAGCCGTGCGCCGCAACGTCTGCTTCTCGGAGGCGGTGTTCAACCACGCGAAGACGGTCGACGGCGTCACAGCGCGCTTCGTGATGCTCCTGTCCGAGATCGACACGGTTCACGAGCTCGGCGACCTCGCGATCACGACGCAACCCCTGCCTGAGGTGCTGGCGGCGTGGCCGCCCGACATTCTCGTCGATGCGGCAATGCTCCGATCCAACTGGGGCCTGACGAAGGACCTCGCTCCTCTCGTGATCGCGCTCGGTCCGGGCTACCAGGCCGGGAAGGATTGCCACGCCCTCGTGGAGACGGTGCGCGGCCCTCAGCTCGGGCGCGTGCTCTTGGGCGGCCAGACACTGTCGTCGGAGCCGCCGGCCGAGATCATGGGGTTTGCCCAGGAACGCGTGATCAAGGCCCAGCGCCCCGGCATCTTCCACACCAATCACGATATCGGCAATCGGTTGGAGCAGGGAGAGAAGGTGGGCGTGGTCGTCCTCCTGCTGACGCGGGAGGACCTCTACCGCGGCGTGCCCGTGGACTCGGAGTATCCGGTTGTCGCGCGCATCAGCGGCGTCATTCGCGGACTCCTGCGGGACGGCGTTCCGGTGGAGACCGGTGACAAGATCGGCGACATCGACCCGCGCGGCATCACCGAGGATCTCGAGCACATCTCGGACAAGGCCCAGAGGGTGGCCGAGGGCGTGCTCGAGGCGATGGTCCTGGAAAAGGAGCGCCTCCACATGCGCGAGCCGGCCAGGACCTTCGAGCCCAGCGCCTGGAAGCGTTGAATTAACCTCGACGCTACCTCGGCGCGTCGTTATCCGGGACCGAGAACGACGGCATCGCCCCACCGAGCACCCGGACCGTGTCTCGCGCGATGACGCGCTCTTCATTGGTGGGGACCACGGCAACCGAGGTCCTGGACCCGGGCTGGGAGATCAGGACTTCCTTCCCGCGCGGCGCGGTTCGGTTCGCCTCCTCGCTGAGCTGGATGCCCAGAAACTCCATCTCGGAAAGGGCGGTGGACCGGACGAGCGGCGAGTTCTCGCCGATGCCGCCGGTGAAGGTGACGGCGTCCAGTCCCCCCATCGCCGCCGCGTAGGCGCCGACGTATTTCCGGATGCGGTAGCAGAAGATCTCGAACGCGAGGCGCGCCCGCTTGTTGCCGGCCGCGCACGCAGCCTCGATTTCTCGCATGTCGGACGAAACCCCGGAGATCCCGTAGAGGCCCGAGTGCTTGTTCAGCATCGCGTTGAGCTGGGAGAGGGTAACTTCCTCCATGGCCATGACCCACGGCAGGATGGCGGCGTCCAGGTCTCCGCTGCGCGTGCCCATGAGGAGCCCTTCGAGCGGCGTGAATCCCATCGTCGTATCGACCGAGTGGCCGCGATCGACGGCCGCCATCGAGCAACCGTTCCCGAGGTGGCAGGTCACGATCCGCAGCTGCTCGAGCGGTCGTCCGAGGAGCCGGGCGGTGCGGATCGAGACAAACCGATGCGACGTGCCGTGGAAGCCGTAGCGTCTGATCGCGTGTCGGGTGTAGAGCTCGTAGGGCAACCCGTAGATGAAGGCCCTCGGAGGCATCGATTGGTGAAACGCCGTGTCGAAGACAGCGACGTGGGGAACCTTGGGCAAGAGGCTCCGTGCGGCCGCAAGGCCACGGAGGTTGTGGGGGTTGTGAAGAGGGGCGAGGACGACGCACTCCTCGATCATTGCCTCGACTTCGGGCGTGACCAGGACGGATGAGGCGAATTTCTCCCCGCCGTGGACCATGCGGTGCCCAACGGCCTCGATCTCGGCGACGTTCGCCAGGACTCCGTGCTCGGGGTGGGAGAGAACCTTCAGCACTCTCTCCACCGCTGCCCGGTGCTCCAGGATCTCGGCGATCTCCTGGTAGGGCTTCCGGCCGGGGACGTCCATGACCAGCCGGGAGTCCGAGAGGCCGATCTTCTCGACGCCGCCCCGGGCGAGGGTGCGGTCGGTGTCCGCCTCGATCATCTCGAGCGAGGTCTCGATCACCTGGAACTTCACGGATGAAGAACCGCAGTTGAGGACCAGGACTTTCATTGTTCCAGCTCCAGACTCGTGCGACGGCGGAGGGCGATCTCGGCCGTCAGCTCAGCTTCGGGGTGTCGTCCGGCAACCGGTCGAGCCGGCTTCGCTCGCTGTCGTAGGAAAAGAAGCCCTTTCCGACTCTGGCGCCGGTCTGACCGGCCCGCACCAACTTCCGAATGAGAGGACACGGCCGGAACTTCGCCTCACCGGTCTCGTGGAAGAGGTGCTCCATCCAGTTGAGGACGCGGTGCAGGCCTACACGGTCCGCCCACTCGAGCGGCCCGTGGCGGAATTCGTAGCCCAGCTTGATCGCGAGGTCCACCTCGGCCGCGCTGGCCACACCCTCCATCACCACGTGTGCAGCCTCGTTGATCAACGGCATGACCACCCGAGTCGTCACGAAGCCGGGCGATTCGAACTCCTGAATGGGCACCTTGCCGAGGATCCGAACGAATCTACGCGCGCTCTCAAAAGCGCGGTCGCTCGTCACCTGGCCCTTGACGACCTCGACGACGCGCGTCGTCGTGACCGGGTAGAGAAAGTGCATGCCAAGAATGCGCTGCGGGTGCCGCAATCCCTGTGCCAGCTCGCTGATGGAGAGCGTCGACGTATTAATGATGACCGGGATCGCAGGCTCCAGCACCTCGTCGAGCTCGGCGATCAGGGCTCGTTTTGCCGCGAAGTCCTCGTGGATCGTCTCGATGACGAGGTCACAACCGCCGGTCTTCTTGAGGTCGATTGTGAACTCGATTCGCGCGAGGATGGCCTTCTTTTCGGCCTGGGTAAGGCCCCAGCGCTCGATCTCACGGTCGAGATCCTTCTCGAGCAGGTCCTTGACCTGGTCGGTGCGCTCCTGCGTGATGTCCCGCACGACGACACCCAGGCCCGCTTGCGACACACGGGTTGCGATGGAGCGTCCCATCATCCCGCCGCCGACAACTCCGATTCGGTGGAGCTCACGCTCGCTCATGGTTGTGAAAGCTAGCGCAAGCAAGGGAAAGTGTCAACGACGTGGTAGCATACCGGCGATGAGAGCGCTGTCGCTCTGCTTTGCGGGGGTGGCTGTCCTGACCGTGGCCTTGGTGAGGGGCGAGCCCGCTCGCCAGGAGTTTCCCCCGATTCAGCTCACCGATCTCGCCGGGCAGACGGTGGAGCTCAGGAATCTTCTCGGCACCGCCACGGTATTGAATTTCTGGGCGACGTGGTGCGGACCCTGCCGGCTCGAACTGCCGGAGCTTCAGAAACTCTACAACGAGCTGGGCGGCAAGGGGCTGGTGTTACTGGCTGTGGATGTCGATCTCCCTGCGTTGCTTGACGAGGAGGGCGTGGCGCAGCAACTGGCCGCAGCCAAACCGCGCCTGGATGGCTTCCTCAAGAAGACAGGGATCACGTTGCCCGTGTATCTCGTTGACGGCAAGACGCAGGCGGCTTTGGGCGTGGAACAAATCCCGTTCTCGATACTTCTCGATCGCAAGGGGGGAGTGGTGCGCATCTACCCGGGTTACTCGGCGGAGTCCGTCGCGGACCTCCGCCGGCACGTGCTCGGGATCCTGGCCGAGAGTTCTGGACAGGGAGGGAGGTGAAATGCGAAGACTGCTCTTGGTGTTGCTGGCAGCGGGTCTTACGGTTGCACGGGCAGACGCGCAAGGTACCCCGAACACGATCGAGCTGACGCCGACCGCAGGCTACTGGTTCGGCGACACGATCTCGCGAGGGATCATCAACAACGTCAACTTCGACATCAGGGTCAACGACACGCCTTCGTACGGGCTGCGCATCGCATACAGGTTCGCACCGAACCTCGCTCTCGAGGGTTTCTTCACGCGCGAGCGGGCGGATCTGAGCACTGGCAACGGGGGGATCTTCTCGGGCGCCAACAAGGTAGGCACGATGGACATGACCACTGCGGAGGCGAACTTCGAGTTTTCCTTCGGTCACCAGAGGCTCGTGCCTTTCATCGTCGGCGGCGTCGGTGCGATGCGGCTCGACCCCACCATTACGGTTGGGCAGACCCCGGGCAGTTCTCTGTCCTCCGACACCCGGTTCGTGGGCGATTTCGGCGGGGGCCTGAAACTGTTCTTCACTCCGCAGGTGGCGCTCCGATTCGACTGGAGGGGCCACAGTGTCAACCTGGACAACGGGCACGATTGTGACTGGTGGGGCCACTGTTCCTACAACGGTAACTGGCTGACCTTCACGGAGCTCGGGCTGGGCCTGACCTTCGTCCTCTGACCGCAGATGTCCGCAAGTTGGGCAAGGCCGGCGCTGGCAGCGGTTGTTGCTCTCGTGTCCTCCGCGCCCGCGAATTGGGGCGGGGAACAACCGCCGGAAAAGGAGACTTTTCGCGCCACCGCGGAGGTTTCATCGATTCTCGTGCCCGTGACGGTGAAGGACGCGAAGGGGCGGCTGGTCCCGACGCTCGAGCAGCAGCGCTTCCACCTGTACGTCGACGACGTCGAGTTCCCGATCAAGTCGTTCTGGCGGGAGGGAGGACTCCCGATCTCGTACGCTTTCGTCGTGGATGTGTCAGGCTCAATGAACGGGAGGCGTCTCGTCAAGACCCGCGAGGCGATCATGGAGTTCGTGAAGCAACTCCGAGCGGACGACGAGGTTTGCCTGATCACGTTCGGAGCTGACGAGGTGAAGCGACGCCTGGCTTTCGGGACCGATCCGGCCCTGCTGCCGAGGATCCTCGAGTCCCTCAGGGGCTACGGGACCACCGCCCTCTACGACATGCTCACCGCGGCTCCCCAAGCCATGGAGGGCGCGCACAACATGAGGCGCGTCCTGCTCCTCTTCACCGACGGCGTCGATACGGCGTCCTCCGTGAAACCCGCCGACGCGGTGAAGATCCTCGAGAGCCTTGCCGACCCGCTCTACGTCTTGGGAATCGAGCCGCCGCCAGCGGAGGAGGGCCCGCCCGACAGCTACGAGGATCTTCTCGCCCGGTTCGCGGCTGCCTCGGGCGCGCGGTATCTGAGAGTCGATTTGGCCGCCAAGCTCCCGCAGTTTGCCAGGGAGTTGCGGCAGGAGCTCACCATGCGATACATCATCAATTTCGAGCCCTCCGGCCTGGGAATCGTCAAGTGGAGGAAGCTCGACGTTCGCGTCGATGGAGGGTATGCCGTGTCTGCGCGGCAGGGGTACCGCGGAACGCTTCCTTGAGAGGGGCGTGGAAGGACTTGACAGGTCAAGGGAATGTTGTGCTATAACGCTAGAGCTGATGTGCGAACGGGTCAAAACGTGAAGATGAGAGGGAGCAAAGGGAGGAATCTCATGAGAAAGTCGGTGTTGGTTGTTCTTGCGGTGGGGTTGGTTGTGATACTCGGCGTAACCGGTTGCGCTACCAAGACCTACGTCCAAGAGCAGGTGGCGGCCGCGACCAAGGGTTCGGACGCCAAGATCGGTGAGGTCCAGAAGCAGGTCGAAGCGACCCAGATGGACGTCACCAACCTGAAGAAGTCCGACGCGATGCAGAACGAGCAGATCGCGAAGCTGTCGGACACGACCAAGGAAGCGCTCGCCCGCGCCAACGAGGCGAACAAGCTCGCGAATCACAGCTTCCTGTTCGAGGTTACCTTGACCGACGAAGCGGTGCACTTCGGCTTCAACAAGAGTGACCTGTCGGCCGAGGCGAAGGCGGCGCTCGACGCGTTCGCGAAGCGGGTGAAGGACGAGAACAAGAACGTTTACATCGAGATTCAGGGACACACCGACGGCATCGGCTCCGAGAAGGTAAACCTCGGGCTCGGCCAGACCCGCGCCGAGACGGTTCTTCAGTACCTGAACATGCAGCACGGCTTCCCGCTGCACCGCATGAACGCTGTTTCCTACGGGAAGTACAAGCCGGTCGCGGACAACAAGACTGCAGACGGCCGCGCGAAGAACCGCCGCGTGACGCTCGTGGTTCTCTACTGATCCTCACGCATCGGATGGGCTGATACCGGCGCCCCGGTTCTTCCGAGCCGGGGCGCTTTGCTTTGGCCGCATCCGCTCCAGGGTGTCTGAACGCGTCTCGAATGGCCGGTACCCATGGCCGATTCCATCGAGGAGCACTATCATAGTCTTGACGGGCTTTGGAGGTGCGAGGTGAAGAGACTTGTCATGCTCCTTGCTGCGTTGGTCGTCGCCGCGGAGGCGCACGCCGTTACCGTCGTGCTGGCTGGCGGGAAGCGTCTGGAGGTCGCGAGCTACACGGTGAACGCCAGCTATGTGACGGTCCAGTACGCCAACGGCAAGCGTGAGGCCTACCCGGTGACCGCCGTCGACCTCCAGGCCACGAAGGCGGCCAGCGGCGAAAAGGCACCGCAGCCCAAGCCCACCCCCGACTCCAGTCCGCACAGCCCGTTCCTCGGAGCGAAATCCTCCGGCAAGAGCGGGGCGCTGGTCGTGACGGACGCCGATGTCCAGCACATTGAAGCCGCGGACGAAGGGGACGAGGCGGAAAAGAAGGATGAACAGCCCGATCTTGGCGGCCAGGTGGTCCTGGTCAGCTATGACAAGAAGATGACCGCAAAAGGGCAATGGACGATTACGGCCACCGTGGCGAACCAGGGGAAGACCACCGTTCAAAGCGTCAGCGCCGTCGTCCGCATCCTCGACCAGGCGGGCAAGCCCATTGCCGGCGGTGCCGGCACCCTGGCGGGCAAACTCGAGCCGGGGAAGCAGGGGACGATCAGCGCAGCGGTGACGATGGAGGGAGAGCCGTCTCAGGTCGCCGTCGATCTCAACTGGCAGGAGATCAAGTCGGTTCCGACGCCGTCCGTGCCGAAGACGCAGCCAGCTGGGGCGGGCGCGGCGCCGAAGACCGCGTCGACGACGCCCGCAAGTATCTCGCCCAACGCCGCTCCGACGAACGTGATGTCGATAGTCTCGCCCACGACCCTCGGCACAGCGCCTCAGGTGCCCCCGGCTCCGGCCGAGCCGAAGTAGCCAGAGCCCGGGTGTTTCGAACGGCGCGCTAGGGCTCGGCCTTGGCGCGCTTCGCGTCCCAGAACATGTACGCGGCCAGCGCCAGGTACATGAGCAGCGCAAGGATTTCACCCCGGCGGCCGGCGCCGTTGCCGAGAGCGGCGTAGCCCACCCCCACGCCGGTCCAGAAGTTCAGGATCTTCAGGACAGCCGCTATGACGCCCATGAGGGCGCCGCCAGCGATGAACCCGGAGGCAATCAGGGTCCCGCGGGTGCCCCGCGCCTGGGCCAGCCTTTCATCGCCCCGTGCGGACCTCTGCACGAAATGCGCGATCAGACCGCCGACAACGAGCGGGACGTTCAGCTCCAGGGGGATGTACATCCCCAGCGCGAAGGCGAGCGAAGGCACGCCGATCATCTGCATCGTCATAGCGATGAGCGCGCCAATGCCGTAGAGCAGCCACGGGACCGGCTCGTTCGACATGAGCGTCTTGATCACGGCGGCCATCGCGTTGGCCTGAGGGGCGGCGAACACCTTATCCGCCGGGTGGATGGCGGAGGGCACGAACCCGTACGCCTGGTTGAGCAACAGGATCACGGCCCCGACGGTGGCGGCGGCGACGATTGTTCCGAGAAGCTTGGACCGCTGCTGCACGGCTGGCGTGGAGCCGAGCCAGTAGCCAATCTTGAGGTCCGTGATCAGGCCGCCCGCCATGGAGAGAGCCGTGCACACCACGCCGCCGATGAGGAGGGCGGCGAGCATTCCCGCCTTCCCGGAGAGCCCGGCCTCTACCAGGAAAACGGAGGTCAAGATCAAGGTCATGAGGGTCATCCCCGAGACCGGATTTGTCCCGACCGTTGCAATAGCCCTGGCCGCGACGGTCGTGAACAGGAAGGAAATCACGACTACGACGGCGAGAGCGATGAGCGAGAGCGTCGTCGCCGCGGGTTCGGAGGAGAGCACGCCGAACCTGAAGAAGAGCCAGGCCGCGAAAGCGACCACCAGGATCCCGCCCATCACGATGCCTATGGGAAGATCGCGATCGGTACGGAGAACCGCCGCCGGTGCGGAGTGCTTGGTCTTGCGGCCGAACAGTTCGGTGAACCCCATGGCGAACGCCTTCGCTATTACGCGCCACGAGCGGAGGATCCCCATGATTCCGGCGGCGGCGATGCCTCCGATCCCAATGTGGCGGACGTAGCTTCGAAAGATCGCCTCTGCGGACATCGTCCCGATAAGGGTCCCGTCCGCTACCGGCGGGATGGACACGCCAAGGTGGGCGCCAAAATGTCCGACCAGCGGGACCAGCAAGAACCAGGAGAGGAAGGAACCTGCGCAGATGATCGCAGAGTATTTCAAGCCGATGATGTACCCGAGGCCGAGGATCGAGGCCAGAACGTCGACTCGCAGCACAAGCTTGGCGCGTTCGGCCAAGCCTGCCAGGAACCCGACCGATCTCGTGGTGAACACCTCGGCCCACCCCTCGAGATGGATGATCACGAAGTCGAACACTCCGCCGATCGCCGCGGCAGCGACGAGCACCTTTGCCTGGTTGCCGCCACCCTCGCCCGCGACGAGCACCTCGGTAGTGGCGGTCGCCTCGGGGAAGGGGAACTCACCGTGCATTTCGCTGACGAAGTAGCGGCGCAGAGGGACAAGGAAGAGGATCCCCAGAGCTCCCCCGAGCAACGCCACGAGAAAGAGCTTGAACAGGTTGACGTCGAGGCCGAGGATGAAGAGCGCGGGAAGGGTGAAGATCGAGCCGGCGACAACCAGGCCGGAAGCCGCCCCCACCGACTGCACGATGACGTTCTCCAGGAGAGTCGACCGCCTCGGTAGCACCACCCCGACGCCCACGGCGATAATCGCGATCGGGATTGCCGCCTCGAACACTTGCCCTGCTTTCAGGCCGAGAAAGGCCGCGGCCGCGGAGAAGACGGCCGCCATCACGAGGCCAAGGAGGACGGAGCGGCGTGTGAACTCCGGGACCTGAGTCTCGGCGGCGACGACGGGCTGGTAGATCTCACCGGACTTCAGTTTGCGGTAGGCATTCTCAGGCAGGGTGCGGTGAGTGGTCTCCATTTGGCGGTCCCTCCAGAGGACGACGCGCGAGCTTACGGGCGGTCCGCTCGAAAAATCAAGGCACTGGTCCTCCACTTGTCGCGTGTCGCCAGCCGGGCGATACTACCGCCGGAGGCCGTGCGGAGTGACAACACCCAAGAGAATCCTGGTTGCCAAACCCGGTCTGGACGGGCACGACCGCGGGGCCATGGTGGTCGCGCGGGCGCTGCGAGACGCGGGTTTCGAGGTCATCTACACCGGACTACGACAAACTCCGGCGCAGATCGCCATGGCGGCGGTGCAGGAGGACGTTGATGCTGTGGGGCTGTCCAGCCTCTCGGGAGCGCATCGCGAGCTTTTCCCGGCCGTTGTGAGCGCACTGCGGGTGGCGGGCGCTGGCGACGTCCTGGTGTTCGGCGGCGGGGTGATCCCGGAGGAGGACGTCTCGCTTCTGCGCGAGCAAGGCGTGGAGCGCGTCTTTCCCCCGGGAACGGACACACGGGAGATCGTGCGGTTCCTGCGAGAACGCCTCGGGGCGGAGGAAAATCAGGACTCGAGCCGCTGAAGCAGCTTCTCGCCGAGTTCCTCAGCGAGCTTGAGGTAGGTGAGGATTCCCCGCCTGGTCAGGCGGTCGGTGTGGACGCCGGCCACTACAACCACGGTGCCACCGAGTTTCCTCGCGAGCGACTCGGCGAGAGGGCGCGCGAGGGCCTCTTCGCGATGCGGGGGAGTCGCGAGAACCGAACTGGTCACGCTGATGCGGCGGCGATCGTCGGTGGCCGGGTGGGGGTGGGCGACCACGACGCACCCGATGTGGGGCCGATCCCCTGCCGTGACCACCACGCTGAGATCCGTGCCTGCGCGGCATGCCACCCCGTGGAGGCGAAAGCGACCGCGCCCGGCGGTTACCGTGACGGGAGGGAACGGTTCGCTCACGGCATGGAATGATACGCTCGCGGCGTTGCTTCTAGGACTGGGCGTGGTTCGCGCGCCCATTGAGGAAGGTGGAGACCATGCATGAAAAGCACGGATTCGTGACATTCAAGGGAACGCCGCTCACTCTGCTCGGCCAGTCGCCGCAGGTGGGGAGCAAGGCTCCGGACTTCGCGGCGCTGCGTAGCGACATGACGCCGTTCTCACTGTCACAGGCGGCCGGAAAAACCGTCGTGATCAACTCAGTTCCCTCCTTGGACACCCCGGTCTGCGCCACGCAGACCCGCCGCTTCAACGAGGAGGCGGCGAGCTTGGGCGACGGCGTCAAAGTACTCGTGATCTCGATGGACCTGCCATTCGCCCAGAAGCGCTTTTGCGCGACGGAGGGGATCGCGAACCTCGAAACCCTCTCCGACCATCGAGACGCCGCATTCGGCACCGCGTACGGGCTCCTGATCAAGGAGCTGCGGCTTCTCGCTCGCGCGGTTCTGGTGATCGACGACACGGGAATCCTGCGCTATCAGCAGCTCGTGCCGGAGGTGGGTCAAGAGCCGAACTACGAGGAGGCCCTCGAGGCAATCAAGGCGTTGCGATAGGGCTGGTAGGGGCCCCGGCGATGACGAGGATCTCCTGTCGGCCCACGAGCTGTCCTTCGCTCGTCCAGACCTCGGCTCGATACTTCCCGGGCGCGAGACCCTGAGGGCCCGCGTTGATCGCGTACCACACGCGGAAACCGCGGCGGTGAGCCACGACATCCAGGTTGCGGGAAGTCCTGAGAGTCGTTTTGGCATTGAGGAAGCGGATCTGGACCCGGAGCGGCAGCCGCCCGGGCGAGAAGATCGTCGCACGGAGGATGAGGCGCCGGCCGGCGAGGTTGGCCGCGGCGACCGGCTTTCCCTCGGGGAACTCGTTCTCGAGTTCGAGCGTTCTCGGATCGATCCCTGTGCCGAGGCTGAGGTCGGTCAGCCGCAAGGGAACGGGGGGCAGGAGCTCGCGACCAACCTTCAGGATTCCGACGATGACGGCGAGGGCCGCGACGATTAGGGCCAGACGCCTCGGCTGCCTCAGGTCGCGGGCAGAGTACGCGAGCGGCAGCGAGGCGCAGAAGGCGACCCCGGCGGCCAGGTATGCGCCGTTGTGGATCTTCACGTGGAGGAGCAGCGGCAGGAAGAACTGCAGCGCGGAATACGTGACGAAAGCGAAGAAGCCCAGGGCGAACCAGCGGTCGGTACGCAGGAGACGGCCGAACAACAGGTCGAAACAGGAGAGCACGGCGAGCCCGGCCAGCACGATCACGTACGCGCTGTTCCAGGACGGGAATGTCGTCGAGTAAAAGTAGAAGGGCAGGAGAAAGAACAGCGTCTCCTGGTACATGACCCGCGTCAGGTACGACACGAAGCTGTGGGCTACCCTCACCCTTGTGGAGTCGCGACCCGCGGTAAGGCGGGAGAACAGCAGCGTGGAGGCCCAAGTCAGCGTGAGAAAGAGGACGACCCAGGGCAGAAAGCCGTAACGGTTATGGGCGAGGACCAGCACGATGCCGCCGCTGATCAGCGCCCAGGTCGAGTGAAGGGTCCAGAAGAGCCGGGAGTAGCGTTCGTGGATCGAGCGGCCGAACGAGGCCGTGCGTGTGATCCGCTCCTTCCAGGAAGGCGCCGGGCTCTCCATGAAGGTGCATTCTAGTCGCGAATCACTCCGGGATGAGGATCCGTTAGACTGCCGGGCGTGGCTAACGATTCGACCGCCGGCCTGACCTCGTGGATCGAGGTGTCCCGCGGCGCCCTCGCGCAGAATCTCTCGCTCTTCAGGGGCCTGCTGGGCGCGGACACCGCCTTGCTCGCCGTCGTGAAGGCAAACGCCTACGGACACGGTCTGGAACTCGTGGCCAAGACGTGTGCGGCGGAAGGCGTGACGATGCTGGGCGTGCACTGCGCGGAGGAGGTGACGGCTCTCCGGAAGGCGGGGGTGCGACTCCCGACCCTGGTCATGGGGTACCTGACCGGAGCGCAGGTTGACGAGGTCGTCGATTGCGACGTCCACGTCCTGGCGTCGTCGCGCGAGGTTCTCGACGCTCTTGCGGCGCGCGCACGCCGCCTCGGCGTGAAGCTCCCCGTGCACGTGAAGGTCGACACCGGCACGCACCGGCAGGGCGTCGACCCGGCGGAGGCCGGCGCTTTTGCAGCCGCGGCGAAACGGATGGGCCTCGAGGTCGCCGGCGTTGCCACGCACTTCGCCAACATCGAGGATACGACCGACCACACCTACGCGTTTCAGCAGCTGGAGCGTTTTCGCAGCGCCGTCGCCTCCGTGGAAGCGGCCGTCGGCAGGGTTCCCTGGGTGCACGCCGCCTGTTCGGCCGCTGCACTTCTTTTCCGCGAGGCCGACTTCTCGATGGTGCGGATCGGGATCTCGCTCTACGGTCACTGGCCGTCAAAGGAAACCTACTTGTCGTGGCTGCTGGAACACGGACGCGACGGGATGAGGCTGCGACCGGCGCTGGCCTGGCGGGTCCGGGTCGGGCAGTTGAAGCTGGTTCCCCGGGGCGCGCCGATCGGGTACGGCCTCACCCACCGTCCGACCAGGGACACGACGCTCGCGGTATTGCCGGTGGGGTACGCGGACGGCTACCCGCGCGCGCTGTCGAACCGGGCGCGGGTGCTCGTCCACGGCAGGCCGGCACCGGTCGTGGGACGCGTTTGCATGGACATAGTCCTGGCCGATGTCACCGACATCCCGGGCGTGGCCGAGGGCGAGGTCGCGACCCTGATCGGGGCCGACGGGGACGAGCGCGTATCGGCGGAAGAACTCGCCGAGCTGGCGGGCACCATCAACTACGAGATTCTCGCTCGTCTCTCGCCGGCTCTGCCCCGGTTACCGGCAGAATAGCTATCATGGGCCCATGCACCGGGACGCTCTGAAGGATCTCCTGGAACGCGTCGCCCGCCGCGAGTTGACGCCCGCCGAGGCGAGCGAGGAACTGGCTCACCTGCCGTTCAGAGTCGACGACGGCGTCATGGCCGACACTCATCGGGCTCTGCGCACCGGCGAAGCGGAGGCGGTGTACTGCGCCGGAAAGACGGCCGAGCAGGCGGCTGCGGCGTTTGCGGCGCTCGCAACCGGAGGGGGACCGGTGCTCGCCACGAGGGCGTCGGACGACCATGTCCGGGCCATCCTTGCCGCGGTACCGTCGGCGGTGCAGCACGCGGTCGCCCGGATGGTCGTTCTGCCGGGAACGCCTCGTGAGCGGGGTGTCGTGGCGGTGGTCTGCGCGGGGACATCGGATCTTCCCGTGGCTGAGGAGGCGGCCGTCACGGCCGAGGCGCTCGGGGCCCGTGTCACCCGGGTGCACGACGTCGGTATCGCCGGGCTTCACAGGCTGCTCGGTCACGTGGACGTCCTGCGGCGCGCAGGCGTCGTGATCGCCGTGGCGGGGATGGAGGGCGCTTTGCCTTCCGTGGTTGCCGGGCTGGTTGCGGCGCCCGTGATCGCGGTGCCGACGTCCGTCGGATACGGAGCCGCGTTCTGGGGTCTCGCCCCGCTGCTCGCGATGCTCAACGCCTGCGCGCCCGGCGTCGCGGTGGTGAACATCGACAACGGCTTCGGTGCTGGGCTTCTTGCCGCGCGGATTCTGCGGGGAGTGCAGGAGAGTGCATGATCACCACTGACCTCGCTTTCGGCAGCGAAAGGTGCCCGTACCACGTCGGCGAAGGACTTCTCGGTGAGTTGAGGGATCTTGTCCGCCCTTTCGAGGAGGCGAACCAGGCTTTCGTGGTGACCGATGGAACGGTTGGTCCGCTTTACGGCATCGACATCGCCGAGCAGCTCGACGCCCCGCTCTTCGAGCTTCCGGTCGGCGAGGAGCACAAGCGCTGGCAGTCCGTGGAACGCGTGGCCCGCTGGCTGATCGCGAATCAGGCCGAGCGGAGGGGACTGCTGGTGGCGGTCGGCGGGGGCGTCGTGACCGACATCGTCGGGTTCGCGGCTGCGGTCGTTTTCCGCGGAATGCCCTGGGTTGCGATACCGACGACATTGCTCGGAATGGTGGACGCGGCAATCGGCGGAAAGACGGGCATCGACCTCGATGTGGGGAAGAACCTGATAGGCGCATTCTGGCCGCCGCGTGCGGTGATCGCCGATCCGCTCGTTCTGGCGACGCTCGACCTTCGGCAAATGCGCTCGGGCCTCGCTGAGGTGGTGAAGTCGGCGATGATTGCGCCCTCGACACTCGAGCATGTCCTTGACTCTCACCTGGCTTCGGTGGCAGCGGGCGATCCGATGCGGGCCCTCGAACTCGTGGTCGGTTGCGTTCGGGTCAAGGGAGAGATCGTGAGCCTCGACGAGCGCGAGGCCGGGCCGCGGAGGGCCCTCAACCTCGGTCACACGCTTGCCCATGGTCTGGAGGGAGCAACCGGATTCAGTCGCTTTCTGCATGGCGAGGCCGTCGCATGGGGCCTGCTGGCGGAGCTGCGCCTGGCGCGCGACCGCGGCCTGCTTTCGACTGCGGAAGCGGTCACGTGGGCGGAGCGACTGCAGACCCTCGCGCCGCTGCCCTCCCTCGACGGGCTCGCGTGGGCGGCCGTGGCGCCCTTTGTCGGACGCGACAAGAAGAGACAGGCGGGACGTGTTGGGTGGGTGCTGCCGCGCATGGGCGGCGTGGTGCTGGACGTGGAGGTCGGGGATGAGGAGGCCGGGTCCGTCTACGGTCTCCTCCAACAGCTCCCTCACTGGGGGCCGTTCGCCGCGCTGTTCTGAAGCGGCACGGAATCGAACCCCGCAGGAGATATCGGGTCAAGGGGACGAAGCATGAGCGCGGAGCCTCTGTCCGGCGGGGCGCGGCGCGGTGGTAGACTCGGCTCCCACAAGGTGTGCGGAGGGAAGCGTGAGCCGTCCGGAACCGTTGCCCACTCGATTCGATCCGACTTCGTTCGAGGAGAAGTGGTACGCCACCTGGGAGGCCTCCGGAGCTTTCACCCCCGAACAGCCCTCCGACCGGCCTCCGTACGTGATCCTAATCCCACCGCCGAACGTCACGGGCAAGCTGCACATCGGCCACGCGCTCCAGTTCACCCTCCAGGACCTGGTGATCCGGTGGCGACGCATGCAGGGGTACAACGCGCTCTGGCTTCCGGGGACCGACCATGCGGGCATTGCGACGCAGGTGATGGTGGAACGCGAGCTCGCGAAGGAAGGCACCAGCCGCCGCGAGCTCGGACGCGAGAAGTTCCTCGAGCGGATGTGGCAGTGGAAGGCGCAGTACAAGGACAACATCTCGCACCAGGCGAAGGCGCTGGGCGCCTCCTGCGACTGGACGCGCGAGCGGTTCACGCTCGACCCGATGCTGTCGCGCGCGGTCCGACACGCGTTCGTCTCGCTTCACCGCGACGGGCTCATCTACCGGGCCCACCGTCTCATCAACTGGTGCCCCCGTTGCCTGACGGCGCTCTCCGATCTCGAGGTCGTGCACAAGGAGATCGACGGCGGGATGTGGGACTTCGCATACCCGCTCGCCGAGGGCGGGGAGGTCGTGGTCTCGACCTCGCGGCCGGAGACGATGCTTGGCGATACGGCAGTGGCGGTTCACCCCGAAGATCCGCGGTACAGCCATCTGGTCGGGAAGCTCATCCGCCATCCTCTGCTCGAGCGGGTCTTCCCGGTGATTGCGGACTCGGTACTCGTGGACCCGAAGTTCGGGACGGGCGCGGTCAAGGTGACGCCGGCGCACGACCCCAACGACTTCGCGACGGGTGACAGGCACGGCCTCGAGAAGATCAACATCCTGACGGTGGACGGCCGCATCAACGAGAACGGGGGCGAATTCGCAGGGCAGGACCGGCTCGAGGCTCGCAAGAACGTCCTTGCGGCGCTTGCCGAAAAGGGGTTGCGGCGCGGTGAGAAGACGCACCGCCACGCGGTCGGCCATTGCCAGCGTTGCGACACGGTGGTGGAGCCGTACCTCTCGATGCAGTGGTTCTGCTCCATGAAGGGCATGGCCGATCGCGCGCTGGATGCGGTTCACCGCGGGGAAGTCAGCCTGATACCCGACTTCTGGGTCTCAACCTACGAGAACTGGCTCGGGAACATCCTCGACTGGTGCATCTCGAGGCAGCTCTGGTGGGGGCACAGGATCCCGGCGTTCTACTGCGCCGACGGCCACACGACGGTTTCGGAGGAGGACATCGAGACCTGTGCGATGTGCGGCAAGCCCGCGGAGCAGGATCCGGACGTCCTCGACACCTGGTTCTCGTCGGGCCTCTGGCCGATCTCGACCATGGGATGGCCTGAGCAGACCGCGGACCTGAAGGCGTTCTACCCGACGAGCCTGCTCATCACCGGCTTCGACATCCTGTTCTTCTGGGTTGCCCGCATGATCATGATGGGCTGCCACTTCACTGGAAGGGCCCCGTTCCGCGAAGTGCACCTCACCGGGCTCGTGCGCGACGCGAGAGGCCAGAAGATGTCGAAGACCAAGGGGAATGTGATGGATCCCCTGGACCTCGTCCATGAGTTCGGCGCGGACGCGGTCAGGTTCACGCTGGCTGCCCTCGCCTCGCCGGGCCGCGACTTGCCCCTGGATTCCAAGCGGATGGAGGGGTATCGGGCGTTCGGCACGAAGATTTGGAACGCGGCGCGCTTCGTCCAGATGCACCTCGGCGGGTCGGAGCCCGATCTCGCGGACATCGACACGACGAAGATGGCCCTCCCCGAGGCGTGGATCCTGGCGGAGCTGGAGAGGACGACCGTCGCGGTCAACCGCTCGTGGGAGGCGTATCGCTTCGACGAGGCGTGCCGGGAGCTCTACCAGTTCGTCTGGAACGACTACTGCGACTGGTACGTGGAGATGGCAAAGCCCGTGCTGCAGGGAGGCGACCAGGAAGGCCGCTGTGCCGCCGATGTCCGGGCAGTCGCCCGCGGCGTGCTGATCGAAGCGCTCAAGCTCCTCCACCCGGTGATGCCGTTCATCACGGAGGAGATTGCAGGCCACCTCGGCGCCGAGGGCCCCCTCATCACCGCGGGGTACCCCGCCCCCGGACGGTATCCGGCCGGCCCTGAGGCGCTCGAAGTGATGTCAGCGTTCCAGGCGGTGGTTCAGGAAACGCGATCGTACAGGCACATGGTCGGTCTGCCACCAAGCGAGCAGTTGGCCGTCGGTCTCACCGGGCTCGCCCCGGCCCTGCTCGAAGCTCTCGGTAGCCTGGCGCCGGAGATGCAGAGGCTGGCCGGCCTCTCCTCACTCCAGTTGAACCCGGCCGCCGTACCCGCCGGAGCCGTGCGCGACCTGGCGGGTGGAGTCAACATCGCGATTGTCCTCCCTGCCGGCGCCCTGGGCGGGGCGGAGGTTGAACGACTGGCCGCCGAGCTCGCCCGGACCGAGGCTGAGCTGGCGAGGGTGAACGCCAGGCTCGCGGACGCGGGGTTCACGGACGGGGCGCCTGCGGAGGTAGTCGCCGGTGCGCGGCAGCGTGCGGAGGAGCTGACTCACAAGTCCAGGCTCCTGGCGTCTACACTGAGCCGGGAGCCCTGACTGTGCTGCTCGTTCCGGTGTCGCACGCCAACGTCGTCTGGCTCGACGATCTCGACTCCACTGCCGCCTTCGCCGAGCGGCTAACGAAGGAGTGGCTAACCGCGCAGGAGGAACCGCTAGCAGACACGCTTCTCGTCGCCCAGCGGCAGCATGCCGGCCGGGGCCGGGGAGAGCATTCGTGGGAATCGCCGGACGGCGGGCTGTATGCGAACTGGCTAGCCTGGGTGCCGGCTTCCGCTCTGTCGGTGGTTCCCATGGCGGTCGGCGTGACGTTGGCCTCAGCGGTGGAAGCCCTGAGGCCGGCCGTCAGCGTGGGCCTCAAGTGGCCGAACGACCTGGTCGCGGCGGGTCGCAAGCTGGGTGGCATCCTGTGCCAGAGCCGCGGGTCCGGGGACTCGATGTGGGTTTCCGTGGGATTCGGGATCAACCTGACGACCACCCCCGAACTGGGGGCGGGAGACGAGGTGCGAGCCGTGTCCTTGCGCGATCTGGGGTGGGTTGGCGAGGCCCGTGACGGGATCCGCGCGTTGTCCGAGGCCTTCCTGGCCGGCATACGCGGGGCGCTCGAGAATCCGGAGGCGACTCGGAAACAGTGGGCCAGGCGCACCGTTCACCGGAAGGGCGAGATGATCCTCCTGAAGCTCCGCGACGAGGTCGTCGAGGGCCGTTTCGTCAGCTTCGACGCGGATGGCCTCCTGGAGCTCGAAGTGCAAGGGCGGGTGCGGAGGTACGCGGTCGGTGAGATTCTGTTCGGTTGCGACTCTGGGGGTTCATGATGCTTCTCGCACTCGACGTCGGCAATACTCACACCACGATCGGCGTTTTCCGGGGCACCGAGATCGTGAGGCGGTGGCGTCTGACGACCGTTCACGAGCGGACCGTCGACGAGCTGGGCATCTTCCTCAGGCAACTCTGCGAATGGGCGCAAATCTCCCCGAAAGACATAAGTGGCGTGATCGTCGGCTCGGTCGTCCCGCCGATCGACGGCGCCCTGCGGGCCGCGATCAGCACGTACCTCGATTCGGAACCCCTGTTCGTGGCGCCGGGGATCAAGTCGGGCATGCCGCTCAGGGTCGACACGCCGCTGGAGCTGGGGGCCGATCGCCTCTGCAACGCGGTCGCCGCTTTTTCCGAGTATGGCGGCCCGTGCGTCGTGGTGGACTTCGGCACGGCCACGACCTGGGAGGTCGTTTCGAGCAAGGGCGAGTTCCTGGGGGGCGTGATCGCGCCCGGGCTCGAGATCTCCGCAGAAGCGCTCTTCGGACACGCGGCCAAGCTGCCGCGCATCGAGCTGTCGGCCCCCTCGCGGGTCATCGGGAAGGGGACCGTGGACTCGATGCAGGCCGGGATCGTGCTCGGGTATGTCGGCCTGACGGAGGGCATCACGTCCCGTGTTCTCAAGGAGCTCGGCGGAGGCAAGGTGATCGCGACGGGCGGCCTCGCGAGCGTCATCGGCCGCTACACGCGGATCTTCACCGCGGTCGACGACGACCTGACCCTCAAGGGGTTGCGGCTGCTGTGGGAGCGAAACCATACCGAGCGTGCTTGAAGAAGGCCGGAATGGAATGAACGGGCCAGAGGACGACGAGGTCGCCTACTACAGGGCCGTGGAAGACCACTTCGCGGCTCTGCGGGGAACTCCCTTCCTGTTTTCGCCGAAGGACTTCGCACTTCTGCGCGACTGGTGGCGGGACGGTGTGCCTCTCGCGGCAGTGCTCGCGGGCGTCGGCGAGGCCTGGGAACGACGGCGGGAGCGCCAGGAGGACCCCATCTCGTCCCTGAGCTACTGCAGGCACGCCGTGAAGCGACACGCCGGAATGCTCGCCGCGGCGCACGTCGGAGGGCCGGACCACGTTCCTGAGGTCGACCCGGCGGCGGCACTGGCTTCATTGGCGATGGAGATCGGCGACGTGGCGCAACGGTGGAAGAATGCGCCTGCCGTCGAAGCGCTCCTGAAGGATCTCGCGCATGCGGTGGCCACACTGCCGTCGGATCGCGAGCCCGAGGCCCTCGACCAGACCCTCGCCGATTTGGAGTTCGCGTCGCTCGACGCGCTGTACGCCGCCCTCCCGCCTGAACTCAGATCCGGGATCGAGAGGGACGTCGATTCCGACCTGGCAGGCTTGGCGGTGGAACCCGAAGTGTGGGAACGAACCCGACGTGCCCTGTCCATCAAGACCGCGAGACGGCTCGTCGGCCTTCCTCGTCTGGAGCTTGGCGCAAGTGCGTCTTGAGATCGAAGGGATCGCGGGGGGCGGGCGTGGCTTCGCGAGGAGCGATGGCCGGGTTTGGTTCGTGGCGGGAACTCTGCCGGGGGAGATCGTCGAGGTCGAAATCGAGCGGGAGCGCGCGGGGATCGTGGAGACCCGCGCCGTTCGCATCGTCGCGCAGGACCGGTCGCGCGAAACAGACCCCTGTCCGGTCGCCGGGATATGCGGAGGTTGCGATATGGCCCACGTGCGCCGCGACGCCGTGGCCGACGTGCTGAGAGCGGTGGCTTCCGGAGCCCTGCGCCATGCTCCGGCGTCTCTGGGCGAGGCGGTCCGCGAGGCGGCGGTGGAAGTTTCGCCGCCGGCGTGGCGGTTGCGTGCCCGGCTTCACTGGGACGCTTCTCGGCGGGTGCTGGGTTTCCGCGGCCCACGGTCCCACGGTGTCGTTGCCATTTCACCCTGCAGAGTCGTGAGCCCCTTGCTCCTCGAGACTCTGCCTGAAGCGGCAGCCGCGCTCGCTGCCAGCTCCGCGGGCGATGGTGAGCTGGAGTGGATCGAAGACCTCGAAGGGTCGTCGGCGGTGGCGGGCTGGCACGGCGGGCCTGTTCCGCCGGCTCCTGTTGGGCGCCTGGCGGGTTTCCACCCGCTCGCGAACGGCGGTTGCGTCGATACGGGTGGGTGGGGGGCGGAGGGGGTGGTGATGCTATTGCCGATCCCGCTTCGGGTGCCGGTCGGAGCGTTCTTCCAGGGCAACCGTCACCTTGTTCCAAGGCTGTTCGCGCGAGTGGCTCAGCTCGTCGAGGGCGAGCGGCCGGCCCGGGTCGTGGACCTCTACGGTGGCGTCGGGTTCTTCGGGGCGGCGGCGGCTCACATCGGCGTGGCGGCCGTGACCGTCGTCGAGGCGAGCGCGTGCGCGGCGGCTGCCGCCCGCGACAACCTCCCGGGCGCCCGGGTCGTTGAAGCGCCGGCCGAGGTTTTCCTGTGCGACCCCGGGCCGGCGGGCGGGTCGCTCGCCGTCGTCGATCCGCCGCGCACGGGTCTCTCGCGCAGCGCGGCCGAGGGCCTTCTTCGCTGGAGGCCGGAGTCCGTTGTCTTGCTGTCGTGCGACGCGGCGCGCTTCGGACGGGATGGAGGCCGTCTTCTGGGGGCGGGGTACACGCTGGTTTCAACCGGGTTGTGGGATCTCTTCGGCGGTTCGCACCATGTTGAAGTTCTGGCCCACTTTCGCAGGACGATCGGCTGAGGCGCCGGGCGCCAGCCTCGTCGCGCTCGCGGCCGGCGCCCTGGCAGGGATCGCCGGCGGCAATGTCGTACCACCGTCATCGGTCTGGGCCGTCCCCTTGCTTGTGGTGGCGGTGCTGTCCGGCTGGCGCGGTCTGAAGACGCAGCATCGGGTCTCGTGGTGGGTGGCGTGCGGCCTCCTGGCCGGGCTGACGAGGTGCTCGGTCGCTCCGAGGACGCCGACAGGGCTGGCGGGCAAGGCCGTGTCTGTGCGGTTCGAGGTGACAGTCCGTGACGGCTGGGTGAGCGGCGCCCGGGGATGGGGGACACGAGTCCGGTTGGGCCGCCTGGAATGGGGCGGACAGGAATTGGCCAGGCCGCGCGAAATGCAGCTGTACGTCACTGCTGCCGCCGGGATGGCCGAGCTGCCGGTTCCCGGCACCGTCTGGACCGGTAGCGGAGAGATGGTGTTCGACCGGGACCTCCCTCTGGCTCCCGGTCATCTCCGTGTGAAGACCATGCTTCTAATGCGCCGAATCGAGGGCGGCGCACCGGTGGACCGAATCCGGGAAGCGGGGGTGAGGGCGCTGGAGGCGAGCGCTGGGGCGAGCCCGACGCGCCTTCGGGCGGCTGCGCTCGCGAGCGCCCTTGCGTTGCAGCGGCTCGAGTCGGTGCAGGAAGGCGAGTTCGCCAGCATGCGACGCTCCGGCCTCGTCCACCTGCTGTCGGTTTCGGGCCTCCATGTCGGGCTCGTGGGAATCCTTGCATGGACTCTCTTCAACGCAGCGGGTGTGCCGCCGGGTCCCCGTCGCTGGCTGGTGGCGACCGCGGTCGTCGGCTTTGCTTTCCTGGCTGGCGGGAACCCCCCGGTCCGGCGTGCGGCGACCGCCGGGGTCGCTTACCTCGTTGGACGGCATGTCGGGAGGCCCCTCGAGGTTCTCCCGGTCGTGTGGGGGATCGTCGCTGCTCTGGCGATCCTCGAGCCGTCCGTAATTCTGCAGGCCGGCTTCCAGCTTTCGGCCTTCGTGACCCTCGCGCTGGTTCGCTGGGTGGAGCCGTTCGGAGCGGCGCTTAGAGTCCTTCCCAGACAGCTGGCGCAGGCTCTGGCCGTCGCACTGGTGGCGCAGGGCGCTTCGATGCCGCTCGTGGGCGCGCATTTCTCGGTAGTTCCGCCGCTCGGCGTTCTCGCCAGCCTGCTGGCCGCTCCCCTCGAGCTCCTTCTCGTGGGGGTCAGCCTCATCGCTTTGGGTGCGTCCTCGTTTTGGCCGTGGCTGGGCGGCGTTGCGCTCGACGGTGTTGCGGCCGGCCAGTGGCTTCTCGACGGCGCTTCGGCTGCCGGAGGTGGTGCGAGCTTACCGTTCCCGCCTCTCTACACGTGGCTCGCTCTTGTCTTCGCGGCATTGGGGCTAATCGGGCTGACCCGCACCAGGGCCGCCCTTCCGGCCGGCGCGACGCTGGTGGCAGCCAGCTGCCTCTGGATGATGGCGCCGGGAAAGTCCGCCGAGGCCCGGTACGAGGTCCGCATGTTGGGGGTCAGCGAGGGCATGGCGCTCCTGCTCCGGTGCGGTGACGAGGTTGCTCTGGTCGACACCGGGCGGTCGCCGGTCGAGGCATGGCGCGAGCTCGCGAGGAACCGGGTGAGGCACCTCGATGCGCTGGTGATTACGCACCCCGACGCAGACCACACCGGCGGCGCCGCGATCCTGCTCGACCGGCTGCCGGTTCGCCGCTTCGCGTTCCCCGAAGCGCTCGGGGAGCGCGCCGAGATCGTGCCATTGCGCCGGATCGCCCGGCTGCGAGGCGTCCAGGAGGTGTCCCTGGTGCGCGGCCAGCACGCCGAGATCGGCGGCGCTCGCTGGGACGTGCTGTGGCCGCCGCGCTCCATGGAGGGCGTCGACAACGACGCGAGCCTTGTCGGGCGCGTATACATGGGAGGGCCGCGGCTCGTCGTCGCGGGGGACATCGAGGGCCCGGGCGAGGCTGCGCTGTTGAAGGAGGAGAGCGACATCGAGGCCGAACTGCTGCAGCTGCCCCACCACGGGTCGCGAACATCGTCGACGCCGCCGTTCCTGGCGGCGGTGCGGCCTCTGATAGCGCTGGCGGCGACAGGCGTCCGACCGAGGTTCGTGTACCCAAGCCCCATTGTTGCGAGAAGAGTGGTGACGATTCCGGCCGTCCTCGTGGCTCAGGAGGGCGGCGAGGCATGGGTCGGGTGGGATCCCTCGGGCCGTCTGCGCGTGGGCCAGGGAACGACGGTCACGGTGGCCAGGTCGCGGAGAGCGCCCCATGAGTGACCTCGTCGTGCTGGTGGGCCCGACGGCATCGGGCAAGACGGCGCTGGGTGCTGCGCTCGCGGAGAGGGTCGGGGGCGAGGTCGTCTCGGCCGACGCGTTCGCGGTTTACCGTGGTTTTGACATCGGTACCGCCAAACCTAACATGGCGCTGCGAGCGCGGGTCCCACACCACCTCGTCGACGTGGCCGACCCGAGCGGTCGATACTCGGCCGGGACGTTCGTGCGGGATGCAGACGCGGCCATCGTCGACATACGACGTCGCGGCCGGGTGCCGGTTGTCGTAGGGGGGACACACTTCTACGTTCGCGCTCTGCTTTTCGGTCTTTTCCCCGAACCCCCGAAAGATGAGCGACTCAGGGTCAGACTGGAACTCGAGTGGGAGCGTGACGCCGCCGCCGTGAGGAGGCGTCTCGAGGAGATCGACAGTGTCGCTGCTGCGAGGGTCCTTCCCAACGATCGTCAGCGGATTCTGAGAGCGCTCGAGGTGTGTCTCGTTTCCGGACGGCGCGTGACGGAGCTGTGGGACGAGCACCGGCAGGATGAGGCTCGGTACGCCTTCGTCATGCTGGGTTTGAACCCTCCTCGGGCCGCGCTTCATGCTACGATTGAACTGCGGGTGCGAAGAATGTTTGCGGCCGGGCTCTTGCGCGAAGTGGAAGCATTGCTCGCAGGCGGTCTTTCGCCGCGAGCGCATGCCCTGAAGGCCATCGGGTATCGAGAGTCGTGCCGGGTGTTGGCGGGTGAGTTGACGGTCCCGCAGGCGGTCCAGAAGGCGACTGAGGCGACGAGGCAGCTCGCGAAACGGCAGATGACGTGGCTTCGCGCGGAGACGAATGTGCGCTGGCTGACCGGGCGGGTGGACGAGATGCTTTCGCAGGCTTACGCCCGGGTGGAGGTTTGACGTGGAACAGGGACAGGAGCGGCCCAAGGTCGGCGTCAACGTACAGGACAGCTTCTTCTACGCGATGCGGCGGGATGGACGGCCGATCCACGTCTACCTCCTCACGGGCAAGCGAGTCACCGGGATCCTGAAGCGCTTCGACCGCTACGCGCTGATCGTGGAGAGCCACGGGCTCGAGCACCTCGTTTACAAGCACGCTGTGGCAACGGTGTGTCTCGCGCGCGGCGACGGAGATCACCTTGGGCAGGGCGTGGAGTAGCCTCGGGCTGATCCTCCTCGCAGCGGCAGGGTGTCGAACCGCCGCCCCGGCTCGGATCACCCGGTTACCGGATCCGACGCGTTCCCCTGTGGCAGGCACGCCACTCACGCCCGAACAGTCGGAAGCGGCCAGAGTTGCCGTGGCGCTGGGTGAGAGGGGTGACTTCGCCGGGGCCACGAGCAAGGCGCGATCGCTGCCCGGGGGGCACGCGGTCAGTGCTCTGGTCGACCTTGAAATCAGGTTTCTGCAGGGCGAGACGGTGGCCGGAAGGGCTCTCGAACTGACCAAGGCGAATCCGGGCTACGGTTCTGCGTGGGCGCTTCTCGCGCTGGCGGCCCGTGGCGAGGGCGACCTGCGTGGAGCGCTCCTGGCCGCCCGGATGGCAGCCGGTCTCCAGCCGGAGGCCGGGTGGAACCGTGTGGCCGGCGACCTTGAGGCCAGCCTTGCGGGCACGTTGCTGGGCCAGGGACAGGATCTGCTGAAGAACGGAGACCCTCAGGGGGCGCTCGCGCGTGCCCGCGAGTTGAGTCAGGTCTTGCCGGAGAACGCGGGCGCGCGGTTTCTCTCGGTACGGGCGTTCCTCGCGCTGGGCGACACGCGGCGCGCCGCCGAGCTGGTGCCCGCTCTGCCGGACTCGGGCGATGGTGTGGAGCTCAAGGGGAGGGTGGCCGAGGCACTCGGCCAATGGGACATCGCAGTCGATTTCTTCGGGCGCCTGCCGGCGGACCATCCCCACCGCTGCGAGCTATTGGCGGAAGCCCGCAGGGCGTGGCGCCTCGCAGATGCTCCGCCGTACCTGACGAAAGCGCTCTCCGAGAGTCCGCTCAGACGCAAGGGCCTGGCGGCGATCATCGCCTGGGAGGTGCCGTCGCTCGCCAAGATGGCGAGCGGGGTGGTTCCGGTCTTTGAGGACGTTGTGCAGCTTCCCGAGGGTCGCGACGTCGTGACGGTGGCACGTGCCGGGGTGATCCCGGGCGACACGGTCGAGCGTCGGTTCGGACCCGGCCGGATCGTCTCGCCGCGCGACCTCGCCGCGACGCTCGAGCGGCTCGCAAAGGTCCTCGGAAGGCCTGTTCCGGTCTGGTGTCCTTCCGGAGGGCACGATTGCCGCCAACTTCCGGAGGTCGTGGAAGGCAATGCTACGGCCCAGCTCGTCCTCCAGGTGACTGGTGCGGGAGGTGACCCATGTGCGCAGCGTTGACCGATCTTCTCGGTAAGGCTTCGCTTTTCGGCGAGCTCGAGCTCGCCGAACTCGAGGCGCTGGCACGCGCCGCGGAACGGCGAGAGTTCGCTCGTGACGAGGTCATCTTTGCGGCGCATGAGGCCGCCGACGGGCTCTACGTGATCGCCAACGGCAGGGTGAAGGTCTGCGTCTCCTCGGCTGGCGGAAAGGAGCTGATCCTGGCGACGCTGGGCCCAGGGCAGTTCTTCGGGGAGATGGCTCTGCTCGACGATGCGACCCGCTCCGCGAGCGTCGTTGCTCAGCTGCCGACGCTAGCGTACAGGGTCAAGCGCGACGACTTCGAACGGCTTCTGGAACAGCATCCGGCAATCGCGCGGAAGCTGCTGCGTGAGCTCTCCCTGCGCCTGCGGCGAGCGAACGCCCAAATGGAGTCATTGGCCACCCTTGACGTGGTTGGCAGACTGGCACGCTACTTCATCAGCCTGGCACGGCAGCACGGGCAGATTCTCGGCAACGGGTGGGTGGCGGTCAGGCGCCCGACACACCAGGACATCGCCAACTCGATAGGGACCTCGCGGGAGACCGTGACGCGGCTGATCAACGACCTCGAGCAGCGGGGCCTCGTCGTCAACGAAGGGAAGATGAGCTACTTGAGGGAATCTGTGCTCTCCGAGAGCGAGGAGTGAGCGTGCCGGGAGGCGGGAAGAGCTCCGGGATCGGCCCCGCAGACGAAGGGCACCCGGCCGCAGCGGCCGGGACGAGAAGCGGGGAGCGCGCGGCGATCCGGCCGGGAGCGGTGGCGCAGCGCGCCGCTCAGGAAGTCCGGGCCGCGCTGCGTCCTTTCACGATCCCAAACGGGATCACCCTGGTACGCCTCGCTCTCATTCCGTTCTTCGTACTGGCCATCGTCGGAGGGGACCACAAGCTCGCCCTTGTGATCTTCGTCGCCGCCGGGGTGTCGGACGCCCTCGACGGACTTGTGGCCAGGATGCTCGGGATGCGCTCGTTGCTGGGCACCTACCTCGACCCGATCGCGGACAAGACCTTGCTGGTGACAGCGTACGTGGCGCTCACCCTGCCGACTCCCGGTACGGTCACAATTCCGCTGTGGCTCACCGTGATGGCCCTGTCGCGGGACTTCCTGATCGTCCTCGTGGCATTGCTCCTCTACCTGGGCGCTGGCATACGGGAGTTTCCACCTTCCCTGTGGGGCAAGTGGACGACGTTCTTTCACATCTTGACGATTGCTCTGGTGCTCCTCGCCAACGTGACGCGAATCTCCGAGCTTGTGCTGATGGGCTGCTTCTATGTCGCCCTGACGTTCACTGTCGTTTCCGGTGCCGACTACATACGGCGTGCCGCCGTCCAGATCGAGACGATCCACGATGATCAGCGCCGGTAGGAGAACTGTCCCGCGCTGGCGCACGTGGGCGGCCGGCATGACGCGGGACGGCGGAGAGTCTGGAGGATGCGAATGATCGACCCACGGGCATTTCGAGGCGGGCAGTACGCTGCGGAGCTGGAATCGCCGGGGGTCTACCGGCGGCGCAGGGCAAAGATCCGCGAGCGGCTCGGGGCCGGCGACGTGGCGGTGGTGCTGGGCGCCACTGACGCCCGCGGATACGGGGACGTCGGTACTTTTCGGCAGGAACCGGGCTACTTCTACCTCACCGGTGTCGAGCTCCCCGGTTCGGCCTTGATGCTCGAGCGCGAGCACGAGACGCTGCTGCTGCCGGCCCGGCGCCCGGCGCTCGAGGCCTGGACGGGACCGAAGTACGGACCGGACGAGGAGGCGGCCCGAGAGCTCGGCTTCGAGCGGGTCGTCGGCCGCGACCCGAGTGAGATCGTCGTGGATGCCCGCCGCCGCCCCGTGCCCGGACTCCTGGACCGCGTCGGCGAGTTGCTCCAGGGCGGAGGCGCGCTCTGGGTGGTTCTCCCGGGATCGTCGTCGGGGGATTTGACCAGGGAACAATCGCTGGCTCAGGGGCTGCGGGATCGCCTCCCGAGCTTCCCGGTGCGGGATCTGGGACCCCTGCTGACGGAGCTGCGGCTGCGGAAGTCCCCGGGCGAGGTCGCCCTGATGAGAAAGGCCGTCGCGGCCACGATCGCGGCGATGAGCGCCGCAGCGTTTGCGATCCGGCCCGGCGCGAGAGAAGGGGAGATCGACGGCGTCGCCTACGCGGCTTTGCGAAAGGCCGGCGCCGAGGGGTGGGCGTTCCCACCGATCGTGGGGTCGGGGCAAGCCGGGTGCATTCTGCACTACGACGCGAACCTCGGCGTCCTGGCCCGCGGCGAGCTTGTGGTGGTGGACATCGGCGCGCGCCACGGGTACCACTGCGGCGACCTGACCCGGACCTTCCCGGTCAGTGGACGGTTCACGCGTCGGCAGCGCAGGCTCTACGACGCGGTGCTCGGAGCGTACGACGCCGCGGTGAAGACCTTGAAACCCGGGTCGACGATCGCCGCCGCGCGGAAAGCAGCGTTCGCGGCGCTCGAGAAGAACAACGTTCGGGGGGACGGCGGCAAGTCCCTCGGGAACTTCTTCATTCACGGCCTCGGGCACTTCCTGGGTCTGGAGGCCCACGACGCCGGCGGGGAGGGAGGAAAGCTCCAGCCGGGGATGATCGTCACGGTCGAGCCGGGCGTCTACCTGCCCGGTGAGGGGAACGGCATCCGCATCGAGGACGATTACCTCATCACCAGGACCGGCGCCGAGAACCTCGCTGCTGCGCTGCCGAGGGATGCCGACGCGATCGAGGCAATGCTCGCCGAGAACTAGCCGGCTGAGTGGTTGGGAACACGCCGAAGCCTATAATCGTTGTCGATGAACGGAATGGGTACCGTTGCGCTCGTCCCGCCCGCGGGACCGCTGGACCGTGAGTCGCTGGTCGGGGGGATCCTGCGCCTGAAGCGCGAGAGGGGAGCCATCCTCCTGGCGCACTACTACCAGGACGCGGAGATCCAGGATATCGCGGACTTCGTGGGCGATTCCCTTGAGCTCGCCAGGGCCGCTCAGCGAGCCAACGCCAAGGTGATCGCGTTCTGCGGCGTCCGCTTCATGGCCGAGGTGGCCAAGATCCTGAACCCCGCGGCCGAGGTGCTGATCCCGGATCTCGAGGCAGGATGCTCGCTCGAGGAATCGTGCCCTCCGGAGGCCTTTGCGCGATGGCGCGCTAGTCATCCCGGCGCGGTCGCAGTGACGTACATCAATTGCTCAGCGGCCGTGAAGGCGCTCTCCGACGTGATCGTCACTTCGTCCTCGGCCGAGCGCATCGTGCGCCAGATACCGGCCGAGAAGACGATCCTCTTCGCGCCCGATCGGCATCTGGGAGCGTACCTCGTGCGCACTACCGGCCGGGAGATGGTGCTGTGGCCGGGTACCTGCATCGTGCACGAGCAGTTCTCGCACAAAGCCCTGGTCGAGTTGAAGATCGAGCATCCCGGCGCCCTCGTCGCCGCGCACCCCGAGTGCCCGGAGGCGATCCTCGCCGAGGCCGATCACGTCGGCTCGACGTCCTCCATCCTCCGTTTCGTGCAGGAGAGCAGCGGGACCGTGTTCCTCATCGCAACGGAGCCCGGGATCATCCACCAGATGGAGAAACTCGCGCCCGGGAAACGCTTCATCGCGGTTCCGGGAGGGAGCGGCGAGTGCGGCTGCAACGTCTGCCCGTACATGCGGCGCAACACGCTCACCAATCTCTATGCCTGCCTGAGGGACGGGGTGCCTCGGCTCGAGCTTTCCGAGGAGCTTCGGCTCGCCGCCCTCAAACCGCTGCAGAGGATGCTGGAGATGGCGGCAGCGCCAGCGCCCGGTCGGCCCTGATCACGGGAACGGCGCTGGCGCCCGCGAGCGCCTGGATTCTCATTGGCGACCTCCGATTCCGTCAAACATCAGGCCGACGACGCGGGCCAGCACCGGGGCCGAACTGCGGCCCGGCCGGAGCGCAAAGGTCCTGACGATCTGGCGGAGCGCAGCTTGGGAGATGCCGGTGGCGGGATCTATGTCGACCGATCGAACCTCGCCGGTCTCGATCCCATGGCGGATCATCGCGCGATCTGCTCGCGCTCGAAGAGTGGTAGTTTGCCTGCCAACGATGGCCATAGCCACAGTCTCGGCTGGAGGGCCCATGCGACCAGAGAATGGCTTCCACATGACTCCGGACCAGTTCCGTCGCCACGGAAGGGCGGTCGTCGACTGGATCGCCGACTACTGGGAGAGAGTGGAACGGCTGCCGGTCCTCTCGCAGGTCCGGCCCGGGCAGATCCGCGCCGCTCTCCCGCCCAGTCCGCCGACCGAGGGCGAGCCGTTCGAGGCCCTGCTTCACGACGTCGACTCGGTGATCTTGCCGGGCGTGACCCACTGGCAGTCGCCGAACTTCTTCGCGTTCTTCCCGGCCAACACGTCGGGTCCGGCAATCCTCGGCGAGCTGCTCTCGGCCGGTCTCGGCGTGCAGGGGATGCTCTGGCTGACCAGCCCGGCATGCACCGAACTCGAGACGCACGTCCTGGACTGGCTCGTCGAGATGCTGGGTTTGCCGGGTTCTTTCAGGTCCGCCTCGACGGGCGGGGGAGTGATTCAGGATTCCGCGTCGAGCGCCGCGTTGTGCGCGCTTCTCGCGGCGCGCGAGCGGGCGACGGGGTACGTCAGCAACGAGAGAGGCTGCGATGGCCGGCTCGTGGCGTACGCGTCCACGCAGACCCACTCCTCGGTCGAAAAGGCGGTCACGATCGCGGGGCTTGGTCGCGCCAACCTGCGCCTCGTGGAGGTGGACGCGAGCTTGGCGATGCGGCCGGAGGCCCTTGCGGAGCGCATCGCTGCGGACAGGCGAGCCGGTCTGGTCCCGTGCTTCGTGTGCGCAACCGTCGGGACGACGTCGTCGAACGCGATCGACCCGTTGCCCGCGATCGGGAAAGTCTGCCGCGAGCAGGGCCTCTGGCTGCACGTGGATGCTGCGATGGCAGGCACGGCGGCGGTGTGCCCCGAGTTCCGGCACCTTCAGGACGGGCTCGAGCTGGCGGACAGCTACTGCTTCAACCCTCACAAGTGGATGTTCACCAACTTCGATTGCAACTGCTTCTGGGTGGCTGACCGCGCGGCCCTCGTCAGGACCCTCAGCATCCTCCCGGAGTACCTCAAGAACCGCGCCACCGAATCCGGAGCGGTCATAGACTACCGAGACTGGCAGGTCCCGCTCGGGAGGCGTTTCCGGGCCTTGAAGCTCTGGTTCGTCATCCGGTCGTACGGCGTGAGCGGGCTTCAGCACCACGTGAGGCGGCACGTCGAGCTGGCTCAGAGGTTCGCGCGCTGGGTCGAGTCCTCGGATCGCTTCGAGCTCGCCGTGCGGCCCCCGTTGAACCTCGTGTGCTTCAGGCATCGCGGAGGGGACGCGTTCAACCGCGAGCTCCTCGACCGCGTCAACACGAGCGGCAGCCTCTACATGACGCACACCGTGTTGGGGGGTCGGGTCACTTTGCGCCTTTGTGTCGGGCAGACCGGCACCGAAGAGCGTCACGTGGAGGGTGCGTGGAGACAGATTCAGGCGGTTGCCGATGATCTCGATCTGCGAGCCGGGGGATGCGGAAGCCGCAGCCTGTGACCGTCGGAGGGTGCTAGGCTAGCTCTCGTGAACCCGATTGTCGCCGAGGTGGCCAGGCGGGGCCGGTTGAGCTTCGCCGAGTTCATGGAGCTGGCTCTCTACCACCCAACTGCCGGTTACTACACGCGGCGCCGAACCGGGCCAGGGCCCGCGGGCCGGGCGGGCGACTTCCTCACGGCCCCAACGACATCCCCCATCTTCTCGCGGACACTGGCGGAGCTCCTGGTCCAGCTCGAGGGCGTGTTCGGCGGGGCGCTCACGTTTGTGGAGCTCGGGTCGGGGGAAGGATTTCTGCTCGAGGGGTTGCTCGCGCACCTCGCCGACCGCAGGGAGAAGGTGCTGCGCCGCGTGGTTTCCGTCGAGGCGGCCGAGTGGGCGCGGCGCAGGATCGCCAAGCGCTGCAAGGGCGTCGAGGTCGAAGCGCGCCTGAGCGACGCGCGTTGGCCGGATGGGCCCGTCGTCCTTTTCGCATCGGAGTACTACGACGCTCTCGCAGTCAACAGGATCGCGGCGCGCGCCGACTCGGGCGGCGTAGCCCTCGTCGAGTACTACGTGGAGCCGGACGGCCGGGGCGGCCTGCAGTGGACGTTCGGGGAACCCAGCACACCGGCGATCATCGCGTACCTCGTCGAACATGGTCTCGCCCTCGCGGAGGGTCAAGTGGCGGAGATCAGGCCGCAGGCGCGCGCCGTGCACGGCGGCCACTTGCGCTGGTGCGGCCTGGACGCGGTCGCCCTGGTCCTCGACTACGGGCACCCCGGCCGCCGGCTGTACGATCCCCGCGCACGCCGAGGCGGTTCGCTGGTCGGCTACCGGGCGCACGCACTGGTGGCGGACGTGCTCAGCGATCCCGGAGAGGTGGACATCACGGCGCACGTCAACTTCGACGATCTGGAGAATGGCGCGGCCGACGCAGGATGGGAGCGCGGCATGATCCGGCCCCTGGGTTCCTTCCTCACCGTTCACGGGGCGCTGTCGTTCCTTCCGAGCGCCGTGGCCGGAGGGGAGCGTCTTGGGCCGCAGGAGTGGGCACAGCTGGCCGCGGCCAAGCGCCTTCTGCTCCCGTCGGGCATGGGGGCGGATCTGAAGGTGCTGGCGCAGGGAAGAGGGCGAGCGTGGCAGGCCTACCTGCAGCTCGCAACCCCTCCTCCGGCGGAGGCGTAAGAGGACCTTGAGGGCCACGAATATGAGGCGGGCCGTTCTGGTGCTGGTGGCCGTGGTGCCGGCCGCCGGCTCGGTCCGGGCGGGGAAGGTTTCGGAGCTCCTCCCCCAGCGGCGTAAATGGGTGGAGGAGGAAGTGTACCCGCTCATCACGGCGGAGCAGAGGGAGACATTTCGCCCTCGAGAGAGATGCCGAGCGAGCGGACTTCGCGGAGCGTCTGTGGACCCTCTGGGGCGAACAGTACGGGCTGGGCACCTCCTTCCGGCGCAACTACCTGGACCGACTCGAGCAGTGCAGAAACGAGTACGGCAACGCGACGGAGGACAGGGCGCGCGTCCTCTTGATTCAGGGTCCGCCCGAAGCGAAAAAGGCCATAGATTGCGACAAGATCTTTCAACCCCTGGAGTTCTGGCAGTGGGAGCGACTCGAAGGGTGGGCCAGAACGTCGTAATCGTGCTCTACAAGCCGTACGGACTGGGGCGGTAACAGCTCTGGGACCCGATCATCGAGGGACGCAGCGCACCGCACAACTACGGCGGTCGGAGCGCAGTTCAGGCTTGGTCGAGCAACTCGGGAAACCAGCTGTCCCAGTACACCCGCCCGGAGTACACCTGCGGCGACAACGAGATCATGAGGCTGATCGAGATGGCCGACTACTGGCTGCGCGACGTGCAGGCCCGCGAGGCGATGCAGCATGTGCCGGTTCCGCCCGAGAGGCGCGCTTCGGAGAAGGAATCGCCTTCCGCGTGCTTCCTCCAGTTTTCGGCGGTGGTTCCCAAGGGTGCCTCTCCGTCTCCGGCTACTACCCGGGCGGTTGGGGGGACGGTTGGTCCTGGTCGAGCAGATCGCGGAGTGCTCCCACCCAGTTGGGGTCGAGGACTGAGCCCTTGTGTTCCTCCAGCCAGCCGATCGTGCCTTCTCGGGTGAGCAGGCCGCGACCTCCGCGTGCGGTGAAGAGGACGACGAAAAGGTCCGCTACCGCCGCCAGCCGCGCGGCGGGGTGCGGACGCCGGGGGCGTCCGAACCGCGGGTAACCGGTTCCGTTGTAGTTCAGGTGGTGTTCGAGCGTGACCACGAGAGCCAGCTGAGGGAGCTGGCCGCTCTTCAAGAGTGCCGCGAGCCCTACGCGGGGATGGTCGAGCATCAGCTCGAGTTCGTCGCCCGTGAGCTCGGCCTCCCGAGCCATCACCTCGGCCGGCAGGAATAGTTTCCCCACGTCGTGGACGAGGCCGGCCATGCCGAGATCCTGGCAGATGGCGGCCGCAACGCCGGACAGCTTGGCGAGGCTCATGGCGAGGACCGCCACGTTGTGGGCATGGACCGCCGGCCAGCGCTCGTCCCCTTCCCAGGGAGCGAAGAGCCCGAAGGGATCAGGCTGCTCGGTCAGTCTCTTCCAGAGAGCGCGGGCGACACGCACAAGCTCGCCGACGGGGAGGCTGCCTGTCCGGGCGAAGTCCGTAAAGCACTCCTGGATCAGGGTGACTCGATCCCGGACCGTGGCCAGCTTGTGTCTCTCCTTGCCTCCGGCGTCGTCGTCCGCTCCGCCGAGCTCGCGTTCCGACAGATCGATGCGCCCAACCTGAATGTGGGATCTGGAACGCATCGGCGAGTCGTCGGTGCGTGCGAGGTCGTCGAGGAAACTGCGGATCTCGCCGTCGGTGATCCCGAATTGAAACGTGGCATGCTCGATCTCGCGGCGGCGAAACCGCCGGATGAGGGAAGGGGAGTGACGTGACACCCGGGTGAACGGCCGGCCCTGGACGAACAACTCCTCGCCCAGCAGCACGAACGCGATCTCGGGCTCGGACTCCAGCAGCGAGTTGAGCTTGGACACGAGACGTTGAACCGACTGGATTGCACGAGGGTGCGAGCTGCCGTACAAACCGAACGTGGTGACGCTTGCGGCAATCTCGCCGATCGCCTGGTCCACCTGGACTTCCCA
Source organism: Thermoanaerobaculaceae bacterium (assembly GCA_050018455.1). Classification (GTDB taxonomy): domain Bacteria; phylum Acidobacteriota; class Thermoanaerobaculia; order Thermoanaerobaculales; family Thermoanaerobaculaceae; genus RBG-13-68-16. The sequence continues at coordinate 95,277 of JBEKAA010000001.1, read as the reverse complement.
GTCGGTGCGGACGGTCACTCGTCCTCCTCCCGCGCCTCGGGCTGGGCGTGCATCGCCGCCCGCACCGCATCGGCGATGGTCCTGTTCTTGCCGCTCGCCAACGAGATCGCCGCCCGGCGGGCCGCGGGGCCTTCCAGGTGCGCAATGGCGGCCGCGGCTTCGCGTCGAGGCGCGGTCAGTAAGAACGGGTAACGCCACTGCCTGAGCGCCACGATCTGCTGGAGGGTCTCGAGCGAGGCGGGGTCGCGAAGGATACCCAGAGCGCGGATGAGCTCGAGGCTGAAAGGCTCCCGTAGTCCCTTTCCCATTCGTCGGCGCAGCCTGTCGAGGAGCAACCCCACCACGTCGGGGTGGCGGATCCTGGAGGCGACCTCCACGGCGACTCGACGTCGTTCTCCATCCTCCGAGTCGAGAGCCCTCTCGAGCAGACGGAGCCAGTCGGGGTCCTCAAGATGGACCAGACTCTTAAGGATCTCGGCGAGTACCTTTGGATGGCAACTGGCGATGCGGGCTTTGAGAACCGGCAGGGCTTCAGCATTGCCGATGCGGCGCAGGAGGAAGACGGCGTTGCGGACCACGAACCACTCCGGGTTGTCCAGCTGCGGCAGAAGGTACGGAACCGCCTTCGGACCCTGGCGAGTCACGACCTCCAGGAGGCGCCTGCGGACCGTCAGGCTCTCCTCCAATTCCAGGGAGGTCAGAATCGCCGGGACGGCGCGTTCGCCCAGCGCCACGAGGAGGGCCGTCAGATCGGGGTGGAACCCCTTGTCGAGCGTGCTCAGGGCGCGCACCGCGGCCTCGACGCCAGTCTGGTTGCACAACCGCCCCGCCTCTTCGCTTCGGGTTGCAGCGAGCAACGGCGCGAGCCTCGCCGCGGTCTCGATGTCTCCGACGTCGAGTGCGGCGACAAACTCCTCCGCGAGCCTCACGGCCGCCCGCTCGGCGATCTCGTCGCCGGGCCAGAGGGTGATGACCTCTTGGAGCAGACGGACGAAGTGGAGCTTGATCTGCTCATCACCAAGCGACTGGGAGAGTTCGTTGGCCCAGGGAGTGGAGGGCCAGTCCGTGCTCATCGGTCGCCGCTCGTCCGCGGGGGGCTCACTCGCGTGGGCTTCGAGCGGGATCCTGGCCAGCAGGTGCCGGGCGCGGATCACGAGTTCGTCGGGCATCTCCTGAGGCCGCTCGGCGGACGGTCCTGCCAAGAGATACAGCACTTTCTGGACGTCCTCCGGGATGGCGACTCCGGCGATCAGCATCCGCTCGACCGCATCGAGGAGTGTCTCTCCGGCGACCCAAGGGTCGTTGGGCGTTGCGAGGGGCAGGTGGCGGAAAGCCGTCGCGACGGCGAGAGTCCGACGCTCGGGATCAAGCAGCCGGACCAGTTCCGCGAAGTACTCACGCACTTGGGCAAGGGCGACCGGCCTCCGGGCTTCGGGAACGGAGCCCACGATCTCCGCCAGTTGACGGAAAAGGTGATCGAACAGGGATTCAGGGTCGCTCGTTGCGGCCAGGAGATCCACCATGGAGCCCGGCGACAGCTCGCCCTCGTGCACCAGGCCACTCAGCGGAAAGGCGCCGTCGCGGGAGAGGCGCTGCGCCAGCTCCGCCCACACCGGTCGGGAGCCGGGCTGTTCGGAGCGCTGGTCGGAGCCCAGGAGCTGCACGCCCGACAGGTCTATGGGGACAAGCTTGACTCCGGGCAGTGCGCTGCCCTGTTCGATGAGCGCCGCGCGATCCGCCTCGGCGGGCGGATCGCTCAACCCGGCGAGCCTGGTCGCGAGTTCGACTACGCCCTCCGCGGCCTCCGGCAGCGTGAAACGCACTGCCGCCAGTCCCAGGTGAAAAAGGAACGGAACGAGGCGTGCGGCGGGCGTGATCGGCGGGAGCACCAACTCCTGGCCGTTCCAGAAGATACGGCCGAGCCCGAACGAAGCCGTGAGCACTTCGCCCTCCGCGCCGAGCGTCAGGACCCGCGCTCGAAGCCGTTCTCGCGCCGGCTCGAGTGAAGGGTGCGACGCGGGGTAGAGACGTAGCGAGCGCCGGAGTGCTTCAATGTCACTCAGCAGACGCACGACCATGTCGTCGCGCTCGCCAACCATCGTGAATTTATCCCCTCAGGATTGTAGCAGTTGGGGGAGGCGCTCGAGGTCGCGGACGTCGGCGAGACGCACGAGTCCCGTCTCGGGCTCCCCGCCTTGGGGCATGGATGCCGGCACCGCGCAGCGGGGGAATCCGTGGGCCCGGGCCTCCTTCAGCCGCTCTGCCGGCCGGCTGACAGCCCGGATCTCTCCGAGCAGGCCAACCTCCCCGAAGAACGCCATGTCCTCAGGCAGGGGACGGTCGGAGGCCGACGAGGTCACCGCGGCGGCGATCGCGAGGTCCAGGGCAGGCTCGTCGACGCTCACGCCTCCAACCAGGTTGACGAAAACGTCCCGGTCGGCGAAGCGGGCGCCGGCCCTCTTCTCCATAACGGCCAGAAGGAGAGAGAGTCGCCCCGGGTCGACTCCCTGTGCGACCCGCCTCGGGTTCGAGAGCGGTGACCTGGAGACCAGCGCCTGGACCTCGACCAGCAGAGGGGTGGTTCCTTCCATGACCACAGCGACGGCAGACCCGGGCGATCCCGCCCGGCGGTCCGCCAGAAGCGCGCTGGACGGGCTGAGGATCTCCTCCAACCCCGCGTCGCTCATCGCGAACAGCGCCAGCTCCAGGGCGGGCCCGAAGCGGTTCTTGGTGGAGCGCAAGATGCGGTGCGGGTGGGCGCTGCCGCCCGAAAACTCGAGGACCGCGTCCACGATGTGCTCCAGCGCCTTCGGGCCGGCCACGAGCCCTTCTTTGGTGACGTGGCCGACGAGAATGACAGGGGGGCCGTCCCTCTTGGCGAGTTCGAGGAGCTGACCGGCGACCTCGCGGACCTGAGTCACGCTGCCCGGCACCGCCGGTACGCGTTCGGAATAGGTGGTCTGCACGGAGTCCACGATCACGAGCGCAGGCCCCAGTCGGCGTGCCGTCGCTACGATCGCCTCGACGGACGGCTCGGCCAGGAGGAGGACACTTTCCCGGACACAGCCAAGCCGGTGCGCCCGGAGCGCGACTTGCCGCGCCGATTCCTCCGCACTCACGTAGAGCACCCGGCCGAGATCCGTCCGGCGTGCCGCGGCCTGCAGAAGTAACGTGGACTTCCCGACGCCTGGCTCTCCGGCGACGAGGACCACGCTGCCGGGCACCAGGCCGCCGCCCAGGACACGGTCGAAACCCGCGATGCCCGTCGCGATGCGAGGAGAGTCCTTGAGCTCTGCGGCCGAGAGCGGGACCGGCTCCGCGGCAGTAGAGCCGGCCCGGGTCCCGGCCCGCAGCTCACCCGGGGCCTGTTCGAAGGTGTTCCAGCCGCCGCAACCGGGGCAACGGCCCAGCCACTTTTGCGAGCGCTGCCCGCACGAGGTGCATTCGAAGACTGGACTTTCTCGACCCACGGCTAGTGGCCACCGGCTGCCGCGGCCGTTCCGAGCAGATACTTGAGGTCCTCGTCCCGCCACGTGACACCGCCGCCGAACAGGACCGACGATCGCTGCTTCCAGACGGGGTCGTCCCAGCCGCCGTAGGCAAACAGGTTGCGGTTCAGGAAGTAGCGGGTCTCGAACCGGAGGTGCGGAGGCTTGGTGTCGCGGCTGAACTCGTACGCCTCGAACGTCATCCGGAGCTTATCCTTGATGAGGAACTTGTCGACGCCGACGCCGCCTGTCGACTCGAACATGCCGGCGCGAAAGGTGAAGCCGTTGCCAACGTAATAGCCGACTTGGGCGTTGATCGTGTCGTTGTTCTTGTTCTGGACGACCGTCTCTACCGCCGTCTGGCTCTGGCCATTCGGATAGGTGGTCGTCACCGTCTGGGTGCTCGTGGAAGTTCGCCCCACCGGGGAGCTGACGAACTCCAGGCGGTAGAAACGATTTTCGGTGGTGTGGAGGTCGATTCCGAACGCGCTGCGGGAGTTGTTGCTGCTGCCGGTGCTGTTGCCGGTGTTCGGGTTCTGGACCCCCGGCAACGCCTCGGCGCGCACGTTGACGTCGAGGTGCCAGCCCTCGGTGCGGCCGAAGGCGTTCTTCACGCTGTTCGCGGCAGGCGCGATCGACTTGAGCGCGTCGTTCAGGTTGTCGGTCGTGGCGGAGTCGTTGACAAGTTTGCCGACCGACCCCTCGCCCGAAGCGATCTTCCCGGTGATCTTGTTGATGTTGTCGACGGTCACCCGAAGCTGTGCGGTGACGTCCTTGACGTTGGCGACCGAGGCGTCGACGTTGCCGCGGTTTTCCTGGACGAGGGCGTCGAGGTGGTCGGCGATGGCCACGAGCTTGTCGGCGAGCCTCGGCAGCTCGGTCTTGAACGTCTCGGAAGCGTTGCGCACGTTGGCCATGGTGGCGTCCACGTTGGCACGGTTGGCGGCCACCAGGTCGCGGACCGAAGCGGTTAGCTGGCGCACGTTTTCGATGATCTCTTCGAGCCGCTTCTGGCCTTCGGGGCCGGCCAGTGTGCCGCGCATCGAGCCGGCGATTGCGTCGATGTTGGCGAAGGCGCTGTTGAAGCTCTTGAGGGCCTGGTCGAATCCGATCGGGCTGGTGCCGGAAAGCAGCGACCCGGGCTCGAGAATGGGCGCGTCGGTGGGCCCCGGAAAGAGCTCGACGTACTTGTCGCCCAGCATTCCGAGGCTCGTCACTTCGGCCCGCGCGCCCTGGTGCAGGACAACGGCCGGATCCAGCGCGAGGGTCGCCACGGCACGGGCGCCGTCGAGGCTGATACTCTCGACGATCCCGACGCGAACGCCCGCTATACGGACCGGGCTCTTCTCGTCGAGACCCGCGACGGAAGGGAACGCCGCCTTGAAGAGTCTGCGGCTGCCCCTGGTGCCGATGGGGATCTCCTCGATCTTGATGATGAAGACGCCCAGCACGATCAGCGCCGCGACCATGAAGATTCCCACGCGGGCGGTGTGACTCATGCGACCTCCTCCTCCAGCGGCTCGCCGGCCAGGAACTTTTGAATGTAGGGGTCGGCCAGCGAGCGGAAAGCCTCCGGACTCGCTTCTGCGATGATCTGCCCGTTTCGGAGCATCGCGATGCGATCCGCGATGCGGTACGCCGATTTCATGTCATGCGTGATCGTCACCATCGTCACATCGAGGTGCCGGCGCATCTCGACGATCACGCTGTCGATCGCCGCGGAAGTGATCGGGTCGAGCCCGGTGTTCGGCTCGTCGAAGAGCAGGATCTCGGGCTCGTGAACTATGGCCCGCGCGAAGCCGACTCGACGCCGCATCCCGCCGGAGAGCTCGCTCGTCGCCTTTTCCTCGACGCCCTGGAGGTGCACCAGGGCAAGACACCGGCGCACCCTGGCTGCGATCTCGTTCTCGGTCATCTTTGTGTGACGCCTGAGAGGGAAGGCGATGTTCTCGAAAACGTTCATCGAGTCGAACAGCGCCCCTTCCTGAAACGACATCCCGAACTTCCGGCGGATCTCGAGGCATCTCGCGGGGTCGCTGTTCGTGAGGTCCTCGCCGTCGATGATGATGTGACCCTTGTCGGGCGGGATGAGACCGATGACGTGCTTGAGGAGCACGCTCTTGCCCGCGCCCGACTGACCGACGATCACGAGCGACTCGCCCGGGCTCACCTCCAGATTTATGCCGCGGAGAACCTCACGGCCGGCGAACGACTTCCGCAGGTCTATTACGGCGATCGCCGGTCCGAGCCCGTCCTGCGCAATCCTGCGGTCGTCGCGTTTGATTGGCACGGTCACTGTTCCCTTGCTTCCCGTCAGAACAGGATCTTGGTGAGGAAGAAGTCCGAGACCAGAATCACGACCGATCCCATGACGACTGCGCTGGTCGTCGCGCGGCCGACCCCCTCGGCGCCGCCCGTCGTGAAGAACCCCTTGGTGCACCCCGTCACCGAGAGGATGAGCCCGAAGACGGCGGCCTTGATCAGGCCGGAGAAGACGTCGTTGAGGTCGAGGTACTGGAACGTCTTCTCCCAGTAGTTGACGGGGTTGGCGCCCATCAGGCCGACCGCGATGCCGTAGCCGCCCAGGATCCCGAGTCCGTTGGCGATCGCCACGAGAGGGGGGAGCATGAGCGTGGTTGCGCCCACGCGCGGCACCACCAGGTACTGGATCGGCTCCGTCGCCATCGCGTAGAGCGCGTCGATCTGCTCGGTGACTCGCATCGTGCCCAACTCGGCCGCAAGCGACGATCCGACGCGTCCCGCGATCATGAGCGCCGCGAGCACCGGTGCGAGCTCGCGGGTCAGCGAGAGCGACACCACCGACGCCACGAAACCTTCCGCGTGGAAGCGCGCGAACCCGCGGTAGGTCTGGAGGGCCATCACCATCCCAGTGAACAACGCGGTGAGGCCGACAACCGGAATCGAGTCGACGCCGACCCGCACCATCTGGCGAGCCCACTCGCGGGTGTCGAACGGGCGACGGAACGTCCAGTAGATCGTCGTGTGGAGGATGTAGAAGAACCTGCCGACCTCCTCGAACACGCTGAGGCTATGTCTCCCGATGCGCTCGAACAGGGCGGTCACCGGCGAGCGTGCGGCAGCCTCAGCGCTCATACGAGGAGAACTCCGGGTTCTCGAAGCGGGTGAACTCGTCGAGGAAGACGAGCTTGAACATGTCCGTCGGACCGTTGCGCTGTTTGGCGATGATGATTTCCGCGAGTCGCCAGTCTTCCTCCTCCTCGCCGCCTTCCCCCGCCAGGAGGGCTCGGTTCTTCCGGTTGATGAACATGACGACGTCGGCGTCCTGCTCGATCGAACCCGACTCGCGGAGATCGGAGAGCTGAGGCTTCTGGTCTCCGCGACGTTCGGGGTTGCGGGAGAGCTGCGAGAGCACGAGGAGCGGCACGTTGAGCTGCTTCGCAACGGCTTTCAGGCCGCGCGAGATTGCGGAGACTTCCTGGGTCCGGTTCTCGGCCTTGGCGCCCGACGACATGAGCTGCAAGTAGTCGACGACGACCAGGTCGAGGCCATGCTCCATCATCATGCGCCGGCACTTGCCGCGGAGCTCCAGCACCGAGATCCCGGCCGTGTCGTCGATCCAGAGAGATGCCTCGGAGAGGCGATCCGCGGCCTCCGCGAGCCTCTGCCAGTCTGACGCCTCCTCGCGGGCGTCGGCCGTCTTGCTGAGGAGCCCTCGGGTCAAACGCTTGACGTTGATGCGCGCCTCGGCCGCTAGGAGGCGTCGCACCAGCGCCACAGCAGACATCTCGAGGGAGAAGACCGCGACCTTCAAGCTGTGCCGGACCGCGCAGTACGAGGCGATGTTGAGCGCGAGCGCCGTCTTGCCGACGCCAGGACGAGCTGCGAGGATGATCACATCCTGTTTCTGAAGGCCCGAGGTCAGCTCATCGAGGCGGTAGTACCCCGTCTCGATGCCCGTGTAGGGGGCGCTCGACTTCGAGACGCGTTCGATGTGGGCAACCTCCTCGTGCACCAGCTTGCCGACCTGCCTCAGACCCCCGCGCATGGCCCGCTCGGCGATCGAGAGGATCTGCGTCTCGGCGGCGTCGAGGGCGTCCATGGCGTTGCCCTCCTCGCGCCCGCTTGACGCCATCAGCTCCTGCGAGATCCGCAGCAGCTGGCGCTTGACCGAACGCTCTCGCAGGATGGCGGCGTAGTGCTCGACGTTGGCCGGGTCGGGCAGGCCTTCGGCCAAGCTTGCGACGTACGTCACCCCGCCCACGGAGCCCAGCGTCCCGCCGCGCTCCAGTTGATCGGTTGTAGTCAGGAGATCGATGTCGCGGTTGTCCGCGGCAAGGCGGGTAAAGGCCTCGAAAACGAGGCGGTTCGCATCGGTGTAGAAGTCATCGGGCCCGATCGCGTCCACGACGCGGTAGAAGCAGTTGGCGTCGGCCAGCACTGCACCAAGGACCGCCCGCTCGGCCGCCTCGTTCGCCGGGATGCGCAGGATCGGCGGCACGCTCGAATCGCTTGCAGCGCCCGCAGTTGTGCCCGGCCCGCCCTTGCTCCTTACGGTTGCGCTCACAGCCAAATCGTACCACGCCCGAGGCAGTAGAATCGCCGGGTGACGCCGCGCTGTTACCTTGACTGGAACGCATCATCTCCCGTACGGCAGGAGGTCGTGGCCGCCGTGGTCGAAGTTCTCCAAGCCTCCCTCGGAAACCCCTCCAGCGTCCACGCGGAGGGCGCCCGCGCCAGGCGGCTGGTCGAGCAGGCCCGCACAGAGGTTGCGGCGTTCCTCGGAGCGTCTCCAGACGAAATCGTTTTCACCTCGGGTGGAACCGAATCGAACGCGATGGCTCTCTGGGGCTTGTGTGCTGCCGCTGGAGGACCCGGCGGCCGGCCTCTACTCGTGTCGGCTTCGGAGCACCCGGCCGTGTTGGCGATGGCGGACGAGATGGCGCGCTTCGGGGCCGCTGTCGAACGGATTCCGGTCGGCCCCAGCGGGCTCGTGAATCTGGCCGCTCTCGCCGATGCGTTGGTACGCCTCCCCGGCGCCGCGGTCGCCGTTCAACTTGCCAACTCCGAGACCGGAGTCCTGCAGGAGCTGGAGGCCGTATGCAACCTCGCTCACGCCGCCGGAGGCGACGTGCACTGCGACGCCGTCCAAGGGGCGGGGAAGGTCCCGTTGCCCCCTGGGCGGTGGGGCGTGGATACGATGGCGGTGAGCGGGCACAAGCTCGGATCGCCGTCAGGAACAGGGGCCATGGTCGTCAAGGCGGGGGTGGTTCTTGCCCCGCTGGTCCCGGGCACCCAGGAGAGGCACCGGCGGGGCGGAACTGAAAACGTCGCGGGGATCGTGGGCCTGGGTGTGGCGTGCCGGCTCGCTGCCTCGGAGCTGCCTCGCTGGCAGGAACTTGGGCGCATCCGCGACGCGTTCGAAAGCGCGTTCCTGGAGGATTTCCGAGAGGGTGTGGTGTACGGCGCCGCGGCCCCGAGGCTTCCCAACACCTCCTGCGTCGGTCTGCCACCCGGCCTCCGTGGCGGCGCGGCCGTTGCGGCGCTGGACCTAGAGGGTCTCGCCGTGTCTTCCGGACCCGCCTGCAGCTCGGGGGTCGAGCGGCGGAACTCGGTCGTCGAGGCGATGGGCTTTGGCGAAGAAGCCTCCGAGCGTACACTGAGAGTGTCCTTGGGGCCCGGCACGAGCGCGGAGGAGGTCCTCGGCCTCGTGGCTGCGATCGAGCGCATCTGGTGCCGGGGCAAGGGGGGTGTTCGGTGATCGTGAGCTGCCCGAGCTGCAAGACCAAGTATCAGTTCGAGGAGTCCAGGTTCGGCGAGAGCACGACGAAGCGTTTGAAGTGCATCAAGTGCGAGAACGTTTTCGAGATCAGCAAGCCCGAGATCGAAGAGGGCGCCGTCAGGCGTACGGCGGTGGTTCCGCCCAGCGGGAAGGAGCGGACGACCAAGGAGCTCGACCCGAGCCTGCAGGCGGCGCCTCCCGACATCGCCAGCCTCCCGCACCTCGCGCCGTTGCCGCGGACGAAGCGCTACTCGCTGGCGGTGATCATGGGGGCGAACGCCGGCCAGATCCACACGGTCCGCAAACCGCGGATCGTGCTCGGCCGTGGCACCGAGAGCGACGTACAGCTCCAGGACAGCGAGGTTTCGCGCCGTCACGCCATGCTCGAGATCCACCAGGACGAGGCCGTGGTCAGCGATCTCGGGTCGACCAACGGCACGTACGTCGACGGGGTGCGCATCCAGCGCGCGACCGTGTTCAGCAACCAGGAGTTCTCGCTCGGAACGACGACCCTCATGTTCATCGTGACCGACACTCATGAGGGCGTTGGAGAGTAAGAACCGACCCCGGAACCGGCGATGAGAGTCCTGGTAGCCATGTCCGGAGGAGTGGACTCCGCGGCGGCGGCGGCGCTGCTCACGCGCGAGGGGCACGAGGTCGTAGGCGTCACCCTTCAGCTCGCGGACCTCTCCCACAAGGGGCTCGGGACCTCACGGTGTTGCTCCACGGCGGACATCGGCATGGCCCGCGAGGTGGCCGAGCGGCTCGGGATCCGACATTACGTCATCGACATGGAACTCTCCTTCGAGAAGGCGGTCTTGCGGCCGTTCATCGACTCGTACCTTGGCGGCGAGACGCCTCTCCCGTGCGCACAGTGCAACTCGAGCCTCAAGTTCGGCGAGCTGCTCACGATCGCGACGCAGCTCGGAGCCGAGCTCCTCGCGACGGGGCACTACGCCCGGATCCAGCGAGGCGCCGATCGCCCGGTCCTGATGCGTGGACGGGACATCTCGAAGGACCAGTCCTACTTCCTGTTCGGCCTCCGGCCCGAACAGCTGGGCCGCGTGCTGTTCCCCCTGGGCGGCATGCGCAAGGACCAGGTGCGAGCCTTTGCCCGCTCGGTCGGGCTCCCCAACGCCGATCGCAGGGACAGCCAGGAGGTTTGTTTCGTCCCGGACGAAGGGTCGTACGTTGAGGTGCTGCAGAAACTGGCGGCCGACAGGCTCCCCGGTCCCGGGGACGTGGTCGATCGGAGCGGGAACGTGATCGGACGCCACGCCGGCTTTCACCGTTTCACGGTCGGCCAGCGCAAAGGCATCGGTGTTTCAGCCCCTCGGCGGCTCTACGTCATCGAGGTGCGGCCGCAGGAGAACCGCGTCGTGGTGGGCGGGCGCGACGACGCTCTGCGGCGCCGGCTCCGCCTTCGAGACGTGAACTGGCTCGTCGCGGCCGGGCCGGGAACCATACAGGCCCAGGTCCAGATACGGTCACGGCACTTCGCCCAGCTGGCGGCCGTCACATTGGGTTCCGGCGGCGAGGCTGAAGTCGAGTTCGTAGAGCCCGTGATGGCGCCGGCACCCGGCCAGGCGGCCGTGTGCTACGACGGAGATCGCGTACTGGGCGGCGGCTGGATCGTCTCGGCGACGTGAGCGCGAATGCGTTCGAACGTTCGAATGTTCGAAAGTTCGAAAGTTCGAAGGGTCGGATCAGGTCAAAGGGAAGAGGTAAGAGGTAAAACGGAAGGCAAGAATCCCATTTGAGCCTGGGAGACGTCGCCCGTCTCTCCTTTGACATTTGCCCTTTTCCATTTGACCTGCTGCCGCTCGCGCGCCCTGGCCTGACGAGGGAACCTGGGAACGTCTGATACCGGTTTGCCGTCCGTCGTAGAGCAAAGGTGTCATCCCGAGCGCAGCGAGGGATCTGGGAGGGGGCTAGTAGATCCAGGCTTTCCCCCACCCAGATTCCTCGTCGCTCCGCTCCTCGGAATGACATGTTCGATGGCAAACCGGTATGAATCTTCGAACGGGATCCGTCACATCGTTCGGGCGGCGGCGCCGGCCTGCGGTCCCTCCCTGATCTCGCCGAAGTTGCGCTCGTAGATTGCCACGTTCTCGGTGAGGGCGCGCAGCAGTTGCTTGGCGTGGACCGGCGTCATCACGATGCGCGAGACGACCTGGACCTCCTCGCGGCCGGGCACGATCCGCCCGAAGTCCATGATGAACTCGGCGAAGTTGTGCACGATGGACGCGAAGTTGGCGTACGTCCCGAGCGCCAGCTGGTCGCTCACCACGATCTTGATCTGCGCCGGCTTCTCTTCTGGTTGCATAAATCCTCCGATCGCATCCTAGCGCGAAGCGTCCCCTGCCAGGCCGAGATCAGCCAACCACGAGAACCGGACGCTCGGGAGCTCGGGCGGGGGCGGTTCTGGAGGGGCGGCAAGACGATCGAACCCCTGTCGCAGGTTGACGCGAGGCGCCGTCACCACTTCCTGACCCAGGCGCGTCCAACCCGCAGGGAGGCGCCACACCGGAGCGACATCATGTGCCGCTTCCCATGCCTCGAGGAGGGCGTCACGATTGACCGCGAAACCCAGCGGCGGGGGCACGAGACGGGGTCCGGGGACCATGGCGAGGTTCAGGTAACCGGGATCCCGTGCCGCGAGGTGTCTCCATGGGTCCCACAACGCCCCCCGGTCTGTTGCGACCCACCCGCTCGACTCCACGCGATTGCGCTTCAGCCGGCGCCCGGCTGCGACAGCGGTGCAGGGGACCTGCAACAGCGCAAGTAGCTCGTCAAGTTGGCGGGCGCCGAGGCCGCCGCGTGGCGCGACCACCAGAAACTGATGACCAGCGGCCCGCCGTGCAAGAGCGACGAGGGCTTCAGGGCAGGCCTCCCCTCGCGTGTCCAGGATCTCGAACGGGCGCCCGAGGAGCCCGACCCAGGCCTTGGCATCGCCGGTAAAGTCGGCGACGGCGACAGCGACGTTTTCGTCGCAAGGCCGACGGACTTCGAAAAAACTAGCCGCCGGAATGAGGACTCGGGCGGAGGGAATGCCGCCTCTTGGAAACGTTGCCGCGTGCTCGGAAAGGGCCTGCAGCGCGCGCTCATGAGCAGCCGGCTTGGCTCTTGCGGCCATTGCCATTGAGGCACGAACCGTGCGCCAGTGATAGAGAATCCCGGGCAGGTGCGCAAAGCGCCCTCCAGAGGCGAGAATCCGAAGCGCGAGGTCGTAGTCCTGGGCGCCGTCGAGGGCCGGCCGGTGTCCGCCCACCTTCTCCATCGTCGATCTGCGCACAATGCGCAGGTGGCTGACATAGTTGAAGCTGAGGAGCAAATGTCGGGACCATCCCGGCTTCAAGCACGGCTCGAGGTGGCGTCCTTCCTCGTCGACCTTGTCCTCGTCCGTAAAGACCCAGTCGGTTTCCGGCTGCAGGGAGAGGAATCGACCGACAAGCTCGAGCGCCATCGGGTGGAGCAGGTCGTCGTGGTCGAGGAACGCGAGGTATTGTCCGCGGGCGTGCCGGAGGATCTCGTTGCTTGCCGCCCCGATGCCGGCGTTGTTTTGGCGCGTCAGCACCCGGATCCGGGAGTCCGAGCGGCTTGCCTCGGAGAGTACGCGACTCACATGAGGGTCGGGCGAGGCGTCGTCGAGCGCGATGAGCTCCCAGTTGCCGTAGCTCTGCGCCATGACGGAGGCTATCGCGGCCCTCAGATGCTCCTCGGCAACGCGCCAGACCGGCATGGCGACGGTGAATAGGCGCTCCCCAGGGGGCGAGGCGACGGTCGGGAGGAAGCGGCCTTCGAACAGCAGGGCTTGATAGTCAGGGCGGCGAAGGCCCCTGCGCAAGGCGCTCGCAATCTTCCGCACTAGCAGGCGTGGGTTGGCACGGTAAGCCCACCCCTTCGCCAGCTGCCGTGCCGCCCAAGCGAACTTGCCGGGTTCCGGCGGCGTTGGTCTCACGTCGGGCCGCCCCAAGAGCTCCGTGGCACCTGCTTGTGAGCCGCGCCGCAGTAATACGCCCACACGACGGCACGTCCGTAGATGCGGCGCGAAAGTGGGATCCCGGCCCGGTCCAGGAAGGAGAGTATCGGGATCACGAACGGCATGTAGCCTCTCGAGAGAGAGAACCACTGCGGCGGGTTTGGTTGCGGCAGCTCGGGGTGGTGCTCGAGCTCAGGATGCAGGCGATAGAGCGTTGCGATGGAGTTGCCAACCTTCCACTGGCGGCGAAGGAACGACCGCAGCGACATCGGATGATGATGCCGGGTCCTGGCGGTTTCGCAGAAGATGATCCTCAAGCCGCGATTCGTGAGGCGGTACCCCAATTCGACGTCTTCCCATCCGTAGGACGTGAATGCGTCGTGGAAGGGAGGCTCTCCGATGAGGCAGACTCGCGGGACCGATACGTTTGACGTGTAGAAGCAATTGAAGCTGAGGTCGTCCCCGTCGCTGAAGCGCCCGTACGCGAACTGTTCGCCGTTACGGTTGACGTACTCGAGGAACGGGGTCACTCGTATTCCTTCCCGGTCCCAGTCCGTGAACCCGACGACTGCACACAGCTCGTCGGCCGCACGGTGCTGGAGCAGGTGTTTCTCGACGAAATCCGAGGCCGGGAAAGTGTCGTCGCCGATGAACACGACAAGGTCGCCATGGGCGTGGTCGACCCCGAGATTCCGCGCCGGGCCCTGGCCCCGATTCGCCTGTATCAGAGCCGTGACGGCCAGACGGTCCAGGTTGCGCTCGCGCCAGGCCTCGAGGCGTTCCCAGGTGCCGTCCGTCGAACCGTCGTCCACCACGATTACCTCGTCTGGCCGGAAGGTTTGCACCGCGAGTGCCTCGAGCGTCTTCGAGAGGCACTCCCACCGATTGAAGGTCGGGATGACCAGCGAAACCGTCTGGGGTGGGGCCGCCGGCGACAAAGCCTCCGGGGTGAACCGGACCGTCTTGACCGCGCAGCCAAGCCTGCGGAAGTCCCAGTTGTGGCAGAATTCGTGCGGAATCCAAGTCGCCGAACGGAGTTCAACCTCGATGAGCCCGCTGGAGTCGGCCGCCACCGGGACCGCGAAGGTCCGCCAATTCTCTGATGACAAATCGGCTTTGTGTTCGTGGCCGTTTACCCGCACCTCCACGGACCCCCGGGCAGCGCCCGGGGGGAGTCTTGCCGTGAGCTTCAGTCGCCCTGATGTGTGCGGCTCGATCCGCATGCAGAACGAGGCCCTTCCGCAGGTGAACGCGACCACCGCCCCGCCGTGAAGCTCCGGGTGGTACCAACCGACCCCGAGCCTCTCCTCCTGGGTGATACCGCCGGGCCTCAGAACTCGATTCGGAGCCCAGGTGGCCGCGGCAACGCGCGGGTCGGAGAAGACCGGAATGCGGGGTGGCGGCGGAGGGATCGGCGCGTCTGCGATGAGGCCCCTTCGGACGAGGTCGTCGTCGGTGCGGACGCGCCTACGCTGGATGTCCCGGCGCATCGCCAGGGTCGAAGGGAGATGGGCGAGGTTCCAAACAACCACCCGCAGCGCGAACGCCAATTCGCCCGCGCGCATCCAGAGCTTGAATATGTTCTTGAGCGCTCGCGCCAAGTGCCAGGGTTCGAGGTTCTTGATGAGAGCCCGGATGTTGTGCCTGGCCCCCAGAAGGTCTCGCCAACGACGGCCCTTTGCGGCCGTGGCGGTCCCTCCCCAGGCATGCCGCACGACCGCGTCGCGGCACGTGACCACTCTCTTGCCCAAGAGCCACAGCCGCCACCCGAGGTCGACGTCGTCGTGGTACATGAAGAAGGACGGATCGAAGCCGCCACTCGCGAAGAAGTCGGCCTTTCGGAAGAGAGCGGCGGCGGCGGTTGGAAACAGGGTCTCCGCGAACTCGGGTAGATCGCCGGGCTCGGGGAAGGGGAAGCCGAAGTCCCGGTCGAACCCGTAGCCGAGCCAGGTCATGCCTCCACCGTTTGCGTTGAGGAGTTCGGGATGGTCGAGGAGCCGGAGGAGCGCACAGCTGGCGGCGACGTTGGGGTCCTGCTGGAGGGGCCGGAGCAGGGCATCCAGCCAGCCTGGTTCGACCACCGTATCGTTGTTGAGCAGGACCACGAAGTCCGCTCTGGCGATCAGGAATCCGCGCCGGTTCGCCTCACCGAAACCGAGGTTCCGCGGGAGTCCGACCACTCCTACCCGCGGGTATTCGGACGAGAGCCATGACAGCGTGCCGTCGGTCGATGCGTTGTCCACGACGATGATCTCGGCATCCTCCCCGGTCGTGGCGAGAACGGCCGGAATGCATCGGGCGAGGTGCAGACGCCCGTTGAACGTGACAATCACGATTGAGACCCGAGGGGTGGCACTCGCTTCGGGCACTAGCGCCGCCCCGACCATCGACGAAGCAGCTGCAAGGCTCTCCATGACCGGGACTGCTCGATCGCGCGTCGCTGTGCCGCCTCCTTGGCAAGGAGAGCCTCGCAGTCTGCTTCCCTGGCCTCGATCTCGGAGAGCCGCGCTCTGGCCGGTTCAATGTAGTCGCGGTAGTACGAGGCCCAGCCCTCCCCGTGAATGAGGTCTCGGTGCTTCTCGAAAATCATCGCGAGGTACGGCCAGCGTGGGTCGTCTGCGACGGAAGAGGTGCGCCGAGGCGCCTGCGATACGAAGTAGGTCGCCGTGACCATGGGGACGTGAAAAAACGCGGTCTGGCGGGAGAGCCTGAGCCACAGATCCCAGTCCTCGAAGTACTCGAGCGCGGGGTCGAAGCCGCCGACGGCGAGGGCGAGCTTGCGCTCCATGAGCACGGCCATAATCGGGATGGTGTTTTCGAACAGAAGCCGCACCGGATCGAATTCGGAGGCAAACACGCTGCGAGCTAGGACGTTCTCGTCGCGGTCCTGCTCAGCCCCGACCAGTAGGCACTCGACATTGGTGTACGCGACTCGGACGTTTTCTCGTGCGACCGCCTCGGCCAGGGTGTGGAGGTGGTCAGGGAGGAGCACGTCGTCGTCGTCGAGGAAGTTGACGTAGTCCCCGGCGGCGCTCTCGAGTCCCACCTGCGCTGCGCGAGACCGGCCGAGTGAGGTCGGGTTGGTGATGAGGCGCGAGGAGAAAGCGTGTTCGAACTCGGTCAGGAGCCCCGTCGGGTCTTTGCCGCCGTCGTTGATGACGACGACCTCCAGGCGGGGGTAGCGTTGGGCCGCAACGCTGGCGAGGGCGCGACGCAACCGATCCAGCCGATCCCTGGTCCGTATGACGACCGAGAGGAGGGGCGCAGGGTCGAGGGGCTGGCGTTGGACCAGCGGCGCCGCGTCTTCGATCTTGGCCGGCCAGCCCGGCAAGAGGGAGGGCGGCACTCCCAGGCCCTCATGAGGCTCGATTCGTCTGATCCCCTCGAGCGTCGTGCGAAGCTCGTCGATGGACGGAACGGTCGGTTCGCCGTCAAGGAAGCGCACGAGTGCGTCGCGGGCTTCGTTCAGCATTCGAGCGCCACCGGTCGAAAGAGGCCTCTCGGCGTCGAGCGGCGGGGCTTCGGCGAGAAAGCGCCTCACCGGGTACCTTTGCGCTACCGCGTTGGCGCAGACGTGGGCGAGTAGAAACGCTGCCTCCTCGGCGAGTCGGTTCACCTCGGGCGCCCAGGAACCAATCCACCCGGGCTTCCCGTGGTGAGCCGGCCGGCAGGTCCGGTTGTACGCCGGCCGGAATCTCTCGCCAACGGAGAAAGGAGGGGAGTCGACCTCGCCAAAGAGATCGAGGATTTCGCCGTCATCCCGGCAACGGCCGGCCTGCACGTTGTGGCGTCGGTCCCTCAACTCGCCACCGAAACTCAGCAGACCGGCGACGGCGAGCAGGTGCGCGAGCGTGTCGCCCGAGACTCGCGGACTCGCCAAGAGGTTCAGCGTGGGGCTGGCATGCAATGCCCTCATGAACGTGAGGGCCGCGGACGTCAGCACGATCACTCCCATGCGGGCGTCGGAGTAGTTCTTGAAGATCGTGAACAGAGCGTTCCTCTCCACGAGATACCGACTTCGGCTCGAGACCCCACCTCCCCACGTGGCGTGAAGCCGATGGCGAACAACAGCGTCCGGAGCGAACCACGTCTCATGGCCCATCAGCGCGGCTCGCCAGCCAAGGTCGACATCCTCGAAGAAAGAGAAGTAGGCCGGATCGAACCCCCCGAGTTCGAGGAAGAGATCGCGCCGAAACATGAGGGCGCCCGCGCAGCCGAAGAGGACGGGCCGCTCGGCAAAGCGCCTCCTCCCGGCAGGCGCGCCGACTTCGTGCTGCAGGGCGTGCCCAGTGAAATACGTGTCCGCGCCCACGAAGTCGATGCGTTCTTCGTCCCAGCTCATGATGCGGCTCACAACCGCGGCCGCATCGGGATGCCGTTGGGCCGCCGCATGGAGTGCCGAGATCCAGTGGGTCGTGACCCGAGTGTCGTTGTTCAGGAATGCGATCCAGCGTGTCTCACAGAGTCCTGCCGCGCGATTGTAGGCGCGCGAGAAACCGAGGTTCGACTCGTTGGCCACGACGCGTACCCAGGGGTGGTGACGCGCCACGTGTTCGATCGATCCGTCCACCGAACCGTTGTCGACGAGCCAGACGTTGACGGGAGAGGTTCCCTCCCGAACGATCCCCGGTCGTCCGGGCACGAATACGTCCATGCTGCCGAGCGACGAGAGGCAGTCGTCGAGGTGCTGCCGACCGTTGAAGTTGAGCACCAAGACTGTCGTAGAGGTCAGATCTGCCAACATACCAATTTCGCTCACACTTGAATCATACGGGAAACCAACGGAGGAGAGGAAGTCTTTGTCGGGCGCGATGATCCGACTGCGCCCAACTCCCGCGGATGTGGCGGATTGCGGGCCGAGGAAACTCGCTGACCACGGCGGCGCGTCCATGACACGTGGGCCGCAGGTCACGTATGCTGGTAAAGGGCTTCGGTGAGCGGAGGCCCGCGGTCGACGGACCGTGTGGGGGTAGGTCAATGTTCGATTCACGGAATTCCAGCGGGCCGCGCGAGGTCTTCATCGAGACGACGCAGGCCTGCAACCTGAGTTGTGTGCACTGCGCCGTCAGCCAGCCAGGCTACTGCGGGAGCACGCTGTCCTGGGAGGCCTTCTCCCACATTCTCCCGTTTCTCCACACCCACCATCCCCTCGTGCATCTCAACGGCCACGGAGAGACGCTCCTCTGCAAACGGTTCTTGGCGATGTTCGAGGCCGTCGTCGGCGCCGGCTGCCGGGTGGGATTCCAGACAAACGCCACGCTTCTCCAACCGGAGCTGACGCAGCGCCTGCTTGACGTCGCTGGCCCACAGAGCTTCTCGTACATCTGCCTCTCGATTGACGCGGCGGAAGGGGACCTCTACGAGCGCATCCGGCGGGAGGCATCCTTCGAAACGTTCTGCACAAATGCGCGCTTCCTCGCGGAGGAGAGGAGGCGACGTGAGCTTACGCTCCCGAAGTTGAAGTTCGAATTCGTGGCGATGCGGATGAATGTCCACCAGCTTCCGGACACGGTCAGGCTCGTGGCCCAACTCGGCGGGGACGAGCTGGACGTCTCGGATCTCGTCGAATACTCGGGAATGGAGGGCCAGAAGCTCGGCCGCGATCTGGAATTCGCTCGACCGTTTTTTCGGGAGGCAGCCAACCTGGCGAAGGAGCTTCGCATCGGGTTCCGCGTGATGCCGGTGTTCGACCAGCTGGTGATGTGCCTTGCGCCGGCACGGAACGACACACCGGCGGTTACAGCCGCTGCGGACCTGGCCAAACAAGTGCCTTTTCCGCCGGCCGTCTCGGTGATTCCACCTTCGGTTCCGGATCGGGAGCCGACACGGCCGCGCCGTGGCCGGATGGTCAAAAACTGCCGCGATCCGTGGGACCTGACCATGGTTCAGGCGAGCGGGGAGGTGGTTCCTTGCTGCATGCTGACGCTGCCGATGGGGAATGTCAGCGAGCAGCCCCTGGAAGAGATCTGGCGAGGCCCGCAATACACCGCGCTGAGGCGCCTCCTCGCGAGTCCGACGCCGCTGCCCGACTGCACGACGTGTATCATGCGCGGTTGGAAACCGGCGAGCGTACGCACACGGGTGCAAGAAGCGTCCCGGTGGATCACCGGCCGTGTCCGGGGGCCGGCACACCTCGCTCGCTTGCGCCGTCGCCCGTCGTTGGAGGTTCGAATCGTTCCTAACCGGGAGGTGTACCGGCCGGGAGAGTCGTGCAGGGCTGCCCTTTCAGTGGCAGCCAATGACTACGGTTCGCGCGAGCTGGTGGACGTGTATGTCGCTGTGATCCTCCCGTGGGGAGATCGCCTTTGGGCGACCGACCGGGGGCTGCGTCCCGCGTTGCTGCCGTTTCTCGCTGCCTGGGAGCCATTCTCGTTCGATCGGCTGGACGTCTTCGAACATGCGGTTCCGACTTTGTCCGGGGAGTCGCGGATCACGCTCCTCGTGCTCGCGGTGCCGACCGGCGTTTGCCCCCAAGACGAGACGGGTTGGATCACATCGCACTCCTCACGACTTGAAGTTGTTTCCTGATCCCTCGTCGGACGTTGTTGCATCGACGATCGAAGTGGGTTGACCTCCTGGCGGCCGGCTCGTATGCTCGGTGCTGCCGGCCTTGCGCCGGCACTTCACAAGGGTCGGTAAACCCCGAGCGGGAGGCAGCGATGAACGGCGTTTTCCGCGTTCCCCAACCTTCGAACGAGCCGGTCCGGGCGTACGGCCCGGGCTCGCAGGAGAAGAAGTCGATCAAGGCAAAGCTCGCCGAGATGCGAAGCCGGGAGATCGAGATCCCGCTGATCATCGGCGGCGAAGAGGTGCGTACCGGCAAGCTCGGCACGTGCGTCATCCCGCACCGGCACGGGCACGTGCTCGCCAAGTACCACAAGGCCGGCAAGGCCGAGGTGGAGCGGGCGATCGCCGCCGCGCGCGCGGCCCACGCGACCTGGTCGCGCCTGCCGTTCGTGGACCGCGCCTCGGTTCTCCTGCGGGCGGCGGACGTCCTGGCCGGTCCTTTCCGCGACGAGGTCAACGCGGCGACGATGCTCGGCCAGTCCAAGACGGTGTTCCAGGCGGAGATCGACTCGGCCTGCGAGCTGATCGACTTCTGGCGCTTCAACCCATTCTACGCGCAGAGGATCTACGAGGACCAGCCGCTCTCCTCGCCCGGTGTCTGGAACCGCGTCGAGTACCGGCCGCTCGAGGGGTTCGTGTTCGCCGTGACACCGTTCAACTTCACCTCGATCGCCGGCAACCTGCCGACCTCCCCGGCGCTGATGGGGAACACCGTGCTGTGGAAGCCGGCCTCGAGTGCCGTCTACTCCGCGTACCACATCATGAAGGTGCTGACGGCGGCCGGGCTGCCGCCCGGCGTCATCAACCTTGTCGCCGGCTCCGGCGCCGAGGTGGGCGATCCGGTGCTCACGTCGCCCGAGCTGGCGGGAATCCACTTCACCGGCTCGACCGCCGTGTTCCAGCAGATGTGGCGGACGGTCGGCGCCAACATCGCGAGCTACCGGTCCTACCCCAGGATCGTCGGCGAGACCGGCGGCAAGGATTTCGTGTTCGCCCATGCGTCCGCCGACGTGGCCGCGCTCGCCACGGCGCTCGTGCGCGGCGCCTTCGAGTACCAGGGCCAGAAGTGCTCCGCGGCCTCGCGGGCCTACGTCCCCCAATCGATCTGGCCGAAGGTCAAGGAGCTGATCGTCGCCCAGGTCGCCGAGATCACGATGGGCGACCCCGAGGACTTCACCAACTTCATGAGCGCCGTGATCGACAAGGCCGCTTTTGGGACGATCAAGGGGTACATCGAGTTCGCCAAGAAGTCGAGCGAGGCGGAGATCATCACCGGCGGGGGGTGCGACGACGCGATCGGCTACTTCATCCAGCCGACCGTGGTCATGACCACGAACCCGAAGTTCAAGCTCATGCAGGAAGAGATCTTCGGACCGGTGCTGACGGTCTTCGTGTACCCCGATGCCGAGCTCGATCGGGCGCTCGACCTGTGCGACACCGGCTCGCCGTATGGCCTCACGGGGGCCGTCTTCGCGACCGAACGGCACGTGATCCGCGCGATGCAGGAGCGGCTCCGGGACGCCGCGGGGAACTTCTACATCAACGACAAGCCCACCGGCGCGGTGGTCGGGCAGCAGCCGTTCGGCGGGGCGCGCGCGTCGGGCACGAACGACAAGGCCGGATCGCTGTGGAACCTCATCCGCTGGACGAGCCCCCGGGCGATCAAGGAGACGTTCGTGCCGCCGAAGCACTTCGCATACCCGTTCATGGGGGAGAAGTAGGAAGAGACAGGGCTTCGGGCACCGGACACCGAAAAGGCCAAGACGGAAAGGGCGGCCCTCCGTTCCTCACGAGGGCCCCCGGGCCGGTCAGGCTCGATCATTGGGCGGCGTGCGCCATTGACGGCGGCGCAGGTGGTGCATACCCTGCGGACGTCGGACGAGCCCTCATGACCGAAGCCGCACCGATCCGGCCGGACCTCCGGCATGCCAGCGACCACACTCTGCTGGTCACCTTCGACGAGGAAATCTCGCCCGTCGCTCACCGCCAAGTCCGGCAGGCCCTCGCCGTTCTCCAGGCGGAGCCATTCCCCGGTGTGACCGATCTTCACCCCGCGTATGCCTCGCTGCTGGTCTCGTACGACCCGACCGTCGCGAACCGCGACGAGCTCTCCCGGCAGGTTGCCGATCGCGTCGCGGCGGCGGACGGGAATGTTCTCCCGGATCCTCGGGGCATGGAGATCCCCGTCGCGTACGGCGGCGAACACGGCCCGGACCTTCCCGATGTCGCGAAGGCCTGCGGTCTCAGCCCTGCCGAGGTCGTCCGGGCGCATGCCTCGGGTGATTACCTCGTCTACTTTCTCGGGTTCTCGCCCGGCTTCCCGTACCTCGGGGGGATGCCGCCGGCGATCACCGCTCCGAGGCGGGCGACACCGCGAACGCGGGTGGAGGCGGGAAGCGTTGCGATCGCCGGAAGCCAGACCGGAATCTACCCGCTGGCCTCGCCGGGCGGCTGGCAGATCATCGGCCGCACGCCGCTCGCGCTCTTCGACGCGCAGGGAACGCCGCCTGCGCTGCTCTCGATCGGCGACAGACTGCGGTTCGTCGAGACGACGGCCTCGGACTTCGCAGGTCGGGCGGATGGAGCGGGAGCGGCCCAATACGCGCCCGCAGGCTCGGCTGCGATCAATGTCGTCAAACCGGGGTTTCAGAGCACGGTGCAGGACCTCGGCCGGCCCGGCCATGCGCATCTGGGAGTTTCAGCGTGCGGTGTGGCCGACTCGTTCTCGCTGCGGGTCGGGAACCTGCTGGTCGGCAATCCCGACGGCGCGGCTGCCATCGAGATGACGCTCCTCGGCGGCGCGTTCACGTTCGGCCACTCGACCGTGATCGCCATCGCGGGCTCAGACTTCTCTCCCGCCCTCGACGGACGCCCGGTGCCGCTCTGGACCGCCGTCGAGATCCGGTCCGGACAGACCCTGACGTTCGGCGCCACCCGCGATGGAGCGCGCTGCGTGCTGTGCGTCGGAGGGGGAATCGCGGTCGCACCGGTGCTCGGCAGCGCCTCAACGCACCTGACCACGGGGCTGGGCGGCTTGGGCGGGCGCGCACTCCGATCCGGTGATGTGCTGCCGCTGCGTGAGGCGGCGCCGACCGGGGAGCTGCGGCGCGCCTTCCCGGCGCCGACTGCCTCGCGGTTCCTGCGACGCAGCGAGCTTCGCGTCGTGCGGAGCGCGCAGTGGGACTGTTTCACTCCTGAGGCCCGGAAGGCATTGTTCACCTCGACCTGGGTCGTGGGTGAGGACTCGAGCCGGATGGGGCTGCGCCTGAAGGGGACGCCGCTCACGGCCGAGAGCCAGGGAACGATGCTCACGGAGGGCGTGTCCCTGGGGGCGCTCCAGGTACCGGGCAACGGGCAGCCGATCGTTTCGTTCGTGGAGCACCAGACAACGGGTGGGTACCCGCAGATCGCGTGCGTGATCTGGGCGGACCTTCATCGGGTCGGCCAGCTCCGGCCGCGCGACGAGATCCGTTTCGTCGAGGTGACGCTCGCCCAGGCCGACGCCGCCCTGCGCGAGCTCGATGCATCTCTGCGGGTTTATGGGAGCGGGACATGAGTGAAACCGTCAAGCCGGCGCCCTGGTACCGGACGGTCACGCCGCTGCAGTGGAACACTCTGTTCGCCGCCGCGTTCGGCTGGCTGCTCGACGCCATGGACGTGATGCTCTACGCCTTCGCGCTGACCGCCATCCGGACCGAGTTCTCGCTCTCGGCGGCGGCAGCCGGAGCGCTCGCGTCGGTGACTCTGCTGACGTCGGCGATTGGCGGGATCGTCTTCGGCGTCCTGGCGGACAGGCTCGGGCGCGCTCGCTCGCTCGGCTGGTCGATCCTGGTCTACTCCGTGTTCACCGGGTTGACCGCCACGGCTCGGTCGCTCCCTGAGCTGGTGCTCTGGAGGTCGCTCGTCGGGATCGGGCTTGGAGGCGAGTGGGCCGCGGGCTCGGTGCTGGTGGCGGAGACCTGGCCCGCCAAGCACCGGGGCAAGGCCGTGGGCCTGATGCAGTCCGGCTGGGCGATCGGGTACATCCTCGCGGCTCTCCTCGCGTCGGCGATCTTGCCGAGGTTCTCCTGGCGGCCGCTGTTCGCCATCGGTGTCGTGCCGGCGCTGTTCGCGTGGTGGGTGATGCGGCGCGTCCCCGAACCCGAGATCTGGCGGCGAACGGAACGGGGCGAGAGGCTGCCCATCCTCTCGCTGCTTCGCCCGCCACTCCTGCGGACCGTCTGCGCCGCGACGTCGCTCACGACGTGTGTGCTGTTCGCGTACTGGGGCTTGTTCACCTGGATCCCAGCGTACCTGGCGAGCCCGGTCTCGGTCGGCGGCGCCGGGATGGGCGTGGTCCGCTCGAGCGGGTGGATCATCCCGATGCAGATAGGTGCCTTCCTGGGGTACGTGTTGTTCGGCGTGCTCGCGGACCGCTTCGGTCGCAGGCCGGTGTTCGCCGTCTTCGTCGTGGGCGCCGCCGTGATCGTGCCTGTGTACGGGAGGGCTGCGCTCAATCCCGCGCTCCTGATGGCCCTCGGTCCGCTCGTGGGGTTCTTCGGCCACGGTTACTTCAGCGTGTTCGGGGCCGTGCTCGCCGAGCTGTTCCCGTCGGGGATCCGCGCCACGGCTCAGGGCTTCTGCTACAACTTCGGGCGCGCGGTGAGCGCGCTGGCTCCTTTCGTGATCGGGGCCCTCGCGGACCGCCACGGCATCGGAAGCGCTCTCGCGCTCACGTCTGCCTTCTTCGTGGCCGCAGGGTTCTTGATTCTGCTGCTGCCCGAGACGAGGGGCGAGGCCCTGCGATGACCAAACCACCAGAACGATCCCGCTCAGTCGATCTGAACGTGGATGTCGGCGAATTTCGTGAGGCTCTGGCCGATGGCCGCGAGGAGGGACTTCTCCATCTGGTGACTTCCGCAAACGTGGCCTGCGGAGGCCACGCGGGAGACGAGGAGACCATGGCGGGGGTACTTGCCGTCGCCTGCCGGCTCGCGGTGTCGGTGGGCGCTCACCCCGGTTACCCTGACCGCGTGGGTTTCGGGCGGACCTCGATGAGGATGACCCCGGACGAGATCGAGACCACTGTGTTCGAGCAGGTGGAGCGGCTCGCAGGCGTCGCCAGGAAAGTCGGGTGCAGCGTGGTTCACGTGAAGCCTCACGGTGCGCTCTACAACGACGCCGCGCAGGACAGGGCGGTGGCCGCAGCCGTCGCACGGGGCGCGCGGCGCTGGAGCCCGGAGGTCGTTCTGGTTGGTCTTGCCGGGTCCCGGGCGTTGGAGGTTTTCGAGTCCGAGGGTCTTCTGGCCGTGGCGGAATGCTTCGCCGATCGCGCCTACGAGGCCGACGGCGCTCTGCGGTCCCGGAGGCTCCCGGGCGCGCTGATCACGGACCCCGAGACAGCGGCGGCCCAGGCCGTGAGCATCGCGCTCAAAGGATGCGTGACCGCGTACGGCGGCGAGACGGTGTCGGTGAGGGCGGACACGATCTGTATCCATGGCGACAACCCTCAGGCAATTGCGATCGCTCAACGGGTCCGCGCCGCTCTGACCTCCGTCGGCGTCGTGGTAACCCGGCTTGTGGGGCCGGCATGAACGCCGACCGCGGCGCGCGCTGGTCCGGACTGGCCGAAACCCTCCTGCGCCGGGGCGAGGGAAAGTCGGGATGAACTCGGGCGCCGTGAAGGGTTGGGCCGGCGCCGCGGCCGCCGCGCTCTCGCTGGGGCTCGGCCTGTGGCAGGCTCTCCGTCCGTTCCCCGAGGCCGGCCGGACGCCAAAGCTCGCCGGATTCCTCGCACCGCTGGCGACCGCACCCGTCCCGAGAGGCGCCGCGATCGCTCTCGCGAAACCGGCGTCGATGTCGACGGAGGCCGCTCTGTTCGCGCTCTTCGAGGCCGCGTGGCAGCGGCCCGACCTCCACTGGACAATCGACGCGGAAGACCGTCGTGTCGCATTCGTCGTCGCCACTCCGGGCACCCGCCTGCCCGCCGGGTTCGCGGAAGTCTGGCACGCCGGCGGCCTGGTGTTGTTCGAGAGGGCCGGACGTTGAGCGGCCTGGCCGCCATCCTCGCGGCGCTCCTGCTGGGCGGCGGGGTCCATGCGCGGCTCCGCGGCGCGTGCCCGACGCTGTCGTGGTCGGTGGGAGTCCCGCTTTGGGGAACGCTCGGGTGCGCGCTCTGGCTGGGGAGCGCCGCTTTCGTGGGCGCGGCGTGGAGCGCCGGACTCGTCATCGCGATGGGGATCGCAGGCGGGGTGCTCCTGGCGCCGGGTGTTGGCCGGGCCCCATTGCGCCGACCCAGGCTGTGGGCCGTCGCGGCGCTGGCGCTGGCGCTGCCGCAGAGCCTGCGCCTCGCGGCCAACCCGGCCTTCGCCTGGGACTTTCGCTACATCTGGGGGCTCAAGGCCCGGGTCTTCGCGGCGGCTGGAGGGTACGACTGGGCGTGGCTGGCCTGGCCGGGACACGGCTTCGCGCACCCGGACTAC
This sequence comes from Thermoanaerobaculaceae bacterium, assembly GCA_050018455.1. Classification (GTDB taxonomy): domain Bacteria; phylum Acidobacteriota; class Thermoanaerobaculia; order Thermoanaerobaculales; family Thermoanaerobaculaceae; genus RBG-13-68-16. Next base: position 69,018 of record JBEKAA010000001.1, on the reverse strand, counting down.
CCGCCCCTGTGGCCCGACCTCCTCGCCGCCCCCGTCCTCTCCGGTGGCGACGTGAGGATCGCTGCGGCGCTCTGGCAGGGGCTGCTCGCGCTCGCACTCGCGGCTGCATGCTGGTGGGCTGCGCGGGACGCCGCGCCGCCGTTGCGCACGCTTGCCGCGGCTGTGGGCGCGTGGTCCCCGGTCATCTTCGCACCCCATTACTCTGGGAACGCGGAGCCGATGCTGGCGTTTGCGGCGGTGGTGGCACTGGCGTCGCTCCGCGACCTGGCACGGAACGAACCCGGCAGCGTCCTGCCCCTCACCGCCAGCGTCGCCGCCCTGGCGTTGACCAAGAACGAGGGAGTCGCTCTTGCGGTCGGTGTCGTCGCGGGAGCAATCGTCACCGCTCGAGGACGAGGGCTGATCACGGCAGCAGGCCTGATCCCGGGGTTTGTCTGGCGCGCCGCGACCGGCCTCCACGGGATCTTCGGCGAGCCACTGAACCTGGCGCCTGCGGCCCTTGCACACCGGTTCACCGCTCTCGCGACGTCGCTCGCCGATACCCTTCACGCCCCCGCGTTCGCTTTGCTGGCCGCCGTGTGGATCCTGGCGCTGGCCGGTCTGATGGCGCGAGAGGCCCGCTGCGTCCTCATAGCACTCGCCGTGTGGTTCGTGGCGACGATCGCGATGTACACCGCCGGTGGGCACAACCTGCACTGGTGGCTCGCGACCTCACTCGATCGGGTGCTTGCGGCGCCCCTCCCTGGCGTCCTTGCGGTCGTGATCGGGGTATCCCGGGCCCGAGATCCGGTGGAGGCGGAACCCGCAACGATCCTCCCGGCGAGCTAGCGCCGACCGGCCTCGTCGCCTCCGATCGACCGGATCGTGCTCGAAGAGAGTCGAAGCGTCCGAAAAGACTCCGCGAGCGCAAGTCCACGCTCCTGGCCGACTTCGCGGGCCATACGCGTGAACGCGGCGCGGGTCGGGGCGGGCGGGAACTGCGAGGCGTGCTCGCAGATCAAGGCGATCTTCTCCTCGAACACATCCGAGATCTCGACCCACGTGTCGGCACCCTCCGTCGGACCCAGCCAGACCTCTTCGACGACGTGGGGCTCGAGTCCCTCGGCGCGCAGCTCGGGGAAGATGCCGTGCTTCTTCACGGCCGGGTAGAGGGCTTCGATCGCGCTCTGGGCGGCCGCCCGGTGGTCGGGATGGTTGATGTACGTCCCGTGCCGAAACCAGACGGTCGGATCGCCGGCGACGACGATGTCCGGCCGAACTGTCCGCATCACCCGCACGAGGTCGCGGCGCAGGCCCAGGGTGGGCTGCAGCATGCCGTCCTCGTAGCCGAGCGTGACGACCTTTGCGCCGAGGCGGGCGGCCGCACGGGACTGCTCCGCGCGTCTGCGGGCGACGACCGCTGCCGGCGTATCGTTCGGATCGGCCGTCCCCTTGTCCCCGTCGGTGATGAGGCACAGCGTGATCTCGTGCCCCTCCTTGGCCCATTTGAGCAGCGTCCCGCCGGCCATCGTCTCGGCATCGTCGGGGTGCGCGAAAAGCGTCAGAATGCGCTTGGCCATGCGGCTATACTACAGGCCGCCACGCGCCGGAGGGAGGCAATCCGGAGCGCGGGCACCGTCGGCGGTGCATTCCCGGGGGGTTCGGGATGGCTAGACCCACGGTCCTTGTGGTGGATCGAGATGACGCCCGGCGCAAGGACGTGGTGCTGGGACTTGCGTCGCTCGGCTACGAGGTGGTGGCCGCGGCCAACGCCGTAGAGGGTCGGCGCTTCGCTGCCGGGATCGAGTTCGGGGTGATCGTGGCCGAGGCCGGGCTCGGGCTTTGCGACGAGGCCTCCACGAACGTGGACCGTGGCGAGGACCCGGTGCGCATCGTGCTGACCCCCACCGGCATGCCTGGTGCGCCGGGAACGGTCGCCGTCGCGATGACCGGGCTCTCGCCTGAACTCATCGTGCGCAAGGTGCTAATGGCGCTCCTCGGCCGCGAGGTCGGCATCGCTCCGGATCGCGGGCTCGAGGCTCTGTTGGGGGATCTTCAAACGCTCCCGGTGCTCGAACTGATCCCGAGGCTACAGCGCGCCGCGGTCACCGGACGAATCCTGCTGGGCGACGGCGAGGTCACGCTCGAAGAAGGCGAGGTCGTCGCTTCGAGGGCCGAATCGTCCGGAGGGTTGAAGGCGTTCGCCCGCCTCGCGCGGACGGCTGCAGGGGGTTTCCGGGTCCTTCTCGGCCCTGCCGGCGTGCAACGCGAGATCCGGCAGGACGTGCTGAGCCTGATGGCGCTCGCCATGGAAGACGGATTGAAGTTCGACGAGGCCGCGACTCGGCTTCCGGACCTCGCGAGCCGATTGCGCCTTGTCATCGGCCCGGCGTTCTTCGTGACGCAGTTCAGCCCCACCCAGCAACGGCTCCTCGCTGCCGCTCACGAAGGCGACACCGTGTGGGACGTCGTGGATCGGGTCGACGAGCCTGACGGGTCCGTGCTCGAAGCGATCGTGCATCTGAACGAGATGGGATTCGTCGCCTTCGATGCGCCAGAGTTGAAGGTCCGCATCGTGACCGACTCGGCAGCCGACCTCCCGCCGGCGCTCGCCGAGCGTCACGACGTGCTCGTCGTCCCCCTGTCGGTGATTGTCGGCGGGGAGATCTTCAAGGACGGCGTCGATCTCAAACCGGCGGAGTTCTTCAAGCTCCTCGGGGCCAGCGGCGGCCGCGGGATCTCGACCAAGCCGCCGACCAAGGGCGAGTTTCTGGCCGCCTACCGGACGGTCGTGGCGCGCAAAGACGTCGTTTCTCTGCACGTTTCTTCTCGACTCTCAAAGACTTTCGAGCACGCACGCGAAGCCGCGGAGGATGGCGTCGAGGATTTCCGGCGCGTCCGCGGCGAGGGCGTGCCGGCGGTCGAGGTCCTGGACAGCATGCTTGTCAGCATACCGCTCGCGCTCCTGGTGGTGCTCGCGGCGCGGATGGCCGCCCGGCGCCTGGGCGCTCGGGAGATCCGCGTCCGGTTCGAGGCGATGCGCCCGCGCGTCCACGTCCTGTTCGCCGTGAACAACGCCGACTACATCTCCCGCAGCGGGAGGGTCAAGGGTGCGCAGGGGTTCCTGGGCGGTTTCCTCGGGATCAAGCCGATCCTCGGGATCCGCGACGGCGAGGTCGTGCCGGTCGAAAAAGTGCGTGGCGAAACCAACGTCTCACCGAGGCTCGTCGAGCTCTTGAAGGCTCGCGTCGACGTCGAAAGGCCCGTTGTGGTCGGAATCGGCCATGCCGCCGCCCAGCAGGCGGCCGTCCGCCTCCGCAGCCTGCTCCAGCAGGAATTCCGGGTCGCCGAGATCCTGGAGAACGAGATCGGGCCCGCGGTCGGACTGCACGTCGGGGCGGGATGCGTCGGCGCGGCGATTTTCCAGCCCTCCCCGGAAGAACTGACTCTCATCACGGAGCCGTAGTTCTTGACGGGCCTGGCCCCCGACCGTCAGGGGTGCCGGTTCGGATGGTCGCTCTTTCTTGCCAGTGAACGCGGGCGCGTCATCGCTTCGGGGGAGAGGAGCCGGTCGAGATCGGCTGCTTCGAGATAGCCGTGGATGAGGACGAGCTCCCGCACGCTCCGGCCGGTCTCCAGGGCCTCCTTCGCGACTGCGCTGGCACGCTCGTAGCCGAGTGCCGGGACGAGCGCGGTGACGACGCCGATCGATCTCTCGACCATCTCACGGCATCGCTCGACGTTCGCAGTGATGCCCTGGATGCAGCGTGTCGTGAGCGTGTTCACCGCCGACGTGAGCATTTGAAGCGACTGGAAGAGGTTGAATGCGATGATCGGCTCCATGACGTTGAGCTGGAGCTGCCCAGCTTCCGCGGCGAGGGTGATGGTGAGATCGTTGCCGATAACCTGGAACGCCACCTGGTTGACTACCTCGGGGATCACGGGGTTGACCTTTCCGGGCATGATCGATGAGCCCGGCTGCACCGGCGGCAGATTGATCTCTGCGAGACCGCACCGCGGTCCGGAGGAGAGCAGCCGCAAGTCGTTGCACAGCTTCGAGAGCTTGACCGCCACGCGCTTGAGCACGCCCGAGAACATCACGAACGCGCCGGTGTCGGGGGTCGCCTCGACCAGGTTCTCGGCGAGCACGACGTCGAGGCCGGTGTTGCGGCGGAGGTGTTCGACGACGAGCTGCGGGTAACGGGGGTCGGTGTTGATCCCGGTCCCGATGGCGGTCCCCCCCATGTTCACCTCCAGGAAGAGCCTGACGGTCTCGCGCAGCCTGGCGATGTCCTCCCCCGTGGTCACGGCGAACGCCATGAACTCCTGCCCCAGCGTCATCGGCACCGCGTCCTGGAGCTGCGTCCGGCCCATCTTGATCACGGGGGCGAACTCCTCGCCCTTCGCGGCGAGCGCCGCACGGAGCTTCTCGAGCGCGGCCAAGAGCTTCCCGACCGACAGGACGGCGGCGATCCGGATCGCGGTCGGGTACACGTCGTTGGTGGACTGGGAGAGGTTCACATGATTGTTGGGGTGGCATCGCGGGTAGTCGCTCCTGTGCGAGCCCAGGATCTCCAGGGCGCGGTTGGCGATCACCTCGTTCGCGTTCATGTTGGTCGAGGTGCCCGCCCCGCCCTGCACGGCGTCCACGACGAAATGGCCGTGGTGCCGCCCGTCGACGATTTCCTGGCAAGCCCGGTCGATGGCCGAGGCTATCTCGGGCTCGAGGATTCCAAGCTCGAGGTTTGTTCTGGCGGCGGCCTGCTTCACCATCGCGAGGGCGCGAACGAGGGTGGGGAAGTGCGACAGGCGCACGCCCGAGATCGCGAAGTTCTCGACGGCCCGAAGAGTCTGGATCCCGTACAGAGCGTCTTCCGGGACTTCCCGCGAGCCGAGCAGGTCGTGCTCCGTCCGCGTCCTGCCCGACCCGTAGCCCTTGTCCCGCCCCACCGAGCTCGAACTGCCGAACTGCAGCCTCCGGTTGATGACCGAGGCGATTCGACCGAGAACCGAGACGGCGGCGGCGCCGTGGGTGGCAAGGGCCGCGTGCACCACCGTCCGCTGCAGCTCCAGCGCCGAAACCGGAGTCAGTGCTCGTGCGGTGGTGGTGTGGAGGGATGCGTCCAGGAGGGCGCCTTCGGCGAGAGCGTCGGCAGGGCCGAGCACGCTCAGCCGTTCCGTCTCCCCGCCGTCGGTCCGGACGATCTCGACCTGGCCCTCGGCGACGACGAAGCACGCTTCGCGCCGAGATCCTTGCGTGAAGAGGGTGCCGCCGACCGGAAACCGGCGCTGGATGGCCGCACCGGCGAACAGATCGACGACTGTCTCGTCGAGACCTGCGAAGAGCTCGCACCTGCCGAGAAGCGAACGCCTGTCGTCCATGACGCCTCCATCGCCTCCGGAACGCGCCCGTGACCATTGTCTGGAGGCGGTGCGATTGTAGCGGGACGGGCTCGGCCGAAGGGCTTGCGCCGTGCCTGCATGGTCCGCTACGGTTGCCTGCGGCTCGGCAGCGTTGGAAGCAAATCGACCCGGAGCGACGTTGGACCCCGGGGAGGTGCGGCTTGGAGCGACGAGGCTCATGATGACGAACGAACTGAACGCGGTCGTGGCCGCGAAGATCGAGGTGGCGCCCGGTCTCCTGATCCTGCGGGTGGCGCCGGTAGGCTGGGAACTGCCCGCGTTCAAGCCCGGCCAGTTTGCGGTTCTTGGCCTGCCGCCCGAGGTGCCCCGGCACCCTTTCGCCGATGCCTCGGACGAGCCGTCGCCGAAGCCGGGAACGCTCATCCGCCGGTCCTACTCGATCGCGTCGTCCTCGGCGGAGCGGCAGTACCTGGAGTTCTACCTCACGCTGGTGCGCTCGGGCTCGCTCACGCCACGCCTGTACGCGCTTAAGGTCGGGGACCGGCTGTGGCTGGGCCCGAAGCTCACGGGAGTGTTCACCTTCGATCAAGCGCCGCCGCATGCGAACCTCGTCATGATCGCCACGGGGACGGGACTCGCGCCGTACATGAGCCAGCTCCGCAGCGATCTCAGGAGCGACCACCCGCGGCGTATCGGAGTCTTGCACGGGGCGCGGCATTCGTGGGATCTCGGCTACCGGGCGGAGCTGATCACAATGCAGAGGCTGTGCCCCAGCTTGTCGTACCTGACTACCGTGTCGCGCCCGGGCGAGGAGCCGGTGCCGTGGGGAGGAGAGACCGGCTATGTGCAGGATCTCTGGACGAAGCGCTGCCTCGACAGGGCGTGGGGGTTCCATCCCGTGGCCTCCGACACGCACGTCTTCCTGTGCGGGAACCCGGAAATGGTGGACGCGATGACCGGCATCCTCGTGACGGACGGGTTCCGGGAGCACTCTCGTTCGAAGCCGGGCGAGATCCACGCCGAGAGGTTCTGGTGAGGCGGCAGGGCACTCCCGGCTCTCGCTTTGACTGACGGCACGGCGCATCATGATCGGCACGCCGGACGCCGCGCCTGCGGAAATGAGGCCGCCTGGCGAGAAGGGAAGGAACCCTCGAGTGGGGAGCGGGCACACGCACCAGAGGTCCTTCGGCGGCCAGTTCGGGCGTCTTTGGGTCGTGCTGGGCCTGGCAACGGGCACCATGGTCGCCGAGGTCGTCGGTGGAGTCGCGGCGAACTCCCTGGCGCTCCTGGCCGATGCAGGACACAGGCTCACCGACGTTGCGGCGCTCGCCCTCTCGCTTTTCGCGCTCTGGGTCGCAAGACGGCCCGCCGCCGCGCGACGGACCTACGGGAACCGCCGCATCGAGATCCTCGCGGCGCTCGCGAACGGGGCGACGCTGATCGTTCTCGCCGTCCTGATCGTCGTGGAGGCTTGTCGCCGCTGGGCGCAGCCGCCCGCGGTGAAGGGGGGTCTTCTCCTCGCGATCGCGGGCGGCGGCCTCGTTGTCAACCTGATATCCCTGGCCGTCCTCCACGTCGACCGGCACGGGGGCCTGAACGTGCGCGGCGCATGGCTGCACGTGCTCACCGACACGCTCGGGAGCGTGCAGGCGATCGTGGCGGGGGTGCTGATCAGCACCCTGGGTTGGTTGTGGGCCGATCCCGTGGCCTCCGTGCTCATCGGAGGCCTCGTGATCGTTTCGGCCTGGGGCCTGGTTCGCGATTCACTCGACGTGCTGATGGAAGCGGTTCCGAGGGGGATCGACTTGGCGGAGGTCGGGAGCGCGATCGGCGCCGTCGAGGGTGTCGCGGCCGTCCACGACCTGCACGTCTGGACGATTACGAGCGGCTTCGTGGCGCTCTCGGCGCATGTGACCGTCCTCCCCGAGTGCCACGAAGACGTGCTCTGGCGCATCAGGGCCGCCCTCAACGACCGCTTCGGGATCGAGCACTCCACGATCCAGGTCGAACGCCCCCAGAACCCGCAGGCCATTGCGGCGAGGCGCGCGCTACAGGGGTAGCAGCGAGCTACTTTGCGGCGCTCTGCTCGCCCGGCAGGACGGCGAGGTACTTGGCCGGGTCCGCCTGGAACTTTTTGACGCACATCGTGCAGCAGAACAGGACCGTGCGGCCTTTGTACTGCAGGGAGACGGGCTTGCCCATGTCGGCCTCGCCCAGCTTCTCGCCGCTGACCGGACACGTCGTCTGGATGTTCTCGAGTCCAACGCCCTCCTTTTCGAAGGCGGCGAAGTACTTCTCGGGGTCCTTCCGGAACTCGGCCGGGCACTTGGCACAGCAGAAGTAGATACGCTGGCCCTGGTAGTCGACGTGGATGTCCCTGTCGATCGGCTTTCCGGACACGGGGCACGTCGTCTGGGGCTTGGCCGACGGGCCGTCTGCCGAGAGGGCCACCGCAACGCCCAACGCCACAACTGCGGCCGCAAGACCTGCAACAAGGTTCTTGTACATGTCCATATCTCCCATGTAATCATAGCGCCACGTTCCGGTTCCGGGCTTCTTCCGTCCGGTGGTTTGGTCAATCCACACCCGTGCTGTTTTATACCAATTTGCCATCGAACATGTCATTCCGAGGAGCGGAGCGACGAGGAATCTGGGTGGGGGAAAGCCTGGATCTACCGGCCCCCTCCCAGATCCCTCGCTGCGCTCGGGATGACACCTTTGCTCTACGACTGATGGCAAATTGGTATTAGTCCGAGGAACAGAATCTTCGCGCCGCGGCCGGCTCCGAGCTCAGGCCCGAACTCCCTTCATCTCCTTCGCCTGCTTCCAAAGTTTGTAGATCGGCGGGTAGACCAGCAACTCGAGCACGAAGGAGGTGAGGAGGCCGCCGATCATCGGTGCCGCGATCCGCTTCATCACGTCGGCGCCTGCCGACGTCGACCACATGATCGGCAGCAGGCCCATGAACGCCGCGGTCACGGTCATCATCTTCGGGCGAACCCGCTTGACGGCGCCGTGCACGATCGCCTCGTCGGCTTCGGCCGCGGTTTTGAGCAGGCCGCGTCGCTTGCAGTTCGCCCACGACAGGTCGAGGAAGAGCAGCATGAACACCCCGGTCTCGGCGTCGAGCCCGAGGAGGGCGATCATCCCCACCCACGCGGCGATGGACACGTTGTAGTGGAGCAGGTGAAAGAGCCAGATGGCGCCGATGGCGGAGAACGGCACGGCCAGCATCACGACGCTCGCCTTGAACGCCGATTTCGTGTTGGCGTAGAGAAGCAGGAAGATCAATGCAAGGGTGATCGGGACCACGACCTTGAGGCGCGCCCGGACGCGCAGCATGTTCTCGTACTGGCCGCTCCATTGGAGGGCGTAGCCGGGCTGGAGCCGGACCTTGTCCCGGACGATCTTCTTGGCCTCCTCCACGTAGCCGCCGATGTCTCGGCCCGTGATGTCGACGTACACGTAGCCTGCGAGGAAGCCGTTCTCGTCGCGGATCATGGCCGGGCCTTGCACCAGCTCGATGTCGGCCAGCTGGGCGACGGGAATCTGGGCGCCGGAGGGCGTCGGGACCAGCACGCGTTGCAGGCGGTTGACGTCGTCGCGCAGCTCCCTCGGATAGCGCACGTTGACCGGGTAGCGCTCGCGCCTCTCGATGGTCGTTGTGATGTTCTCGCCACCGATGGCCGTCGTGATGACCATCTGCAACTGGTCGATGGTCAATCCGTAGCGCGCGAGCTGATCGCGCCGGGGCGTGAAGTCGACGAAGTAGCCGCCCGTGACGCGCTCGGCGTACACGCTGCGCGTGCCCGGGATCTCACGCATGATGCCCTCGATCTGCTCGCCGATGCGCTGGATCTCGGTGAGGTTGGCCCCGAAGATCTTGATTCCCACCGGTGTGCGCACGCCGGTGCTGAGCATGTCGATGCGGGCCTTGATCGGCATCGTCCAGGCGTTGTTGACGCCCGGGATCTTCAGTGCGGCGTGCATCTTGTCGACCAGCTCCTCCCATGAGATGTGATCGGGCCAGATTGGCCGGAACACCGACTTGAGCCACTCCGGGGCCCACGATGAGTACCAGCGCTGCTTCGCCTGCCAGTCCTGTGGAGGTTTGAGCATGACCGTGGTCTCCATCATCGAGAAAGGCGCCGGGTCGGTCGAGGTCTCGGCGCGGCCGGCCTTTCCGAACACCCGCTCCACCTCGGGGAACGACTTGAGCACGCGGTCCTGCGTCTCGAGCAGCTCCTTCGCCTGCTGCACTGATGTGCCGGGCAGGATCGTGGAGGGCATGTAGAGGATCGTGCCCTCGTTGAGCGGTGGCATGAATTCCGTCCCCAGCGTGAAGTAGAACGGCAGGCTCACCGCCACGAGGCCCACGGCGGTGGCGATGACCGCCTTGGGGTGGCGGAGCACGAAGCGGCATGCCGGTTCGTAGACCCGGAACAGAGTGCGGCTGATCGGGTGCTTCTCTTCCGAGCGGTAGGTCCCCACCAGGACCTTGGTGGCGAGCCACGCCAGGAACCGCGGCTTGAAGGTGAAGGGGTCCATGCGGGTGAAGAGCATCCGCATGGCGGGGTCGAGCGTGATCGCGAGGAGAGCGGCGATCGCCATGGCCAGATTCTTGGAGTAGGCGAGGGGCTTGAAGAGGCGCCCCTCCTGGTCGACGAGGGCGAAGACGGGGATGAACGCCACCGCGATCACCAGAAGCGAGAAGAACACCGAGGGGCCTACCTCCTTGAGAGCCTCGAGGCGAACCCCGTGGAAATCCCCTTCGCGCCGCTCGGCCTGCCAGTTGTAAAGCTTGTTGTACGCGTTCTCCACTTCGACTATCGCGCCGTCGACCAGCACGCCGATGGAGATGGCGATGCCGGCCAGCGACATGATGTTGACCGTGACCCCCATGTAGTAGAGCGGGATGAACGCGAGCAGGACGGAGACCGGGATGGTGAGGATGGGCACCAGACTCGACGGTATGTGCCAGAGGAAGAGCAGGATCACGATCGAGACGATGATCATCTCGACGATGAGTTCGTGCTTGAGAGTGTCGATGGCGCGGGTGATGAGGTCGGACCGGTCGTACGTTGTGACGACCTCGACGCCCTTGGGGAGGGAGGGCTGGATCTCCTTGAGCTTCTCCTTGACCACGTTGATCACGTTGAGGGCGTTCTCGCCGTGCCGCATGACGACGATGCCGCCGACGTGATCCCCGAGGCCGTCCAGATCCGAGATGCCGCGGCGGATCTCCGGTCCCAACTCGACGCGGGCGATGTCCTTGAGGAGGACCGGCACCCCGCCCGGCCCGACCTTTACCACGATCTGCTCGAAGTCGTCGAGGGAGCGAGCGTAGCCGTGCCCCCGCACCATGTACTCACGGCCCGAGAACTCCAGCAGGCGCCCTCCGACCTCGTTGTTCGAGCTCCGGATCGCTTCCACGACCTCGTTCAGCGGGAGCTTGTAGGCGGAGAGCCGATTGGGGTCGACCGTGATCTGGTACTGCTTGACGAAGCCGCCGATGGAAGCCACCTCCGCCACGCCGGGCAACGATTGGATGGCGTAGCGCAACGTCCAGTCCTGGTAGGAGCGCAGCTGGTCGAGCGAGTGGGTGCCCGAGCGGTCGACGAGCGCGTACTGGAACACCCACCCGACGCCGGTGGCGTCCGGTCCGAGCTCGGTCCGCACGCCCTGGGGCAGCTGCTGCTGGATCTTGGACAGGTACTCCAACACCCGCGAGCGCGCCCAGTAGATGTCCGTACCATCCTGGAAGATCACGTAGACGTAGGAAAACCCGAAATCGGAGAAGCCCCGGATCGCCTTGACCTTCGGGGCGCCGAGCAGAGCCGTGACGATGGGGTAGGTGACCTGGTCCTCGATGAGGTCGGGCGAGCGGTCCCAGCGCGAGTAGATGGTCACCTGCGTGTCCGAGAGGTCGGGTAGTGCGTCGAGGCGGATCTCCTTGAGCGTGTGAGCAGCCACCACGCAGAGGGCGGCGACCCCCAGCAGCACCAACATCCTGTTGTTGGCCGAGAACTCGATAATCCTCTTGATCATTGACCGCCTCCGTGCTCGTGGTCGGAGGTCTTCGCCCTGCCGGCTACCGCGGCGCGCAACTGCGATTCGGAGTCGAGCAGGAAGTTGGCCCGCGTGACGACCTGGTCGCCGGCGGCGACGCCCGAGAGGATCTGAGCCTTGCCCGAGCCGCGAACCCCGAGCTTTACCTCGCGCGGCTCGAATTGCCCGCCACCGAGGCTCACGAACACCACCTGACGCTCACCCGTGTCGATCACGGCCGAGTCCGGGATTACGATCCCCTCGGTGGCGTCCAGCGGCAGCTCGACGTTCGCGAACATCCCTGGCTTGAGGGCGAAGTCGGGGTTCTGGAATTCGAGGCGCGCGCGCAGGGTGCGGGTCTCCGGGTTGAGGGTCGGGTAGATGTACGTGACGCTCCCGGCGAGCTGGCGGCCGGGGTCGTAGGGAAGCGTGACTCTGGCTTTCTGCCCGACGCGCATGGCGTGCGCCTCGTACTCGTAGAAGTCGGCCTCGATCCAGACTCGGGAAAGGTCCGTGACGGTAAACAGCTCCATGCCAGGCTCGATCTGCTGTCCCTCGAAGGCATCCTTGGCTGTGACGAACCCCGAGACCGGGGCGAGGAGGGTGACGGCGCGCCTCGGCCGGCCGGTGCGCTTCAACTCCTCGATGAAATCCTCGGGGACGTCGAACAGCCGGAGGCGCTGCTCGGCCGACTGCAGCAGCTCCTCACCACCTCTGCGGACCTCCGGCAGCTCCGATGCGGTGAACTTCGCGGCGGTCTCCCGCGCCCGCAGGAACTCCTGCTGGCTCGCCAGGAGCTCCTGCGAGTACATCGAGAGGATCGGCTGTCCCTTCCGCACGAGCTGGCCGGTGAAGTTCACGAAGAGCTTTTCCACCCATCCCGTGGTCTTCGTGTGGACGTGCCGGATGCGTGTCTCGTCCGCGGTCACGGTTCCGACAGTCCGTATGGAGCGCGCCACGCGTTCGACGACTGCCGGCTCGGTCTGGACGCCGGAGAGACGAATCCCATCCGAGCTGATCTCGACGGTCGCCATGCCTGCCACGCCACCGCTTGCGGACGCCGCCTGGTCGGCGTAGACGGGCACATACTCCATCCCCATCTCGTCCTTCATCGGAACCGGGGAGGTGATCTTCGGGTTCATCGGGTTGCGGTAGTAAAGGACCTTCCGCCCCTCACCCGGTGTCAGGAAATCGGCGTGCATCGGGCGGTGGTTCTTCGCGTCCGCCTGCGGGCTCTTGCCGCAACCGGGCATCATCACGAGGGCAATCAAGACTGCAGCAACACCCGGCACCGACCGGCTGGTTCTGGCGGCATTCAACATTTCACCGCTCCTTCCCGGTTTGGGATCCGGCGGGAGAGGCGATCAGCGCCTCGATCTCGGCCCAGGTCGCAAAGCGTTCCGCTTCCCTCGACGCAAGCTGCACGCGGGCGTCGAGCCATCGCCTGAAGTCGTCGACGACGGTCAGGAAATCGCCACGGCCTGCGAGGTAGGAAGAGCGCGCGGCGTCCATCGCCGCGCTCGTTTGCGGAATGATGGCTTGCACGTAGCGCTGTATCTGCTTTTCGGAACGCTGCCACTCGGCCGCCAACCCTGTGGCCTCGGCGCGTGCGGCAGCCTGGGCATCTCGCAAATCGGCCTCGGCCACAGCGAGCTCCCGCTCGGCGGCACGAATCGCAGGCTCCTGCTTCTGCCTCCTCCAGAAGGGGAGCTCGACGCCGAATCGCAGCGTCACGGCGGGATCGAAACTCCCCCGTAGGCCGAGCGCAGCGCCGGCCGACAGGTTTGGCTTGAGCTCCAGCCGGGCGACCTCGAGGCGGCGCTCGGCAGCATTCAAGGCGGCCCGCTTCACTGCCACTTCGGGCGAGCTGGCGAAGGCAAGCTCTGCCAGCGCCGAGGTTGGGGCCGACACGGGAGGGAGCAGCGCCACCTTTCCCAGCGCCGCCTCCCCGGGAAGGTCGCGGAGGCGGTTGAGGGCGGCGACAAACGTCTTCCGCTCGGCAAACAGGTCGTCGACGCGCTCGGCCAGCCGTGACCCCTCGAGCTGCGCCTTGATCACGGCCTCCTGCTCGGCCTGGCCGGCGGCGTACCTCGCCGCGGCCGTCGCGCTGAGCATCTCGAACAGCTCCCGAGACGCCTGCAGCGCCTGGCGCTCGCGGTCAAGGGCGTACACGCGGGCATAGAGGGCGCGTACACGGGCGGCGATCGTTCTCTGCAACTGTTCCAGCTCGGCGCCGCGGATCTCGGTCTCGGCGCTCGCGGCCTGCCGCCTCGCGTCACGCTTCCCCGGGTACGCTAATCCTTGCCGGACCTCGGGGCCGATCATGGACATCTCATCCGTTCCCACCGTGTACCTGGGAAAGCCCATGTCGGCGAGCAGGAACTCGATCGACGGGTCCGGCAGCGCCCCAGCGGGCTCAACCATTTCGCGCGCCGCCGCCAGCCGTTCGCGCGCCGCCGCCACCGACGGCGAGCGTTCGAGGGCCGACGCCACCAACTCGTCGGCGGTCGGTGCGAAGTCCTCCTGTTCCACGGCGCCGGTGGGCGGAGGCGGAGCCTGGTCCGCCGAAACGGCAGTCAGGCCGGGAAGGGCCAGAACAAGGACGGACACTGTGACATAAAGGGAATTCACGACATCCTCCTCGGGTCTCGCAACGACGAGGGTTTACACCCCGAAGGGTGCAGATACATCTCTCCTGGAGGATGCGGCTAGCAGCGGAAGGCGCAGGCGCTCAAGTAGATCGGGGCGGTCTCTTTGACGGCTGGGAACGTCGGCCGGTCGGGAGCGCCAACCCTGGATCCGGGCACCCCGGTTCCGACCTGGACGGCCGCCAAGTCGGCGGGATGCTCGGGTGCGGCCTTCGCTGACGGGCTGCCCGGCTCCGGAACGGATGTCTGGCTGTTCCCGCCGCGGCAACAGCAGCTCTTCATCGTCCCGCAGCAGGAGTGCGCCGCCTTGGCCGGGGCGCACTGCCAGGGCGAGGCACACGGCGCCAGCGCCGTGAGCCACCCGACAACCGCGAGAACGAACGCTCCCCGCACAGCCGGAACCTACTGTCCCGGGCCCGCGTTGTCAAGCGGCCGGCCGGTGTCGAACGATCGAACACTCTGGCGCAAGGAAGGTGCTAGACTCTTCTCAATTCGGGGGCCACGATGCCGCGCCACGCTGCGACCGTCTGTTTCTCAACTCCTTTCGGATTGCTCGATGTCGAGTCGGCCGAGGCGGGCGTGACCCGGGTCAGGCTCGGGGCGCTCGGTAAGGCGCGGGAGGTGGGGGACGGTGACGCCCTCGATTGCGCGCGCAAGGCGAAGGCGGAGATCCTGGCGTACCTCAGCGGGAACTTGCGGAGGTTCTCCGTCCCGTTCGTTCTCGAGGGCACGTCGTTTCAGCGCGACGTCTGGGCGAGGCTCGTCGCGGTTCCCTACGGCCATACCCGGACCTACGGTGAGATCGCGACAGAGTTGGGGAATCCCCGAGCCGCCCGGGCCGTGGGAGCCGCGTGCCGGGACAATCCCGTGCCCATTCTGGTTCCGTGCCACCGGGTCGTCGGCGGCAACGGGTCGCTGGGCGGATTCGGAGGCGGCGTCAGGATGAAGCAGGCTTTGCTGAAACTCGAGCAGGGGGCGCCGTCCTGACCGAAGCGCTTTGACCCTTGGGGGGAGCGACCGTGAACGTCCGCGCGTACCTGGTCTTCACCGGCTCCGGCCCGATCCTGATCCTGACGACGTACCCGAGCGTCAGCGACGAGCGCTTCGTGTCCAAGCTCACGCACAAGGGAATCGTCAAGTTCATCGCGTACGAGGTTCCGCTTGAACGCACGCGCAAGCTGTACGGCGTTCCCTTCGAGGTGATCGCCGCGGACCTGGCCGGCCAGGAGGACCTGCGGGTCCTCGATTTCAACGGCCATCACATCTTCTCGAACTTCAGGCTTTCGGAGCTCGGAGAGGCGTTCCGTCACGGCGACTGAGCGCCAGCCGGTCACCTTCCCGGGCCAGGCAGAGCCCGACCTCCGCGCACAGCGCCGGGAGCGGAGCGAGCGGCAGGCCCATCACCGCCTCGACGTTCCCTTCGACGCGCTCGACGAGAATCGCGCCGCCGCCCTGCACGGCGTACGCTCCGGCCTTGTCGTCGCCTTCGCCGGTGGCAACGTACCATTCGACGAGCTCACGCCGGAACGGAACCATGGTGACCGCAGCCGCCTCGAGGTGACAGGCCTCGCGGCCCATGAAGTGCAGCACCAGGGCGGTAAGCACGGTGTGTGTCCTGCCGGCCAGCTCGGCGAGCATGCTTGCAGCTTCGGCCCGGTTTCGCGGCTTGCCGTAGACTGCCTCGCCGAGCGCGACGACGGTGTCCGCCGCAAGCACCGGCCGGTCGTGAAAACGCTCGGAGACCCAACGGGCCTTCAGCCTCGCGACGCGAAGAGCGTGGAGGGGTGGAGACTCGCCGGGGAGCTGCGTCTCGTCCACACCCGGGGCGATCACTTCGACGACGAGTCCCAGACGACCGAGAAGCTCGAGCCTCCGGGGCGAGCCCGAGCCGAGAACGAGGCGCACCGGCTGCACCGTCATTGGCGGGACGGCAAACGAACGGTGATGACGGAACGGGTGCAGTCCACGACCTCGACGTTGGACCCGGCAGGGATGACGAGCGGTTCCGCGCTCTGTGCGGCAAGCAGCACGGCAATCCCGTTTCGCTGGAGCTTAACCTGTCCGTATCCCCCGGGCTGGATGTCCTTGACGACCGTGGCGTACTCACTGCTCCAAGCCGTGGAACAGGGGCGGTGAAGCGGCACGGAGGCAGCCACCACACCGAGAATTCCTGCTGCGACAGCCCAGAGAAGGGCGACCCTCGGGCCGATGCTGCGCTGGGCCACGAGGATGAGGCCCACGACGCCGGAGAGGATCAAGCCTCCCGCCAACCGGCGTCCGAGAAGGTTCAGGAACGGCAATTGCTTGGCGGAGTGCGGAACGACCACCTTGTGTCGCGCCAGCGACTGGAGGTCCCGGATCAACCCGCTCACAACCGCAAGAACGAGGCCGACGACGAAACAGGCTAGGAATCCGAAGGCCCAGGTCACGGCTCATTGTATCTCCGTCGAGGTTCCAGGTCACGGTGGGATGAGGGAACCGAAGTGATCCGGACGGCCCACGGGGGAGTGTCAACCCTCGACGCGCGGGATCGGCACAGGCCGTCCGGCGTCGTCGACGTTGACATAGGTGATCTCGGCCTCGGTGACGCGGCGCGCCGGAGACTGGGCGCCGGGTTCCGTCACTTCCACGACGACCTTGACCGTGACCGATGTCCGGCCGATGCGCACGAGCTCGCCGTAGTAGGACGCCAGGTCGCCGACGTGGACCGGTTCGTGGAAGACGACCTTCTCCATGGCAACGGTCACCACCCGCCCCGCGCCGTGCAGTCGCGCCTCGATGGCTCCGGCCTGGTCGATGTAGGAGAGGATCACGCCCCCGAAGATCGTACCGTTGGGGTTCGTGTCCCTCGGCAGGAGGCTGACCCGTATGGCAGGCTGGCGCGTCGAAGCAATCGGCATGCGGTTATTCTATACAAGGTGAGGCGGATAGGGGCCGCACCTGTGCTAGTGTTCGCGCGAAGCACTGGCGAGGTAGACGTGGATGTTCACCGCTCGGGCTTCGTATGATTGTAAGGATGGGGCTCGGCGGAGGGGAAACCAGGTTCGAGGAGCTTTGAGCGGGACGGGCACGGCGTGGGAGAGCATGCGATGAACCACAGGCACATCACTGCACTTGCGGCCGGGGTGCTGCTGCTTGCGTGTTCGGCGGCCGCCCAGGGACGCGATCCGGTTCTGGAGATGTTCAAGGCGCAGCGCGACATCGAGAAACGCCTGCTCGGCTCCGAGCTCGCCACGATGGAGCGGGTCCAGGAGCAGCTTCGGGGCGCGTGCGACCGGCTCGTCCGCCTCGGCGACGACCTGCTGCGGGCCCAGAAAGACAAAGATGGCGAGGACCTCGGCAGCTTCATGGCACGCTCGGCCGATCTGCGGCACGCCGAGGCGGAGGTGGGCGATCTCATCGCCTCGGCCCAGCAGCTCAGGATCACGCTCGGAGCCCGCCGCGAGTACCTCGAGCAGGTACAGATCGAGATCCGCAGGATGGAGGAGGCCGGCCAGGCGACACCCGATGACCTCTCCGGTCGCTGGCTCGTGGCTGTCGAACCCGGCGGCTTCACGGGAACCTTCGACCTGCGCCTCGACGGCACGATCGTCACCGGTGTATATCAGCTCACCGGCGGCTGGAAGGGATCGCTGCGCGGCACCTTCATCGGCGGCGACGTGCGCTTGGAGCGGATCGACGCTCAGCAGGGATTTGTCGCGGTGTACACGGGCGAGCTCGTGAGCCGGGAGACGGAAAAGCGGCTGGAAGGAACGTGGGATGCCACCAACCTGGCAGCCGGGATGCCGACATCCGGCACATGGGTGGCTCGTCGCGAGGTGCGCCCCTAGGGGAGGGTGGAGAAGCAACATGTGGAAGAACCCTATCGTTACGGCCGTGGTCGGGATTCTTGTTGGCCTCGTGGTGGGCTATGTCTTGGGTCAGAAGCAGCAGCTGCCGGCGGCTCCGCAATCGACCGAATCGAACCCGCACGCCGGCATACCGGGGGCGCCCGCTCTGAGCGGCCAGCCCGCGAGGCCGCCGGAAGGCGGGCGCACGGCGGCCACCGCGAACCCCAGACTGATCGAGCAGGTTCACGAGCTCGAGGCGTTGCTCGCGAAGGACCCCAACAACTACGACCACCTCGTGCAGATGGGCAACACCCAGTACGACCTCAACGACTTCGTCAAGGCAACTCACTTCTACGAGCGCGCAAGGTCCATCAAGGACGACTCATCGGACGTCATGACCGACCTCGGCGTCTGCTACAAGGAATCCGGCAAGCCGCAGAAGGCGCTCGAGCTTTTCGACAAGGCCGCAGACCTCCACCCGGACCACTGGCAGTCGAGATACAACGCTGCCGTCGTGAGGCTCTTCGAGCTGAACGACGCCGCCGGCGCCAGGTCGGAGGTCGAGAAGCTGAAGAAGCTGGCGGGAAAGGTTCCCAACCTGCCCGACCTTTCGGGTCTCGAGGGTGAGATCGGCCGCCGCATGAAGTGAGCCCTGTGCAGCAGGACGGGGGTGGCCGCACGCAACCCCCTGGGAGCTAGACTTCATTCGGGACGAGGCGGGGAAACCAGCGTGGCGACCTGGACAGAAGCACTGCGGCGCGCGGAGATGGTGGCGGTGGGGGCTGCTCTCACGAGGCGCGGGCTGGTCCGGGGGCGGGAGGGCAACCTCTCGTGCAGGCTGGCCGATGGGGACGTATTGCTCACCCCCGCCGGCGCCGACAAGGGACGCATGCTAGCCGAGAATCTTCGAAGGTGCTCCCCGCACAATCCGCCTGAGGCGGGGGTCTCGAGCGAAGCGAGGATGCACTTCGCCATCTACCGCAGATGCCCTCAGGTGCTCTCGGTAGTGCACGCCCACCCCGTGGCGGTGTTGTCGCTTGCGGCGCTTGGCAGGTCTCCCGATCCGCGGATGCTTCGCGAAGGCGCCGCGCTCGTGTCGCGGATCGAGGTCGTCCAATCGCTCCAACCGGGAAGCCGCGAACTCGCGGAGGAGTGTGCGAGGGCCCTGGAGCGCGCCCCGGTTGCCATCCTTCTGGAGCACGGTGTCGTGTGTGGCGGCGACGACCTCTGGCAGGCGCTGGGCAGGGTCGAGATCCTCGAGTTGCTCGCGGGCATCGAGCTCGGCCGCTCCGGCTCGGTCGTGCCGATATGAACGCGCGCCTGCCTTTCGGGGAAAGCGGGGGGTTTCCGCCGGGGACGCCACTGGCCGAGCGGATGCGGCCGCGGTCACTGGACGAGGTGGTGGGGCAGGGTGCGTTGGTCGGTCCCGATGGGGTGCTGCGGCGCCTAATGGAACGCGGGGAGCTCCCCTCCCTGATTTTCTGGGGGCCGCCCGGCAGCGGGAAGACGACTCTGGCGCGAGTGCTTGCACGCGCCTGTGACGCCGAGTTCTTGGCGTTCTCCGCCGTCCTCTCGGGCGTCAAGGAGGCGCGCGGAGTGATGGAGTCGGCCAGGCGGCTTCGCGCCAGCACCGGCCGGCGCACGGTGCTGTTCGTCGACGAGGTGCACAGGTTCAACAAAGCCCAGCAGGACGCTTTCCTGCCCTACGTGGAGAGCGGCGACATCGTGTTGGTCGGTGCGACGACGGAGAACCCGTCGTTCGAGCTCAACACCGCGCTGCTGTCCCGCGTGAAGGTCTACGTCCTCGAACCCCTCGGCGACCCCGAGATCGGAAGCCTGCTGAAACGCGCACTGGAATACGAGGATCGCGGGCTCGCCGCCTGGAAGCTCGAGGTGGGCGACGAGCCGCTGCGCGACATCGTTCGTCTCGCCGGCGGGGATGCGCGTGTCGCGTTCAACCTTCTGGAGGTCGCGGCGGAGACGGTGGGCCGAGGAGGGGCGATCACGGTTGACGATGTGCGCCGGGTCGCCCAGCGGCGCCTCGCGAAGTACGACAAGGAAGGGGAGGAACACTACAACCTGATCTCCGCCCTTCACAAGTCGATCCGCAACTCGGACGTCGATGCCTCGCTCTACTGGCTCGGGCGCATGCTCGAGGGCGGCGCGGATCCGCGGTTCATTGCGCGCAGGCTCCTGCGGGTAGCCTCCGAGGACGTCGGGATGGCGGACCCGCGAGCGCTTGAGCAGGCCGCGGCGGCGGCGCACGCGGTCGAGCACGTGGGGATGCCCGAATGTGCTCTTGCGCTCGCGCAGGCCGCCGTCTACCTGGCGCTGGCTCCCAAGTCGAACGCACTGTACGCGGCGTACGGCCGGGTGCAGCGTGCTGTCGCGAATCAGCCTGCGTACGCCGTCCCGCTCCATCTCCGAAACGCGCCGACACGCCTCATGCGGGAACTGCGATACGGCGAGGGGTACGTGTATGCGCACGACACGGAGGAGAAGGTGGCGGACATGACGTGTCTCCCGTCGGAGCTTGCCGGCGAAACGTTCTTCGCTCCGACGGAAGAAGGATGGGAGAAACGCATTCGAGAGCGGATGGCCGAGCTGATAGCGCGCCGCAAGCGTTCCGGCTCCGGTTCGGACGGTTGATACGGAAGAGCCGTGACGAGGCATGCGTTGTGGGCCTTGCCGCCGGAGATCATCGCCGCCGACGGGGAAATGGTCGATGCCGTCGATGCGGTGCGGGCCGCGAGTTTTCTGTCCTGAACCAAGGTCGTCTCCGCTCGACCGAACAGGCCGTGCATGCGGTAAGGTGTCTCGATGGAGAGAGGCGTTCGTAGCCAAGGCTGGTCCCTGATTGCCACCTGCACTCGAGGCCTCGAGGACGTCCTGCGGGGCGAGCTCCGCGCGCTCGGCCACCCCGAAGCCGCGAGCGGGCGAGGCATGGTGAAGTTTCGCGGAGGGATGGAAGCCGTGTACTCCGCGAACGTGCAGCTGCGAACAGGGATCCGAGTGCTGCGGGAACTCGAGGAGGGGCCGGCCGCCTCACGCGACGAGCTGTACCAGCTGGCGTCCAGCGTGACATGGGAAGAGATCTTCTCGAAGGGGCTCACCTTCGCCGTCGAGTCGGCCGGCCGCGGCACGGCCTTCCCGAACAGCTCGTTCGCATCCCTCGTCGTGAAGGACGCGATCGCCGACCGGCTTCGGGCCCGCTGGGGTGTCCGACCGGACGTCGACCGCGGGAGTCCCGGCCTCGTGGTCCATGTCCACCTCGCCCGCGACCGCGCCGGGTTGGCCCTCGACAGCTCCGGGGAGCCTCTTTCCCACCGGGGCTACCGGCCGATGGGAGGGCCGGCACCTCTATCCGAGACGCTGGCCGCGGGGATCCTGCTGCTCGCGGGTTACGAGGGCTCGCAGCCTTTCCTCGACCCGATGGCGGGTACGGGAACGATCGCGATCGAGGCGGCGTTGATCGCGACGCGGACGCCGCCGGGCGGCCGCCGTCGTTTCGCCTGCGAGCGCTGGCCTCAGCACGACTCCGCAGCCCTGCAGGCGACGCGAGAGAAGTCGGCGAGCGCCCGAAGGGACGCGCCGTCACCCATTGTGGCCGGCGATCGCGACCCGAAGGCGGTAGGGGCTGCCACGCGCAATGCGCGAGCCGCAGGCGTTTCGGCCGCTCTTGTTTCCGTCCTGAGGGAGGTGCGAGACCTCGAGCTGCCAGGCGAGGGCGCGATGATCGTCACTAGTCCGCCATACGGGGAGCGGCTCGGAGATCCGCTTGAGCTCTCCGCTCTTTACAGGGAACTTGGCGACGTCTTCAAGAAGCGGGGAGCCGGCGCCACCGCATGGCTCCTGGTCGGCAACCCGGCTCTGGTGAAGGCGGTGGGTCTGCGGGCCTCGCGCCGCATCATCCTGTTCAATGGCCCTATCGAGTGCAGGCTCCTGCGCTACGATCTCTACGAGGGCGGACGGAGCAAGTTACCGGACGAGCACATCAGATGAGGGCTCGGCGATCTGGTGGTAAGATTTCCCGCCCGTGATGCCCACGATCGCCGCCCTGATCCCCGCCTACAACTGCGCCGACCGCGTTCCGGCCGTGATCCGAGGCATCAGGCGATACGTTCCGGACGTCCTGGTCGTCGACGACGGTTCGACTGACGGTAGCGGCGACGCGGCGCTGGCCGAAGGGGCGCGTCTGGTCTCGCTCCCCGAGAATCGAGGCAAGGGGCCGGCGATCCGCGCCGGGCTTGCGGTGCTGCTGGGCCAGGCCTACTCGCACATCCTGATGCTCGACGCCGACGGGCAGCACGATCCCGAAGATGCGCCGCACTTCCTCCAGGCAGCGGAGGAGGCCGACTTCGTCCTCGGCAACCGGCTCTGGAACCCATCTGCAATCCCGGCCAAGAGGTTTTGGACGAACTTCATCGGTACGAGGGCGCTGCAACTGATGACCGGCTTCCCGCTCGAGGATTCCCAGTGCGGGTACCGGTTGGTGTCGTGTGCGTGTCTCCGGCGCATGGGTTTGGTCGGCGCCCGCTACTCGATCGACACGGAGATCATCGTGAGGGCCGGAAAGCTGCGGGCTCGTTTTGCGCACGTGCCCGTCCGGGTCATCTACGAGGGGGCGGTCTCCCACTACCGGCCCGTGAAGGACACAGTGCACATCGTGCTTTCGGCGGCGCGCTTCAAGATCGACGAGGGGGACCTCCGAACCGATCCCGGGCCAAATGCCTGGAGGAAGCTCGTAAGCGTCCCGCAGGTGCGAGAGTCCATGCCTGGCGTCGCGGTCTAGGCGACCGGTCCGACCTCAGGCAACGACGTGGGTACGGCTCGACCGCAATGGCCCGACAGACCGCCGAGAGAAAGAGGAACAAGGGGTGGCTGGAGCACGCAGCGATTCGGCGGTCCTCGCGCTCTTCCCCGGCATGGGCGCGGCGACCCCGGGGATGGGGCAACCGTTCGCCGGTTGCCCGGCCGCCTGGAGAGCCGTCGATGGGTTCAGCTCCGCCAGCAAGCTGGACATACCCCCCCCTCGTCCTCGACGGCGACGGGGGCGAGCTGCACGCCGACAGGGCCTGGGAGCCTGCGACCGTCGCGACCGAGGCCCCCCCCTGGAGGGATACCGTGCGGGCGGTGGGGTGGTCTCGGGCGGTTTGGGCTTCTCGATCGGAGCCTACTCCGCGCTGTACGGCGCCGGGATGCTGACTGTGGGCCAGGTCGTGACGATGATCGACGTCGTGTTCGAGGCTTCGCTGAACCTTCCGGGTCGGTATGCCTTGCTGGCCGTCACCGGACCTCCGATCGAAAGAATCGGAGAATGGTGCCGCCCTGGCTCGGTGGAGATCTCTGCGGTCCTCGAACCAGGTCAGACGATTGTCGCAGGGCGGGAATCGGCGGTCGAGCAGCTCGCGGAGAGGATCGCGCCCTCCGCCTTGCGGGTGAGTCCGATCGCTGTGCGTTGGCCGCTCCACGGCACGCTGATGGGACCCGTTGCCGCAAAGCTGGAGCACAGTCGTGAACTGCTCGGAGGTTTGCGGTCCCTCCGACATCGGGTTTACCCTGGGATCGACGGTTGCCGCATCACGAACCCGTCGAAGGGGTGGGAGTTCCTCGTGCAGCAACTCGTTAGGCCGCAACGGTTCGACCTCGCCCTTTCGGCAGCGCTGGCCGACGGTTTCGGGCGGATCGTCGAGCTCGGTCCGGGAACTACGCTGGCGCGGACTGCCGGTCGAGTGAGCCCAGGTGCGGCCGCCGTCGAATCGTTCCCGCTCTCTCGAACCGGACGGAGGAGGGGAGCGGTGCGCCGATGCTGAGGGTCGTGGTGAGCGGGGGCTCTCGAGGAATCGGTCGCGCAATCGTCGAGCGGCTGGCTCGAGACGGCTACGAGGTGCACTTCCTCTACCGGTGCCGGGACGAGGCTGCGGCCGAGGTCGTGAGGGCCGTGACCGCCGAGCGAGGAGTGGTGGTGGCACACCGGTGCGACGTGACCGACGGGGCTGCGGTTGATGCGGTTGTCGGCGGCCTGGCCAACGATGAGGTTTACGCCCTCGTAAACAACGCGGCCGTCCTCCGCGACGGACACTTCCTCCTGATGGACGAGGGGCGCTGGGATGTCGTGCTCGAAACGGTACTGACCGCCGCCTACCGCCTCACGCGCTCCTTGCTCCGCCCGATGCTCCAGGCGTCGAGCGGGCGGATCGTCAACATCGGGTCCCTCGCGGGTCTGATGGGCCAGGCGGGCCAGGCGAACTACGCCGCCGCCAAGGGAGGGCTCCATTCGTTCGCGAAGGCGCTCGCGCGCGAGGTCGGTCGTTACGGCATCACGGTCAACACCGTTGTTCCGGGCTGGGTCGCCACCGACCTGGTCGCGGCGCTCAGCGAGGCTCGGCGGGCCCGCGCCATCGCGAGCGTGCCGATGAAACGCCTAGGCGAGCCTTCCGAGGTTGCGTCCGCTGTTTCGTTCCTTCTTTCCGAAGGAGCCTCGTACCTGACCGGCATCACGCTGCGAGTAGACGGGGGCCTGGGCGCGTAACGCGTCCTCACGGGCCAGGCTGACCCCAAAACTGGCGCTGGAAGTGGTAGGCGAGCTGCAAGGTGGTGCTGCCCGGCGTCCCGCTTCCGACGGGGCTGCCGTCGAGCCGGACCACCGGCATGAGGAGCGTTGTCGTCGATGCGATGAACAGCTCACTAGAGCGGTGGAGATCGCTCAGCGTGAGGGGGCGGAAGGCGAATGGCACCCCTACCTGGCTGCAGATGGCCTGAACCGCCTTCGTACTGACACCGGGCAGGACTCGCTGGGTCGTCGGCGGTGTCGTGACGACACGGTCTTGGACGGCGAAGACGGTGCTGGATGCGCCCTCGTTGAGAAAACCGTCCTGGCCCACGAGGATTGCTTCTTCGGCGCCTTGCCCCGACGCCGCCTTCTTCGCCAGCACTGCCGAGAGCAACATCGTGGTCTTGAGATCCCGGCGTTGCCAGCGGGTGTCAGGAAACGTGATCGCGGCGATTCCACGTGCGATCTCCGTCGGCATGGGAAATGTGTACTGGCGCAGATAGGCCACGAAGAAGGGCCTCGGGCGTTCGGGTGGCAGGTGACGGCGTGGGGCGGGGCCACCGGTCAACTGTGCGTAAAGGACCGCGGTCCGGTGGGGCTCACGGCGGTAGAGCTGAGCGATGATCGTCTTCCACTTTGAGAGGTCGGGGACGCCGGCCTCGAGCCCCAACTCGCGGGCACCGGAAACCATCCGATCGACATGGTCGGGAAGGCGGAACGGTTCCCCACCCAGCACCGCGATCACCTCGTACAGGCTTTCCCCGAACTGGAACCCACGGTCCTCGATGGGGACGCGAGCGTCGGAGAACGGCACCAGACGACCCTCGCACCATGCCCACTCGGGACTCACGGACTTCTCCACCATGTGCGTAGTCTAGCGCCAAGGAACCGGCGCCCGCACCGACCTGACAGTGGCCGGGTGCGGCGACGTGATCTATCCTTCGCCAGCGGAGGGGTGCGATGAGCGGCATTTTCAAAGCGTATGACGTCCGGGGGATCTACCCGGGTGAGGTTGACGAGACGATCGCCAGGGCAATCGGTTTTCATTTCCGGAGCATTCTCGACGAGGACGACCTTGCGGACGGCGGACGGGTTGTGGTGAGCCGAGATATGAGGGCCTCGTCCGTGCCGCTGTCGCAGGCTCTCAGTGACGGGCTACGGGCCGCAGGGCTCGCCGTCGTGGACATCGGGCTCGCCACCACTCCCATGAACTACTTCGCGATCGGCCACCTCGGGACTTCCGGGGGGATCCAGGTCACGGCAAGCCACAACCCCGCCAGGTACAACGGGTTCAAGTTCTCCCGTAGGGACGCTGTGCCCGTGAGCAGCGAGACGGGGATAGCCCGGATCGAGGCGCTCGTGCACGATTCGCCTGTCGCACCCGTGCCACTACTGGGCGGTCTCGAGCAGTGCGACATCGGATCTGCCTATCGAGACCACGTTCTCCGCTTCGTCGCGATGCAGGAACCGCGCCTGAAAGTCGCCATCGACGTCGCAAACGGAATGGCCACCCTCTATCGGGGCCTGCTCGAAGAGCTCAACATCGAGCTCGTCCCCCTCTTCTTCGGGCTCGACGGGAACTTTCCCAACCACGAAGCGAACCCGCTCAAGCAGGAGAACCTCCGTGACCTCCAGCGCGCCGTGCTCGACGAGGGCTGTGCGCTTGGGATCGCCTTCGACGGCGACGCCGATCGCGCCATCTTCGTCGATGACAAGGCGCAGGCCGTCGGAGCCGACATGATCACCGCCCTGCTCGCCGCTCCGATCCTGGCGCGCTTCCCGGGTGCGCCGATCGTCTACGACATCAGGTCGTCGTGGGCGACCCGCGAGGCGATCCTGGCGGCAGGCGGAAAACCGGTCAGGGAGAGGGTAGGGCATTCGTTCATGAAGGCGACGATGCGACGCATCGGCAGCCCGTTCGGCGGTGAGCTGGCGGGCCATTTCTACTACCGCGAGAACTTCTTCGCGGACTCCTCGCTCATCACCGCCATCGAAGTGCTGAATGAGGTCCGCCGGTCCGGCAGCACCCTCAGCTCGCTTCTCGCACCGTTCCGCCACTACTCTGGAACCGGAGAGATCAATTTCCACGTCGAGGACAAGGAGGCGATGATCCGCCGCTTGGCCGAACTCTTCGGCGACGGGCAGATCGACTACACCGACGGGATCACGGTGGAGTACCCCGACTGGTGGTTCAACGTTCGCCCGTCGAACACCGAACCGCTGCTCCGCCTGGTCATGGAGGCCCGGACGCCGGAGCTCTTGGGAGAGGAAAAACGGCGATTGCTTTCTATTCTCGGACGTCCCGAGGGCGGATGACCTCACGACTCGCGCGTCCGCCATCGCTCGGATGAACGGCACGATACAGCCCGCTGTCGTGGGAGATCGGTGGCCTGTTCGATTCAACCGTGGACATAACCTCGATGAGAGCCTCTACCACAACCGGGTCGAACTGCCGCCCGGCCTCGGCCCGAAGCTCGGTCATCGCCTCCTCGTGCGGACGCCCGCTGGAGTAGGGCCGGTTCATCGTCATCGCATCGAACGCATCGACCGCGAGGATTATCCGCGACTCCAGCGGGATCTCCTCGCCGTGGAGGCCGCGAGGGTAACCCGAGCCGTCGAAGTGTTCGTGAGCGCACCTGATGATCTCGGCGGCCCGTTCGAGCTTTCCCATCCGCTCGACGATGAGGGCGCCCACCTCGGGGTGGGTGAGTATCTGCTCGCGTTCGGTCGAGTTCAGCGGCCCGGACTTGTTGAGGATCTCGTTGCCGATCGCGATCTTCCCAACGTCGTGGAGGATGGCTGCGACCGAGAGAAGGAACCGCTGGTGACTCGAGAATCGGACCCACCCCCGGCGTTCCAGCACCTCGGCCGTCGCAACCACGAGGCGCTCCACACGCTCGACGTGCTCGCGCGTGTAGCGCGACTTGGCTTCCACGACCTCGGCCAGCGTTGAGATCGCCGCCAGGTACGTGTTGCGGATTTCGTCCGCCATCCGGTTGAACTCGCGGGTCAAGGACCCGAGCTCGTCCTGGCGTGTCTCCGGCAACCGGACCATGAGGTGTCCGCGCGCCATGGCGGCGGTGCCGTCGAGCAGAGCCGAGAGCGGCGCCATCAGCCTCGTGGCCAGGCTGCTGCCGAGGGTGAACGCAAGCAGTGTCCCGCCGGCCAGCACCAGAAACCATGCCTGCAAGCCCACCAGGAGGCTCTGGCCGCTCCGGATCGCCGAGGTCATGAGAGCGACGCTCAGGACGGTGCCGTCATCGAGCTGCACCGTCGGCCCTCGCGCGACGAGGGGGGCGAAGAGGGACGAGAACGTACCTCGCGGGAGGTAGGCCGCCAGTTCTGCAAGGTTTGCCTTGGAGGAGGTGGACATCGCCGGCCAAGTTGCCAGGGTCTGTTTTCCCGCTTCGAGCGCGCCAACCGTCCCGGTTGGAAGGATCGCCGCCAGGAGCGTCCCGTCGAGCGGCTCGGTGACCACCAGCCACAGGTGCTCGTCGGGTGTCGACATCGTCAACGGCGTGCAAAGCTTCAAAGAAAACTGCCCGGAGACGCCGCGTTGGACCCAGGAAGCCGTTCCGCCTCCTGCGATCTTGGCTGCGAGGCTGGGGTTAGGCGGGAACCAGGGCGTCTCGAGGCCTCGGCCTATCCCGCGTTCCCATCGGAACGCCTCCGCTTCGCGACGCAGGCCGTTGAAGACCTCCACCCGCTCGACCCGGTAGAGCGCAAGGAGGTCGTGGAGGCGCCCCAGCACTTCCATACCTCCCTCCAGACGGTTGCCGGATGCGAAGGCCGCCAGGGCTTCGCGATCGTTCTCCAGCTGGACGATCTTTTGCAGCAGCAGGTGACTCGCCGTGGAAAGGCTCGATTCCAGGCTCTGTTGCTCCAGGACCCTTGTGCTTCGGAGGAGCAGGAGCAAGTGGACTGCGCCGATCAGCAGGACAGCCGCAAGGATCGACGCCAGGTGCGACAGGACAAACTGCCATTTGAGCTTCACGGGCGGCCCCCGGCGGATCGGGCCGCGTCGCGCGCGCGCGCCGGGGGCTGGGCGTGGCTCGCGAATTCCTCGAGCTGCTGCTCGGCCTTCTGCATTTCTTCTGCCCAGTGGGGCGTCCCGGGGACGAACTGCCCCTGCTCGAGGGCGCGCAGGAACCCGAAGCTGCCTGCGGAGGTCAGCCCTTGCTTGGACTCGTAGGCCCTCAACAGCACGGGCAGGCGCCGCGTGGCCTGGTTGATCCTGTCGCTGGAATCTTCCCGCAGGAGCTGCGCACCGACCTCGAGCGCCAAGTCTCCCCAGCGCGACCCGCGGGAGACGACGATGCACTGGTACCCGACCAAAGCCCTGGCGCGGGCCGGAGCGCCCGCAAAGCCGGGAATCGGCATCACCGCGAACGGCCGGCCCCCCTCCTCGAGCGCTTGGAGAAGCCACGGTCCGGCCACGAAGCTCGCGAGCTTCCCAGCTGAGTAGAGTTGGACCTGCAGCGACTCGAGATCGCTGCCCCGGAACGCGCGCCAGCCGCCCGAGCTGCCCCACACGGGCCGAAGGCGCTCGAGGGTTTCCATCACGACGGCGGGACGCCAGACGAGGGAGCCGTCGGCGTCGATCAGCGTTCCCTGCAAGGAGCCGACCAGAGGGACGAGCGCCTGCGGGCTGGAGATATCGAGGGCGAAAGGCAAGACACCCGCCTGGAAACGGGTCGACAGGATCTCATCGATCGTCCGCGGCGGGTAGGGAAAGATCGTCGGGTCGTAAACGAGCGCGAGTACTTCGGCGCTGATGGGATACCCGAAAACGCGGTCGCCGTCGCTGACGGCGAGTAGGGCCTGGCCCACGAGCTTCTGTCTCAGGACTTGTGCTCGCTCCGACGGCAGCTCCTCGATGACATCGCGCTGGGCGAGCTGTCCAAGCCAGTGGTGAGGGACGATCGCGAGATCCAGCGATTCCCGGCCCGCGAGCGGTTGCGGTCGGGAGAGATAGTCGTTGAGCGCCGCCATGCCGAACGTCCGCACCTCGATGCTCACCGGTCCGAGGTCCCGCGAAATACGGATCAGCTCCCTCTGAAGGGCCTGGGAGGCCTGCCCTCCCCAGAAGGTGCCTACCGCAAGGTGGGCCCTCGACTCGCCCGCGTCCTGACACGCCCCGGTTAGCAAAGCGACCAGGACGATTGCCAGCTCAGCAGGCCGCTTCCGCCGTCGCGAGACCGACCCTGGTCGCTTCGACGCGCCCTGGGCACAGGAGAGATCGCCTCCGTCGGAGTCGGCGCTCTCGGCCTGCAACCTTGGCTGAAACATGACGCAAGTCTAGCAAAGCTCCGTGCGCTACCATTCGAACGTGGACTCGACGCGCCGCCCCGAGGTCGAGCAGCTGCTGGAGATCCTGGAAGCGGGGGGCGAGCCCGAGGAAGGCGCGCTCACACGCGTCCTCCGTCGTCCAGGCTGCCCTGGCGAGCTTGTCCAGAAACTCTCGCGCTGCAGCTGGATCATGAGCTCAAGAACGCTTCTCAAGCTGCTGGTACGACACCCCCGATGCCCTAGGCACTTCGCCTGGGACGTGCTCACCCGCCTAGGTTGGAACGACCTGGTTGAGGTCGCCCGTGATCCTAGAACGGCGCCTGCGGTTCGCCCTCAGTGCGAGCGCAAGTTGATCGAGCGGCTCGCGACGATGACGCTGGGCGAACGGATCAGTCTGGCCCGCGTGGCTCCGCGAGGAGTCATCGGTTCAATGATCGCCAGCGAGGAACCAAGCTGCGTCGCCGCCCTCCTCGACAACCCGTTCTTCACGGAGGTGGAGGCGCTGCGCCTCCTGGTTTTGAATAGAAGCCCCAACTGCCTCATGGTTCTTCTCCGTCACCCTGGCTGGGGCAGACGCATCGAGGTCGTTCGCGCAGCGGTTCGAACGCGCACCGTACCTCTGGGTGTCGCACTCGGCCTTTTGCCGGTGCTGTCGCGGGCAGAGCTGTGCGGGCTGGCGTCGTCCCCCGAGGTGGCGGTGCCTCTGCGCACGGCTGCAGGGCGTCTCGCGAGTCGCCGGGGGGTTCGCGAGGGACCGCCGGGCGGACCGACCCCCTCTTGAACTCCGCAGCGCAAGCCTTAAACTGCCTGCGAATGGTCTCTCTCACCAAGATCACGGCGCGCGACTTCGGAGAGGCGCTGAAGACCGCACGGGAAGAAGCGGGCGCGACGGTCGAGGCCATTTCGGACCGAACGAAGATCTCGAGGCGAATGCTCACGGCGTTGGAGAGCGGTGAGTTCGGCAAGCTTCCTGACCTGGTCTTTGCGAAGATGTTCCTACGCCAGTACCTCGACTTCATCGGCGCCGCGCC
Organism: Thermoanaerobaculaceae bacterium; assembly: GCA_050018455.1. GTDB lineage: Bacteria > Acidobacteriota > Thermoanaerobaculia > Thermoanaerobaculales > Thermoanaerobaculaceae > RBG-13-68-16. The sequence continues at coordinate 38,276 of JBEKAA010000001.1, read as the reverse complement.
CGACAGGTGGCTACAGGCCTTCGATGTGGCATGGCGGAGATCCGCAGAATCGAGTCAGTCGTTCGTGGTGCGACCCGCCGTGCCGATGAACAGGAAGCGTCGCACAGGACCATGGATCGTCGGCCTGCTTCTGGTGGCGACTGGAGTCGTCGGCGTGCTCCTCGTCGAGAAAAGACCCAGGGATGAGCGCGACGCGCCGCTGGCATCAGTGCGATTTCCGACGCCGGCGGTTCCGACCCCGGTAGGCCCGACGGTCCCGGCGGCACCGGCCGTGCCCGCCGCCCCGGAGCCGGCGAGTCGGCCCGACACCTTGCTGATCCGGGCCGGCAAGTCACCGTGCTGGGTCGGGGTTCGCGTTGCCGGCGGGGCCTCTACGTCGAGGCTGCTGACCGCCGGGGCGGTCTGGGAAGTGAGTGCCGGCGGGAAGGACGTTGACCTGGTTCTGGGCGACGCCGGCGCGGTAACCCTCGAGTACTTGGGACAGACTCAGAGCCCGGCCGGGCGCCCGGGCGAGGTCGCGCATATCCACCTCACAGGCAGCTCTCCGGCGCCGGTCCGACCGTAATGGAAGCCTCGGGCGGCATCTCGAACGTCACCGAGCTACTGGCCCGCATCCGCCAGGGCATGGCGCCGCGAGCGCTGAGGTTGTTCGCAGCCCAGGGCCTCCTCCCGGTGAGTCGCGAGGACCTGATCCGGGTGGTCCTCATCCTTGCCGCGGACGGAGAAGCCGAGATCGCCGACACGGCACAGGGCACTCTCGCGACGTTCACGCCCGAGCACCTGCTCGAGGTGATGAAGCTGCCGGATATCGATCCGCTTGAGATCGACCTCTTGTCGCGCTGCCGGCAGGACGAGGGCGTTTGGACCGCCGTCATCCAGCACTCCCGGACCGCCAACGAGACGCTCAGGTGGCTGGCGAGGGTCGCGCCGCCAAAGGTCCAGGACGTCATCATCACGAACCAGGTTCGCGTCCTTGCGTGCCTGGAGATCCTTGAGGATCTGCGGGCCAACCCCCAGGTCAGTCAGGATTCGTTGCGCCGCGTCCGCGAGTTCGAAGAGGAATTCCTCGAGAAGGCGATCGTCTGGGCGGCGGCCGAAGGCTCCGCAACCGAGCTTCCGCTGGGCCCTTCCATCGAGGAGGCCATCGCCGAGCTCAAGGCCCTCGGGATGCGCCTGCCGGGAGGCGAGGTGGAACCTCAGCGCGCCACCGAGCCGGAGCCTGGCGCCCCGGAGGAGATACACGATGCGTACTCGCGTATCGCCTTCATGACGACCGCCCAACGCGTCATGCAGGCGCTTCGCGGCTCGCGCGAGGAGCGCCTGATTCTTGTCAGGGACAGGAGCCCTTTGGTGGTGAGAGCCGTGATGCTCAGCCCCAAACTCAACGAAACCGAGGTGGAGCACATCGCGGGAATGCGCAGCACGAACGAGGAAGCACTGAGGATGATCGGGGCGCGGCCTCGGTGGCTGCGACGCTACCCTGTGCTGCGGAGCCTCGCCTTCAACCCGAAGACTCCGCCCGGCATTGCGTTACAATTGGTCAGACGACTATCGCAGCGTGACCTCGTTATCATGAGCCGTGACCGCAATATTACCGAGGCGGTGCGGAGGGTGGCGCGGGACACTCTGGAGCACCGCAGGTAAGCCCGCCGGTTGATGCGGCGGCTGGAACTCGGAGGCATGAAGATGGGGGACGGGCGAACATTCTACGAGATACTTGAAGTGGAACCATTGGCGTCGGAGGACCAGATCCGGACCGCGTTCCGCCGTCTGGCCAGGGACCGCCATCCGGACCGTTTCCAGGGTGTGGCGCGCGCTGCCGCCGAGAAGGAATTTCAGGCGATTACCGAGGCTTACAACGTGCTCTCGGACTCGAACCAGCGCGGCCGCTACGACCAGACGATGGCATCCAACAAGCCGACCCAGCAGCGAGCCAACCCCAAGGAGGTGGCCAAGGCGCTCCTCGCGAAGGCGGTCGGGCTGGCCAACAGCGGGCAGGCGCTCGAGGCACGGGAGTACTTCGCACAGGCCGTCGCTCACGATCCGGAAAACCCGAGGGCGCACCACCTCTTTGGGATGTTCCTCGCGAGACAGGCTGGAGGCCTGGAGGAGGCGCTTCGCCACCTCGACCAAGCGGTCAAGCTGGAGCCGAACGACGTGAAGAGTTTGATGGACGCGTCGAAGCTTTTCGCCCGGGCGAAGATGGTCGCTCGCGCAACTAGGTTTGCCCAGCAGGCGGCACAGCTGTCGCCGGGCGATCCCGACGTCGAGCTCTGGCTGGACCAGCTGCGAAAGGCGGCGGACGGTGGGGGTAGCGTGTAGGATGATAGCCGGCGAGGAGAAGAAAACACCGTGAACCTCAAGTCACGGGGACTGACCGACAGAGGGTTGCGCCGACACCACAACGAGGACCAGTTTCTCGTCCGGGACGATCTGACTCTCTACGTCGTGTGCGACGGCATGGGTGGGCACGCTGCCGGTGAGGTGGCGGCGGACCTGGCCGTGAAGGAAGTGGAACGTGTCATCGAAGCCACCCGAGGGTTCCACGACGACACGTGGCCGGAGGACTGGGACGCTCACGTCTCGGTCAACGGCAACCGCCTCGTGCAGGCGATACTGGCGGCCCACAAGCGTGTGACCGGAGCCGTCGAGGGGGACACCGGGTTGCGGGGCATGGGCGCCACAATCGTTGCCGCGCTGGTGGACCCGGAGCGGCAGCGACTCGCGGTGGCACACGTCGGCGACAGCCGGGCGTATGTCTACCGCAAGGGCTCGATGGACCTCATCACGTCGGACCACTCATGGGTCCACGAGCAGGTTGTGGCGGGTCTCCTGTCGGCGGAAGCCGCGCGAAATCATCCGCTCAGGAACGTCGTAACTCGGGCTCTCGGTGGCGCCCAGGAGCCGGCTGTCGATCTCAAAGAGCGAACGGTCGAACCGGGGGATATCATCTTGCTCTGCTCGGACGGGTTGAACACCATGCTCTCGGACGAGGAGATCGAGCAGGTGCTCGCTCGGGGAGGGGACCTGACGCCCCTCGCGTATCAGTTGGTGGCCGAGGCCAATCGTCGTGGCGGCGTGGACAACATCACCGTCGTACTCGCCTGCATGGCGCGCTGAGACCCCAGCAGTTCGGTCGGGGCGCGGCTGCCTCGGCTTCTATGCGAAAACAAGGCGGGCGGCGCCCCACACAACCAACACCGCCAACGCCAGTGGGAGCAAAAGGACGGCGACCAGCGGCAATCCCACGATCAGGAGCATGACCACCACTGCGCCGGCGACGGCCAGTTTGAGGAAGACGAAGGCGAGGCGAACCGGGATAAGGACAACCTTGACCACAAGGCCCAGCAGCCCCACGCCGAGCACCAGAGCAAAGAAACCGCCGAGAAGCAGCATGAGCGTGACCATCTCGAACCTCCCCATTTCAACATACGCATTCGAGGGCTCGGGGTTCTGCCCGTCGCTAGAATGTGACACATGAACGCAAGACGCGCGTTGCGGATCCTGGGGTCTTGCGGGTGCGCAGCGGCCCTCGCGGCAGCGGCCTGCCTCGGGTGGTGGTTCACACCCGGGCAAGATCTCGGGGAGTGGCGCGAGGGGCCGCCCGGCCATCTCTGGGCGGCGGCGCTGCGACAGGAGACCCTCTGGCGGGAGGAAGGCACACGGCGTCGAATCGAGAACGTCTACGTGCCGCTGCCGGCGATTTCGGTCGATCTCCAGCTCGCGGTGCTGGTGAGCGAAGACATCGACTTCTTCGGGCACGGCCCAATCGATCTCGACGCCGTTTGGGAGGCCCTGCAGGAGGGGAGTAAGCCCGGGGCAAGGCTGCGAGGGGCCTCCACGATTTCCCAACAGCTGGCGAAGACCTTGTTTCTTTCCGGCGAGCGTTCGGTGTGGCGCAAGGTCAAGGAGATCCACCTTGCGTGGTGGCTCGAGCGGAAACTCGGAAAGCGCCGCGTTCTGGAGCTCTACCTCAACGTCGTGGAGTTCGGCCCCGGTGTATACGGGGCTGAAGCGGCAGCCCAGCACTACTACGGCGTTTCAAGCGACGGCATCGGTCCCGAACAGGCGTCCGCCCTCGTGGCGGCGATCCCATCTCCCGGGCGCGATAACCCTTCGACCGCATCGAGGCGCTGGGAGCTCCGGCGCGCCACTATCGCGCGCAGGATGGCGAACGCCGGCTGGCTGCGCGGACGTCTGGAAACGCTCAGCGCGGGCAGGATTTGAGACGTCGGGCGTGCGCTTGCCATTCCCCACCAACCCCACTAGAGTCGAGGTGCATGGCCGGCTCACCGACACCTTCGTTTCTCGCCCCGCTCGAGGATTTGCGCCAGCGGATCCAGGATGCGGAGCGGCTCGGCGGCTCTGCAGGGCGCGCAGAGGTCGGCCGGCTCCGCGCTGAACTGGAACAGGAAGCTCGGACGGTGACCTCCAACCTCACGCCATGGCAACAGTGTCAGCTGGCTCGCCATCCCGACCGGCCCTACTGTCTTGAGTACATCAGGGGCCTGTTCACGGATTGGGTAGAGATCCACGGCGATCGGGCCTTTGCCGACGACCCTGCCGTGGTGGCGGGCCTCGCCCAGTTCGACGGCGAGAGCGTGGCCGTCTTAGGCCATCAGAAGGGCAGGGACACGCGTGAGCGTCTCTACCGGAACTTCGGCCAGCCGCGCCCCGAAGGGTACCGCAAGGCTCTGCGCGTGATGCGGCTGGCTGAGAAGTTCGGACGCCCGATCATCAGTCTCGTGGACACACAGGGTGCTTCCCCGGGCATCGACGCCGAGGAGCGCGGGCAGGCTGAGGCGATCGCCCATAACCTCCGGGAGATGGCCGCGCTGAAAGTGCCTATCGTTGTTCTTGTGACCGGTGAAGGCGGGTCGGGGGGAGCTCTTGCTCTCGGCATTGGGGACCGCGTTCTGATGTTCGAGCACGCCATCTATTCGGTTATCTCGCCCGAGGGGTGCGCCGCGATCCTCTGGAAGGATCAGGCCGAGGTCCAGACGGCAGCCAGCGCGTTGCGCCTCACGGCGAGCGACCTGCTGCGTTTCGGTGTGATCGACGGCATCATTCCCGAGCCTCTCGGGGGTGCCCAAATGGACCCGAGCCTCGCCATCAGAACCGCGGGCGGTGCGATTCGCAAGGCGCTGGTCGAGCTCCGGCGAATCAAGCGAGACGAGCTGCCCCGGCGGCGTTTCGCGAAGTTCCGGGCCATGGGGCGGTTCCTCGAACGGTGAAGTCCCGCCCCGTTGCCCTCCGCCGCCTCTCCTTTGTGGTGCTGGTGCTGTGGACGGGCTTGCTTGTAGGCAGCTTCCTTGACCGAAGGTTCCGCCACCGGGCGCAGACCGAACCGATCGAGGTCGAAGCGACGCCGAAGGACGCCAAGGAGCAGCCCGTCCGGGTCCACAAGGGGTTCACCTACTCCGACACCCTGGGAATCGAGCCGAACTTCCGGATCTCGGCGCGGGAAGCCGTAGAGTTCTCGAGCGGGTGGTACGAGTTCAGGAACGCGCAGGTCTCTCTCTACCACGAGGGCCGCGTGGCGTACGGGCTTGTGTCCGAGACGCTCCGGTTCGATCCCATAAAGCATGAGGCCGAGACAGGCGGCGAAGCCGAGGTTTCCCTTCAGGGCGGCGTCGCTCTTCGCGCGGGAGGGTTCACGCTAGGGGGGCCTGAGCGCTTGATCCAGAGCCGCGGCCCCGCGACGTTCGCCGGACCTGGGTGGGGCGGTCTGGCCGGCGGAACGGTTTGCTCGCTCGGAAAGAACACGCTCGAGCTGTTCGGGGGAGTGTCACTGATTTGGAGAGGAGCGACGCCATCGGCGGGGCCATCGCTCATCCTGCTGGCTCCGCGGCTCGTGTACGACCGCAAGCAAGCACTCATCCGGTTCAACGAGGGGCTAACGGTCCTGAAGGGCAGGCTGCGAGTCCGAACCGGACGCTCCGAACTCCAGCTGGCGGGGCCGGAAGGGGAGCTGAGAAGGGCGACGCTCGAGGCTCCGGTGCTGCTCGATGGGGTGCTCGACGATGGCAGCGACATCGAGGCTGCCGCCGGGACGGCCGTCCTCGAGGCACTCCCGGACGCCCGGTATCGCCTGACGGCGGATCCGGCTCCAGGCGTGGGCTGGACCACGGCAACGTGGGCCGATCACGCCGGCAATTGGCGGGATTTCAAGGCCTGGTGGCTGGTCGGCGAAGGGTCGCGGACGGCGTGGGAGTGGCTCGAGGGGCAGGGACTCACCTGCGCCACCGAATTCGCTCGCGACAACGATCCTCGAACGGTCAGGGCCGACCGCATGCGTCTGAGCTTTCAGGACGGGCAGCCGGTCAGAGCAGTCGCCAGCGACGAGGTCCACGTCGAAACCGGCCAGCAGTGGGCCGAGGGAGCTGAGCTGGAGTTGTCCTTTGCCGGCAGGACCTTCACCCTGCGGCCCGCCCCGGGTAGACGCGTGGCCTTGGGGAGTCCGGACGGTCAGAGCTGGTGCGATCGGCTCGAGGGGTCGCAGGGCGGCGACGTTGTGGCACAGGGGCAGGTAACCGGATCGCTCAACGAGGGTCCGCACCCGTCGAGGGAGGAGATCCCGATCCGCTTCGCGGCAGGAACCGCGACAGCCGCCGAGGGAGGAGACCGCCTGAAACTGGAAGGAGAGGCGAGGCTCTGGCAGGGAAACCGCCTGATTCGCGCAGACCGCCTCGACTACGACCGGCCCCACGACGTTGTGACCGGCGAGGGGAACGTGCTCACGACCGGCCGCGCTGCCGAGAGGGGTGGGAACGGCGGTGTCGTCGACGTGAGGTCGCGCAGCATGAGGTACGAGCGTGTCGCCGGCCTGATCACCTACGAAGGCGATGTGCGGCTCGATGACCAGCAGGCGCTGGCCACGTGCCAGCGGCTCCTAGCCAACATGGACTCCAACGGGAACCTCGTCGCCGCCGATCTCGAAGGGGGTGTCAGCATCACTGACCGCGCGACCGGCCGTGTCCTTTCCGGCCAGAAGGCGCGGTTCATGGTCAAGGACGGCTTCTTCGAGATCTGGGGTGACCCGGTGCTGGTGAAGGAGACCGGCGGCAACCAGGTCAAGGGCAATCATCTCCAGTGGCATCGCGGTTCCGACACCGTCGTGGTTCTGGGTGCGGAAGACAACCCGAGCGAGACGCTCTACCATGCGACCCGGGGTCGCCCCACACCCGGCGGCCCGAGGAGGAAGCCATAGAGACGCTGCAGCTGGAGGCGAGGGATCTCGTCAAGCGCTACCGCAGAAGGCCAGTCGTCAATGGCGTCTCGCTGACCCTAAGGGCAGGCGAAGTGGTGGGCCTTCTCGGACCGAACGGAGCCGGCAAGACGACCACTTTCTACATGTTGGTCGGCCTCGTTCAGCCAGACTCCGGCAGCGTTTGGATCGAGAACGAGAACGTGACCGAGCTGCCGATGTATCGGCGAGCTCGCCTTGGCATCTCTTACCTCCCCCAGGAGGCTTCCGCGTTCCGGCGCCTCACCGTGGAGGAAAACCTATTCGGGGTCCTCGAGCTGCTGGGCGTGCGGTGGCAGGATGCCTCGACGAGAGTCACGGACCTCTTGGAGGAGTTCGGCATCGAAAAACTCCGCACTCAGCGAGCGGAGACGCTCTCGGGCGGAGAGAGGCGGCGGCTCGAGATCGCACGGGCACTGGTCACGCAGCCTAAGTTCGTCCTGCTGGACGAGCCGTTTGCCGGGATCGACCCGATCACGGTCCTGGACGTCCAACGCCTCATCAGGCACCTGCGAAACAGCGGCTACGGGATCCTGATCACGGACCACAACGTCCGGGACACCTTGAAAATAACTGACCGTGCGTCTATCATCAAAGACGGCAAGGTTTTTGCAAGCGGAAACCCCGAGACGCTGGCCAAGGACCCGCTGGTGAGGCAAGTTTACCTGGGAGAAGAGTTCCAGCTCTGACGCCATGGCACTCGAACAGAAGTTACACCTGAAACTCGCGCAGAAGCTCGTAATGACGCCCACGCTCCAGCAGGCGATCAAGTTGCTGCAGCTGTCGCGTCTGGAGCTTGAACAGGTCCTTGCGCAAGAGGTGCAGGCCAACCCGCTCCTCGAAATGAACGACGAGGCGCCGCCGGAGGAGGAAGCGGGCCCTGCCGAGGAGCCTCCCGAGGAGGAAGGTGCCGCTCTCACCGAGACGACTGCGGACAGCGAGCAGACAGCTGGCGAGACGACGGTGGCCGGCGAGCCCGCCCAAGACGATGCGCAACCCGCCGAGGCGTTCGGCGAGGTCGAGCTCGAGGCCCTGTTTTCCAACTACCTCCACGACGGGCCCAGCGTCGCTCCGGCCTGGGAGGAGACCGAGGAGTATTCGCTTGAGAACTCGCCTGCTCCGTCGCGGAGCATGTTCGAGGACCTCAGCGCACAGCTGCACCTCCTGCAAGTCACGCCCGAGGTAAACGTGTTGTGCGAGTTCATCATAGGAAACCTGGACCCGGACGGTTACCTCCGCGTCGGCGACGAGGAGATGGCCCATCAGCTTGGAGTGGCCGTCGAGCGGATCAGGGAGGCTATTACAACCGTGCAGCGGCTGGAGCCGGCCGGGATCGGCGCGCGTTCTCTCCAAGAGTGTTTCCTGCTGCAGCTCGAGCGACTCCCGATCGAGAGTCAGGCCGAACTGGTCGGCCTGATGCGGCGCATCGTAGCCGAGGCGTTCGACGACCTCCTCCACCAGCGCTGGGACCGTCTCGTGCAGCGTTTCGGCATAGATAGGGAGAGGATCCGAGAGGTTCTGGAGGTCCTCCATCGCTTGGATCCGAGGCCCGGCGCCCAACTCGGCCCCAACGAGAACGGGGCCGTCGAGCCCGACGTGGTCGTGACCCGAGGCGATGACGGCTGGCGAGTCGCCTTGAACGACGACGGCCTGCCTCGGCTCCGCATCTCCGGACGGTATTTGCGAATGCTCCAAAACCGGGGACTCGAAGGGGACGCACGGGGCTACCTCCGGGAGCGGATGCGGTCGGCGCTATGGTTTCTGCGGTCGGTGGAGCAGAGGCAGAGCACCATCGCTCGCGTCGCGACGGCGATCGTCCGGCGCCAGGAGGAGTTCCTGCAAAAGGGGCTGCCCTACCTGCGCCCCCTCGTGCTGAGGGACGTCGCCGACGACATAGGCATGCACGAATCGACGGTCAGCAGGGTCGTGGCCAACAAGTACATGGCAACCCCGCGAGGGGTCTTCCCTTTGAAGTTCTTCTTCCACTCCGCCATCTCGCACGCAGTGGATGGCGACATCTCCTCGGTGGTGGTCAAGCAGCGCATTCGCGAGCTGATCCAGCAGGAGGACCCGTCCCGCCCGCTGTCGGACGCAAGAGTCGCCAGGCAACTCAACCGAGTTGGTATTCGCATTGCACGCCGGACCGTTGCCAAGTACCGGGAGGACCTGGGTGTCCCGTCGTCGGAACAAAGGCGGAGGGCGTTCCGGTAGGGTAGATTCGCAGCTAAAATGAGACAATGGCCGCACGAGGTCGAAAGAGTTCGAAAGGGGGGGCCATGGAGCTGGAGTTCATCGCCCGCAACACAGAGCTGACCAACCAACAGCGTGCCCTTGCGCAAAAGAAGTTCAACCGCCTCGAGAAGTACTTCAACGCGGTGCATGAGGCACGCCTGACGGTGGCTCAGGAGAAGCACCGCGTCTGTGTCGAAGCCTACATCCGCGGGAAGGATTTCGAAGTCGAGGCCTCGTCGGAAACGCCGGAGTGGACGACATCGCTGCAGGACCTCGTCGGCAAGCTGGAGCAGCAGGCCCGGCGCTTGAAGCAGAAGCTCACCGGGAGAAAGAGGCCGCGGGAAAAGGAAGGTAGCTGGCAGGTGGAGGTGGTCGAGGCCGAGTCGGTCCGTCGGGGCGCGCCGGAGGTCGTCGAGACGCGGCATGTGCCGGTCCTGCCGATGACCGTCGAGGAGGCGGCTCTTCAGCTCAACAGCTCGGCCGAAGACTTCATCGTTTTCCGCGAGGCGGATTCGGACCGAGTCAGCGTGCTGTACCGGCGACGTGACCGAACCTACGGTCTCGTGACTCCGGAGTTCTGAAGGGCTTCCAGGCGATCGTACCGTGCGACTAGACCTACTGCTGAAACCCGAACGCGTTTTTCTCGACATCCCGGTCCACACCCGCGAAGAAGTCTTGGTCTACGTGGCCGAACAGCTGGAGCGGTCCGGCGCCGTGAAGCGGTCCCTGGATCTTGTCGATTTGCTCCTCGACCGTGAGAGGCTCGGTGCAACGGTCGTCGGAGACGAGACCGCGATACCCCATTGCAGGGTGCCGGGATTGCGTGAAATCGTGGCGGCCTTCGCGCGCGTGACGGAGCCCATCCCCTTCGGTGAGAAGCAAGAGCCGGCGCGACTCTTCTTCTTCGTCCTGTCCCCGCATGAACAGCCCGCAGCTCACTTGCAGGTGCTCGCCAACATCGCGCACCTCCTCCGCAACCCCGAAACGCGACGGACGTTCGAGTCATCACCGGATGCGATGGCCCTCACGGCCGCGCTTGCCAAGACGGAGGCACAGGGATGACGGTGAATCCGGCCACCGTCACCGCAGACCGGCTGCTCCACGAGGGCCGGCTCGCGAGTCTCGCTTTGCGTGTCCTGGCCGGCGAAAAGGGGCTGACGAGGCCGATCACGAACCCGAGGCTGCAGAAGCCTGGTCTGGCCCTCGCGGGGTTCCTCGATTACGTCAAGCCAGGCCGCGTTCAAGTCATCGGCTTCTCCGAGGCCCAGTACCTCGCGACGCTGCCCGCCGACGCGGTGCCGGCGAGGATCGCCGGATTGGCGGCGCTCGAGCCGCCCTTGATCGTCATCAGCAAGGCGATGGAGCAGACAGCCGCTCTGTTTGTCAAACCGTGCGACGAATACGGCGTGCCGCTCGCCCTGACGGCGGCGACCACGTCCTTGGTGATCGAGCGGCTGGCGGCCACCCTCGAATTCCTCCTGGCGCCCCGTGAGGTTCTGCACGGCGATCTCCTCGATATCTTCGCGATTGGCGTGCTGATCCTGGGTGACTCGGGTTCGGGCAAGAGCGAGTGCGCGCTCGAGCTGGTTCACCGGGGGCATCGCCTGGTCGCCGACGACGTGGTCGAGATCTACCGGGTGCGCAACGAGGATCTCGTGGGCCAGGCGCCGGAGGAGATCCGCGGTCTCATGGAAGTCCGAGGGCTGGGCCTCATCTCCATTGAGCAGCTGTTCGGGGTGGTGGCTGTCCGCGACACCAAACCGATCGACCTGGTCGTCAATCTCGTGGCCGAGGGATCCGGGCCGATCGACCGCCTCGGTCTGTCGGAGAGCACGATCGAGATCCTCGGACTCAGGCGTCCTCGCCTGACGGTGCCTGTGGCTCCGGGAAAGAGCCTGGCGCTACTCATCGAAGCAGCGGCTCGGAAGTACCTCCTTAGCCAGCGCGGTATGGCGGACGCGGCGAGCGAGTTTCTCACCAGACACGACGAGAAACTGCAGGGCAGGTGATGGGGCCCCTCCCGCGCGCCGTGGTCGTCACCGGCCTGTCCGGGGCAGGGAAGAGCGTGGTTACTCGGTGTTTCGAGGACCTGGGGTATCGCTGCGTGGACAACCTTCCCCTCGAACTCATCGAACCGCTGTTCGCCCACATCTGGCAGGGCGGCGGCCCGCCGTGGGTGGTTGTCGTGGATGTCCGCGCCCAGGGATTCGCGGGGGCGTTTCCGAGTCTTATCGCCCACCTCAAGGTGACATACCCGGAAGTACGGATCGTGTTTGCCGAGGCGTCCACGGAAGCGATCGTGAGGCGATTTTCGGAAACTCGCAGGCCGCATCCGTACCGGAACATGGCGTTGCCCGCTGCGGTTGCGTTGGAAAGAGCGGAGCTGGAACCGGTTCGTGCGCTCGCCGACGAGACTCTGGACACCACCGGTTTGACGCCCCATGAGCTTCGATCCGAGGTCGCCGCGCGCTTCGGCTCCACCGATCTCGCCCTCCCGATGATCGTTCGATGCGAGAGCTTCGGTTTCCGCTACGGCCTCCCTCCCGAAGCGAACCTGGTCTTCGATCTGCGGTTTCTGCCCAATCCTCACTTCGTCCCCAACCTGCGGTCTCTGCCCGGTGACCAGCCCGAGGTAGTGGCTTGGCTGGAGCAGCAGAGGGAGGTCGGAGAGACGTTCGCGCGGATCCGCGACCTCGTCGCGGCACTGTTGCCGGCGTACCGACGGGAGCAGAAGAGCTATCTCGTCGTGGCGTTCGGTTGCACGGGAGGCAAGCATCGCTCCGTGTACTTCGCGGACCGCCTCGCACGAGAGCTCTCCTCCGACCAGTGGGTGGTCGCCGTTCACCACCGCGATCGTGACCGCGAGGGTTGAGGGAAGGGCTCGAGGGGCTGATTCCTTCGGGCCCGTGTGTTGCGGCCTCGTTACGGCGGGCCACGCGGGCGCCCCGGTTCTTGCTGTTGGGGGTTTCCCCTGGAATAATCCCCCGCATGGTGGGGATACTCGTAATCTCGCATGGGCGTCTTGCCACGGAACTGCTCGCGGCTGCAAGGACGATCGAGACCGCTCTCGTCGAGCAGGCAAGAGCGATCACTCTCGAGTGGAACCTCGACCCGGAGGCCGCGCGGGCCGAAATCGCAAAGGCGCTCAAAGAGCTCGACAACGGGGATGGCGTCATCGTCTTGACCGACATGTTCGGCGGGACCCCCACCAATCTCTCGCTCGGCTTCCTTGACCCTGCCCGCTCCGAGGTGGTGACGGGCGTCAACCTTCCGATGTTGATCAAGCTCGCGGGTGCAAGGCGTCAAACCGGGCGAGGCCTTCGTGCCCTTGCCAAGCTGGTAGCGGAGAAGGGTCAGAAGAGCATTTACGTGGTGAGCGAGATTCTCGAGCGGCGGCCGGGAGGCGGGAGAGACGATGGCCCAGCTCAAGGTTGAGCTCATCAACCGCTTGGGGCTTCACGCGCGTGCGGCCGCCAAGTTCGTTCACACAGCTTCGCGATTCAGCGCCCAGGTGCTGGTCCGGCTCAACGACGAGGAGGTGAACGGGAAGTCCATCCTGGGTCTCCTTCTGCTCGCGGCGCCTTGCGGGTCGACACTGACGATATCCGCTTCAGGAACCGACGAAACAGGTGCGCTCGAGGCCCTCGATCTTCTCATCCGAGAACGCTTCGGGGAGTCGGAGTGAGCGACTCCAAGACCCTGGTTGGTGTCGGCGTCTCACCCGGAATCGCCATAGGCAGACCGCTGGTGGTGGAGAACCGACCCCTGCCCGTCGTGCGCATGCCGCTCTCCGATGCTCAGATCGAGCCGGAGGTCCGGCGGCTCCGGGAGGCAACAGCCCGCGCCGGGGAGCACCTCGCCCAGCTGGCGAAGGATGCCTCCAAAAAGGTCGGGGCAGAGTTCGCCTCGATCCTGGAGGCTCACCGGCTGATGCTCGATGACCCCATGTTCCTGGACGAGGTCGAGAGGCTGGTCCGCCACGAGGCGGTGAACGCAGAGTGGGCCCTGGAGCAGGTCACCCATCGGTTGGCCGCCCAGTTTGAGCAGCTCGGCGACCTCTACCTGCGCGAGCGCCGCACCGACCTCCTGGACGTTGCTCTCGAGCTGCAGCGGGCCCTGCAGGGCCGAATCACTCCCGCGATCGACAAGGACCCAGGCACCAGGATCCTGCTCGCGGACGACATCCCGCCGTCCCAGGCGATCAGGCTCGCGGGCCACGCCGTGAGCGGGTTCGCGTCGGAGACGGGGGGACAAACCTCGCACACCACGATCATCGCCAAGTCGCTGGGGATTCCCGCCGTGGTCGGAGTGACCGGCCTGGTCCGGGAGACCGAGAAGGCACACCTCGTGATAGTGGACGGCTTCGAGGGGCACGTCTTGGTCGACCCGGATCCCGCGCTGATCCAGGTCTACAGCCTGCGGGCCGAGGAGCATCGGAGACGGCAGGAGGAACTTCTCGGGCTCGCGCACCTTCCGGCCCGTACGCTTGACGGCCACGACGTCCGGCTGCTGGCCAACATCGACCTCGTACCCGAAATCGCGGCTGCAAGGTCGGGGGGCGCCGAGGGGATCGGATTGTTTCGGAGCGAGTTCCTCTTCCTGCAGGCAAGCCCTGATCTTCCCGACGAGGACCGGCAGACCGCAGCGTACGAGGAGTTGCTCGAGGCATTCCCAGAGGGCCCTGTCACCGTGCGGACTTTCGACCTCGGCGGGAGAAAACTGGCTCGTGAAGTCCTGGGGAACCCTGAAGCCAACCCGGTCCTTGGGCTGCGGGGTGTGCGACTCTGCCTCCAGAAGCCCGAGTTTTTCCGAACCCAGCTGCGAGCCCTCCTCCGCGCTGCCGGCTCGCACCCGGGTGTACTCCGAATCATGGTCCCTCTGATCGGGCACGTGGAGGAGGTCAAGACGGTCCGGGTCCTGCTGAGGCGCTACACGGACGAGCTGCTAGCCGAGAACCGCTCTGTGCCGGAGGCCGTTGTGCTGGGCGCGATGGTTGAGGTGCCAGCCGCCGCGATGAACGCCGAACACCTTGCCGCCGTAGTGGACTTCTTCGCGATTGGGACAAACGACCTGACTCAGTACACGTTGGCCGTGGACCGTGGGAACGAGCAAGTCGCCAACCTCTTCCGGCCGTTTCACCCCGCGATCCTTCGGCTCGTCTCGCGCGTGATCGCAGTCGGGGATCGCTTCGGCCTCCCGGTATCGTTGTGCGGCGAGATGGCAGCCGACCCGCTGGCCGTCCCGGTTCTGGTCGGCCTCGGCCTCAAAGAGTTCTCCATGCATCCGCCGGCACTACCCGTCGTGCGGAGCCTGGTGCGTGCTCTCTCCTTCCGCGAGGCCCGCCGGATAGCGCACAAAGCGCTCGCAATGGCCACGGCCAAGGAGGTGGAGGAGTACCTGCTCGAGCAGTTGTCGGGGCTGCTTTCACACCTCAAAGTGAGGATCCGCCTGTGACACGTGCAGCCGGGCATCTTCTTCCTTGAAGTATCATGTGACGACGGACGGACCCAAGCGGACCCCGGAGGGTAGCTGCGAACTGCAAACGTGGAATGCGCCTCGAGGACCGGTACGGGCGGGAAGAAAGCAACCAAACGTAGCGCGGCCGGGAGGCAAGAACTTATGATGACAGTGCTGCTCGTTCTCGCGGCTGCTCAGGCAACACCCGCCTCGCCGGGGGCTCCGGGACCGACTCCCACGCCCGCGGCCAACATTCTCCTCACGAGGCCCGAGGCTGGACCGCCACCGATGGGCAACTCGCTGGCCGAGGTCGCGAAGCGGATCAAGTTGAAACTGCCGGCCAACGCCCCGCGCGTGTTGACCAATGAGAGCGTCAAGCAGCTCGCGCAAGGCGTCGAGCTGACCATGTCCGCGGCAACGGCCGGCGGGGCCGGCCGGGGCGTTTCGGCCACCGGCGGCTCCGAGGACGCAAAGAAAGCCAAATGGCAGCAGAGGTACCGCGCGGCCCTCCAGCGCGTGCATGGACTCGAATCCGAGGTGAAGACCCTCGAAACCCAGGCCAACGGCCTCGAGCGCGACTTCTACGCACACGACGATCCCGTCTATCGCGACTCAACCATCAAACCAAAATGGGACAAGACCTTGGCTGCTCTCCAGAAGGCCCGCATCGACCTCGAAGAGGCTCGAAAGCAGCCCGATGAGGTCCTGAACGCTGCTCGGCGCGACGGAGCACTGCCCGGATGGTTCCGGGGCATGGAAGACGAGAGCGGCCCGGTCTCCTCGGGTTCGACCTCGGCCGCCAGCGGGCAAGAGCCGCCCAGGAGTCCCACCCCGAGGCCGACGCCAACCCAGGCGACGCCTCGTCAGCCGGTGGGCCCCACCTAGTCTGGCCACCGCTCCACCTACCACTCCGCGACTCCCGACTTGCCTGGGCATCGCGGACTCCCTCTTCTGGGCTTGCGCCGGGGGACGAAAGAGGTTAGAAGGTATTCCGCCCAGAGAGGGCGCGTCACTGCAGGGAGGTCCCTTGCAGTCGGGGGGAGTTGACTCGTGAAGACGTACTTCGTCGAGACCTGGGGATGCCAGATGAACGTGCTGGATACCCAGCGACTTGAAGGTCTTCTGCAATCGCGGGGTCTCCGCGCTGCCACGCGGGCCGAAGAAGCCGATGTGACTCTTCTCAACACGTGCTCCGTGCGAGAAAAGGCAGCCCAGAAGGTTCTCTCCCGCCTCGGGGAGTTCAAACGCTCCCGTGAGGAGGGCGGCAAGCCCGAGGTTGTCGGGCTGTGCGGGTGCGTCGCGGAGCAGGACGGCGCAACACTCCTGTCCAGGAGCTCCGTCCTCAGCTTTGTGCTTGGCCCTGGTCGCATCGGCCAGCTTCCAGCGGCCCTCGACCAGGTTGCAGACGGGAGCCGCGTGAGCGTCACCGGTTTCCCGGAGACGGATGACTACGATTCGCACCTGATCGCCCGGGGGACGGGCGCCCGCCAGTACGTCACGGCCATCCACGGCTGCAACCAGCACTGCACCTTTTGCGTCGTCCCGTACACGCGGGGCCACGAGAAGAGCAGAACGATGAAGGAGATTGAGGCGGAGGTAAGGAACCTCGCCGCACATGGGGCGAAGGAAGTCACGCTGTTGGGCCAGACCATCAATGCGTACCGCTGTCCCGCAACGGGTGCCGATCTGGGCGATCTGCTGGGCGCAGTGAGCACGGTGGAGGGCCTCTGGCGCACCCAATTCATCACGTCGCACCCTGCGTTCTTCACCGATGCGTTGGTCGCCAAGCTCGCCGGAATCCGGGGGCTCGGGACGTACCTCCACGTCCCTTTCCAATCCGGCTCGAGCGCCGTGCTCAAACGGATGCATCGCGGCTACACGCGCGAGCAATACCTCGAGCTGATTGCAAGGTTGCGAAAGGCGTTGCCGGGCATCGCTCTCTCGACGGATGTGATCGTCGGATTTCCCGGCGAAACCGAGGAGGACTTCTCGGCCACTCTCGAACTCATCTCCCAGGTGCGGTTCGGACAGCTCTACGGCTTTGTCTACTCGCCCCGGCCGCGCACGCCTGCCGCACGATACGGCGAGCGAGTCGCCCGGGACGTGGCAGGCGACCGCCTGGGGCGCCTGTTCGCCGCGCAGTCCGCGATTCAGCTCACGCTCAATCAGGCCCTCATCGACCGTCGCGTGGAAATCCTGATCGACGGACCGGCGAAGCGCGGGTCCGGTTGGTGGCAGGGGAGGGGAGCGGACAACCGCGTGGTGAACGTCCCGGCATGGAAGGGGATCGCCGAAGGGCAGTTGGCTGTGGTCACCGTCACCGGAGCCACTGCGCACGCACTCCTCGGCGAACGGGCTCCTGACGCTTGACACCCGGCGCCTCCCGGCTGACATTGAAGACGTGGGTACCGACCTGAATGTGTCCGCGCAGCTCGAGGTGGAGATTAGGGGTCTGATCCTGGATCCCGTGTCGAATACGCCTATCGTCATCCTCAAGAAGCCCGACGAGAATCTCTTCCTTCCCATCTGGATCGGCGTCTTCGAGGCCAACGCGATTGCTCTGCAGCTCGAGGGGGTCGCGACTCCTCGTCCGATGACGCACGACCTCCTCCGGGCGCTCGTGGCGGCGCTTGGAGCGCGGGTGGAATGCGTCCTCGTCCATTCGTTGGTCGAAAACACGTTTCATGCCAATGTCTTAGTGCGAAACAGCAACGGCCAAATCGCCGAAGTCGATGCGCGACCGTCGGATGCAATCGCTCTGGCACTGCGCTGCGGAGCACCGATCCGCGTGGCGGAGTCCGTTTTCCGTGAGGCCCATGCCCTCGACTTCCGCGAAGGCGAGGACCAGGAGGTACGGATCCGCGAATGGCTCGAGTCCCTGACGCCGGAGCAGTTGGGCAAATACAAGATGTGATCCGGATCTCGGCGAAAGTCCCACCGATGATCTGCGACGCCCGGTTGAAGCGGCGCGACAGTTGACAGCCTTTCAAAGGACTCGATACAGTGCCGAAGTTGCCAGATCACAGGGGCCTTCTATGGCCCGTTCCTGGACTTCGCATGAGGTCGTCCACATCGACCCGGGACTGACGAGGAGCTATGATCATCACAATTGCCAATCAAAAAGGCGGGGTGGGCAAGACCACCACAGCGATCAACCTGGCAGCCGCACTTGCGCACAAAGGGGTCCACACTCTCCTGGTCGACCTCGACCCGCAAGGCAACACCACGATGTCTTTCGTGGATCAGCACAGCTTGGGACAGTCCATGTACGACGTGCTGGTCGAAGGTGTGCCCATGCCGGACATCATCCGGCCGACACATCTCGAGAAGCTCGATGTCGCACCCTCGCGCATCGCTCTTGCCAAACTGGAGAACGCACTCGTGGGGGAGCTGGACGCCCATTTTCGTCTGAAGGACCGCATGAGGGCGGTTGTTCCCAACTACGAGTACATTGTCATCGACACGCCGCCGACGCTGGGTTTGATCACTGTGAATGCGATGGTCGCTGCGACGCACCTGCTCATACCGATCCAGTCGTCATACTTCGCCCTCGAGGGAACCGATGACCTTCTCGAGACGGTCGAGAAGATCAAGGTTCGCGCAAACCCTGACCTTCAACTCCTCGGGGTGCTGATCACTCTCCACGACCGTCGGACCGTCCTCGCACGAGACATCCATCAACAGATCAATTCGGTCTTCGGTGACAAGGTGTTCCATACCGCGGTGACGAGATCGATACGGCTCGAGGAGAGCCCCGCCTATCGCACCTCGATCTTCGAGCACGCGCCCCAATCCTCAGGGGCGCTGGAGTACTACGCTCTCTGCGAGGAGGTAATGGCCCGTGTCTAGCCGCAAGGGACTTCCCGATTTCCGAAAGATGCGCCACGACCGCCACTTCGTGGAGGAACTGGCGAATCAGTCCATCGCCGCGATCGGAATGATGATTCCGGTAGAGAAGATCGAGACGAATAGAGAGCAACCAAGGTCGAATCTCGGAGACGTCTCGGAGCTGGCCCAGTCGATCCGCGCCCGCGGGATCCTCGAGCCGCTCCTGGTCCGTCCCATGCCTGGTACGAAGAACTACCAGCTCATCGCTGGCGAAAGGCGCTTCCATGCAGCTATCGAGGCAGGTCTCGAAGAGGTTCCCTGCGTCGAGATCCCCGCCACCGATCAGGAAGCCCTGGAACTTGCCCTCGTCGAGAACCTGCAGCGGAGGGACCTGTCACCTTTCGAAGAGGCCGAGGGCTATCGGACGCTGACCGAGAAGTACGCGTACACCCACGACCAGGTAGCTTCCGGCATAGGAAAGTCGAGAACGACCGTCACCGAAACCCTCAAGCTCCTTGCCATTCCCCCCGCGATCCAGGATCTTTGTCGGCATGCCGACATTACTGCGAAATCCGTCCTCTTGCTTATCGCCCGAGCACGAACGATCCAGGAGATGGAGAAACTCGTCCAGGAGATTGCTGAGGGTAATCTGGACCGCGAGGCCGCGCGCCTCGCCGCGCAGGGCAGTCGTGCCGAGCGAGGGGACACAACGCCCGTTTCGGCCGGCGACAACCAGCGATCCGCAGCCTCTGGGCAGGGGAGATTTCGCCCCCTGCGCATCCGCCTCCAGACAACGCCCAGTGCGCCGATCCGGCTGTCCCTGTCAATCCGAGAGCCCGGGGTCACACGCCATGAGGTGATCGCGACTCTCGAGGCGGTCCTGGAACAGCTGCGCTCCGGCGAGCTTGACGATCGCCTCGTATCCCCGAGCGAAGAATCCGACGAGGCGCCCTAGGAGGTTTGGGGAGTCTTGGGGAGGAGAAGCCGGGGGGGGGCAACATCACGGTTGTGAGTTTGAGAGACGTCGGTGGGTTTATGGTGGGTTTAGAAAGGATGGTATTTAACATAATATATCTTATCGGACCTTCCATCCAAACACCACCATGTGGAAACCTCCCTCGCTGTGGAATCGCCTGTGGAACAAACACCGCCCCACTCCGGAGACTCCACCGAGTTGGCAAAAGCCCGGCTCTCCCGTAACATCGCCTCCGATGCGCACCGCCCGCCGATTCGTCGTGACGCGCGCTCTTGTCCGGGAGATGCTCCCGACCCTCTTGCTCGCCTCCGGCGTCACGACGTTCTTGCTCCTGATTCGAGCGATGTTCGTCCTGGCCGATCTGTTCATCTCTCGTAACGTCAGCTTCCTCACCGGGATCCGGCTGCTGCTGCTGGGCGTCCCGAACATATTGGCGCTGACTCTTCCTATTGGAACGCTGTTTGCGGTCCTGATTACCGCGGCCCGGTGGGCGGCTGACTCCGAGCTCGTCGCGATGCAGGCCTGCGGGGTTTCCTTGCGGCGGGTTGCCAGGCCTCTGGTGGCGCTGGCTGGCGTCGTCTGCGGTATCGACCTAGTGCTCGTCCTTGCGCTGATGCCGCGCGCGAATGCCCAGCTCTCCGAGGTCACGCGAAGGGTCGCGTTCTCTGCAGCCAACGCGGCGGTCGAACAACGGGTTTTCGCCGAGGATTTCCCCAATCAGCTCCTCTATGTGGACAAGATCGACCGCGGGACTGGCCGTTGGCACGGCGTCCTCCTGTTTGACCTCTCCGACCCTCTCCAGGAGAGCCTTGTGACCGCCGATTCCGGGGATCTGGTCGTGGATCCCCGGGACGGCAGCGCGTGGCTCAACCTGCAGGACACCACGACGCACCAACTCCGGCCCAACGAGCCCGATTCGTACCGGAAGAACGACAACAACGAGCTGAAGATCCGTCTCCGACAGCCTTCCGTCGACGCAAATCAGCGTGTCCACCTAAGCGTGCGCGAGACGCTCACGACCGACCTCATCGGCCGGCTGCGTTCCCAAGGCCCTGACACCACAGCCGAGGAGGCCCGCGAGGCCAGCGTCGAGCTGAACAAACGCATTGCAATCCCGGCTGCAGCGATCGTCTTTGCCTTCGTCGGTTTTCCGCTCGGGATTCGGAACCGGCGCGGGGGCAGAGGGTTCGGACTTACGGCATCGGTGGCAATCGTCGTGGCGTACTACGTGCTGCTCAACAACGGCGAACTCCTAGCCACCAGCGGCAAGGTCCCGGTGATGCTGGGAATGTGGCTGCCCAACCTCGCCCTGTTGACCCTCGCGGCCGCTATGTTCAGGCGAGCCTCGAGGGGTGAGAAAGGTGGCCTCGCCTCTCGCCTGTTCCCGCGGATCGTGAACGGCTTGATCAGCGTGGCGATGACGCCGTTACGCGCGGTGCGGCGATTCGTCGCGCCGTCCAATGGCGCCGCCAGCGAAGCGCGGACCGCTGCCGGGTCGCGCCTCCGCATCCCGCTCGGGGTGCTGGACCGATACCTGTTGCGTCAGTGCGTCAGCTTCTTCCTGCTGGTCGTAGTGGCAATTTGCGCCCTCTGGGTGGCCGTCAACATCTCGGAAAACCTCGAGGAGATTCGCAGAAACGCTGTGCCGCTCATGACCGTCGCCTCGTACTACTTCCTGTCCCTGCCTCAGATTCTCCATGACACACTTCCCCTCGCCTTCCTGATCGCCTTCCTCGCGACCGCCGCCGTGCTGGAGCGGCGGAACGAGACGACGGCGTTCAAGGCCGCCGGCATCTCCTTGAGCCGCGTTGCACTTCCCCTTCTCCTTCTCGCCCTCGGGAGCGGAGTGGGTCTGTTCCTGCTCGACGACAACATCACGCAAAGAGCCGAAAAATCGAAGCAGGTGCTCGACGATGTCATCAGGGGAAAGCAGGTGGCCAGGTCGTACCGCGCCACAGATCGGCCCTTCGTGTTTCTCCCCGATGGGAGCACCCTCGTGAACTTTCTCGAGTTCGATCCAGACACCGACACTCTCGTCCGTCCGTCCGTCTTTCTCTTCGACGCCAGGTTCAACCTCCGGACGCGGTTCATGGCGACTCGCGCCACCTTCCGCGACGGCCACTGGCAGGCGGAGGGCGCCTGGTCGCGGACGTTCATGTCGGACGCAAACCCGGAGTTCGTGGCCTACAAGGGCCGTGTTGACCTCCCGCTCCCGGTCGCGCCGGACTACTTCGGGCGGGAGTTCCGCAGGCCGCAGCAGATGACGTTCGGAGAGCTGAGGACGTACATCGCAACGCTCCGGGCTGCCGGGTATCGAGTCGACCGACTGGTGGTCCAACTGCACCAGAAGATCGCCTACCCCCTTAGCATGGTCCTGCTGGTGTGGCTGTCGCTGCCGTTCGCGTTCCGGCCGGGGCGGAGCCGGAGCACAATTGGAGGGGTCGCGCTGGGACTTGTTCTGGGCATGGGCTACTTCGCCCTGATGGCGGCAGTGACCAGACTGGGCGAAGCGTCGCTGCTGCCGCCAGCGCTCGCGTCGTGGACGCCGAGCGTCGTATTCGCCCTTCTAGCCATCAACCGCCACACAACCTTACACACCTGAGAAGCGGGGGTCCGGGCACCGGGCTCCGGACAGAGACACAGCGCAACGTCGGTTCGAGGAACCAGTCTGTGTCGGCATGCCGACACTCCGCCACTCGCCGCCGACGCCAGCAGAACCGTCTTCGTCTCGAGAGCGCGACAGCGTAATGCTTCAGCCGCACGACCATTCGGAGCGGTGTTTGGTTGTCTTCTTTCCCGGTGCCCGAAGCCCGGTCCGTCCCTCAGGCCAATACCTTCGCGATCCGCTCCATGGCCCAGTCGATCTCCTCACGGGTGATCACGAGCGGCGGAGCGAAGCGGATGATGTTGACGTGGGTCTCCTTGCACAGCAGGCCCTGCCGCTGGAGCGCCTCGCAGAAGCGTCGTGCGCCTCCTGCGTCGGCCGTGAGTTCGACGCCGATCCACAGACCAATGCCTCGTACCTCTTTGATATATTTCGACTTAAGCGCGCGAAGCTTTCCGATGAAGTACTCGCCGAGCCGCGCCGAGTTCTCCACGAGGCCCTCGCCGAGCAGCACCTTGATCGCCGCTCGCGCGACCGCGCACGCGAGCGGGTTGCCGCCGAAGGTTGAGCCGTGGTCCCCCGGGTGGAAGACGCCCATCACTTCGTCGTCGGCCAGTATTCCGGAAATCGGCACGCAACCACCGCCCAGGGCCTTCCCGATGATCACGATATCCGGGCGGACACCCTCGTGCTCGAAGCAGAACAGTTTCCCTGTCCGGCCGAGCCCCGACTGGATCTCGTCGACGGCCAGCAGCACGCGGTTTGCCGTTGCGACCTCACGCATCCTTCGAAGGAACCCCGCTGGCGGGCTCACGATGCCGCCCTCGCCCTGGATCGGCTCGACGAGGATGGCGACCGTCTCAGGTGTGATGGCTTTCTCGACCGCCCGCGCGTCACCGTACGGCAGCAGTCTGAAACCCGGCGTGAACGGTCCGAAGCCCTTTCGGTACTGCTCGTCGGACGAGAACCCGACGATGGTGGTCGTTCGCCCGTGGAAATTTCCCTCGAAGACCAGGATCTCGCCTCGATCCTCGGGGACGCCTTTGACCGTGTGGGCCCACTTGCGGGCGGCCTTGATGGCGGTCTCGACGGCCTCGGCGCCGCTGTTCATGGGGAGGAAGCGCTTGTAGCCCGTGAGGTCGCAGAGTTCGGCGCAGAGCGGACCGAGTTGATCGTTGCGAAAAGCGCGAGACGTCAGCGTGACGCGGTCGGCCTGAGCTTTGAGGGCGGCGACAATCTTCGGGTGGCAGTGGCCCTGGTTCAGTGCTGAGTACGCCGCAAGGAAATCGAGGTACTTGTTCCCCTCCACGTCCCACACCCACACTCCCTGCGCCCGCTCGATGACGACGTCCAACGGGTGGTAGTTGTGGGCACCGTACGTCTCCTCGAGCCGAATGAGGTCGGCGCTCGCTGCAACAGTTGTAGCCATGATTTGCCTCCGAGGCCTCGCGGGAATGCCGCGAGAGGCATTCAGACTACGCGATAGCGGGCAAACGCGCAAGACCGGTGGGCAGGAGTGCAGCCCGGCTTGGCGTCGTTTCAGTCGAACACATATTCGACCTTGCCCGGGCCAATTATCGTCGTGATCGCGGGAATCAAGGTATCGGGGTTGACTCCGAGAACCCTGCTCGGAACGAACTCTGCGCTCCATGCCGGCCCCACCAGACGCAGGCGCAGCTGCAATCGCCCCTCGTGGCGGAGGATCAGCTCGTGCAGCCGCTCCACGGCGCCGCGGTCGGCAAGGTGTTCGAGATCCAACTCGACACGCAACGCAGCAGCCTTGCGCCCCTCGATGCCTTCCAATGGGGTCGCCTCTTCGAGCCCAAGCTCGACGTGCTCGGCGTCGCTGGCCCTGAGCGCGGCCGCCACGAGCACGCAGGCCCCTTCGGTCAGGGTCCGTTCGTAGCGATCGAAGGCGTCGGTGAAAGCCACGACGCGGACGGTCCCGGTCTGGTCCTCGAGGGAGAACGACGCCATCCGTCGGCCCTGGTTGCGCCCCTCCTTGATCGGACGCACTTTGAGACCGGAGATCAGCCCGCCCACCACGGCGCGTTCCGCTCCGCCGGCGGCCAGCGCCGACAACTCCCCCACCGACGTTGCACGAAGCTCCTTGAGCACGCGAGCCCACCTGTCGAGGGGATGCCCGGAGAGGTAAAAGCCGAGGGTCTCCCTCTCACCTCTAAGGTTGTCCTCCGCCCTTGCGGGCTCGCCTGGGGGCGGCGGCGGCTCCTCCGCATCTTCGTCCAAAGCGAAAAGGAACCCCTGTCCGACCTCGAGCGCCTGACGTTGGCGAGACGCCTGGTCCAGCAGCCTTTCCAGACCGGAGAGCAGGGCCGCGCGATCGGCGTGCAGCGAGTCGAATGCGCCTGCCCGCACCAGGCACTCCACGACCTTCCGGTTGATCGTGCGATCCCCCACCGTTCTCATGAGGTGAGCGGCGCTCTTGAAGCTTTCGGCCCTGGACCGTGCTTCGACGATCGCCTGGCTGGCCGCCTCGCCGACTCCCTTCACGGCGCCCAGGCCGACCCGGATCGCGTCTCCTTCGACCGTGAAAGGGAGCCCCGAGGCGTTGATGTCAGGGCCCAGAATCTTGAAGCCGGTGGAGGTGAGCAGCGCGACGTAGGCCGCCAGCTTGTCGGTGTTGGCTACCTCGCTCGACAGCATTGCCGCCCAGAAGTGAAGGGGGTGGTGGGCCTTGAGGAAGGCCGTCTGGTATGCGACGTACGCATACGCCACCGAGTGCGACTTGTTGAAGCCGTACTGTGCGAACGGGACGATCTGGCGCCAGAGCGCGGCGACCTTGTCCCTCGGGTGCCCTTTTGCGACGCCGCCGGCGATGAAGTGCTCGCCCTGCTCGTCGATGAGTTCCTTGATCTTCTTCCCCATCGCCTTGCGCAGCGTATCGCCCCGGGCCATCGAGAACCCTGCGATCTCCACGGCGATCCGCATAACCTGTTCCTGGTAAACGATGACCCCGTAGGTCTCGGCGAGGATCGCCTCGAGCTCGGGGAAGATGTAGGTGATCGGCTGCCGGCCGTGCTTGCGGTCTGCGTACTCGGCAGTCCACTGCATCGGACCGGGCCGGAAGAGAGCGTTGAGCGCGGCGATCTCCTCGAACCTGCGCGGCTGCACCGTTCGGAGCAGGTCGCGCATGCCCGACGACTCGAACTGGAAGATGCCGTCAGTGTCTCCGGCGCAGAACAGGTTGTAGACGTCCGGGTCGTCGAAGCTCATGCGCTCGAAATCGGGTGGAGGCACCCCGGCCGCCGCCATACTCTTGAGGCAATCATCGATGACGGTGAGCGTCTTGAGGCCGAGGAAGTCCATCTTGAGGAGGCCGAGCTTCTCGATAACGTCCTTGTCGAACTGCGTGACGACCTCGTCCTTGGAAGTCCGGTAGAGCGGCACGATCTCGCGAACCGGATGCGGCGCGATCACCACCCCGGCGGCGTGCACCCCGCAGTGGCGCGCCAGACCCTCGAGACGGCGCCCGATCTCGATGAGGCGCGCGACGTCCGATTCCCCTGCCGCAGCCTCGGCAAGGCGAGGCGAGTCGCGCAGGGCGCCTTCGAGCGTCACGCCGACGCCCTCGGGTACGAGCTTCGCGATCCGGTCGGTCTGGGCGAACGACATCCCCATCACGCGGCCCACGTCGCGGATGCACGATCGCGCCTGGAGGATGTTGAACGTCGCGATCTGCGAGACGTTCTCGCTCCCGTACATGGCCCGAACGTGGTCTATCACCTCGTTGCGCCGCCGCTGGCAGAAGTCGATGTCGATGTCGGGCATGGAGACCCGGTCCGGGTTGAGGAATCGCTCGAACAGGAGATCGTACTCGAGGGGATCGATGTCCGTGATCCGGAGCGCGTAGGCCACGAGCGAGCCGGCAGCGCTGCCCCTCCCCGGCCCGACCGGGATGCCGTGCTCCCGCGCGTGGCGGATGAAATCCCATACCACCAGAAAGTAGCCCTCGAAACCCATGGAGTGGATGATTCCGAGCTCCGTGTCGAGGCGGGCGTGGTACTCCGCGAGCGCGATGCGTCGAACCCGGCCGTCCTCCAGCCGACGCTCCAATCCCTGGCGCGCGAGCGCCTCCAGGAAGTCCTCCGGCTGCTTCCCGGCCGGCACGGGATACCTGGGGAGATGGGGCCCAGCCTCCGGGAAGGTCACGTGACACCGGGAGGCGATCTCCTTGGTCAGAGCGAGCGACCCGGGGCGGTCGCCGAAGAGGCGCTGCATCTCGGCCGGTGACTTCACGTAGAACTCGTCGTTGTACGCGTAGTCGCGACTCAGCTCGGCGAGCGTCTTGTTCTGGCCGATCCCGATCAGGACACGGTGCGCTTCGACGTCCTCGCGACGATGGAAGTGACAATCGTTGGTGGCGACAACCGGGATGCCGGTGGTCTCGGAGACTCTCAGAATCCCCTCGCGGACCACCCTCTCGTCCGCGACGCCGTGCTCCTGGACCTCCAGGAAGAACCCGTCCTTGCCGAGGATCTCCCGGTACTCGTGCGCAGCCTGCGTAGCCCCCTTCTCATCACCGGCGAGGATCTTCGCCGCGACCTCACCCGAGAGACAGGCAGACAGCCCGATCAGGCCGTTGGAATGCGTGGTCAGGAGCTCCTTGTCGATTCGCGGTCGATGGTAGAACCCATCCATGTAGGCCGTCGTGACGAGTTGCATGAGGTTGTTCCAACCGTGTTGGTTTTCCGCCAGGAGGACGAGGTGGTGGTAAGGCTTCTTCGACCCGAACGGGCTGCCGGAACGCTCCGTCCGGCTACCGGGGGCCACGTACACCTCGCATCCCAGCACCGGGGTGATCCCGGCTTTCCTGGCTGCGCTGTAGAACTCGTAGGCCCCAAAGAGGTTCCCATGGTCCGTGAGGGCAACCGCCTGCATGCCGATTTGCGCAACCTGATGCATCAGCTCGTCGAGCTTGATCGCGGAATCGAGGAGCGAGTAGTGCGAGTGGAGGTGGAGATGGACGAACGGCTCCCGCATAGCTCCGCATTCTACCCGCTCCGTCTCCACCCTGGGGCATCCCAGTCGCTTTGCCATCCGAGCGACGAACCGGCCGGCTTTGCTAGCATTCGACGATGCTGCGTTCCTTTCCCTTCTACCCTGCGTGTCCGGTGTGCGGAGAGCGAACGGTAAACCCCGGTTCGCTTCAGGTCCGCTGGGCGTGGGATCCGAAGCGGCGGAGAGCTGTCGGCCGATTCCGGCCCGGGCTGGAGCACGCCGGCTATGCCGGCATGCTTCACGGCGGCCTCCTCTCGGCCATCCTCGACGAGTGCCTCGCCTGGGCATGTGCGGTCGAGAGGAAGGCCTTTTGCGTGACCGGGGAGCTTCACGTGCGGTTCAAGTCCCCTGCCCGCCTCGGCGAGACGCTCCAGGTCGAGGGCTGGGCGGTGAGCTCGTGGGGAGCGTACGTGCGCGCCGAGGGCGAGGTGCTCGCGCCCGAAGGCGGCCTGGTCGCGTCGGCCACGGCCAACTTCAAAGCCCTCTCGCGCGGGAAATCCGCAGCCTTGCAGGCCGCTCTTCGTCTTCGGCCCGGCGACATCGACGTGCTCGCCGACGACCCGGATACCCGTCCGAGGTCGGCGCCCCTTCCCCCGGGCCCCGGGAAGCTCTAGACTGCGCCCTTGTGAACGACTGAACAATCACGGAGGACTCGTCATGGAAAAGAAAGAGATCCTGAGCGCCCTGAACCTCGAGGCCGTAAATCCCGCAGGCTACGCCCGAGGCTGGCTCGCCGCCACCCACGGCCCCGAGCTCGCCTCGCTCGACCCTGCGACCGGCGAGGTCATCGCGAAGGTCCGCCAGGCCAACGCAGCCGCCTACGAGCGCGTCGCCGCCACCGCTCAGCAGGCCTTCACCACGTGGCGGATGGTGCCCGCGCCGAAGCGAGGCGAGATGGTCCGCGAGCTCGGAAACGAACTGCGCGCCAACAAGGATGCTCTCGGCCGGCTGGTGTCGCTCGAGATGGGAAAGATCCTCTCGGAGGGCCTCGGTGAGGTCCAGGAGATGATCGACATGTGCGACTTCGCGGTCGGCCTCTCCCGGCAGCTGTACGGGCTGACGATCGCCTCCGAGCGGCCCCGCCACAGGATGTACGAGCAGTGGCACCCGATCGGACCCGTCGGGGTCATCACGGCGTTCAACTTCCCGGTGGCCGTGTGGGCGTGGAACGCCGCCCTCGCCGCCGTCTGCGGCGACACCGTGATCTGGAAGCCGTCCTCCGAGACGCCTCTGACCGCGTTGGCCGTTCAGCACATCTGCAACCGGGTCATGGCGAAGTTCGGTTGCGACGGCGTGTTCAACCTGGTGATCGGCAGCGGCCGCGAGGTCGGCCAACGCCTCGTGGAAGACAAGCGGGTGCCGCTGATCTCGTTCACCGGGTCGTGCGCGCAGGGGCGAAAGGTATCGGAATCGGTCGCCGCCCGTTTCGGCCACTCAATCCTCGAACTCGGCGGCAACAACGCCATCATCGTCATGGACGACGCCAACCTGGATCTCGCGCTGCGCGGAATCCTCTTCGCCGCGGTCGGGACGGCCGGTCAGCGGTGCACGACGTTGCGCCGGCTGATCGTTCAGAAGGGCGCATACGACAAGCTGGTCGGACGCCTCGTGAAGGGTTACAAGTCCGTGCCGATCGGAAACCCGCTGCAACCCGCCACGTTGATGGGCCCGCTGGTCAACGAGGCGGCGGTGAACGACATGATGACCGCGCTCGAGAAGGTCCGCGAGCAGGGCGGCGAGATCCTCACGGGCGGCAAGAGGATCTCCGGCCCGGGCAACTTCGTGGAGCCGACGGTCGTCAAGGCCCACCAGGGCCTCGCGATCGCCGAAGAGGAGACGTTCGCTCCGATCCTCTACGTCTACGAGATCGAGACGCTCGAGGAGGCCATGGCGATCCACAACGCCGTGCCGCAAGGCCTCTCGTCCGCGATCTTCACCACGAACCTGCTCTCCGCCGAGCGGTTCCTCTCCCACGAAGGCTCCGACTGCGGCATCGCGAACGTGAACATCGGCACGTCAGGCGCCGAGATCGGCGGCGCGTTCGGCGGGGAGAAGGAGACCGGCGGCGGGCGCGAAGCCGGATCGGACGCGTGGAAGGCCTACATGCGCCGCCAGACCTGCACGATCAACTGGTCGGCGGAGCTGCCGCTCGCTCAAGGGGTCAAGTTCGACCTCTCGTGACGGGTCACGGCGCGTCTCGCGCGGCGGCGGTTTCACTGTGACGGGAGCGAATCACGCAGGCGCGAGCCCTCGGGTCAGGCCACTCCTTGCCGGAGGGTTTTCAAGAGTTGCTGGACCTTGAGGCACTGCTCGCAGTCCGCCGTCGGACTCGAGCACGGCACGCCGTCGGCCTGCATCTCGGCGCACCTCGGCTCGCGGACGTAGTCGACGAGCGCCGTCATCATCTCGTGCATGAGGTCGCGCAAGGGGCTGGGCGGGATGTCCCTCAGGCCAGAGATCAGACTCCACTCTTCCGGGGTCAGCTTCACGCTCACGTCCTCCATCAACCCTCCCCGCTCCCAGCCCCGGGTGCGCCGGGTTCTGCGACAGACCGATCTTCCCGAAACGCTCCCAACATTTCAAGTGCCGCCTGGCGCCGAATCCCAGCCAACGCGCTGGCCTCGTCCGCCTGCGAAGGCTCGCAGCCGTGCAAAGGCCAGGCCATGATCTCTCGCACCGCGGCCTCCACGGCCTCGCGCGGTCGGAGAACAACCAGAGGGCCGAGGAGCTCGTCGAGGCGGCGCTCAATCGCCTCCGGCTCGACAGGAAGGCCCGGAACGGCCGCCCTGCGGGCGCTCTCGGGTCGAGAGCCGCGCTCCTTCTGGTCCCGGATGATCGCCTGCGCCGCCCGCCTGCCGAAGATCGCGGCCTCCAGAAGACCCGTGCCCATCGTCCGCCGCCGACCCTGGACGCCTCCGGCGGCCTCGCCGCACGCATACAGGCCCGACAGCGACGTTCGGCCCCAGCCGTCGATCGCGACGCCGCCGATCCCGTGATGAAGCGCGACGGCGAGCGGGACCCGCCCACCCTGCCTGAAAGCAGCGCCCGCCCTGAGGCGCGCGGGGAGGATCGCCTCCGCCTCGGCGGTTGGCTCGAGCAGCGCCGGCGCCCCGGCGCGAGCCGCCTCTGCGATCGCAATTGTCGTCGCCTCAAGATCGCGGTCGGACGGAAGCGCGCGGCAACCGATCTCGATGCGGCTGGTGACGAGCGCTGAAGAGCTCGGGAAGAACAGCGGCGGCGTCGCGGTGACAGGCAGAGCCTGCGCCAGCTCGGGGCGATGGAGCAGAACCCCGGCCGCACTCGCGAGTGCGAGGCCGGTCCCACGACACCAACGCGGGGATGTGGTCACCGGGAAGACGGCACCGCCCCCCCCGCACGCCAGGACAACGGCGTCCGCCTCGATGCCCGACACGCCACGCCCATCACGGTCGAGGACGACGGCGCCGGCCACCCGATCTTCCCCAATGAGGAGGCCGAACACGAGCGTGCGCTCGCGCACCCGGACGCCAGCCGAGGCGCAACGGGAAAGCGCCGGGGAGAGCATGAGATGCCGGTCCCGTGGGAGGCATCGCAGCCCCCGCGGCAACTCGTCGCCGGGCAAGGTCACCGGCCCGACGTCCATGAGCTCGAGATCGAGATCCTCGATGAGCCGCAACGCCGCTTCATGGGCCGAGTCCGCCAGGACCTCCGCCAGGCCGCTCCGTTCCAGCCCGAGCCCTCTTCTCTTGAGATCATCCAGAAAGCGTGCCGGGCTGTCGCCCCGAACCCAGGGCGCGGTGAGCAGGATCCAAGGCGCGAGAGCGTGCACGCGGTGGGTGGCGCCGTCGCGGCCGGTCCGACCCGCGGAAACCACCATAGTGTCCCGGCCGGAGGCGGCCAGCTCCGCGGCGCAGGTAAGGCCGGCCAGGCCGCTCCCGACAACCAGGACGGACGGATTCTTCTTGTTCGTCACTTTCGTAGTCTGCCACAATCGAGACGACGCCCCCATCACGGAGGATGGATGGGGCGGGCTGGCGAAGCATCCGGAGGCGGCCTGTCGCCAACTCCGGCGTTAACCCTCGCGCCGATGCTCCTCGACAACCTTCCCGTCGCGCAGCTTGACGACGCGACGCGCGTGGCGCGCGATGTCCTCCTCGTGCGTCACAAGGACGATTGTGTTCCCGCGGCCGTTCAGCTCGTCGAAGAGGGCCATGATCTCCTCGCCGGTGCGCGAGTCCAGGTTTCCGGTCGGCTCATCCGCCAGCAGCAGAGAGGGTCCGTTGACCAGGGCGCGGGCGACGGCGACCCTCTGGCGCTGCCCCCCCGAGAGCTCGCTCGGTTGGTGGTGCATGCGGTCGCCCAGGCCGACCATCGCCAGCGTCTCCCCCGCGCGCCTGCGTCGTTCGGCCCGGGCCATGCCGGCGTAGACCAGGGGGACTTCCACGTTCTCGAGGGCAGACGTGCGCGAAAGGAGATTGAACGTCTGGAACACGAATCCGATCTCGCGGTTCCGTATGCGGGCGAGCTCATCGTCGTCGAGGCGCGACACCTCCTTCTCGTTCAGGCAATACGTTCCGGAAGTTGGGGTGTCGAGGCAACCGATGAGGTTCATCAGCGTCGACTTTCCGGAGCCCGACGGCCCCATGATGGCCACGAACTCACCCTTCTCGACGTCGAACGACACTCCGTCCAGCGCCCGGACCTGGGTGTCTCCCATTTCGTAGACCTTGACGAGGTCTCGAATTTCGATCAGCCGCGTTGGCACCTTCATGCTCACGGTTTCGGCGCCGCCGCTGCGTTCTGGTCCTTGAGGCAGTGCCCGAACTGGAGGAACCCGACGTCCTTCAGCGCCGTGTGAGGCTCCGGCGCCTCCGGCTCGCCCTTGACGGCGATGCCCATCTCGTCGAGAAGCACCCCCGATGCCACCCGGTACGCGGCGACGGCCTGCCGGTATAAGACCCGCGCCTGGAGCTCCGCCGCCTGGGCGGCCGCGAGGTCGTCCTGGACCTTGACCACCTCGAAGTTGGTTGACATTCCGTTCGCGAACTTCTTCTGCTCCGCGTCGAGGTTCCGCTCCGCCAGCTCGCGAGACTTGACCGCAGCCGCGATCCCCTTGGCGCTCGCCTCCAGCCCCCGAACGGCGGTGCGGACGTCCTGGATCACGGCCTGGCGCTGCAGAGCGATGTTCTGGCGCGCCGTCGTCTCGTCGAACCGTCTCTGGGCCAGCTGCGCCTTGGCCTGATGGTTCCCGAGCGGGTACGAGACACTGACCATTGCCGCCCACTGGCTGTAGTCCCGATGGTAGATCTGGCTCAAGGGATCGCTCCACCCGCCCGACACGAAGGGAATCACCTGGCCGTTCAGCGGGTCGACCCCGGTCGTGTCCCCCCCGACTCCGGAGAAGCCGTAGTTCAGGGAGAGATCGAGCTCGGGCTTGACCGCGTTCCTCGCCACCAGAAGGTTCACCTCTCGGATCTCCAGCTCGAGTTGCCGCTGACGGAGTTCGGGCCTCTTCTCGAGGGCAGCCGCGATCGCCTTGTCGAGGTCCACATCCTCGGTCGTCGCCTCGAGCGCATCCGTCGGAACGATCCTGCTCTTCCAGTCTTCGGGGTTCTCGAACCCGATCAGGCCCTTGAGAACATCGCCGGCGTTCCCGATGGCGTTCTCCGCCTGGATGATGTCCACCTCGCGGGCCGCCACGGCTGCCTCGGGCTGCACGATGTCGATCGGCGCCAGTGTGCCGATTCGCACCCGCGTCCGGGTCTGTTCCAGCAGATCCTGCGCGAGCATGAGCGAGTGCTGTTTGGCCCTCAGGTAGTCGATCGTGTACACGAGGTTCCAGTACGCGCTCTCGACCGACTGAGCCGTGCTGATCACGACCTCCTCGAATCCCACCTGCGAGATGTCCTTATTCCTGCGCGCAACCTCGATCGCGGCGCGATTGACGTCCGTTCCGAAGCCCTTCAGGAGCGGCTGCTTGAGGGAGGCCAGCAAGCCGGAACTGTACGTGGGGTTGAGAAAGTAGAAGCTCGAGTTGGTGAAGCTGCGCGTGTTGGTCCATCCGATCGAGTAGGTGCCGCCGGTGGGCACCAGCGCCCCCAGAGAGAGGTCGAACTCGCGTCCGCGTTGAATCCCAACCTCCGCACCCGTGAGGGAGTTGGTGGAGGGAGACTCGGAGTACGACCCGCTCAGGCTCGACGAAAGGACCGGGTCAAAGATCCCGGTACTCCCCAGGAGTCCCTCCCGGCTCGACGCGAGCCCGAGCCGGGAAACCTCGAGGTTGATGTTGTGAGCGAGCGCGAGCGCGACCGCGTCCTGCAGCGAGAGCCGCATCTCCGGAGCGCCCAGCCGCGCACCGCGTGTCTGTTGTCCGGGGGCAGTTCCCACCTCGAACCGCGGCTCGGCCGCCCATGCGTTCATTGTCATGGCCCCGATCACCGCGGCCATACCAACCTTGAGGCTCCTCGTTCTCATACGCACCTCCGCACCCGCATCGCTGATCTATTACGTTCCGGCCCGGGCGCTGGTTTCAGCCTTGCCCGGGCGTTGCACCACTTTACCCGAACCCGAGCCCGCCGAAATTGCCCCGAGCCCGGTCGCCAAACCGGCGTCTCTTCAAACGTCAACTCCCGGGTCGAGGTTCGCTGCGCGAGACCCCAGCGCCCTCCTGCGGTCCGGCTTCCAACCACCTGGCCGCCGCAAGGAGCTCCGCCGTGACTTGATTCGCCGGCCTGCCGAGCACCCGCCCGACCGGCCCCTCCTCGACGATTCGACCCTCCGCCACGACCGCAACCCGGACGCAGAGGTGCGAGATTAGGCGCACGTCGTGGGCAATCACCATCATCGCAAGGCCCGCCCGGCGGTGCAGCTCCAGCAGAAGGTTGAGCACCTGGCCGCGGACCGACGCGTCGAGCGCCGACACCGGCTCATCGAGGATCAGCAGCTCCGGGCTGCAGGCAATCGCCCTCGCGATCGCGACGCGCTGCCGCTCGCCCCCGGAGAGCTCGCGCGGCAGACGCCCGAGCAGATCTTCGTCGGAGGGCAGTCCCACACCTGACAGAAGCTCGAGGCAGCGCTCGCGGCGTTTTGCCCGGGGCACGAGCTTGTGGACGGCGAGCGGCTCCGAGAGGATGCCTCCGATCGACTGGCGCGGGTCGAGCGAAGAGTGCGGGTCCTGAAAGACGACCTGAACGACCCGCCGCATTCTCAGGAGATCGCTCCTGCTCAAGCTCTGCAGTGGGCTGCCGGCGTACCGGACGCTGCCCTCGTCCGCCGGTTCGAGGCCGAGCAGAACCCTGGCCAGGGTGCTCTTCCCTGCACCGGACCTCCCGACGACTCCAACGATCTCGCCGTGCCGGAGCTCGAACGAGACGGAGTCGAGAGCACGGACCACCCCCCGGGCCGACGGCCCAGACGCGCCTCGGACCGGGTACCGTCGGGAAACCCGATCGGCGACCAGGATGGGGACGGTTCCCGCGTCAGGCACCGGGCTCCTCCGCGTCTCCCATGAGGAAGCAACGCACCGTTCGTCCCTGCGGCAGCGCCGTCAAAGCAGGGCGCGCCTCGCGGCATCGCTCGAACGCAAACGGACAGCGGGGCGCGAAGCGACATCCGCGCCCCCAGTCGCGAGCTTTCGGTACCCTGCCCGGCACGGTTGGGAACCGCACGTTCGGCCCATCCGCGATCGCCACTCGCGTCTCGAGCAGCGCTCTGGTGTAGGGGTGCTTGGGATCGCCGAGCAGCGCATCGCGGTCCGCAATCTCCACGGTCTCGCCCGCGTAGAGCACGGTGATCCGGTCGACCACGCGTCCGACCAGGGAAAGATCGTGACTCACGAACAGGAGGCTCAGCCGCCGGCTTTCGTGGAGCCTCTGGAGGAGCTCCACCATTCGCTGTTGCGAGACGGTGTCGAGAGCGGACGTCGCCTCGTCCGCGACCAGGACGCGGGGATCCGCCGCCAGCGCCGACGCGAGCAAAACCCGCTGTCTCTGGCCCCCTGAGAGCTGGTGGGGGTACGAGCGCGCGATCCGGCCCGGTTCCTCCAGCCCAACCTCTGCCAGGAGTCGTGCAGCCAGCGCGGGTACCTCGGAGCCCGACACTTTTCCGTGAAGGCGGGCCGCCTCGACGACCTGTGATGCGACGGACCGGACCGGGTTCAGCGCCTGCACCGGTTCCTGGAAGATGAGCCCTACAAGGGCGCCCCGGATCCAGCACACGCGCCGCTCCTCCGCAGCGAGCACGTCCTCGCCGTCGATGCGAAT
Source organism: Thermoanaerobaculaceae bacterium (assembly GCA_050018455.1). Classification (GTDB taxonomy): domain Bacteria; phylum Acidobacteriota; class Thermoanaerobaculia; order Thermoanaerobaculales; family Thermoanaerobaculaceae; genus RBG-13-68-16. The sequence goes on along the minus strand of JBEKAA010000001.1, from coordinate 2,673 downwards.
GGTGCCGCCGACGATCCGCCCCGGCTCGGGAATCAGCCGGAGAAGTGCGAGGGCGGTGAGCGTCTTGCCGCACCCGGACTCGCCGACGACTCCCATGGCCTCACCTTCATTGAGAGCAAGCGTCACGCCATCGACGACCCGCCGCCAGCCGCCGGCCGGCTCGGGAAACGCTACTGCCAGGTTCACCACCTCCACGATCGGCGGCATCCGCTGATTTTACGCGGTCCGACCGACAAATGGCCCAGTGCTGCAAGAATCGGACCGCAGACAACCCGCGCCGATACCCCGGAGTGCCGCCAGCCAGGCCCTCGGGTCCCCCGCCCGGGATTTCTTTCGGGAGGGCCGAGCGACTAGCATTGACCCCGGAGGTGCGGGGTGTCCCCTTCCAAGCAGGACCTGCTGACGCGCGCCAGACGTGTGAAGGCGATCGTGCTCGACGTCGACGGCGTCCTCACCGACGCGAGTCTGTACTACGGGGCGCGCGGCGAGGTGCTCAAGGCGTTCTCGGCGCGCGACGGCTTCGCGATCAGAATGGCGACGAACGAGGGGATCGCGGTCGCCATCCTGTCAGGACGCCTCGCCGGGCCCGTGAGACCACGCCTGAGTGACCTCGGGATCCCTCGCGAGATGGTCATTCAGGGTAGCCGGGACAAGAAGGCTGACGTCTCGGTCCTTGCGGCCCGCATCGGCGTCCCGGTGGCAGAGATCGCCTTCATGGGCGACGACCTCCCCGATCTTCCTGCGCTCACGGTCGTCGGGTTGGCGGCATGCCCCGCCGATGCCGCCAGCGAGGTGCGGGAACGCTGCCACTTCGTCGCCGGCTCGCCGGGTGGTCACGGTGCCGTTCGCGAGCTCGTGAAGCTCCTCCTCGAGGCCAGGGGGCGCTGGTCCGAGGTGGTCGAAAGCTGGGCTGCAGGAACGGCGACCCGGTCGTTCTTGGGCGGAGAGAACGGACCTGGCCGCGGGCGCCGCCGGGGCGCGTGACCCGTGGAACTCGAGCCCCCACGGCCGGGCGCCACTCGCCTTCGCGGTCGCGAGCCTATATTGGACATGTGAGCAGGGACCTCGAATGCGTCGGGCCGGGCGTCTGGCAGATCGCGCCGGCGGGCGGGATGAGGGTGCCCGTGCGCGTCTTCGCGAACGAGAGACTGCTCGCGGCCATCCGCGGCGACAGGTCTCTCGAACAGGCGTGCAACGTCGCCCATCTGCCTGGCATCGTCGGAGCATCATTGGCGATGCCGGACATGCACGAGGGGTACGGTTTCCCGATCGGCGGCGTGGCCGCCTTCGATACGGCCGACGGCATCGTCTCTCCGGGGGGCGTCGGGTACGACATCAACTGCGGCGTCCGGCTCGTGCGCACGGACCTGCGAGCCAGCGACCTGGGTGACCGCCTGCGCCGACTGGTGCTGCAGATCCAGCGCGACGTCCCCGCTGGAATCGGCAGCGAGGGCGCGATCGCCGCGCTGACCGATCACGACCTCGACGCCGTGCTTCGGACGGGGGCCGCGTGGGCCGTCCGCGCCGGCTACGGGGAGCCGGAAGATCTGGCGTTCACCGAGGCCGAGGGCTGCCTCCCCGGCGCGGATCCGGCGGCGCTGTCGCACCGCGCCAGGGAACGCGGAGCGCCGCAGCTCGGGACGCTCGGTTCCGGCAACCACTTCGCCGAGATCCAGGTCGTCGACGAGGTCCTCGATCAGAGGGCTGCGGAGGCCTTCGGGCTCGCCGAGGGCCAGCTCACGGTAATGCTCCACTCGGGCTCGCGAGGCCTCGGGTACCAGGTTTGCGACGACGCCCTCGCGGGCATGCACAGGGGCAAGAAGCGGGATCGTATCCCCCTGCCCGATCCGCAACTGATCGCCGTCCCGCTCTCCTCGCCGGAGGGCGGTCGCTATCTCGCCGCGATGCGCGCCGCCGCCAACTTCGCCTGGGCAAATCGGCAGGTCATGATGGTTCTCATCGAGCGTGCCATGGTCCGCGTTTTGGGAGGAAGCCGGTCATCCCTCGCATTCCGCCTGGTCTACGACGTTGCTCACAACATCGCGAAGATCGAGGAGCACGACGTCGGAGGCGACCGCCGCACGCTGCTCGTTCACCGGAAAGGCGCGACACGCGCTTTTCCTGCCGGACAGGCGGACGTGCCGGCGGCGTACCGTGGCGTCGGCCAGCCAGTGCTGATCCCCGGCGACATGGGACGCCCGTCGTTTGTTTGCGTGGGGACCCAGCTCGCGTTGCGGCAAACGTTCGGTTCGGCCGCGCACGGCGCGGGGCGCAGCATGTCGCGCCACGCGGCCAGACGCGCCGGTGCGGGGCGCGACGTCTCGTCCGAGCTCGAGCAGCGCGGCATCGTCGTGGCCGCCCGCTCGCCCAAGACCCTCGCCGAGGAGATGCCCGAGGCCTACAAGGACGCCGCCGAGGTGGTCGAGGCGCTCCGGCTCTCCGGCATCGCGCTGCCCGTAGCTCGGCTGCGTCCGCTCGGCGTCGTCAAGGGCTGAAGCGGCACCGGCCCCCTGGCGTGGCGACACGGCCACGCGGTAGGGACGGCAACTACCTCTGCATGGCGACCGTGGTCGGATCGTCGGTAACGTTGTCGATCACCGAGGCGAAGGCGAACACCCCCGATCCCGTCTGCACCGCGATCGTGGCGTACCCGCTGTCCATCGCAGTTTGGTT